>JAXDJO010000042.1:0-41087 GCA_034667525.1 Actinomycetota bacterium
AGCGACAGGAACTGCTTGCCGGCTGCGTTGCCGTAGACCGAAGCGATCGCCCTGGAGAGATCGACGGTGTTGCTGTCGAGCGCCCCTGCAGCGGCCTTGAACCCCGGTGATGTCGTGCTCTTTGTGACCTTCGCCTCGAGCACCGCTGCGGCAGCAAGGTAGACGTGGTTCTCGAAGAGATCCGTCAGTGTCGCGGTAAGGCCCGGAGCGCCGCTGTCGATCGCGACATGAGCCATCGATCCGTTCATACTTGGCATCGAGCTCGTGTTTCCAGCTCCTGAATTGTTTCCGGCCCCCGCGTTGCTACCGGCCGTGCCCGTCCCGCTGCCTCCGCACGCTGCACCAACCAGCGCGACCGAGAGTGCTAACGCGACCAGGCGAAGTGTTGGTTTCATTTTTCCCACGTGTTCTCCCTTCCCAACTTGCATTGATGTTGTCGACACTTCCTTTGTAGTGATCGACAGATTGCTGATGGTTCGTGCCGAGTGATGCGTCTGGATGGGTCGCTCGGAGTTGTTGCGTTTATCGAACGGTGATGACTCCGCGCAAACTTGTGTGGATGCGGCAGAAGTAGGGATAGATGCCGCGCGTGGTGAACTTGAAGCTGAACGTCGATCCACTTGGAGACATCGCGTGATCGAAGAAACCGGTTAGTTTCGGCGCGGTTCCCTTACTGACACCCGGAATGGCGTCCCGGCCTGGTTGCCCCGATGTGACCGTGTGCTTCACGGGATCCTTGTTCGTCCAGGTCACCGTCGTTCCTACCGGGATCGTCAGGTTCTGAGGCGTGAAAGCGATCCCCTGGATCGTTACCTGTTTGGGGGAAGCGCCGCTTGTAGAACTTTGGGCGGCGGTGCCGGACGACGAGCATCCGGTCAACAACAGGAGGGACGCTAGAACAGCAATCAGAGTCTTCATCGAAGGGTATTCGGCGGCCGGCATCGAAAGGGATTGGAATTGCCGGTACCTTCGCGGCGTGGATGATCCCTCTCCTCGGCCAGAACCTGCGGATTCGCGGAACGAACAACGTCCCTTTGCTTCCTTGATCAGGTACTTCCTGCATCTCGGCGCCTTTGGGTTCGGAGGACCTATCGCGACCGTGGGCTACATGCAGCGCGATCTGGTCGAACGGAGAGGATGGTTGGAGCGCGAGGAATTCCTGAACGGTGTGGCATTGGGCCAGACGATGCCCGGCCCCCTCGCGGCTCAGGTAGCCATGTGGGTCGGATACCTGAGAAGAGGTATGTGGGGCGCACTGGCGGTCGCGCTTGCATTCATAGCCCCCTCCTTCATCGTCGTCTTGACGATCGCCTTCTTCTACGTCCGATTCAATGGCCTTGATTGGGTTCAAGCGTTGTTCTATGGCATCGCGCCGGGCGTGATGGCGATCATCGCGATCGCGGCGGTCAAGCTTGCAAGATTGACCAACTCTCACGATGTCCGACTGTGGGTGATCTCGTTCGTGATCATGCTCATAACTGCAATCACCGGCACTGAAGTCGCGATCCTGTTCATCGCCGCGGGTTTGTTGATGATCGCGTGGGACGCACCCCCACGATCGCTACGCCGCAGCCGGGCCTCGGTGGCGCTTCCACCCCTCGCTCGCAGTCTGGTCGTTGCAAGTGCCTCAACCGGCACGCTGGTTGCGCTCGGGCTGTTCTTTTTGAAGGCGGGTGCTTTCATCTTCGGCAGCGGCCTCGCGATCGTCCCTTTCCTCCGTGAGGGGGTCGTCACGCAACATCACTGGTTGAACGACCGTCAGTTCCTCGATGCGGTAGCCATGGGGCTGATCACTCCCGGCCCCGTCGTGATCACGGCAACCTTCATCGGCTATCTGGCGGGAGGGTTCGCGGGGGCGGTCGTGGCAACCGTCGCGATCTTCACGCCGATCTACCTCGGTGTCATCGTTCCCGCCGGATGGTTCCTGCGCCACAGGGCCAATCCTCAGCTTCGGGCTTTCGTGAAAGGCGCGACCGCGGCGGCGGCCGGCGCTATCGCGGGGGCCACCATCGTGCTCACGCGGGGGGCGATCGTCGACCTTCCTACCGCTGCGATCGCGCTGGTGGCGCTGGGACTGCTGTGGCGATTCAAGGTGCCCGAGCCGGTCATCGTGCTGCTGGCAGCCGTCGCAGGTTTGCTCCTCTATTGACTTCAATCTCGAGTCGTTGCCTTAACGAGGTTCGATCCGCCCCCGCCGGGTAAGCGTTGAGCCATGGACGCCATCGTCAGCGCGCTGCTTCAGCCCACTTCGCTGGCTCCCGGTCTCGCTCGCAACTGGATAGAGGGTCTGCCCGTAGAGAGATCGGTGGCGCGAGACCTGAGGCTCCTGACCCACGAGGTTGTCAGCAACAGCGTTCAACACGCCGGCATGGGACCGAAAGATCCGATCCGGCTCAACATCTTCCTTGGCGCCGATCACGTACGGGTAGAGGTATGGGATCGCGGCCCGGGCTTCACCGCCCACCCGCGGCCCCCGTCGGGCAGCAGGGAGCGGGGGATGGGTCTGTTCGTGCTCGACCGGCTCAGCAACCGATGGGGCGTCCAACGGGGAGAATGCAACTGCGTTTGGTTCGAGGTCGATCTCGTCACCAAGCCGGTGGCGAAGCCGCCGGCAGAGCTCGTTCGGTCCCAGCGCTTGGGGGCTCGCGCCCCAGGTTTATGTAACAGCGGTCGGGATAATCTGACGGTCATCCATCCCGGCATCCTCGGAGGTCCCAATGGCGCAGGTCGAGCTGCTCGATGAGGTAACCAAGTTCATCGAAGGGTCTCCGAAGATGCTTATCGGGGGCAAACCACACGACGCCGTCTCGGGCAGGACCTTCCAGAGCGTGGATCCTTCCACTGGCGAGGCCTTCGTAGAAGTTCCGAGAGGCGGCCCGGAAGATGTCGACGCGGCCGTCGGCGCCGCCCGGGCGAGCTTCGAAGACGGCCGCTGGCGCAACCTAAGGCCGGGCAAGAGGGCCGAGATCCTGGCGAGGGTCGGCGATCTGATCAAGAAGAACAGTGCACAGCTGACCCAGATCGAGGCGCTTGACGCCGGAAAGCCCTTGAAGCTCGCTTCCGGAGAGGTGTGGTCGGCGAGCGATGTATTCCGGTATTACTCCGGATGGCCCACGAAGTTCTTCGGTGAGACCAACCCCAGCTCCGAAGACCTCTTTGTCTACACGCTGAGGGAGCCGATGGGGGTGTGCGGCGGGATAATCCCCTGGAATTACCCCCTGGTGATGGCCAGCTGGAAGGTGGCGCCCGCCCTCGCGTTCGGCAACAGCGTGGTTCTGAAGCCCGCCGAGCAAACTCCGCTTACGGCTCTGAGGCTGGCGGAACTGTGTCTGGAGGCGGGAGTCCCTGACGGCGTCGTCAACGTGGTTACCGGTTTCGGTGAGGAAGCGGGACAGGCACTCGCCGCTCACCCCGACGTCGACAAGCTCGCCTTCACCGGCTCGACCGAGGTGGGCCGGAAGATCCTCCATGCCTCGGAGGGGAACCTGAAGAGGGTGACTCTGGAGTTGGGTGGGAAATCCCCCAACATCGTCTTCGACGACGCCAACCTCAAGCGGGCATCGAAGGGATCGATGCTCGGGGTCTTCGTTAACTCCGGGCAGGTCTGCACGGCGGGGACCAGGATCCTCGTAGAACGGGGCATCCACGACGACTTCGTCACGTCCCTGGTGGAGGCGACGACAGCGATGAAGGTGGGCCCCGCCTTCGATGAGGATTCCGTGATGGGGCCTGTCGTCTCGGAAGAGCAGTTCGAGCGGGTGAGCGGCTATATCGAGGCAGGCAGGTCCGAGGGAGCCGAGGTGGTGTCCGGAGGCGGCCGCCCGGCAGGAATTGAGGGGGGGTACTTCCTCGAGCCCACGATCTTCGCCGGGGTCCGTAACGACATGAAGATCGCCCGGGAGGAGATCTTCGGCCCCGTTGCAACCGTGATCGAGGTGGCGGATGTCGATGAGGCGATAGCCATGGCCAACGACACCGTGTACGGGTTGGCCTCGGCGGTCTGGACGCAAGACGTTTCCAAGGCGCACAGGGTGGCCCGCGGCATCAGAGCGGGAACCGTCTGGGTGAATACCTATGGGTTATTCGACCCTTCGGCGTCCTTCGGCGGCTACAAGCAGTCAGGGTTCGGACGCGAGCTCGGATCGCACTCCGTGGATACCTACACTCAGGTCAAGACCGTGTGGGTGAGCCTGAAATAGCTCAGAGGACCCGGAAGCTGGTGTCGCCCAGCGGCTCCTCTTCCTCGATATCTACCCCCTGAACCGTGGATTGCGGGGTTCCCCGCCGGCACCACGCCACCACCTTCTCCACCGCGTCCTCGGGCCCTTCCAGCACAACCTCGACGTGGCCGTCGGGCAGGTTGCTTGCCGAGCCGGCAACCCCGGCAGACTCGGCGATCGAGCGACAGGTGTCTCGGTAGAAAACCCCCTGTACCTCACCCGACACGACGAGCCGGCGGCGGATCATGGCTGCGCCGGAGTTACGACGATCCGCCCGTGCGGAGGCTCGACGCCCACGATCGCGTTGGGCAGCGCCTCCACGACCGACTGATCGATGAAGATCCGGATCTCTCCGGCTTCGATCACCTGCTCGCCGGGGGCAGGGCCATCGGCGAGCTCCACCTGCACGTTCGGCCCCCCGCCAGGACCCCGGGCCGCGTAGAGCCGGGCTCCGCCCTCGGCGAGGTCTATCTTCGCCAGTGCAAGGGAGTTACGAAGAACTCCGATCGCCTCCTCAGTCACCTCGATCGCCATGACGCCCCTTCTATCCTGTTCGTGACGCCCCAATATAAGGAGCACCTCTGTGGACGACCGGGTTCGGACCTTTCTCGAGCAGCACCATGCGGCAGTGATGACAACGATCAAGCCGGACGGGCGGCCTCACGTCGCCCGGATCGCGTGCGGCCTGGTCCAGGGCAAGCTATGGAGCTCGGGGACGAGCACGAGGGCCCGCACCAAGCACCTTCGCCGGGACCCCCGAGCGACCCTCTGCGTCTTCGACCAGAAGGGTGGCTATTCCTGGCTGGGCCTGGAGTGCACCGTCGAGATCCTGGACGGGCCGGATGCGGTGGATCAGAACCTCGCCCTCTACCGCACCCTCGCAGGCGAGCCCGAGAACCTCGAGGGATATCGCGCCGCCATGGTTGCCGAGGAGCGGCTCATCTACGAGTTCATCATCCAGAGGTCCTACGGCGACTTCTAGCGCCTGGACGGCTCAAGGTCGGGCATCGAGGGCCCGATATCAAAGGCACTGAATCTTCTATTTAGAGCATGACCGAAGGGGACAGGTGTCGAGTACAGAACAGGGTCTCCAGCAGATGGCCAGCCTTCCTGGCGAGAGTGTCGATTCCTACAAGCGGCTGGCTGCCGTCTTCCATCAGGTGCTGTCGGAGCAGAGCCTCGACGCGCTCTTGGACGCGATCGCCGACACGATCGCGGACATCGTTCCTTACGACACCCTGACTATCTATGAGGCGGACGAGGCCGAGGGGACGCTGACCCCGCTGCTGGCGCGGGACCAGTGGGCAGAGCAGATCATGAACTCGAGGTCGGATTTCGGCCGGGGCTTGACCGGATACGCCGCCTCCCATCGCGAACCACTTCTGGTGAACCAGGCACAGCTCGATCCCCGCACCTCGGTGATCCCGGGCACGCCTGCAAGCGACCCGGAATCGATGCTTGTTATCCCTCTGATAG
Organism: Actinomycetota bacterium; assembly: GCA_034667525.1. GTDB lineage: Bacteria > Actinomycetota > CADDZG01 > CADDZG01 > WHSQ01 > DATAPE01. The sequence continues at coordinate 5,697 of JAXDJO010000042.1, forward strand.
CGCGCAATTCTGTCAAAGGCTGCTTGAACATCTACCGGCAGGGAGACGACGCGGTCTTCAGCCAGGATGAGTTCGAGCTTGCCAAACGGTTCGGTGATGCTGCGGCGCTCGCTCTCGATAACGCGCAGACAAGAGCCATCCTGGAGCATCAGGCACAGACCGACTCGTTGACCGGTCTTTACAACCACCGCTTCTTCCAGGAGCGCTTGCGCGCGGAGCTTGCGCGCGCTAATCGTAGTCACGACTCCATCGCATTGCTGATGTTCGACATAGATAACTTCAAGAAGGTCAACGACGTCTACGGCCACGCCGTCGGCGATCAGGTTCTGCAGGGCGTCGGTGCGATGTTGAAAGCGACGATCCGGACTTCAGACGTCGTCTGCCGGATCGGCGGTGAAGAGTTCGCGGTGATCATGCCTTCGTGTGATGTGGCCGATGCAACCGGATTCGCCAGCCGCTTGATGGAAGGGCTCGCGACACTGAACTTCGATCCTGCGGGCCGCATGACGGTTTCTGTTGGTATCGCCCAGGGCCCGCAGCATGCTACGAATCCCACCGAGCTCGTAGCCTGTTCCGAAGCCGCGATGATGACGGCCAAGGCTCGCGGCAAAGACATCGTTGTGCTCTTCGAAGACTCTCAGAACGAGCGCCCGGAAGATGTGGGGGAGCACCGCGACCTGCGATCGCTGGCTCACATGAAGATGCTGCAGAGCCTTGCCGGCAAATTGAACCGTTTGAATGATGTTCGTGAGATCGGCTTGACGATCACGCGCGAGCTTCGGTCCCTGATCGACTATCACAGCTGCAGGGTGTACATCGTGGAAGGTCAATCGCTGATCCCGATCGCGGTTCGTGGTGAGTTCGCCTATGAGGGCGAGACTCCGGAGATCCTCTACTCGAAGATCGGTGAAGGGATCACCGGACGCGTTGCTGAAACCGGTCACTCTCTTCTCATTCCGAATGCCACGGAGTGCGATTTCTCGGTGAGCATTCCTGGAACCGATGAGATCGATGAATCGATGATCGGTGTTCCTTTGACGTATGGCACACGGGTCATCGGAGTGGTGACGATCTCGAAGCTCGGCTTGAATCAATTCGATGAGGATGATGTGCGCGTCCTGGAAGTGCTGGCAGGCCAGGCTTCGGTCGCGGTAGAGAACGCTCGCCTCTATGAGGCTCAACGGCGTGAGGCGATGAACGCGAATGCTCTTTTGGAGTTCGCGGACGAGATGTCGCGGGCATCCTCTTTCACCGGGATCGGAAACGCTTCCGTGCGACTTTCGGCGGGACTGTTGGGCGCCACCCATGTGTCCCTGTGGCTGCAGAAGGAAGGCCTCGGGGAAGTATCTTGTGCGGCCCACCACGGTTACGCGGGCAACGTAGATATACGCCGCATCGTCACCCGCCGCATAGATTCCAAGACCGCCCATGAGTTCCTGGCCGACCGCCGGGCACCGTTCATCATCCATCCGGCAGTCGGTGATCCCTACCCGTTGTTGACGGGCTCGGCGGGTGGCCCCCGGGGGATAGCACCTCTCCAGCTTGCCGACGGGCATATCGGCTGGTTGACGGTCATTCAACCGAAGGGTCGCGAGGAGTACTTCACGGAGGAACTGCTGCGATTCCTTGCCGGTTTGGCATACCAAACTTCGCTCGCGCTGCAGAAGGCGCTTCTCTACCGGGCCCAGAAGGAAAGCGCAGAGATCTCCAACGCTCTCTTGGACTTCAGCAGGGGGCTGGTTGTTGCCCAGGGCCTCGATGAGGTTCTCGGTCGAACCGTAGAGCTCTCGGGTCGCATCCTGGGATCCCCGCGCACGTCGCTGTGGATGCGCGATCCGGAATCAGAGGACATGGCGGCGCAGGCAGCGTGGGGTTACAAACCTGCGGAACAGGAACAGCTGTATCGATTGCGGATCCCCAACTCGATCGAGGCCGCTCCCCGGGAGGGGGCGGAGCCGTTCGTGATCCCACCCGAAGCCGCAGCTCTGGTCGAAGGCCTGCTCGTGGGCTCGAAGAACCTTGCATTCGCGGTCGCACCGATCCAGCTGGAGGGCGGAAGTGCCGCTGCATTGGTCGTCGGGGCTCCGGTATACGGCGATTACGAGTTCTCGGAGCGAAAGATGCGGCTACTCGCAGGTATCGCTGACCAGGCCAAGTTGGCGATCGACAATGCGCTTAGCTTCGATAGTCTGGAGCTGACCTTCGTATCTACCGTCGAGGCACTTGCGAACGCGCTCGAAGCAAAAGACGAGTACACCTCAGCCCATGCTCGATCCATCACCGACATGGCGGTTGCCGTAGGGCAAAAGATGGGTCTCGACTCCTTCTCGCTGAAGCGCCTGGAGCTCGGTGCCTTGTTCCACGACATCGGCAAGATCGGGATCCGCGCCGACATCTTGATGAAGCCTGGACCCCTAACCGATGACGAGCGGGAAACCATGGAGACACACCCGGAATTGGGCGAGCAGATCCTCGCTCCTATCGACCGGCTCAAAGACGTGCGTCCGGTCGTGCGTCACTGTCACGAGCGATGGGATGGCGCCGGGTACCCGGATCAGATCGGGGCTGAGGACATCCCCCTGGAGGCGCGCATCGTGTTCGTGTGCGACGCCTTCCACGCCATGACAACCGATCGCGTCTACAGGAAGAAGCTCCCGCTCGCGGAGGCTCTGCGAAGATTGCAAGAGGCTTCGGGCAGTCAGTTCGACCCCGAGGTCGTCGAGGTCTTCATGCACCTGATCGGCAGTAGTGCCGACTTCGGGGCGCTTCAGAAGGAAGAGGACCCGTCCCTGCAATCACAGCTGCCGTGGATCGAAGGAGAGCTGCTCACACCTGCTTGAATTGTTCGAACGGGTTGCGGCAGGCGCTGCAGTAGTACGTGGCCCGGCAGGGGGTCGGCCCGAAAAGGCTGTCACTCACCGTATCGGAGCTTCCACAGAAGGGACATGTCGCAACAACAGGGAGCCCTATCTGGGTTATCAGAACGGGAGCCGCATCCGGGGGAGCGAGGCCGAAGTCACGCAGTTTCTCCCGGCCCGCCGCGGAGATGCGGTCGCTGGTCCACGGTGGATCGAAAGAAGTCTCCACCTCCACAGCTGCAACCCCCGCGACCCCGGTGACCGCCCGACGCACGTCCTCTTCGATCATCGCGATCGCAGGACATCCCGTGAAAGTAGGAAGAAGCACCACGCGCGCTCGGCCCCCATCTACGTGCACTCCTCCGATCATGCCCATCTCGATCACCGAGACCGCGGGGATCTCGGGATCGGGAACTTCTTGTAACGCTTCCCAGATCCGAGCTTCGATCTGTTCTGAGGTCAGGAGGGCCGAGGCTCCGGTTACCACCTAGCGCCTTCATTCTCCCGGTACTGGGTCGTCATCTCGGCCCACATGCCGGCGAGATCACTCGTGTGGCGTCCTCGTCGTCCCCCCACTCCTGCGGGTAGGACCGGTTCCTCGACGGGGGCATCCTCGCCGGCGATCAGGTCGCCGGACGACGACGCCACGAACTCTGCAGGGATGACCGCTTCCGCTTCGCTACCCCCGGGCAGCCCCAACTCGTCAAGGGCTGACGTCGCCCAGTTCATGAACCGGGCGAGCAGCACGCTGGATGGCAGCGGCAGCCACCCTTCGTCCAGAGCCTGATCCTCCTGCTCGAAGGGCTCGAACAATCCACCGGCCTCCGCGAACGCTGCCGACATCGCGGGGATGATCTTGCTTCGGGCATCCACCGGCCCTTGGGCAACGCGTTTCATCCAGTAGTCGGCGTGGAGCAGGTGGTAGCGCTCCTCTCGGCGGATCTTGGTGACGAGCTGCTGCAACTTGGAGTCCGACGTCTGCTCGAGGGCTTCCAACCTGATGTCGTCGGCGTGGTCGTACAACCAATGGCGCGCCAGTGTGAAGGCCCAATCCCTGTTCGGACGTTCGCAGAGAACGGCGTTGCGATAGGCCTCGGGCTGTCTACCGAGCGCGAGCGCGTCCACCTGCGGTCCGCTGCCCCCGCCGACAAGTGAGTAAAGAGAAGACGCGTGACCTATCTCGTCCTGGGCGATGGACGCGAACGCCACGTCCTCCTCTATATGCGGTGCATATCCGGTCCACTCAGAGTGACGGTGTCCGATTATCAATTCATCATCGGCCAACGCGGTAACGAGCGCGTCGAAGGAATCACTCATGATGCCTGAAGCTCTCTGACGCGTTCGTGGGCACGCTCACGTTTGCCCACGACGTCCCGGTAAGCGGAGGCGAACCGGTAAGACTTGTCGGCAGCAAGTTCGAGCAGGCTCTCGTCGGAAAAGAAGTGGATGTCCGAACGAGCCACAACCCACAGGTGCTGGCCCTCCTGCCGGCGCAGGAAGCACTCCTTGGCAAGCAACAGAGCCAAGTCTGCGTCGGGCGCGATCACGTTGCCGCAGTGTTCGAAGGGCTCGCGATGGCCCCCCCGTCGAAAGACCTCGTACACCTCCACGCTATGCGGCCCGCACGGACGGCTCTGCCAGCGCTTCGCGCACCCACCGGTGGGTGTCGTACATCTCCTTGCGTGCCCCTAAGCGCCTCGCGGTCTCCGGCCCGTCATTGCGTTTGATCGCGTCGAGCGGCCGCCAATCGATGTCCTCGTCCCGGATCAGCCAGTGGCCATCCTGCCGGAAGGGAACGGGGACCGGCAACGAGTAGCCGAGCTCGGTGATCTTAGGAACGTAGCGGTCGAGGAACTCCTGGCGAAGATCTTCATTGGTCCGCGTCTTCACCTTCCACCGCAAAAGCAGGTCCTTCTCGACCACGGTGCGCGGGCCGAAGAAGTGGATGATCGGCAGCCACCATCTATCGAGGGCCTCCTGAAACATCGCTCGTTGCTTTTCTGTACCCGAAGACATCTCGAGGGTTATGTCCTCGCCGTGCCTCAGATGAAGTTGCTCCTCCGAGCAGATGCGCTTCAATACACGCGTATAGGGGGCGTAGGAGGACTCGAGCAGAGCGGCTTGCGTCACGAGAGCCGCGCCGTCTATCAGCCAGCCGATGATCGCGACATCGCCCCAGTGGTGCACGGGGTAGTGGAAGACGTTGTGGAACTTTGACTTTCCGGTGATCAGATCTTGATACATGGCGTCCCGGCTCTTGCCGAGATCCTCCGCCACTCGGTAGAGGAGCTGCGAGTGACCCACCTCATCCTGGATCTTGGCGCAGAGGGACATCTTTCGTTTCAGCGATGGCGCCGCGGGCAGGCATTCACGCTCGGGGAGAGCGCCCATGATCTCGGAATTGGCGTGCATCTCGATGAACTTCAGAACGCCCTTGCGGAAATCGTCAGGCATCCAGTCTTCCGCCTCGACCTTTTCGCCGGCGTCGATCCGGCTGGTAAAGGACGCTAGCTTCTCCTCGTAGGTCATGCGACCTCCAATCCTCTGATCAACAGTTCGGCGAAACGTTCTCCGATCTCTTTCGGGCCGAGCTCTCCTCCGGGGCGGTACCACGCATACGTCCAGTTGCCCGCAGAAAGCACGAGCCGGGCGGCGAAACTGACGTCGGCGTCCGACCTGAAGTCCCCCGCGGCAATGCCGTCGGTGACGATGCTCCGAACCATCTCCTCGTAACGATCCCGCTTGATCTGGATCGAGGCCCGTAGGTCCTCAGGCAGGTAACGCCACTCGTTCAGAAACACCGTCGCCGCGTCGAGGTGCTCGATAGCAGTTTCGATGTGGCTGATGAGCAGCTGACGCAATCGGGTTGCTGCCGGCGCAGCCATGTGGACCGCCGCACGGCCGCGCTCCAAAAAGCGATCGGCCCCCTCATCGACCACCTCGAAGAGCAATTCCTGCTTGGATCCGATGTGGGCGTAGAGCGAGCCTCTCTGCAGCCCCAGGGCGTCGGCCAGATGCTGCATCGACGTGCCGTGATAGCCGCGCTCGGAGAACAACCGGGCTGCCGCCCGTCCCAGCTCTGCGCGTCGGGGGCTGGGGGCGCTCCGGGGTAGGTCCGTCAGCTTCTCGGCTACTGGGGCCACGCACGATCTCCTGGAGGTGGCGAACGAACGGTCGTTCGACAGCCTAGCACCCACCGATCCTGCTGTGACTTCGGCCCTGGAGCTGGGCCAGGCGCTGGCCGCCCACGGAGCCCGGCCCGGGAGCCCGGCCCCGGGGCGCGGCCCCGCGACCCGGGATGATGCCCGAGGGACCGGACGCGATGAAACGGTCCGCTACAAGTACCGCCACCGGCGCCCTCCGGCAGGGGAGTGCGCCCGGCCCGCTACTCTCGCCTGCCGTGCCCCCCGATCGAACGGCTCCCGCTGCCGACCGGATGCCACACATCCTTCGGCGCTTGAAGAAGGCCTACCCTGACGCCCGCATCGCGCTGCAATTCACCAACGGGCTTCAGTGCTTGATCGCGGTGATGTTGTCGGCCCAGACCACGGACGAACAGGTGAACCGTGTCACGTCGATCTTGTTCGAGAAGTACAGAGAGCCGAGCGACTACCTCCGAGCCCGGGAAGAAGATCTCCAGAAGGACATCTACGCCACAGGCTTCTTCCGGCAGAAGACGCGTTCGCTGCGCGGGATGTGCCAGGCGCTCATCGAGAAACACGACGGTCAGGTTCCCAAGACCATGAAGGAGCTCATCGCATTGCCCGGGGTGGCGCGGAAGACCGCCAACATCGTCCTCGGCAACGTCTATCCGGAAGCGGCACGCAAGGATCCGGATTATGGGATCGCGGTGGACACCCACGTTGGCCGCATCGCCGTCCGCCTGGGGTTGACCTCGTGGAACTCGAAAGAGGCCGTAGGGATCGAGCGGGATCTGTTGCAACTGGTCCCGAAGAGGGACTGGTATCGCCTCTCCTACCTGTTCATCGAGCACGGCCGGCGGACCTGCATTGCGAAGAGGCCGCTGTGCGAAAGCTGCCCCGTGGAGTCTCTATGCCCCTCGAGCCAGGAAGCTGGTCTGCCCGACCTCTTTCGTACTACCGCAAAACAGGGAGGAAGGGCCGCGCGCTCTCCGGCCCCCCGTTCCCGCCGAAAAGTCACCCGTAGCTGATCGAAAGCTTCACAGAGCCGGCCGTACCATGGAAGGCATGAAGAAAGTGATCCTTGCTGCTCCGCGCGGGTATTGCGCCGGCGTCGACCGCGCGGTTCAGATCGTCGAGAGAACGCTGGACACCCTGGGGGCCCCGGTCTACGTGAGGAAGGAGATCGTCCACAACCGCCACGTGGTTGCCGATCTCGAGGCGAGGGGGGCGATCTTCGTCGATTCCGAGAGCGAGATCCCCGAAGGACAGGTCTGCGTCTTCTCCGCGCACGGCGTGTCTCCGGAAGTGCGGCGGAACGCGGACGCACGAAACCTCACTGTCATCGACGCCACTTGCCCTCTGGTGACGAAGGTGCATCTCGAGGCGAAGCGGTTCGCGCGAGCGGGCAGAAAGATCGTGCTCATCGGGCATGAGGGACACGAAGAGATCGAGGGGACAGCTGGCGAGGTGCCCGGCGACACCCACGTGATCGAGAGCGCCGAACAGCTCGAGGGCCTGGATCTGGAGCCGGGAGAGCCTGTTGCCTACCTCACCCAGACAACACTGTCTGTGGACGACACCCTCAACGTCGTCGACGCCCTCCGGGAACGATTCACTGATCTCGCAGGCCCCCATTCCGATGACATCTGCTACGCGACTCAGAACAGGCAGGTCGCGGTCAAGGCCATCGCCCCGGAGGCGGACGTGGTGTTGATAGTCGGCGCAGTGAACTCCAGCAACTCGAACCGCATGGTCGAGGTTGCGAAGGCGGCTGGAACGGCGGCCTATCTGGTACCCGACGAAACCTGTCTCGATCCCTCCTGGTTGCAGGGAGTGGAGGTTGTCGGTGTGAGCTCGGGCGCCAGCGCTCCCGAAATCCTCGTTGAGCGACTGCTGGGCAAGCTCGCAGAGCTTGGGTACGGCCAGGTCGAGACGAGAGAGGTCACCGACGAAGCCGTCACCTTCTCACTGCCTCCGTGGCTTCGCCCGGAAACGGCTGAAGCGAACCCCGAACCGCAGCGACGTGCCGTCTGAAGGAAGAGTTAGCCCAGCGTCTGCTCGATCTCGCTTGCAAGATCGAAGTCGAGGGACGTCAAGCCCCCCTCCGAATGAGTGGTAAGGGCCAGACGGACTCTGCTGTAGCGGATGTCGATGTCGGGATGGTGGTCGTAGCGGTCTGCGAGTTTCGCGACCCCGGTGACGAATTTGATGGCCGACGGAAAGTCGTCGAACTCATAGACCTTCTGGATCTCAACGCCCTCCCGCTCCCAGTCGGCGGATAGCTCGTCCAGACGCTGCTCGATCTCTTCTTCATCCAGTAGCTCGACCTCTGCCACTCGTTCCTCCCGGCGCGTTTTCTGTGAGATGCGGGGGAACATATCGCGCATCGCGCGGCGGGTGGACAATGGGGGGCCATGCCAGAAGAGCTGATCTACGCCGACCGCTCGGACCGAGCCAAACTTCGCGTCTCGGGGCCGCAGAGTGCCTGGTTCCTGGACCAGATCCTGACCCAGTCGTTCCAGGATATGGCGCTGGGCGAGGCTAGAGACGCGGCGCTGATCACGGTACACGGCAGGATGACCGGGTATTTGGAGGCCGTAAGGACCGCAGAGGGTTTCTTGCTGCACCTTGAACCAGATCGGGGCGCCTCCGTCGCATCGACTCTGGAGAGATACGTTCTGTCCACCCAGGTCGATATCGACGACATCACCCAAGAGATGGGACTCGTCCTCGTGGTTGGCCCTTCGTGGCGCGAGGCCGCGTCTGGTGCCGAGCTTGCCGCGTTGCAACCCACGGCATCGCTCGGGGTGGACGCCGGCTACCTCTGGATCCGGAGCGCGGCTACCGCTTCGCTTCTGGAGTCGATCGCCCGATCCGGGGGCCGCGTCGCCGGCGACAACGAGCTGGAAGCGATCCGCATCAGCAACGGGATCGCTCGATGGGGTCGTGACATGGACGAGAAGACCTTCCCGCAAGAAGCGGGTGTGGACGAACGAGCGGTTCACTACGACAAGGGCTGTTACCTCGGTCAGGAGGCGATGGCCAAGATCCACTTCCGCGGAAAGGTCAACAGGCGCCTGGCCCGTCTGCGCGCGGCATCGCCCGTGACCCCCGGCAGTGAGGTGACGCTCGACGGCACCGGGATCGGCAAGATCACGAGCGCCTCCGAGGCATCGGCGCTTGCGATGATCAGATATTCGGTCACAGAGGGAGCCAAGGTCACCATCGGAGATGTGACGGCCGAGGTCGTCGGGTGACGCACCCTCACTACGAGGGCGACGATCTGATCCTGCGCAAGATCGGTGTCGGGTCCTTCGAGAACAACGTGTACATCCTTGAATGTCCCGAAACCCACGAAGCTTTGATCGTGGACGGCTGCTTCGAGGCGAACAAGATCATCGAGGGCGCCGAGGGGGCCACGATCGTGGGCATCCTCCAGACCCACGGGCATAAGGACCACGTGCAAGCTCTGCCCGAGCTCATAGAGAAACTGGATCGGGTTCCCGTCTACGCGCACACCGGCGACGACTACCTCGTCCCGATCGATCGTGACCTCCAGGATGGGGACAAGATTTCGTTTGGGAATCGCTCCGTGACCGTGCTCTTTACGCCCGGGCACACGCCCGGCGGTTCGTGCTTCCTCACCGGAAGTCACCTGCTCGCCGGCGACACCCTGTTTCCGGGAGGCGCCGGCAACACCTGGGGAAACAGAGAGGCGTTCGAACAGATCATCGATTCGATCCAGAACAAGTTGTTCGTATTGCCCGAGGACACAATCGTGTACCCGGGCCACGGGCGGGATACCTCGATCGGCGCAGAGAAGCCCCACCTGCAGGAGTGGATCGATCGCGGCTGGTGACGGGCCGTAGCCCTCAACTAATGCGCCCACAAGCGCACAATGGAGCCGTGCAGACAAAGATCGATCCGCAAGACCCGCTGCTGTTTCGGCGAAGCGCCCGGGCCGCAGGAGCGGTGGCGGCAGGCGCTGCACTACTCGCGCTCTTCCTTGTCTCGAGGTTGGCGCCGGGTATCACGTTCGCCCCCGCAGCCTTGGCGCAGGACATCATCCGTGCAACCCCCGTTGCCGTTTCCAACTTCTTCATCGATCACCTCGGCCACCTCGCGCAGCAGATCCTGACGATCGGGGTCGTTCTCGGCGCGCTCGCGTTGGGCGGAGAGGGACTGTTTCGAACCGCGGGTGATGGAAGGATCAGGCCGGGGGCCGCCGGAGTTCTCCTGGGCGTGGCTGCCGCAGCAGTCGCGGCTACCGGCTCTGCAGCGTCGCTTACAGGTGTGATCGTTGCAAGCGTGGCGGCGGCCTGCCTCTATGTCGTAGTCGCGCGCCCGGCATTCGACCGCCTCGCCCACCCTCAGGGGACCGATGAGGATAAGAGGCGAAGCCTTCGGACGGTGGCCGGTTATGGAATCGCGTTGCTGGCGGGAGGCGGAGTCGTGGCCTGGCTGGCATCGAAGCTGGGGGGGCCGAACACCTCGGTGTCGGTGGCTCAGGCGGCAGTGAAGGTTGACGCCGTCCGGCAGGGGAGCTTTCCCACCATCCCCGGGTTGACGCCTGAAGTGACGCCCGCTGCCGATCATTACGTGGTCGACGTCGACATCATCGATCCTCGGGTGGAAGCGTCATCCTGGAAGCTATCTGTAACCGGGTTGGTCGAAAACCCCCTGCAGCTTTCCTTCTCCGATCTTCAGAGCCAGTTCGATGTAGTCGAGGAATATGCAGTGCTCACATGCATCTCCAACAGGGTAGGCGGCAACCTCGTTGGTAACTCGATCTGGACGGGGGTTCGTTTGAGGGACGTGCTGACCAAGGCGCAAGTGAAACCAGGCGTCGTGGATCTGGTCTTGCGCGGCTACGACTCCTATCTCGATTCCATCCCGCTCGAACGGGCGATGGATCCCAGTGTGCTTCTCGCGATCGCGCAGGATCGCCAACCGTTGCGCCAAGAGCACGGGTTCCCCTGCCGCCTGCGCATCCCCGCGATATACGGAATGAAGAATGTGAAGTGGTTGCAGTCCATCGAGCTGGTCGACCACAACTTCCTCGGTTACTGGCAAAGCCGGGGATGGAACGACACCGCGACCGTCCATACAGAGTCACGGATCGACGTAGCCGGTCAAGGCGGATCGGCGAAACGGGGTCAGCCCACGTGGATCGCAGGGATCGCATGGGCTGGGGATCGCGGCATCTCCAAGGTCGAGGTGACGACCGACGGCGGGAACGCGTGGCACCCGGCGATGCTGAAGGATGCGATCGGACCCTACGCATGGCGCCTCTGGGCCTACCGCTGGCAGCCGGGCAAAACGGGGACAGCACAGGTGGCGTGCCGAGCCACCGACGGCGCGGGCACCACTCAGCCGCCGCGGCATAGGGACCCTTATCCCGCAGGTGCGACCGGGTATCCCGAGGTGCAGGTCACAGTCGACTAGCAGTCCAACCCCGCTGGTTGGCGGGTTCCTCGCTTACATTGGCCCCGATGGCTAAGGGTGAAGTGGTCGATCAGACCGGCATGGGGTCGACTGCTTCCGACGCCCGGGTGCACTCCGCTGCTGAAGATGCCCTGACGGGCAGGACCAAGGGAACCAAGCGCTTTCTCCCCTTCTTGGGACCGGCTTTCATCGCTGCGGTTGCCTACATGGACCCCGGGAACTTTGCGACGAACATCCAGGGCGGTTCGCAGTTCGGCTATCTGCTGGTGTGGGTGGTGGTGGCCGCGAACCTCATGGCGATGCTGATACAGATATTGTCGGCCAAGCTCGGGATCGCGACCGGAAGGAATCTCCCCGAGCTCATCCGTGACACTTTCTCCAAGCCGGTGGTGGTCGGACTGTGGCTGCTGGCGGAAGTCGTGGCTATGGCCACGGACCTGGCCGAATTCTTGGGGGCAGCGCTCGGCTTCAACCTCTTGTTCGGGTTACCTCTCTTTCCCGCAGGGGTGCTGACCGGAATCGTTACCTTCCTCATTCTCGGATTGCAGCAGCGGGGGTTCAGACCGCTCGAAGCAGTGATCACCGCGCTGGTCGGGGTCATCGCCATGTGCTATCTGGCCGAGATGATCCTGGGCAAGCCGGATTTCGCAGCGGCGGGTCACAGCTTCCTTCCGCCTCAGTTCCAGGGCAGCGAGAGCGTATTGCTGGCGACCGGCATCCTGGGGGCCACGGTCATGCCGCACGTCATCTATCTGCACTCGGCCTTGACTCAAAACCGGATCGTCGTTCGCGACGAGATGCGTCTGAAGCGGCTGATTCGGTTCGAGATCGTAGACGTACTCATCGCTATGGGTTTGGCCGGTTTGATCAACGTGGCGATGTTGATGATGGCCGCAGCCGTGTTCCACGAGAGTGGTGCGGTCAACGTTGCAAGCATTCAGGAGGCGCACCGCACGCTTAAGCCTTTGGTCGGCAGCGCCTCGAGCTTCGTGTTCGCTCTCTCACTGCTGGCTTCAGGCCTTTCTTCTTCTACCGTAGGGACGATGGCAGGACAGGTGATCATGCAGGGCTTCTTGAACTGGCACATACCTATCTGGGTGCGCAGGTTGGTAACCATGCTGCCGGCGTTGATAGTCATCGGCCTGGGTCTGAATCCAACCCGCACTCTCGTCTTGAGTCAGGTCGTCTTGTCGTTCGGCATCCCCTTTGCCCTCATCCCGCTCGTGCGCTTCACATCCAGACGCGATCTCATGGGCCCGCTCAAGAACGTCGGCTTGACGACGGTGGTTGCTTCTTGTCTTGCGGTGCTGATCACCGGCCTCAACATCTTCCTGATCTACGGATTTTGGGCAGGCTGATGTTCAAGCACATCTTGGTACCGCTGGATGGTTCCCGCTTGGCCGAAGACATCATTGCCCCGGTTGAGTCGCTGGCCACGCACTTCGGGTCTCGTGTGACGCTCCTGCATGTTGTCGAGCGGGATCCACCGGAACGCGTTCATGGCGAGCCGCATCTGACGACGAAGACGGAAAGCGAGAATTACCTCGACGGCGTGGCCCGCCACATGGTTGCTGCAGGGCTCCCGGTGGATGTGCACGTCCACGAGCGATCGGTTGCGGACGTCGCGGCGGCGTTGGACGCTCACGCGCATGAATACGAAGTCGATCTGATCGCGATGTGCAAACATGGTCGCTCGGGTATCCGCGATGTCGTGGCCGGCAGCATCGCGCAGCAGATCATGCGCGGGGGCGGAACCTCGATCTTCCTGAGGCCCCCTAAGGAGGAGGGATCTGAATCCTTCACGCTCAACAAGATCCTGCTACCGATCGATCTTCAGCACGATCGCGATGCCGTTATGGAAGCAGGATCGGTGTTGGCCCGTTCCTACAAGTCCGCCCTCAGGCTGCTCACCGTGGTCCCGTCACTGGCCACCGCGCGCCAGGGGAGCGTGGCCGCCCGGTTGTTGCCGGGAGCGACCGCCGAGAGTCTTCGGATGGAGATCGATGAGGCTGCGGAGCAACTGACGGAGCATGCGTCGCGTTTCCAGGATGCAGGCATAGAAACTACGAGCACAATCCGCGATGAGGAGCCCTCTGCGGCGATCCTCGACGAAGCGCGCGCGAACGGCTCGGACCTGATCATCCTCAGCACTCACGCTCAATCGGGATTCAACGCTTGGTATGGGGGCAGTACCGGTTTCCGGGTGATCGCTGGTTCGCCCACGACACTTCTGCTGCTCAGGGAGCTGTGAACCTCACCGAGCGCGAGCTGCAGGTGCAGGTGCAGGTGGATGACCTGACGCTCACCGGCGGGATTTGCTTTGCCCGAAAAGCTCACACGGGGGTGCTTTTGCTGCACGGCATACCTTCCACCGCTCCCGCGGACCCGGCAGACGAGGGATACCCCGGGCTGGCGCGTGCCCTTGCCCGTCAAGGCTTCTCGGCGGCGTGGCTGAATATGCGCGCCGCCAAGGGCCAACCCGGGCACTTCTCCATTCAGGGTTGGGTCCGCGATGCGACGGCGGCCGTCATGCGGCTCCGCCAACAGGAGTTTCGGGATCTGCGCCTGGTCCTCATCGGGTCGTCTGCAGGAGGGGCGGTGGCCGCGGAGGTCGCGCGTCGGGGAGCACCAGTCGACGGCGTGGCTCTGCTTGCAGCCCCGGCGGAGTGGGTCAGCTTCGCGGCCCACCCGGAGGCCGGGCTCGAGCGCATCACTCGAGATGCGGGGATGACGGTGTCCCCGGAGGTCCGCGCAGATCCATCCGCATGGGGAGCAGAATTCATGGATGTGGCCACGCAGACATCCATCGCCAACGTTCGCCTCCCGGTGCTGATATTGCAGGGGGACCAAGACGAAGTTGTGCCCGCGGAACATGCAGGCGCGATCGCGAGGCGGGCCCCGAATGCCGAGGTGCACATCCTCGAGGGCAGCACTCACCAGCTTCGGAAAGATCCCCGGGCGGTTCAGCTCCTTGTTGACTGGCTAACGAGGACCTTCGCATGACCACTGCCGTCACCGTTTTCGTCGCGATCGCCATCATCGTTGCCGCGATCTTCGGAGTTGCCGCGGGGCTGGATCCGCTCGCGCTGATCCTCCTGGCGATCATCTGCGTCTTCGGTGCGCTATCGATCGCGATCGCTCGAAGGATGAGGACGGGCGCTATCGGGCCGGTGATCTGCAGCGAATGTGGGGGGGCCATCTCGCCCAATGCGCCTTACTGCAAGCATTGCAACGCGCCCCGCTGATGCCTCACCCGGAGCGAGCTCCATCGCCCGGCTGGGGAAGATCGAGAGTGTGAGAGCTAGAGCAACGAGCTTTGGTTGCGGGGACGTCTCGAACTGCGGTCCGCCTGCTCGTCCTGGGCGGGATATTCGATAACCGCAACGACCCTGGTTGCCATGAACCGGCCGCTCCTGATGATGACCCCGGTACGGGTCACCTCCGAAACCTCCACGGTCCCCCGCACGTTCGAGACCTCCACCCGCCGCCCCGCTTTGGTTGCGACTATCTCGTAAGTCTTCGTGCCGTCTCCGATGTCGACGACGATCTCCACCCGGTCCCCTCTCATGCCGCCATCGTCGCACTCACACTTCCTTTTTTCCATACCGGGTCCCCTGGTAGAAGAAAGCGACAGAGGCCTGGCAGGCGAAAGCCGGCAGCAGCATCGTGCGAGCCATTGCGGCGGGCCAGGACCTTAGAGTGTGGTGAGTCGGAACGGCCACGGAGGAGAGTCCTATGGCAGCGGAAGCCGAAAACTTCGATGTAGTGATCCTGGGCGCCGGCAATGCCGGTTATGCAGCCGCCTTCCGCCTTCACGCCCTGGGTCTCAAGGTAGCCATGGTCGAACGCGACAAGGCGGGGGGGACCTGTCTGCACCGGGGTTGCATCCCCACCAAAGCCCTCCTGCATTCTGCCGAGCTGGTGGATGAGATCAAGCATGCGGGTGACTTCGGATTGCTCGTCAACGAGCCCCAAGTTGATTGGGGCAAGGTTCAGGGCTTCAAAGACTCGGTGGTGGGCCGGATGTACAAGGGACTATCGGGGCTGATCTCGAGAAAGAAGATCGAGCTCGTGCAGGGTGACGGACGGATCGTCGACGCCCGTACCGTTTCGGTCCAGACCGCCGAGGGAGAACGGGTGGTCCGGGGAGAGCGGGCGTTGCTCGTGGCGCCCGGTTCCTATCCCCGTGACCTTCCTTTCATCAAAGCCGACGGGGACAAGGTGCAGAACTCAAACCACGGACTGGAAGCTACCGACATCCCCGATCACGTGATCGTTGTCGGCGGGAACTACATCGGTCTCGAGTTCGCCAGCATCTACAGATCCTTCGGCGCCGATGTCGACGTCGTCGAGATGCTGCCCAAGATCGCGCCGGCAGAAGACGACGACATCTCCGAAGGGCTCCGCAAGCTTCTGGAGCGACGCGGCATCAAGTTTCATCTCGGGGTGACCGTTGCCGGGGCGTCCACGAGCGAAAGCGGCGTTCAGGTGCAGATAGAGAAAGAGGGGAAGGGCGAGACGCTGTCGGGGGACAGGATGTTCGTCGCTATCGGGAGGGGCCCCCGCACTTCAGATATAGGTCTCGAGGAGATCGGCGTCGAGATGGATCGCGGCTTCATAGTCACCGACTCTTCCTTCAGAACGAACGTCGGAGGGGTCTTCGCCATCGGCGATGCGATCGTCATCCCCGAAGCGGAATGGGTCCACCCTCAGCTTGCTCACGTGGCGTTCATCGAGGGAATGAAGGCGGGGGAGCGGATCGCCGGACAGGATCCCGCACCCGTCGAATATAGGAACATCCCCCACATCATCTATTGCCAGCCTGAGGTCGCGGCAGTGGGACTGTCAGAGAGCAAGGCCAAGGAGCTTGGCATGGAGGTCGTCACGAAGCGGTACGCATTCTCCGCCAACGCGCGTGCCCTGATGCTTGGCGGCGGGCAAGGCTTCGTGAAGACCGTCGCGGAGAAAGATGGAGCGGTCGTTGGAGTGCACATCCTCGGCCCCCGCGCATCGGACCTCATTACGGAAGCGCAGTTGGCTACCTCCTGGGAGGCGTTCCCCTCCGAGCTCGCCGAGCTGATCCACCCCCACCCAACCCTCAGCGAGGCCGTAGGCGAGACCTTCCTCGAGCTGGCCGGAAAGCCGCTGCACGGCGCCTAGCGCAGCGGCCGAGCGTTACGCTGGGTCTGACCTCGAGCGGACACGACGCTCAGATCCATAAGGCACGAAGGGGAGTTCATGGCGGGCACAGAGATCAAGATGCCGCAGCTGGGTGAATCCGTTGTCGAAGGCACCATCAGCAAATGGCTGAAGAAGGAAGGCGAGACCGTTGGCGAGGACGAGCTCCTCGTAGAGATCTCGACGGACAAGGTCGATTCCGAGGTGCCCTCGTCCGCAGCCGGTGTGCTGCAGAAGATCCTGGTGCCAGAAGGGGAGACCGTATCGGTCGGAACCCCGATCGCCCTGATCGGTGCCGAGGGAGCTGCCGCTGGCGGCGACGGCGCGGCCGAGCAGTCCGGCGATGGCCAATCGGAGACCCTTCAGGTTGCCCCTTCGCAGGGTTCTGACGAGGCCGCTCCCCCCCAAGAAGAAGCATCACCCCAGCAGGCGCAGCCGGCCTCTGGCGGCGAGCACGCCAAAGAAGAGCCCGCCTACGAACCACAACAGCCCGAGGTTTCGGGCCAGGGTGAGGTCTCCCAACCTTCTTCCGTGGAGTCCGCGGCCCCTGCCGACGGGAGCCGGCGGGAGCCCCGCGACGGTGACAGATACGACCCTCCGGCACAAGATGCCGCATCCGGCGACGAAGATTCATCCAAACGCGGGATCATCTCTCCTCTAGTACGGCGTCTGGCGGACGAGAACGACGTCGATCTCGGAGAGGTGTCGGGTTCCGGAACGGGGGGCCGGATCCGCAAACAGGACGTGCTCCGTTTCGTAGAAGAGCGCAAGGCGCGTCCCCAGGCGAGGCCGGCGGCGTCGGCGGAGCCCGTGCCCGAGCCCGAGCCGGCACCAAGGGAGCCTGCCCGGCACGCCGCTGCGGGTCGCGACGAGGTAGTGCCGTGGACGAACATCAGGCGGCGCACTGCCGAGCACATGGTGGCGTCGCATCTCGAGACGGCGCGGGCGTGGAACGCAGTGGAGGCGGACTGGACGAATATCGCGGAGCTTCGCGCGCGGCACAAAGACGCCTTCAAAGAACGTGAAGGGTTCGGTCTCACCTACCTGCCCTTCCTGGCGAAGATGGTGTGCGACACCCTGCTCGAGATGCCCGAGGTCAACTCCAGCTACGACGAGGCTCAACAGGCAAACGTGGTCAAGCACTACGTCAATCTGGGCATCGCGGTGGCCCTCCAGGGCGGTGGTCTGATCGTTCCCGTTGTTCAGCGGGCGGATGAGAAGACGGTGGTCGGTGTCGCCAGGGGGATAAACGAGATCGTGACGAAAGCCAGAACGAAGAAGCTCGTACCAGACGATCTTGCCGGCGGCACCTTTACCATCACCAATCCGGGGCCCTTCGGCTCGATCATTTCGGTACCGATCATCCCCCGCGGCCAAACCGCGATCCTCGGTTTCGAGGCGATCGAGAAGCGCGTCGTCGTCACCGACGAAGACGCGATCGCGATCAGGAGCATGGGTTTCCTCTCGATGTCTTGGGATCACCGAACCATCGATGGTGCCGAGGCGGCTCGATTCCTCGCAAGGTTGCGAGAGCGCGTCGAGACCACGGATTTCGCTTCCGAGCTGGCGCACTACGGGTAGCACCGGAGTGTCCGAACGGATCGATGACAGCGCATCGCTGCTGACGGCAGCGTGGCTCGGCGTGATCCAGTACGAATCCGCCTGGGAGCGCCAACGCGAGATGTTCCTGTCACGTCTCGACGGCGATCGCGGGGACTCATTGATGCTGCTGGAGCACCCGCCGACCTATACCTTGGGCAGAAGAACGATGCAGGAAGACCTCGTCTACGGCGCCGACGAGTGCGCTGCCCGCGGCATCGAGATCTACAAGGTCGATCGGGGGGGCCGCGCCACGTACCACGGCCCAGGCCAGCTCGTGGGCTACCCGATCCTTGCCCTCGGCGAGCGTTACGACGTGATCAATTACCTTCGCAACCTGGAAGAGGTCTTGATCCGAACCGCCTCCGACTTCGGCGTTGACGCCCACCGCGATCCGGACCACACAGGCGTGTGGGTGGGTCTGAACAAGATCGCTGCGATCGGGGTCAAGATCACCCGGGGAATCACGATGCACGGCTTTGCCTTCAACGTGACCACGGACCTGAAGATGTTCGAGGGGATCGTTCCCTGCGGCATCGAACAGCGGTGGGTGACGTCGCTTGAAGCCGAGGCCGGAACGCGGTTGTCTGTGAAGGAAGTCGCTTCTCGGGCCGCGGTTCATCTGGCCGATGTGTTCGACCGCACGCTGGTGTGGACTCATCCCGAGGCCATGAGCGGTGCGGCTCCCTCCAAAGTGCGGCAAGTCACCGGTTTGCGCAGCGGGATTTCAAGGTTCGGCCGGTCCAACTGACACTGCAGGGGAAACGAGGAGCGCCGCAGATGCCCAAGAAGAAAGATCAGCACACCGAGTTGGGTCTGAAGGAAGAAGATCTGGTCGAGATGTACCGCTTCATGTTGCTGGGTCGTTTCTGCGACGAGCGGCAATGGGGCTTCAATCGCCAGGGGAAAGCCCCCTTCGTGGTGCCGGTCTCCGGTCACGAAGGGGCCCAGGTCGGGTCGGGATGGGCGTTCGAGCGGGGCAAGGACGTCTTTTGCCCCTATTACCGTGACATGGCGCTCGTCCTCGTGGCGGGATTCACCGCAAGAGACGTCTTCCTTGGACTGTTCGGCAAGAAAGACGACCCTTCTTCCGGGGGCCGTCAGATGCCCGCGCACTGGGGCTCTGCCAAGCGCAACATCATCACGGGATCCTCACCCATCGCTACCCAGGTCCTCCATGCTGCCGGCATCGCGTATTCCAAGAAGCTGAAGGGTGAGGACGCCGTCGTCGGAACCTGGTTCGGAGAGGGAGGAACCTCGGAAGGTGACTGGCACGGCGCGATGAACTTCGCCGGCATCCATCAGTTGCCTCTCGTGTTCATCTGCGAGAACAACCAGTACGCGATCAGCGTTCACGAATCGATGCAGGTGGCCGGCCGTGTCTACAAGCGGGCCGAGGGCTACGGCATGCCGGGGGTCGAAGCCGATGGAAACGACATCCTCGAGACCTTCCGAGTCACCAAGGAGGCCGTCGACCGAGCGCGGTCAGGCGGGGGTCCGTCGCTGATAGAGCTGCGGACCTACCGCTACTACTCACATACCTCGGACGACGACGACCGCACCTACAGAACGCGCGAAGAGGTCGAGGAGTGGAGGGCGAAAGATCCCATACCTCGCTTCGAGGAGTATCTGAAGTCCGTGGAGGTGCTGGACGACGGGGGTATCGCCAAGATGAGAGAGGACACTCAAGAAGAAGTGGCGCAGGGCGCGAAGGAAGCTCAAGAGGCGGATCTGCCTGATCCGGCAGAGGCCATGCGGAACGTCTATGCGGACCTCGAGGTGACGCCATGACGGAGAAGAACATGGTTCAGACGATCCACGACACGCTCTACGACGAGATGAAGCGCGACGAGCGCGTGCTCGTGTTGGGCGAGGATGTGGGCGCGCGCGGCGGCGTCTTCCGCGCGACCATGGGTTTCCTCGACGAATTCGGCAAAGGTCGCGTGCTCGACACGCCGCTCGACGAGTGCCTGATCGCAGGCGTATCGATCGGGATGGCCATCGATGGGCTCCGCCCCGTTGCAGAGATGCAGTTTGCCGACTTCATCTTCCCGGCCTTCAATCAGATCGTGCAGGAAGCTGCGCGCATCCGCTACCGCTCGAATGGCGACTTCTCCGTTCCCATGGTCATCAGGGCCCCGTACGGGGGTGGCGTGCACGGCGCGTTGTATCACTCCCAGTCCATCGAGGCGTTCTTCGCTCACGTCCCGGGCCTGAAGGTGGTCGCGCCGGTTACTCCTCATGATGTCAAAGGGATGCTGCTGCAAGCGATCGAGGATCCCGACCCCGTCATCTTCCTGGAGCACAAGAAGACTTACCGTTCGATCAAGGGAGAGGTGCCGGACGAGCGTTACACGATCGAGTTCGGCAAGGCGGAGATCCGCAGGCAGGGAAGCGACGTCACCTGTGTCTCCTATGGCTTGATGATGCATTACTGCATGGAGGCGGCAGAGCGTCTCACCAGCGAGGGGATCGAGGTCGAGGTGATCGATCTGCGAAGCATCTACCCTCTGGATATGGACACAGTGCTGGCATCGGTCGGCAAGACGGGCAAGGCGATGATCGTGTACGAGGACAATAAGTTCCTGGGCTTGGGGGCCGAAGTGGCCGCCCAGATCGCGGAGCACGCGCTGTTCGAGCTTGACGGGCCCATCGTTCGCATCGGAGGCCCCCACGTCCCCGCGATGCCCTACGCCCCCACGCTCGAACACTGGTTCCTGCCCGACGCCGACCGTATCGAGCAAGAGATGCGCAAGCTCGCCGAATTCTGATTTTTTGTAAGAGTAGCCACGTTTTTGCGCCCTGGGTTTTTACTAAGAAAAGAGTTGAGTGGATGAGCACGGTCCTGATACCCACCATCAAGAGCCGGGAAGAGGTCGAGGCGACTTTGCGGCGCGGTGTCCCCGTGCATGCCGCCCCCGGGGTGGGTGCTGCGGCGAGCCACCCCGGACGTAAGCCTCCGTGGCTCAAGGTGCGGGTGCGGCAAGGAAAGAATTTCAGCGAGTTGCGCGACATCATGCGAGAGCGCGACCTGCATACGGTCTGCGAAGAGGCAGCTTGCCCGAACATCTATGAATGCTGGGAAGCACGCGAAGCAACCTTCCTGTTGTGTGGTGACCTCTGCACGAGGAGGTGTGGCTTCTGCGACGTGAAGACGGCGAAGCCGCGCCCGCTCGATGCGCACGAACCCGAGAAGATCGCCGAAGCGGTGGCGGTGATGGGTTTGAAGTTCGCTGTGGTCACCGGTGTCGCACGGGACGATCTCGACGACGGCGCCTCGGCGCACTGGGCGGCAACTATCCGAGCGATCAAGCGGGCGGTGCCCTCCTGCGGCGTGGAGGTCCTCATTCCGGATTTCAAGCCGCGCAAACAAGAGCCGAGGCAAGCTCTGGCGGCGGTCCTGGCGGCGGAGCCGGATGTGCTGGCCCACAACCTGGAGACGGTTGCCAGGCTTCACCGCACGATAAGACCTGGCTTCGGTTACGAGTCGAGCCTTTTGCTTCTGCGGTGGGCCAAGGAGCTTGAGCCCCACCAGGTTACAAAGTCAAACCTGATATTGGGGATGGGCGAGCGGGAGGAAGAAGTGCGGGAAGCGATGCGTGACCTTCGCACCGCGGGATGCGACGTGCTCACGATCGGCCAGTATCTACAGCCAAGCGTGGCATGGCACCTGCCCGTCGATCGCTGGGTCGAGCCCGCCGAGTTTTCCCGGCTCAAGCATTTCGGTGAGGACGAGCTTGGAATCAGCTGGGTGGAGTCCGGCCCCCTCGTTCGCTCGAGCTATCACGCCGGCCGCCAATTCGAAGCTGCGTCGGCTCGCCTCCACGGCTAGAGGTTGAGCCTGGGCAGGGCCATGCATCTCCTTGTCGCCGCCTCTGCGGCTCTCGCGCTCGCCGCGTGCTCCTCGGGATCGAAGCCGCCTCCCGGCACGGCGAAAGGGTCGCCCACGGTCGCCCGGCCTCCGTCGGGTTGCAACCCTCGGTCTATAGCGGCACCCGGTTGGCTTCCACAAAAACTTCCGTTGCCTCATGGAACCGTGGTGGTTCAAGAGCTTGCCGCCGGTGGAGGCTCACATCGCGCTGTCCTGGTGGTGCCGCTGGGCGTCCCTGCCCTTCATCACTTCCTGCTCGCCAGATGGGCGGCGGCCGGCTACCTCCTGGGGCGTCAGGTCACCCGTGAAAAACAGTTCTCTGGCTCCTTTGCGAGGCTACCGGCGCGGGGAACATTCCTGGTACAAGCGCGATGCCACGACCAGGATTCGACCTTGTACCTGAGTTATGACGTCGTCTCTCCTACGACATCCTCGTCATGACGCTGGGCGCGTAACTATGCGGCCCCCTGGGTATCATGGCTGCGAAAGCATCTACAGATGAGGGAGGAACGGTCGTGACGTACGTCATCGCTGAGCCTTGCATCGGCGTAAAGGACCGGGCGTGCGTCGATGAGTGCCCGGTCGACTGTATCTACGAAGGAGAAGAGCAGCTGTTCATACATCCGGAGGAATGCGTCGACTGCGACGCGTGCCTCCCGGCCTGCCCCGTGGATGCGATCTTTCCTGCGGACAATGTGCCACCGGAGTGGACGAGCTTCACCGCATTGAACGCGCAGTGGTTCGAACAGAATCCCGAGGCATCGGGCGGTGCGATGGAAAGTCCCTTCGCCCCCGCGGAGGAGCGCGGGGAGTAGCCAGAGGCCCGGCGAATGACTGTGGAAGAACGGCCGAAGCCGCCGGGGGATTGGAGCGATCGACTCGGCAGGAAGGTGTCGGTTCGCTTCCGCATCCACGGCGACCCCGATCATCCGTTCTCGGAAGCGGTGGGGGTGGTGGCATCGGTGAGCTCGGAAGGCGGCTCTGAGATCGTCACCATCATCAACCGGCGCGGTGGGGCCATCACGATCCCGGCCCCCGATCTGCTTGCAGTCAAGCTCTTCCCCCTCTGAGTGTCGCCACCCTCCGGAATCTGCCGAGCCTGTAAAATGCTGTTTCAGCCGTAATTTCCTCCTGAGGGGACTGGTGTGATGAGCGCGCAATCGGCGCCTCCCAAACAAGCGGGGCCCGACCGACAAGAGGTCGACCGCGTCATCATTCGCTTCGCCGGCGACTCTGGTGATGGGATGCAGTTGACGGGGGAGCGGTTCACCTCCGTCAGCGCAGTCTTCGGCAACGACCTCGCAACCATGCCGGACTTTCCCGCAGAGATCCGGGCCCCAGCCGGAACGCTGGCGGGGGTATCTGCTTTCCAGATCCATTTCGCCGATTACGACATCCTGACGCCGGGGGACCAACCTGGTGTCCTGGTCGCGATGAACCCAGCTGCGCTGAAAGCCAACATCAAGGACCTCGCGCCGGGGGGCCTCCTGATCGTCAACACCGATGCTTTCGAGGAGCGCAACCTCGACAAGGTCGGATACACCACGAACCCCCTGGAGGACGACTCGCTGTCGAACTACCAGGTTTACAAGATCCCGATGACGTCCATGACGGTCGATGCAGTCAAGGAAGCAGGCGTTACCAAGAAGGAAGCCGAGCGCAGCAAGAACATGCTGGCGCTCGGGGTTCTCTCGTGGATGTATGGACGGCCCCTCGAGACGACGATCGGATGGCTCGAGAAGAAGTTCGCCAAGAAGCCCGCGCTTGCTCAAGCGAACATCGCGGCATTGAAAGCGGGCCATGCCTTCGGTGAGACCGCGGAACTCACTGCGTTCGAGGTCAAGCCGGCAATCCTGGCTCCCGGCAAGTACCGGAGGATCACGGGCAATCAGGCTCTCGCGTACGGACTGATAGCGGCCGGGGTGCAGGCGAAGCTTCCGCTGTTTCTCGCTTCTTATCCCATCACTCCTGCCTCCGATGTTCTGCACGAGCTTTCCCGCCACAAGAATTTCGGCGTTCGCACGATCCAAGCCGAGGACGAGATCGCGGCCGCGGGGATGGCGCTGGGGGCAGCATTCTCGGGCCACCTGGGAGTGACAACAACCTCCGGGCCGGGTCTCGACCTGAAATCCGAGACGATCGGACTTGCGATCTCGCTGGAGCTGCCCATGATCGTTGTGGACGTGCAGCGGGGGGGCCCATCGACCGGGCTCCCGACCAAGACCGAGCAATCAGATCTCCTCCACGCCATGTTCGGCCGGCACGGTGAAGCTCCCCTCCCGATCGTGGCCGCCTACACCCCGGCGTCCTGCTTCTGGGCGGCCATCGAGGCAGCCCGTCTCGCGGTCAAGTACATGACCCCCGTGATCCTTCTCACCGATGGCTACCTTGCCAATAGCGCCGAACCGTGGCGGATACCCACCGTCGACAAGCTTCCGAACATCGCGGTGCGGTTCGCATCGCAGCCGAACGCGGGAGAGGACTTCTGGCCCTACCTTCGTGACGACCAGACGCTGGCACGTCCGTGGGCGATACCGGGCACAGCAGGCCTCGAGCACCGCGTCGGCGGGATAGAGAAGGCGGACGGCACCGGCAACATCTCCTATGACCCGGACAATCACCAACTCATGACCGAGCTCAGGCAGGCGAAGATCAAGGCCATCGAAGAGGACATCGACCCGCTGGAGTTCGACGCCGACGAGGGGGCGACCGTGCTGATCCTCGGATGGGGCGGGACCTACGGTCAGATCGGCGCGGCCGTCAGACGGATCCGTGCGCGAGGCAAGAAGGTGGCGCGGGCCCACCTCAAACATCTCAATCCATTTCCGAAGAACACGGGCGAGGTGCTCTCTCGTTTCGAGCACGTCGTCATCCCCGAGATGAACATGGGCCAGCTGGCGAGATTGATCCGTGCCGAGTTCTTGATCGACGCGATATCGATCAAGAAGGTGAAGGGTGTCCCGTTCAAGGCTGCGGAGATCGAAGAACGAGTGATGGAGCTGCTTTGATGACAGATATGAGAAACAACGGTGTGGAGAGCCTCTTGGATGGCCGCGAGCGGGGAGTGACCGAGGCAGCGGGCTCGGTGGCAACCCTCTCCCGGGGCGATTTCGTCTCCGACCAGGAAGTGCGGTGGTGTCCCGGGTGCGGGGACTACGCCATCCTCGCCGCGGTCCAGAGCGTGATGCCCGAGTTCGGGATCCCCCGCGAAAAGACAGTGTTCGTCTCGGGGATCGGGTGCTCCAGTCGCTTTCCCTATTACATGAACACTTACGGGATCCACAGCATCCATGGACGGGCCCCCGCGATCGCGACCGGCATCGCAACCGCCCGGCCGGACCTCCAGGTGTGGGTGGTTACCGGTGACGGGGACGGTCTCTCGATCGGGGGCAATCATCTGATCCACGCGCTGCGCCGGAACGTCAACCTCAAGATCCTGCTTTTCAACAATCAGATCTACGGTCTGACCAAGGGCCAGTACTCACCGACGTCCGAGCAGGGAAAGGTGACGAAATCCACGCCCTTCGGCTCGCTCGAGCACCCCTTCAATCCCGTGTCGGTCGCGTTGGGTGCGGAAGCCTCGTTTGTCGCGCGCTCCATCGATGTCGAGCGCAAGCACCTTCCGGAGATGCTGCGACGTGCCGCTGCCCATCGAGGGTCCGCGTTCATCGAGATCTATCAGAACTGCAACATCTTCAACGATGGCGCCTTCCTGGCTCTCACCTCCAAGGATGGGCGGTCTCAGAACCGGATCTACCTCGAGCACGGCAAGCCGATCCGTTTCGGCCCCGATCATGAGAAGGGGGTAAGGATGACCCCGGAAGGCCGCTGCGAGATCGTTGATGTTGCGTCTGTGGGCGAGGACAACCTGCTCGTTCACGACGAGCACCGGGGCGACCCCGCGTTGGCGTTCGCCCTGTCTCGTCTGGCCGAGCGCCCCACGGCACCTACTCCGCTCGGCGTGTTCCGCGACATCGAGCGGTCTGCTTACGGAGACGGCTTGGAGGAGCAACTGCGGATCGCGGCAGATCAGCAGGGGCCGGGCGACCTCACGCGATTACTTTCCTCCGGTGACACATGGACAGTGGATTGACCTCCCTGATGTGGTGGTGAGCACCCAACCGGGTAACCCGCCTCCGGTCCCACTCCCGGACAACGACGGCTACGACACCAAGGTGGAGAGCTTGGCTCAGAAGCTTCTCCATGGCGGAGTCGAGAACGGGCTCGCGGCAGGAGACATCGAGTCGGCGCGAAGGGTAGCGCGCAGGATGCTGGAAGAGTCACAGGCCCGCACGGAGCAGGGCTCGATGCTCGAACCTGACGACGAGGACGTGATCCGGCGGTCTTCCGGTGAAACGGCGTCGGTGGGTGAAAGCGGGCCGACCCCGCGGGTCTCTGACGGCGACTGAAGCTGCTGACCGAACCAACCCTGGGTCGACCTCGTGTTGACAGGCGCTGCTAGGTTGCGTCCGTGAAAGATCTGGTCATCGCTGCTCTTGATGCTGCGGTCGCGTCGGGGGCCTCATACGCGGATGTCCGGTCGGTGGAGACTCAGACCGAGACCCTCGCGGTCCGTGGCCCCCAGGTCGAGGGACTGGATCGTTCGGACACGACGGGCATCGGCGTCCGTGTGCTGTGCGATGGAGCGTGGGGTTACGCGGCTTCGGCGAGCCTCGATCTGGCGGACGTGCAGCGGATGGCCGCCACCGCGGTCGCCGTGGCAAAGGCAAGCGCGAGCGCACGCTCGAAACCAGTCGAACTCGTCCCGGAGCCAAGTCACGTCGATTCCTGGTCCGGGCCGGTGAGCAAAGACCCCTTTGCAGTCTCTGCCGAAGAGAAGATAGGGCTTCTCACTTCTGCGACCGAGCAGATGGAGCGCGTTCCGGGCGTTCGTCTGGCGCGGGGCACGATGGATCTGTCGAGACAGAAGGTGTGGTTCGCCTCGTCAGAAGGGTCGGTTATCGACCAATCCATCGTCCAGGTGGGGGCGGGGATCGAGGCTACGTCGGTGTCGGATGGAGAGGTGCAACAGCGCTCCTATCCGGGTTCGTTCCGGGGCCATTTCGCCTCCGGCGGGTACGAAGTGATAGAGGAGTTGGAGTTCGGGTCGCACGCACAGCGGACCGCGGAGGAGGCGGCCGCGCTGTTGGCCGCACCCGCATGTCCCGATCAAACGACGACTCTCGTCCTGGACGGACATCAGGTCATGCTCCAGGTGCACGAATCCGTAGGTCACCCGACGGAGCTCGACCGCATCCTGGGGATGGAAGCTGCATACGCCGGGACGTCGTTCGTGGGGGTCCCGGATCTCGGCAGGTTCCGCTACGGATCGGACCTCGTCAACATCTCATCGGACGCGACTATCCCCGGAGGGCTCGGCACGTACGGCTATGACGACGAAGGAGTTGAAGCCCAGAAGGTCGACCTGGTTAGGAACGGCATCTTGGTCGGTTTTCAGACCTCGAGGGAGACGGCGGCGGCTGCCGGCGCAGACCGATCGAACGGCACGATGCGCGCCGAAGGGTGGGAGAACTTCCCTCTCATCCGCATGACCAACGTAAACCTTCTTCCGGGCGAGGGGAGTCTCGAAGACTTGATCGCGGATGTGGACAGTGGCGTGTACATGGAAACCAACAAATCCTGGTCGATCGATGACAAGCGGAAGAACTTCCAGTTCGGGTGCGAGGTCGCGTGGGAGATCAAGGATGGTCGTCGCGGCCGCATGTTGAAGGACCCTCGCTATACGGGCATCACTCCGGTCTTCTGGGCGTCGTGTGACGCGGTCGCGGGTGCCCAGGAGTGGCGCGTCTACGGGACTCCGAACTGCGGTAAAGGACAGCCCGGACAGACGATGCGCGTCGGCCACGGCACCTCTCCTGCCCGGTTTCGCAATGTG
This sequence comes from Actinomycetota bacterium, assembly GCA_034667525.1. GTDB lineage: Bacteria > Actinomycetota > CADDZG01 > CADDZG01 > WHSQ01 > DATAPE01. The sequence goes on from JAXDJO010000042.1 coordinate 33,687, forward strand.
CGCTTGGGGACCAGTCAGTGACCCCCCAGCCGTTAACCGAGGAGGACGCCCGCCGTTCCGTTCAAGAGGTCCTGGAGCACCCGGGGGCCGACGAGGTGGAGGTGCTTGTCGCCGGCTCCGATTCCGGCGTTACTCGCTACGCCGGTTCGGAGATCATCCAGAACACCGTGAAGCATGAGGTGCGCGCCTACGTCCGTATCGTCGCGGGCGACCGAGTCGCGGTTGCACAGACCAACCAGCTGGATCGCCAGCACCTTTCGGCAGCCGCGGACCAAGCTCTCCAGGCCGCCAAGGCGTCCCCTCCTGATGCCGAGTTTCCCGGCCTGCCCCGCCCGGAAGACGTGGGCCGGGCATCGGGGGTATTCCGGTGGGATCAGGTCACTGCCGACGCCTCACCCGCTCAACGCGCCAAGGCGGTCACCGAGATAGTTCGAGCTGCGGGGGCCGGCAGCGCGGCCGGGGTCTACGAGACCAGCGCCCACACTTATGGCGTCTTCTCCTCGACGGGGATCGACTGCTTCGACGCGTTCACGCGCTGCGTGACGACGTGCCTCGTCGAAGTCGAAGGCGCTACCGGGTGGGGCGAGATCTCCTCTCACCGTATGGATGCCGTAGATGTCGAGCTTGCCGCGCGGACCGCTGCGGATAAGGCCGTTCGCTCCCAGACCGCGGTGGATGGCCGTCCCGGTATCTACGAAGTGGTCCTGGAACCTGCTGCGGTGGCGATGCTCGTGGATTTTCTGTCCTACATGGGCTTCGGTGCGAAGCAGGTGATCGAGGGCGAGAGCTTTCTTTCATCCCGGTCGGGCCAGAAGGTTGCCGCGGGCGGCGTGACGATCGCCGACGATGTCTTCGATGAGCTCTCCGTCGGGATCGGCTTCGATATGGAAGGAGTTCCCCGGCGCCGGGTCGAGGTGATCCGGGATGGCCTAGCGGTCGAGCCCGTTAGCGACCTGCGAACTGCGCAGAAGCTCGGCACTCCCGCGACCGGCCACTATTCGGGCTCTGGTGAGTTCGGGCCCTATGCATTCAACCCGGTGTTCGCCGTCGGCAACGTCTCCGTCCAGGAGCTCATCAGCGGGATCTCGGATGGTCTATTGGTGACCCGTTTCCATTACGTGAACATCCTCGATCGGCCGGCGACGGCTCTCACGGGGATGACGAGGGACGGAACCTTCCGCATACGCGACGGAGAAGTTGCAGAGGCGGTCCACAATTTCAGATTCGCCCAAAACGTCCTCGATGCTCTCGCCTCTGTGGACGGCGTCGGCTCCGAAGGCGCAGCCTTTGCGCCGGAGTACGGTTCTTTCGGCTCGACCGTGGCCCCCGCCTTGAGGCTGCGCCAGTTCAATCTGGCCTCGACCACTTCACACTGAGCGGCTGCCACACTCTTAAGAACTTGTCCCTTCACCGGGCCTTCGACGTGGTCGTGCTGATATCGACGCTACTGGGTGGTGCGGCGGCAGCCCTGCTGCTGCTGGGCCCCCTCGTCTTCGAGACGGTCCCCGGCCGCCTGCTCCAGAGCCGCCGGCTGCTCCTCTCTCTCGCCGGGGTGGGTCTGGTGCTGTTCCTTCTGGAATGGCGGGTCATCCATTGACGTTCAGTACAATGACGAGGTACCCAGGGCTTATCTAAGGAGGAACCCCTGTGGCGATGACAGAGTCAGGAACCCAAACAGAAACCATAGCTATCAGCCAGACCGCTGCGGCAAAGGTCGCCGAGCTACTCTCACGCGAGATCGAAAGCTCGCCGCAGGAACACGAGAACAAGGAATACGCGCTCCGCGTTGCGGTGCAGCCAGGCGGCTGTGCCGGCCTTCGGTATGCCCTCTACTTCGACGACCGGAAGATGGACGACGACAATGTCAGCAACGCTTCGGGGGTCGAGATCCGGGTCGACAAGATGAGTGCGCCTTATCTGCGAGGTGCAGAGATCGACTACGTCGATGGTCTTCAGCAGTCGGGATTCACGATCAACAACCCGAATGCGAAGGGCTCCTGCGCCTGCGGGGATTCCGCCCACTTCTAGAACCTGCGCTTCATCTCTCTCAGGGGCCCCTTCGGGGGTCCTTTTTCTTTCCGAAGACGCTGTCCCCGCCCCCGGGTCGTCGTCCCTTTCTTTCGGCCATCCGCAGCGGTGGTTGCCGCACCCCCCCGAAGAACGCGCCCGGATATAGTTCCGGTCACGCGACCGGCGATCCTCCTTGCCTGAGGCTTGTCTCCGAGAGGAGTTCCAGATCCAGACCACCGTTGTTGGTTCCTATCCGAAACCGCCTGACGAGGGCCGGCCCTTTGTTCTGCGAAAGACACTGCACGCGCTCGACCGCGGGGACGCGGGTCCGCAGGACGTGCAGAAGGCCGTCGAGGATCTGACCCGCGAGGTGATCGCCGAACAAGAAGCCGCAGGCATCGACATAATCTCTGATGGACAGGCGGGGTGGCCCGATCTCCTCCGGCCCTTCGCGGAGACGATCGCCGGTTTCGAGATAGGCGGGCTCCTGCGATGGTTTGACAACAACACTTATTACCGGCGACCTGTCTGCGTCGATGACGTGGACTGGCGCGGACCCTCGTCGGTCCACGGGTTCCGCTTCGCCCGATCCGTGGCGTCGCACCCTGTCAAGGCAGTGATCCCCGGGCCGGTGACGTTCGCCAGACTCTCCGTCGACGAGCACTACCGTGACCACCAGAAGTTCGTACTCGCTCTGGCGCGGGTGCTGGCTCAGGAGGCCTTCGAGCTCGAGGCTGCGGGAGCCGAATACATCCAGATCGACGAACCCGCTCTCCTTGGAGCCCCGGAAGACGCCGATCTCGCAAGGCAAGCTCTCGACATCGTCACTTCCAATCTGAGTTCCGCGGAAGTCACTCTGGCGACCTATTTCGGAGACGCGTCGAAGCTCGGGGTCGGGATCTTCGACCTCCCCGCTCAGGTGGTGGCTTTCGATCTCGTCTCGGGGCCCAATAACCTGGACCTGATCAAGAAGACCCCTCCGGGGATCAAGATCCAGGCAGGGGTTATGGACGCGCGCAATACGAAGCTCGAAGCCGTGGAGGACATCGCTCGCGTCGTCGCGGAGATCACCTCGGCGGTGGACGATGCGGATGTGAGACTGAGCCCGTCGGCCGGGCTGGAGTTCCTCCCGCGGGAAAAGGCGCGCGCCAAGCTGAACCGACTTGGGGAAGCGGCGCAGAGAGTGAGGGTTTGATGGCAGAGGTCGATCTTCCCGGCATCGGCTTGTGGACCACCTCCGTGGGCAGCCTTCCCAAGCCTTCGTACCTCCTCGAGGCGCGTTCCAAAAAGGCGCGGGGGAAGATCGACGTCGAGGAGCTCAGGAACCTCGAGCAGCGTGCAACCAAAGAATGGATCGAGTTCCAGAACTCGATCGACACGGATCTCGTCGTGGATGGGGAGCAGTATCGAGGGGACATGGTCGCCTACTTTGCCGAGGAGATGCCCGGCCTCGAGATCGGCGGTCTCGTTCGCTCGTACGGCAATCGTTATTACCGGAAACCGATAGCGATCGGAGCCGTCGGCAGAGATCACCCGTTGACCGTGGACTGGTGGCAGTTCGCCCAAGCTTTGACGGACAAGCCGGTCAAGGGGATGCTCACGGGTCCCTACACGATCTGTGACTGGTCGTTCAATGAGCATTACGACAACCGACGTGACTTCGTCCTCGACCTGGCGCGGGCTATTCGGGATGAGGCGTTGGACCTGGAGCGCGCGGGGGCCAGGTACATCCAGATCGACGAACCGGCGGCCTCAACGAGGATGGATGAGCTCGATCTCGTGATCGAAGCCATGAAGATCGTGACGGAGCCACTCAGCGTCCACACCATCACGCATATCTGCTACGGCGATTTTCACAATGCCTATCCAAAGATGCTCGAGATCCCCGTCGACCAGATCGACCTTGAGTTCGCGAACTCCGAGTACGCGCTGCTGGACGCGTTCGAAAGAGCGCCCTTTGATAAATACATCGGTCTCGGTGTGGTGGACGTTCACTCCCATGTGATCGAGACGGTTGAGGAGATCGCAGACGGTATCCGTCGGTCTCTCAGGTACATCCCAGCTGAACGGATGTTCGTCGACCCCGACTGCGGGCTGAAAACGCGTACGGTGGATGAGGCGAAAAAGCTGCTGACCCACGTCAAGCAGGCGGTCGATTTCGTCCGATCCGAGGTCTCCGTAGCTCTAAGATGAGCCGGCAGCGCGGGGGAGCTCGCCGGCGGGCGAGCTGAGAGGCCTTACAAGGCGACCCCAGCACCTGATCAGGTTAGGACCTGCGAAGGGAGTCGCGACGAAGAGATGAGCCCCTTGCTGGACCGCGTTCATGCCGTGCCCGAGTGGGGGATCGAGCCGGTGCCTCGTGAGAACCGCATCTTGTCGGCCTTCGATCTCGCCGTGTTGTGGGGAGATCTCGGGATCGGTCTCTTGGTTCTGGTCACGGGCGCGCTTCTTGTTCCCGGGCTGGGGTTTGCCGCAGCGATGGCTGCGATCGTGATCGGTTCGCTGATCGGAGTTGGTCTGCTCGCAGCCGCCGGGGTGGCGGGAGCCGATTACGGCATCCCCACGATGGTGCTGTTTCGACCCGTACTCGGCGTTCGTGGCTCGTGGCTGCCGAGTGTGTTGAACGCGTTTCAACTCTTGGGTTGGACCGCAGTGGAGCTGTGGGCGATGTCTTTCGTCGCCGATCTCGTGACGCGCCAGGTGTTTGGATTTTCCGCCCGTTGGCTCTGGTTGGGTATCGCCGCGGTTCTCTGCTGCGGATTGGCGCTGTGGGGTCCGTTGGGCGTGACCCGGGTGTGGCTCGAGAGATTCGGAGTCTGGGTGGTGGTTGGCATATCGCTCGCGATAACGGTGATGGTGCTGACGAGCGGTCACGTCGGATCCATCCTGGGTGCGCCCGGACACGGCGGTTTCCCAACCTTTGGACCCGCCCTGGACCTCGTGATCGCGATGCCGATCTCATGGTTGCCGCTGGTCGCGGACTACAACAGGTTCGCGCGCGGAGGCCGTGAGGCGTTCATCGGGACGGGCGTGGGTTACCTGATCGCCAACATCTGGCTCTATGCGCTTGGAGCGGCGTTGGTGTTGACTCAAAAAGCGGTTCCGAGCCCTGCAGGTATTGCGGCCGGCATCTTGGCGTTGGCGGGTGGATCGATAGCGGGCCTTTTCTTCCTGGTCGGGTTGCTGGTGGGGGAGACCGACGAAGCCTTCGCCGACATCTACTCGGGCGCGGTCTCCTTACAGAACATCTTTCCGAGGCTTCCTCAAAGGATCGCGACCATAGCGATCACCGCCCTGGGCACGGCATTGGCGGCGTGGCTAACGATGGAACGGTTCGAAGGTTTCCTCTTCTTGCTCGGGTCAGTGTTCGTCCCACTATTCGGCGTCCTCATTGCGGACCACTTCATCATTAGAAGGAGCTGGATCGACGTCGCCGAGCTCTACGGTGGATCTGGCAACTATTGGTTCACCAACGGGATCCGCATCGCCGTCTTGGTGCCATGGGCTGTTGGGTTCCTGGTCTACCACTGGGTACTCCCAACGGGCCCCGCCTCATGGGTGCGGGTTGTGGGTCGGGTTCTCGGTACGCCCTTATCGATCCGGTTCCCTTGGCTCGCTGCATCGATCCCATCCTTCGGGGTCGCATTCCTTCTGACCCTCGCGGTTGCTCGCATATCATCCCGACGCAGCGGTGCGATCGGAGGAGCGCAATGAAGATCGAAGGTAAATGCAATACCTGTGGAAGAACATTCCTGTTGTCCCAGATCGGGCGCGGTTCTGATGCCCCGGGACGATGCCCCTTCTGCGGCGCCCACTTTGCACGGCACTACACCACCCTCCTCCCTGAATCGGTTGAGGAAGCCGAGAGCGCTGCGGCCCAGTTCGTTGCTGCTGTCAACAAGCTCCAGTCCCTGCAAACGGGTTTCCAGATCGACTTCGAGGGATTGCTGAAGGTGCTCCAGGAACAGGTCAGGGCCGGCGAGGGAAGGACCCCCCGCGTCGAGCGCTGAGGGGTCGGGTGAGACCCAGTTGAACAGCGAGGACATCGCGGTCCTCGCCGTAACTGACGATCGCCGGCTGCGGGAGGAGCTCGAGTACGGCTTCCCTCAGCGAGTTTCCATAACGTCGACAACCGATGCCCGAGATGCAGTTCGTTTCATGCTGGACCATCCCCCATCTGTCGCGGTTGTTGATCTCCAGACGGGTAGCTCTGGTGGGGTCAGTTTGCTGAAGGAGATGCAGCAGCATCCCGCGCTCGCATCGGTTCCCGTACTCGTCTTGTTGGAACGACAGCAGGACACCTGGTTGGTCCATGAATTCGGAGCAGCAGCCCACCTCATCAAGCCGGTAGAGACCGGTGAGCTCGTTGACAGGTTGATGACGCTCGCCCACTGATCCGCAGGCCTTCTCACCCGCGCAGATTCCCTCTTGTCATCGGGCGAATTACAAGCTTAGAATTACAAGAATGTGATTCGCCTATTGCAGCAGCGTCACTGCTGTTGCTTCGAGGAAAGGCCGGGGAGATGCAGAGGATTACCACGAAGCTGTTGCAGCCCGTCGAGTGGCAAAGCAACGCGCGTTGTCACGAAGCCGATCCGGAGATCTTCTTTCCCGAACGCGGGGGCTCGTCAAAGTTGGCACGTGCGGTGTGTTCGAGATGCGAAGTGAGAACGAAGTGTCTCGAGTACGCGTTGAACAACAAGGAGCAGTTCGGTATCTGGGGTGGTACGTCCGAGCGCGAGCGGCGGAAACTGCGTCGCGAGCGGAACCTTCGACGCTTGCGAGCTGCTTCGTGAGCGAGGATTGCGCGCCGCGTCGGCGTCGCAAGCGCGTGCTGACGATCAAGGGCAGGTAAACGTACGGCTGTTGATTTTTCGAAAGATGCTTGCACGCGGCGTACAAATCGTGCCTAATAAACGTGAATGTGCGTTTGTTCCACGCGCATTTGGTAAGGAAACACCGGAGAGACGAGAAGATTTCTCGTCGATCGCACGAAATGGAGGTGTGTGCTTTGGCGGTAAAGAAGACCACTGGACGAAAGCGGTCCACAACTCGTTCGACGGGTGCTAGTAAGTCAACCGGCACCCGCAAGACCACGGCGCGCAAGTCGACGGGGACGCGGAAGGCAACAGGAACTCGCCGCAAGTCCACGACCCGTAAGTCGACAGCTCGCAAGACCACCGCCCGTAAGTCGACGGGAACGCGTAAGACGACGGGGCGCAAGACCACCGCACGTAAGGCTGCAGCACGCAAGGGCGGCAGGGCTACTGCCCGCAAGACCACCGCACGTAAGGCTGCAGCACGCAAGGGCGGCAGGGCTACTGCCCGCAAGACCACCGCACGTAAGGCTGCAGCACGCAAGGGCGGCAGGGCTACTGCCCGCAAGACCAC
>JAXDJO010000043.1:0-60675 GCA_034667525.1 Actinomycetota bacterium
TGCTCGGATGGGGCGTGGGGTAACCTGGCAGCCCGGCGGATTCTGGTTCCGCTAGTCCTGGTTCGAATCCAGGCGCCCCAGCTCGTACGGCCCGGTAGTCTAGTTGGCCGAGGACGCCGCCCTCTCAAGGCGGAGACCACGGGTTCGAATCCCGTCCGGGCTACGAAGCAACATGAGGTCTTGTAACGGCGAGGGCCTCTCGACGAGAGAAGGAGTAGGACGATGAACCCGACCGACCTCGCCGAGCGCCCCTACCTGAAGACCGACCTCCCCTCGTACGGTCCCGGCGATACGGTGAAGGTCCATGTGAGGGTGGTCGAGGGCGAGCGCGAGCGCATCCAGGTGTTCGAGGGCATCGTCATCCGGCTGCGCGGCAGCCAGCTCTCGCGCACCTTCACGGTAAGGAAGATCTCCTTCGGCGTGGGGGTGGAACGAACGTTTCCGATCCACTCGCCGATGATCTCAAAGGTCGAGGTGGCAAGCTTCGGCGACGTTCGCAGAGCGAAGCTCTACTACCTGCGTTCTCGCGTCGGCAAGAAGGCGAAAGTCAAAGAACGGCGAGTCACCTGAGCGAGATGACCAGCGCGCCGCCGGAGGCGCCACCCCCGGCGGAGGTCACCGAGGCGCCACCATCGAAGAAGAAGGGCTCCTTCTTTCGCGAGCTTCCGGTCCTCATCGTTATTGCGTTCGTCATCGCTCTTCTCATCAAGACCTTCTTGCTCCAGGCCTTCTACATCCCATCGGCCTCGATGGAGCCAACGCTGATGGTCGGGGACCGCGTCCTGGTCGAGAAAATCAGCTATCACTTCGGTGGGCCCGCCCGTGGGGACGTGGTTGTTTTCGAAAAGAATCTCGGTTTGACGCCGGCGGCGTCCTCAAAGAACCAACCAGTCTGGACCGACGTGGTGAACGCCCTGAAGGGCTTGTTCGGCTTCCCCACGGGCGGCCAGGAAGATCTGATCAAGAGGGTGATGGCTGTCGGGGGAGACAGGATCGAGGGTCGCGGTGGGAACGTCTTCGTCAACGGCAAGAAGGTGCCCGAGCCGTGGCTCCCTGCCGGGGTCAAGACCTCTTCTTTCGGACCCATCACGGTGCCTCAGGGCAAATTGTTCGTGATGGGCGATAACCGAGGCAACTCGGACGACTCCCGCTCCTTCGGCCCCATTCCAGTCAGCAAGGTCGTCGGCCACGCCTTCATGCTGCTATGGCCTCCAGGGCGTTTCTCGATCCTGTAGAGGATTTTTCCCGCTGTCCGGCGGTTCCGGGGGCTCACGGATTAGGGTCCCTGGGATGACGGCTGTCTCCAACCCCGATGCTTCCGGAGTGCTCGAAGCTCGCTTGGCGAGTGTGGGTTTCCGGCACGTGGCCGGGGCCGACGAGGTGGGCCGGGGGGCGTTGGCGGGGCCCCTGGTAGCGGCCGCGGTGATCCTGCCTCCGGAGGCGGAGATCTCGGGTCTGCGGGATTCGAAGATGTGCACCCGGATCCAGAGAGAGCACCTGGCGGAGCAGATCCTGCAAGTGGCCCTGGCGGTCTGCACCGTGCGGGTTCGGCCGGAGCGGATCGACCGCGACGGTCTACAGCGGTGCAATCTCCAGGCGCTCCGGCGGGCGCTCAAGGGCCTGGGGGTGCCGCCCGATTACGTACTGCTCGACGCCTTTCGGCTAAAGCGCCTGCGCTGGCCGGGACTGGCGGTGAAGAAGGCTGACGTCATCTCCAAGAATGTGGCCGCAGCATCGATCATCGCGAAGGTGACCAGGGATCGCTCGATGAGGAGGTGTCACCGCCGCCACCCGGAGTATGGATTCATCACGAATGTCGGATATGGGACGAGGGATCATTGGGACGCTTTGAAGCGCTACGGGCCTTCTCCAGTGCACCGGCGCTCCTTCTTCGGGGTGCTTGGTTTCCCAGGTGAGGATGGTGCCCTGATTCCTCACGGAGTGGGACACTTGAACCCTCGGAGCGAAGGTGAAGGGGAGTGGGAATGAGCGTCGAGGACCTCGAGAAGTATGAGGCCGAGATGGAGCTCCAGCTTTACAAGGAGTACCGCGACGTCCTCCCGATGTTCAAGTACGTCGTGGAGACCGAACGTCGCTTCTATCTCGCCAATGACGTCAGTGTCGATACCCGCCACCTTGGACCCAAGGTTTGGTTCGAGGTCGAACTCACGGATGCGTGGGTCTGGGATATGCATCGACCGGCGCGCTTCGTATCTCATGTCAAAGTAGTCACGTTCCGGGACCTCAACGTCGAGGAGCTATCGCAACTGGCGGAGCGTGACATGCTTCCAGACCCTCCCAGCATGGAGCGTTAACACACCGCCCTTCTCGGCACTCGTGGTGGCCGAAACCACTTTCGCGTTCGATGCAGCCCTTCAAGGCGGAGGTTGTGTCGCAGCCCCTCCGTAACCTCCTGCCGTGGATGTGCGAACCAGCTTTGGTCGCCGAGGTGATGAGCTAGCTGCGAACCACTACAGGCGGCTGGGCTTCACGGTTCTCGAACAGAACTTCCGCTGCCGCGAGGGCGAGATCGACATCGTGGCGGAGCGGGACTCTCTGCTCGTGTTTTGCGAAGTGAAGACGCGGCACACCTCCCGCTGGGGTGAGCCTTCGGAAGCGGTCGGGTTTCGCAAGCAGCAGCGGCTGCGACGGCTGGCTGCGTGCTGGCTGGCCGATCGGCGGCCGCGTTTCCGCGACCTTCGCTTCGACGTTGTGTCGGTGATCATTCGGGATGAGGAATCGGAGGTCACCCTCATCGCAGACGCCTTCTGATCGGATCGCGGACGGCTTCTTCTCGGAGCGCGGATGCCTCCTGATCGGATCGAGGATGCCTCCTGATCGCCGATGCCGATATTTGTCCGACCCCCCGGCTAGATTCTTCATCGCCGCGTTCTCCCATGAGCCGGGATCGGAAGTGATCCTTGCTGGCAACTACAGAATCGTTTGCACTTGTTGGTACCGAAGCGCGCATCGTCCAAGTCGAGGTGGATGTTGATTCGGGCATCCCCGGCTTTTCGATAGTCGGTCTGCCTGCTAAGTCGGTACGGGAAGCCGAGCAGCGGACCCGATCGGCCATCAACGCGACCGAAGGCGAGCGTTGGCCCCGCGAGCGGATCGTTGCGAATCTAGCCCCCGGAGCCCTGCGTAAAGAAGGCACCCACTTCGACCTTCCGATCGCGTTGGGCGTACTTGCCGCGAAGGGGAGGGTGGCAGAAGAGTCTCTTGGGGGATGGATGTGCCTCGGTGAGCTGGCTCTGGACGCCGAGGTGCGGCGGGTTCCCGGGACCCTTGCGGCCGCGATCGCCTGCCGAGAGAGCGGCCATCGCGGGCTCATCTGTCCCGCTGCCAACGCCGCTGAGGCCTCGTTGCTCGAAGACATCGAGGTCGTCCCGTCGCGACATTGGGGGAGTGTCTTGAGTTCCTCCGCACAGGGATCAAACCCGCACCGGTGCCTTCGCCGCGGCCCCCTGCCGCCACCGCGATCGACGATCTCACCGAAGTAAGGGGGCAGGAGGAGGCCAAGCGCGCGCTGGAGGTCGCCGCGGCTGGGGGCCACAATCTGCTCCTGGAAGGCCCCGCCCGGTTCGGGCAAGACCATGCTCGCCCGCCGGCTTCCGGGGATCTTTCCGGCCATGTCCTTCCAGGAATCGCTCGAGGTCACGCGCATACGTTCGGTTGCCGGCTTGTTGGACGAGGACTCGGGTTTGGCCGTCGCCCGGCCATTCCGATCTCCGCACCACCACGTCTCGCTCGCGGGATTGGTCGGCGGGGGTTCCGGCATAGCCCGCCCGGGAGAGGTCAGCCTCGCCCATCATGGAGTGCTTTTCCTGGACGAGATCAGTCTCTACCGCCGCGACGTCCTTGAATGGCTACGGGGGCCCCTCGAGGACGGAATCGTGCGGATCGCTAGGAGTGGCGGAGTGATCTCCTTCCCCTGTCGCTTCTCGCTGATCGGTGCGATGAATCCGTGCCCCTGTGGATTCCTCGGTGATGAATCCCGTTCGTGTTCTTGCAACGGCATCGAGATCACGCGCTATCGCAACCGGCTATCCGGTCCATTGCTCGACCGCTTCGACATGCAGGTTGTCATGACGCGGTTGACCAAGAAGGAGCTGATGGGGCCACCCGAAGGTGAGAACTCGGAAGTTGTTAGATGTCGAGTCGAACGCGCCCGTGCGATGCAGGCCACGAGGTATTCATCACCGGTAGTTACCAACGCATCGGCTTCGCGAAGCCAGCTCGACTCCAGGCTGCGTCTCGAAGACGCAGCTCGGCTGGAGCTGAGCGCGGCGATCGATGCACTTTCTCTCTCCGGCAGGGGTGTGGACCGTCTCTTGAGAGTGGCGCGCACAGTTGCCGACCTCGAGGGCAACGAAGCCATCACCCGAATCGATCTGTTCAATGCCTTGAGTTTTCGGCTGCTGCCGTCGGGTGACCAGGTGATGGCATGAGCAGGGTTCTCCATGCCTCAGACCCAGAATGGCCTTCTCGTTTGAACGAGCTGGGACCCTGGCCGTCTCCTGAGTGTCTTCATCTGAGGGGGCTCCCCTTGGATCCAACCAAGACTCACGTGGCGATAGTAGGGACAAGACGCCCCACCTGGGCGGGGATCGAGATCTCCCAACGTTTCGCTTGCGAGCTAGCCGAAGCTGGATTCGTGATCGTGTCCGGTCTTGCCATGGGGATCGACGCGTCCGCTCATCTCGCCGCACTGAAAGCTTGCGGCCGAACCATAGCTGCGCTCGGCTGCGGGGTGGACGTGCTCTATCCCGCGCGCAATAAGAAGCTCCGCGATGAGATCGCTGCAAAGGGAACGCTTTTGTCGGAGTACCCAGACGGAACCGAACCGGCGACATGGCGCTTCCCCGAGCGCAACCGGATCGTTGCCGGCTTGTGTGCGGGGGTCATCGTGGTGGAGGGCGGCGCCAAGAGCGGAGCTTTGATAACGGCGAAACGGGCGGTTAACTGCAATCGGGCCGTCTTCGCCGTACCCGGCAGCATCCGCAACGGCATGGCGGCTGCACCCAATGAGTTGATCCGCACTTCGTTGGCCACTCTGGTGACAGAGCCGAGACACGTCTTCGAGGATCTCGCTCCAGGAGTGGTCTGGGAGCAGCGGTTCTCGAACAAGCAAAACGGCACTCAGCCCATCCTCGAACAGTTGGAGCAAAGGGTGCTTGAGCTCTTGGACGACACGCCGGTGTCCACCGACCGGCTTCGCCGTGACCTTGGGGAACGTTCCGGAGCGGTGGCCCTGGCGTTGTCGTGCCTAGAAGTGCGGGGCCTCGCTTTGAAACAACCAGCCGGTTACGAGATCACGGGGGCGGGAGCACGGGTTCGAAGATCCCTCGTGGATGACTGACCAGGTCTCATGTTGCCCCTTAGACAATCAGCTCTTGAGTCCCTTGGCCTCGCACGTATCTGGATCTCAACTTCCGCCGATTCAGGGCATCAGTGTTCCAGGGAGGCTGCGGTACACGCGGTACACATTTGGACCACATGTACCGCACGCACCGCACGCACCACACGTACCACCGAACTTCTCAACGATGGATGCCTCGTGATGCGGGACGGCGAGGCTTTAGATGCATCGAAAGTTCGGTGATAAAAGATCAGTGAAGTCCGGTGGATCAGATCGCTGGGCTGTCCTAGCCGCTGAGGTGCGCAGCTATCCGAGGTCGGGTCCATCCCAGGGAAAGAAGCGCTAGCCCCTAACTTTCACCTCAGTAGTTGACAGGTTCAACAGGCAGCGCCCATGCTTGAGGGACAAGCTCAGCTGGGCCCCATCACGATCGCCCCCAAGACCGAAGAGCGAAGAGCGAAGAACATCGAGGATAGGTAACCCACCACATGAACCAGACCCCAGCGGGGGGCGGCTCCGCGGAGATCGGGAAAAGGTATGCATCGACCATCGTCGGTGCCTCCCACTTATTCCTGCGCGCCGCAAGGGCTGAGCGCGATCTGTCTCCGCACACGCTTGCCGCCTATTCCAGTGACCTGAAACAATTCGGCGAGTGGGCGGCGCGCTCCCGTGTGTTCCAACTGGCGGACGTGGACCGGAAGCTGCTTCGACGCTACGTTTCCTTCCTAAGCGAGCGCCACCTCGCGCGCCGCTCGATTGCGCGCAAGGCGAGCGCGGTCCGAGCTTTCCTGAAGTGGGCGGCAGTGAAAGGGATCTCGGCGATGGATCCTTCGGTGGGGCTGAAGGTGCCGAAGCTGGACCGACCGCTGCCGCGGGTGCTCAAGGAAGCTGACGCGGCTGCTCTATGTGAGCTCCCGCCTCGGGACGGTCCCATCGGGCTCAGGGATCGGGCGGTGCTCGAACTGCTATATGGATCGGGATTGCGTGTCGCCGAGCTGTGTGGGCTGGACATGGAGAACGTCGACATCTCGTCGGGCACGATGCGGGTGACGCGTAAGGGACGTAAGCAGCGTCAGCTGCCGATCAGCGGACCCGGCCGGCGCGCACTCGACGCCTACCTCCGCGATGCCCGGGGTCAGCTTCTCGAGCATGCAAAGCAAGCTCCGCCCAACAGCGCGGTTTTCATCAACGCTCGGGGTGGACGACTCGGCCCCCGAAGCGTGAGATCCCTCCTGGACAAGTATCTTCGAGCCGACGGGATGCGGCATGCGAGCCCCCACGCCCTGCGGCATTCGTTCGCAACTCATATGCTGGACGGCGGAGCTGATCTGCGAGCAGTACAGGAGTTGCTGGGCCATGACAGCCTTGCAACAACTCAGATCTACACGCATGTCTCGAGCGAGAGATTGAGGGCTGTGTATGAGCAAAGTCACCCCCGAGCGTGAGCCGCCCCCGCGCGCCCCGGTAGGGCAGAACCCGGCCGAAGACGTTTTAAACGCTGCGTGGCGCGGGTACAAGCGTGACGCCTTACCGCAGGATCGGGACCGCCTGATCCTTCACTACTCGCCGCTGGTGAAATATGTCGCCGGGCGCGTCGCCGTCGGGCTCCCTTCCAACATCGAGCAGGCGGATCTGATCTCGTACGGGATCTTCGGCTTGATCGATGCCATTGAGAAGTACGACATCACCCGCAACATCAAATTCGAGACCTACGCCATCAGTCGCATACGCGGCGCCATCATCGACGAGCTCCGAGCGATCGACTGGGTGCCGCGTTCGGTCCGGTTCAAGGCGCGCGAGGTGGAAAAGGCGTACACGACCCTCGAGAACAGATTGAAGCGGCCGCCCTCCGACCACGAGATCGCGCACGAGCTCGGAGTCTCTGACGGCGAGTTAGGCCACATCTATAGCCAGCTGTCGACGATATCCCTCGTCGCTCTCGACCAGCTCTTGTCTGTGAACGGAGAGAAAGGGGACCGGCTGTCGCTCGTCGAGACGCTCGAGGACACCAAAGCCACGAGCCCCATGGACGCCTTCGAGTCCGAGGAGATGAAGGGCATCCTGACCCAGGCCATCAACCGGCTCCCCGAAAGGGAGAAGATCGTAGTGACTCTCTACTACTACGAGGGGCTGACGCTCGCTCAGATCGGAAAGGTGCTCCACGTGACGGAATCACGGATCTCCCAGATGCATACGAAGGCAGTTCTGGCCCTGCGCGGAAAGATCGTCCAGGCTACGCAGACTGCCTGACCGAAGACCTCGCGCCGGGGTGGCTGCGCCTTCGGCGGCACGGGTCGTCTGGTAGCCTTCGGCAGTTCCACAAATTCACACGCTCGTCCCCCTCGAGCAGCGCGCTCGCCCGAGGGTTTCGGTCCCGGTTGCTTTAGCCGGGTCGACGGGCGGAGGACAAAACCGAAGGAGGGTAACGCCAATGCCTGTCGTCACGATGCGGCAGCTGCTCGAAGCCGGGGTTCATTTCGGCCATCAGAAACGGCGCTGGAACCCAAAGATGAAGCGATACATCTTTGCGGAGCGCAACGGGATCTACATCCTGGACCTTCAACAAACCATGTCCGGGATCGAGAAGGCGTACACCTTTGTTCGAGATCGGGTTTCCGGGGGCGGAACGATCCTGTTCGTCGCGACGAAGCGGCAGGTGCAGGAGACCGTCAAGGAGCAGGCTGAGCGGTGCGGCATGCCTTATGTGAACTTCCGCTGGCTGGGCGGGATGCTGACCAACTTCCGCACCATGCACGAACGGATCCGCCGCATGCGCGAATTGGAAGAGATGATCGCGACCGGTTCGATCGATGGGCTTCCCAAGAAAGAGGGCCTGAAGCTGAGGCGGGAGCACGAGAAGCTCCAACGGAACCTATCCGGCTTGCGTTACCTCGATAAGACACCCGACGCCGTCTACATCCTCGATACCAAGAAGGAAGAGATAGCCGTCAAAGAGGCAAAGAAGCTCGGTGTTCCGATCGTTGCCGTGCTCGACACGAATTGCGACCCGGACGACGTGGACTATGCGATCCCCGGCAACGATGACGCGATCCGCTCGGGTGCGCTGCTTACCCGGATCATCGCGGATGCCGTCATCGAGGGCAAGTCGATGCGTCCACCGGACATGGTGCAGGCGGACACCGGAGCGGCCCCACTTCCACCGACACAGATACTGCCGGGAGCGGCGGCGCAGCCCAAAGCCGAATGGGAGCTCGAACTGGAGGCTGAAGAGCAAGCCGACGCAGCCTCGGGAAGCTCGGCGGCAGCCGGCACGACGGAGGCTGCGTCTGGTGCGGCCGCGGGTGGCTCGGGGGAGAGGCAGCCGGCCGAGCCCGTTCGGGGAGATGAGGTGGGCGATGCCTCTCATCCCCGGGAAGCGGAGCCGCAGGGGGCCGCACCGCAAGCCTCATGATGATGATCACCCGGCAAGGAAGGTAGAGATATGGCAGAGATAAGCGCACAGGACGTAAAGGCACTCCGCGAAGCTACGGGCGCGGGGATGATGGATTGCAAGCGGGCTTTGACCGAGGCGAACGGCGATCTAGATGCCGCAAAGAGGATCCTCAGGGAAAAGGGTTTGGCCGACGCTGCCAAACGCAGCGGCCGAGTTGCCTCCGAGGGGATCGTCTACACGTACCTTCACCGCCCCGATCCCAACTTCCCTCCCAAGCTGGGAGTGATGCTCGAGCTGAATTGCGAGACCGATTTCGTGGCCAAGACTGAGGGTTTCGAGCGGCTGGCCAAGGATGTAGCGATGCACATCTCGTTTGCCGACCCTTCGTGGAAGACCCGTGACGAGGTGCCTCAGAGCGTCATCGACGACGAGTCGGCGATCTACGCGAAACAAGCCAAGGATTCCGGCAAGCCGGAGAACGTGGTGACCAAGATCGTCCAGGGAAAGCTCGAATCTTTCTACAAAGAGCGCGTTCTCTTGGACCAGGAGTGGATCCAGGACAAGAGCAAGACGATCGCGACGCTCCTCGATGAGGCTAAGTCATTGATGGGCGAGAACGTCACCGTCGGGCGGTTCTGCAGGATCCGCGTCGGTGAAGGCTTCCAGGCTTAGCTCGTCGTGGGTGACGGGCTAGGGGTCGCGCCGAAATACAGCAGGGTTCTCCTGAAGCTATCGGGTGAGGCTTTCGCCGACCCCCAGCATGGGTTCGGGATCGATCCCCGCATCGTGGGCTCCATAGCAAGACAGATCTCCGATGCGAAAAACGTGGGGACGCAGCTCGCTCTTGTCATCGGTGGGGGCAACATCATCCGTGGCCTTTCGGCATCCGCTCAGGGCACCGACAGAACCACCGCCGATTACATGGGGATGCTGTCAACGGTCATCAACGCGCTGGCGATGCAGGACGCCCTCGAGAGAGAAGGCGTCGAGACCCGGGTTCAAACCGCGATCTGGATGCAGGAGCTGGCCGAGCCTTACATCCGTCGCCGTGCATTGCGTCACCTCGAGAAGGGCCGAGTGGTCATATTCGCCGGAGGCACGGGCAATCCCTATTTCTCCACCGACACCACCGCCGCTCTGCGCGCGCTCGAGATAGGGGCCGAGGCGATCCTCAAAGGCACGCGGGTGGATGGGGTGTACGACTCCGATCCGGTCACCAACCCTGCGGCAAAGATGTTCTCGTCCCTTCCCTATATGGACGTTCTCAAGCTGGGGCTCAAGGTGATGGATTCGACTGCCATCTCACTGTGTATGGACAATCGTTTGCCGATAATCGTTTTCAACATGAAGGCAGGCAACATCGCTCGGGTTCTGAACGGCGAGGAGGTCGGCACCCTGGTGCATGCGGGTCAGACCGACTAGGAGGCGATATGGCCGAGAACAAGGATGGCGTTCTGCGCGAGGCGGAGGAGAAGATGAAGAAAGCGGTCTCCGTCAACCGCGAAGAGCTCGCCTCGATCCGGTCGGGACGCGCCACCCCATCACTGCTGAACAGGATCACGGTTGACTACTACGGCACCCAGACACCCCTGAACCAGATCGCCAACCTCTCCGTTCCGGAACCTCGTCTCCTCGTCATCGCGCCTTACGACAGGACCTCCGTGGCCGCTATCGAGAAAGCGATCCAACAATCGGATCTGGGTATCACACCCAACAATGACGGGTCGGTGATCCGGCTGGCGTTCCCACAATTGACGGAGGACCGCCGCAAGGACCTGATCAAAGTTGCTCACGTGCGTGCGGAGGAGGGCCGAGTTGCCGTCAGAGCCGTCCGCCGCCATGCGAAGCAGGAGCTCGAAAGACTCAAGAAAGATGCGGTCATCGGCGAAGATGAAGAACGGGGGGCCGAGGGTGAGTTGCAGAAACTGACCGATCGCCATGTGGAAGAGGTCGAGGAAAACCTGAACCGTAAGGAAGCCGAGCTCTCCGAGGTTTAGCCGTTAGGGAGGCGTAGTGGCCGACAAGGGCCGGTCGCTTGCGCAGGCCGTAGCAACTTCTCTTTTTCTGCTGGGCCTCGTGATCGCTTGCTATCTGCTCGGCCGGGCCGCCTTCTTCGTCCTGGCCGCCGCAGTCATCTTGTTCGCCTTCTTCGAGCTGATGGATGCTGCGCCTCGCAAAGGCCGCGGCCCTCACATCGTCTTTGGGCTCGCCTGCTGCTTCGCGTTGATGCTTGCTGCATACCTCCATCGGCCGGACTGGCTTCTGGCGGTTGCGGCGGCGACCCCGGCGGGCTGCCTGCTTCTCTCGCTGCAGCCGGGGCACACTGCGACGGCCGCCGACGACGCCGCCTGGACCGTGCTCGGGGTTGCCTGGATCGGCGGTGGAGGAGCTGCCGCGGTGTCCATCCTCGTCCTTCCCGGCGAGGGCCTAAAGCTCCTGATCCTCTTCATGCTCGCTGCTGCCGCCGACGACATCTCGGCGTACTTCGTCGGCACGGCATTCGGCCGCCACCGCCTGGCCCCCTCCATCTCGCCATCCAAGACATGGGAGGGGTTCGCAGGGGGGGTCGCAGGCGCACTGGTCGTGGCCGCGATCCTGATCCCCTTATGGACCACCCTGGGGGTGGCCCAAGCGCTGGCCGTCGGAGCGATCGTGGCGGTACTGGCCCCTCTTGGAGACTTGGCCGAGTCCCTTGTGAAGCGGGAATTGGGCGTTAAGGACTCCGGTCGGCTCCTCCCCGGCCACGGCGGGATGCTCGACCGACTGGATGCGATCATCTTCTGCGCCCCGGCCGTTTTCCTCCTCCTTCACTTCATGGTTTCTTAGCAAGGTACTCATACGGGCGTGTGACAATCGAAGAGCATGCCTGAGATCCGCGGCCCCCAACGCCGCATCGTCGTCCTCGGGTCAACCGGCTCCATCGGGCGTCAAGCCCTCGACGTGATCCGGGAGAACCCGCGCCGGTTCAAACTGGTGGGGCTCGCCGCGGGCAAAGATGCCCCCGGAATCGCCTCGCAGGCAGCTCGATTCGGTGATGTAGCGACGGGGATCGGCACCGACGAAGCTACTCGCCTCGCTGCGCTTCCCGAGGCTGATGTCGTCCTCAACGCCATCGTGGGGGCCGCCGGGCTCGCCGCCTCCGTCGCTGCGCTCGAAGCCGGAAAGACTCTCGCCCTCGCGAACAAGGAAAGCCTCGTTGCGGGAGGAGAGGTTTGCCTGAAGGCAGCGCGACGTGGAGGGGGTTCGATGGTGCCGGTCGACTCCGAACACGCTGCGCTCGCCCAGTGTCTCGCGCACCTGAAGCCTGCCGCCGTCGCTCGCATAGTCATCACCGCTTCGGGAGGTCCCTTCCGGGATCGCCCGGATCTTCACGACGTTACGCGCGCAGAAGCCCTCGCCCATCCAACGTGGTCGATGGGACCGAAGATAACTGTGGACTCTGCAACTTTGATGAACAAGGGACTCGAAGTGATTGAAGCGCATCATCTGTTCGGTTTCGCCTACGACGACATCGGAGTGGTTGTCCACCCCCAAAGCGTCGTCCATGGGGCGGTCGAGCTGATCGACGGCACCACGATCATGCAAGCTGCACCCGCCGACATGCGCATACCGATCCAAGCGGCTTTGAGCGGCATCCGATTCCCCTCGGCGATCCCGGCTCTCGACCTCGCTGCAGTCGCAACGCTCACCTTCCAACCCGTTGATGAGAAAAGGTTCCCATCGCTGGGGCTGGCCTACGACGCCGGACGCAGGGCACAGTCGTACCCCGCGGTTCTCAACGCGGCCAATGAGGTAGCGGTGCACTCGTTCCTCGACGGCGGCATCTCCTTCGAAGACATCCCCGCGGTGGTGGAGAAGGTTCTCGAGGCGCATGTGGCCTTCGGTGTGGATGAGCTTGACGCGGTCATCGAGGCGGACGGGTGGGCGCGACGGCGTGCTGAGGAAGCCATCGTGAGGGAGGGAGTGGCATGACGCTCGGCGTGGTGCTGTTCATAGCGTGGATCCTTCTGATGGTGATGATCCACGAATCGGGTCACTTCCTGATGGCCAAGATCTTTCACTTCAAAGCGAGCATGTTCTTCCTTGGATTTGGGCCGACGCTCTGGTCCACCACCAAGGGCGAGACCGAGTACGGGGTCAAGGCGCTTCCCCTCGGGGGCTTCGTAAAGATCGTCGGAATGAACCCGTACGAGCAGGTGGAAGCACAGGATGAGCCTCGCTCGTACCCCAACAAACCGCGGTGGCAGCGGGCTCTGGTGCTGGTGGCGGGATCTGCAACGCACTGGATCCTCGCGTTCGTCACCCTGTTGATCGCGGCGATGGTGCTCGGATTCCCCAATGGCCAAGCCTCGAACCAGGTTGCGCTTGTACAGCAGAGTCTCCAGGGCCGGCCCACCGCAGCTTCGAATCTCGGTCTTGCGGTGGGCGACCGGATCGTTGGGATCGCCGGGCGGCCGGTGTCACAGTGGACTCAGATCCGCACCTACATCCGCCAGCATCCGGGGCAGACGGCAGATTTCACTCTTCTACACGACGGCCAACGACGAAACGTTGCCGTGCGTCTCGGCAGTGCGATCGTCAAGGGCTCCGAGCGCATCGTCTCCTACGCACCCGCGGGCCGTCACATCAGAGCGACCCGCCCCGGTGAGCACCTGATCGGTTATCTGGGCGTGCAGCCGCAGCTGCTGTACCACAAGTACTCGTTCATAGCGGGGGCCGGACATGCAGCGGCCGTCACCTGGGACTACACGAAGTATTCCGTGCAGCAGGTGGGGGGCCTCTTCCACACGATCTTCTCCGGCGAACTCTGGTCCGCGCTCAGTGGGCACGGCTCGAGGGGACCGGGGCAGGGGCCGGTCAGCATCTATGGTGCCGGCAGGATCGCCGGCCAGACGGTGGCCGACCATCAGTATCTCGATCTCGTAGGTCTCTTGGTGGGTTTGACGATCTTTCTCGGCATCATGAACCTTCTGCCGCTGCCTCCCCTCGACGGCGGGCACCTTGCGGTTGTGATTTACGAGTCGATCACGAGAAGGACCGTTGATCTACGCAAGCTCATCCCGGTTGCCGCCGCGGTCATCTCCTTCTTCGTCGTGATCTTCATCGCATCTCTGTATCTCGACATCATCCGTCCCCTCAACTTGCCGCTATGACCTATAAAACGAGCTGGCTTCGCATGCGGCTAGCTATCGCAGGCATCTTGTGGGCCCTGTACCTCGGCCCTCGCCGGGCACCACGCGCCCGCACTCTGCTGAACCTGGAGTACTGACATGACCACGTCACAGTTCCCACGCAGGCCCTCGCGCCAGATCCATGTAGGGAGCGTTGCGATCGGCGGCGGCGCGCCGGTTTCGGTTCAGTCCATGACGACAACCAAGACGGACGACGTGCAGGCGACGCTGATCCAGGTTCACGAACTAGCAACCCAGGGAGCCGACATCGTCCGAGTGGCCGTTCCCCACGAAGGAGACGCACGCGCCTTGCCCCTCATCGTGGCCGAAGGCGGCGTGCCGATAATCGCCGATATCCACTTCTCGGTTCGTTTGGCGATGCTCGCGTTGGAGGCGGGCGTGCACGGACTCCGGTTGAACCCGGGGAACATGCGGAACCCGCAACACATCAAGGAGGTCGCCGAGGCCGCCAAGGAGCGGGGGATACCAATCCGCATCGGAGTGAATGCCGGTTCGTTGGACAAGAAGTTGATCGAGAAGTACGGACGACCGACCGCCGAGGCCTTGGTGGAGAGCGCTCTATACGAGATCGGTTTGCTCGAAGAGCATGGCTTTACCGATATCAAGGTCTCGGTTAAGCATCAGAACGTGGCCGAGATGATCGCGGCCTACCGCATGCTTGCGGCGCGCACGGACGTTCCCCTTCACCTCGGCGTTACGGAAGCGGGTACGCCCAAAACCGGAATCGTGAAGTCCGCTATCGGCATTGGAACCCTTCTGGCGGAGGGGATCGGTGACACGATCCGCGTGTCTCTCACCGCCGACCCAGTCGAAGAGGTCAAGGCGGGCAAGCAGATCCTCAACGCGCTCGGTCTTCGCCAGGACACCTTCGACCTCGTCGCATGCCCGTCGTGCGGCCGCGCAGAGCTGGATGTGTTCGCTCTCGCGAACGAAGTAGAGGCGGCGATCGAGAAGATGGACCTACCGCCCATGCAGATAGCGGTGATGGGCTGCGAGGTGAACGGCCCCGGCGAGGCTCGCGACGCCGACATCGGCATCGCAGCTGGCCCCGGAAGAGGCCTCCTCTTCTCCAAGGGGAAGCAGATCGGATGGGTGCCGCACGACCGGCTGGTCTCGGCGCTGCTCGAAGAAGCCGAGCGGCTGGCCGTGGAGATCCGGGCTGCGGGGGAACCCGTCGACGGTGAGGTCGTCGTCCGTAAGGGCGCCGCTCGCCGGGCCGAGGAACCTCTTCAGATAGGGATGCGCCGGTCGTAGTGGTGGCACCCGCATGAGGGTCTCTCCAAAAGTATTGTCCTGGGCTGCCCCCCTCATCGCCCTCGCAGTGATCGGCGGAGCGATGTTTGCGATCTCCAACATCACGGGCCTGCACCTATCGGTAGAAAAGAAAACCATCCAGAACGCACGGCTATCCGGTACCTACGAGCTTTTCAGCACCGTTCAGCACGTGAACCTGCCCCACGGTGCCGGGAGCAAAGGGCTTGACGTGGGCGCGATCCGCCGCTTCTTCCAGGTTGGGCAGCAACTGAGTTGTCGCTGCGTTATGAGGTTCCAACCGAGCTGTTCCTCAGGGCCCTGCGGCGGGAAGCTCAGTGTGTGGAGGGCCGGCCAGTGGTCATCGAAAGTCCCGTTCGCCTATGAAGGCGGGGGCCGATACAGCTGGAGGAACCCGCCCGATCGATGCGGCTGCTACGGCGGTGGAGGGATCCGAGCTACGATGCAGTCCCGCATCGAAGCAAAGGTGGCAGCCTCGAATCAGGTGGGCGGACACTCGGATGTGTTCGAGTTCCAGGGCAGCGAAAACGCGAAGTGGAGACTGAAGTCGCGTCGTCCGCATTGGCCGGCCCGGTGGCGGGTGGTAGCGGCGGTCGACGCAGCACCTACCCAGTTCTAGCGGCGCCCCGCGTTGGGTCGCTTGCCATGGTTGGCCTTGTTCTTCCGCTTGGTTCTGCGCTTGCGTGCTTTCTTTCCCATGAGGCTCCGGATGGTACTCTGAAAAGCCGCTCGGCCGCCTGGAGCAGCACTTCGTCACTAAGTTGAAGGGAAGCCCCTCGAAGGAGGGGCTTCATTTGTGAGAAGCAGAGATCGGAGGGGTGATGGGCACGCTCGAGGAGGTCAGGGACCTCGCCGAGGCGGTCGCGCATCGCCGGTCACTGACGCTCTGGGACGTTGAGATGGGGGGTCAACCCGGTCGCGCGGTCGTTCGAGTGTTCGTTGAGGGTGACCAGGGGGTGGATCTGGACACGGTGGCCGAGGTCTCGGAAGAGATCTCCCGAGGCCTGGACCTGCGGGACCCGATCCAGGGTCGCTACACGCTGGAGGTTTCCTCGCCGGGGCTCGAGCGGACCCTCCGCTCACGGGAGCATTTCGCCCGCTGCCTTGGACGTAAAGCCGTGATCAAGACGCGCGAGAGATTGCTGCCGGACAGCCACCGTATTGAGGGAACGATCGCAGGGGTGACTGAGGACTCCGTGAAGCTGGATACGGGGGCCGGCGAGGTTGAGGTCCCTTACGGCCAATTGCGCTCCGCTCGCACGATCTTCGAATGGAAGTAAATCCGATGCAGCACAGAGGAAGGACACTGGGATGAACATCCCCATCGATTCACTGAGAGAGCTCGAGCGGGAACGCGGCGTCACGCTCGATACCTCCATACAGGCACTTGAGAAGGCGCTCGCCCAGGCCTATCTCCGGATGACGAATGCCGACCTGGAGAGCCGCGGGGCGCGGGCCGTGATCGATAGGGACACCGGCACCCTGACCGTGTTCGCTCAGGATATCGAGGTAGATCCGGAGACCGAAGAAGTCACGACTCTGAAGGAGTGGGAGGACACTCCCAACGACTTCGGACGGATCGCCGCGCAAACAGCCAAGCAAGTGATGCTTCAGAAGCTAAGGGACGCAGAGAGGGACATCACCTTCGGCGAGTACGCCGGTCGTGAAGGCGACATCGTCACGGGGATCGTGCAGCAGCAGGATCATCGCTACACGATCCTCGATCTCGGCAAGACCGAGGCTTTGATGCCCCCTTCCGAGCAGATCCCGCACGAGCGCTACGAGCATGGGTCGCGCCTGAAGGCGTACATCGTCGAGGTGCGCAGATCGGCGCGCGGTCCCCAGATCATCGTCTCCCGGACGCATCCCGGACTGATCAAGCGGCTGTTCGAGCTCGAGGTGCCGGAGATCCTCGACGGGATCGTGGAGATCAAGTCGGTGGCGCGGGAGCCGGGGCATCGCTCGAAGATCGCGGTGGCCTCGAACGACAAGAACGTGGACCCCGTCGGCGCCTGCGTAGGAAGCAAGGGCTCGCGCGTGCGGATGGTGATGAATGAGCTCCGCGGCGAGAAGATCGACATCGTCAAATGGACCCAGGACACCGGTGAGTTCGTGGCCAACGCTCTGTCTCCTGCCAAGGTGAAAGAAGTCAAGCTTCACGCCGACGGGCAGACCGCGCTGGTGATCGTTCCCGACTACCAGCTCTCCCTTGCGATCGGCAAGGAAGGACAGAATGCCAGGCTGGCGGCGCGGCTAACGGGGCTTCGCGTGGACATCAAATCCGAGTCGCAGGTGAGACGCGATGCTGAGGTTCTGGTGGTCGACCGGCCGTCCGAAAGTGTGACCACCGAGGTACCCGAGGCGGCAAACACGGAGTAGCTAATATGGCTATAGGTCCGATGCGGACGTGCACGGGATGCCGGAGCAAACAGGCTCGGGGCCGGCTCCTTCGCGTGACGCATGCCGGCGATGGGACTCTTTCCGTCGACTCCACCCGTACGGGGGCCGGCCGGGGGGCATACGTTTGCTTCGACCGGGCTTGCATCGAACGGGCCTGCAGGTCAGGGAGTCTGGCGAGAGCCCTTCGTTTCGGCGGCGCGATCCCCGAAGGGCTCCGGGCGGAGTTGATGGCGACGATGAGAGGGATAGATGGCTAAACCGAGGGTTCACGAAGTAGCGAAGGAGCTGGGGCTTACCTCCAAGGAGGTGCTCGAGCACCTCGAGAAGATCGGCGAGCCGGCCAAGAGCCATTCCTCTTCCGTCGACGAAGCGGTCGCCGAACGGCTCCGCGCCGAGCTGGGCAACGGCTCTGCCCCCGCGAAGGCGGCCTCGACTCGGACCAAGCCTGCCGCAACCAAGCCTGCCCCGGCCCCCGCAAAATCTTCCGCGACCAAGCCTGCCGCGACCAAGCCGGCTCCTGCCCCCGCAAAATCTTCCGCAACCAAGCCTGCGGCGACCAAGCCGGCTCCGGTCCCGAACAAGGCGTCGACCACCGAACCCGCTTCTGCACCCGCGGCACCCGCCCCCCCGACGGCTGCGGCCCCCGAGACTGCCCCGGCGGCCCCTGCCACTCCCGCCGCCGAGATCGCGATCGACACGCCCGCGGACGCCGAGGCACCAGCCGCGGTCCAGGTTCACCATGGCGTCACGGTCAAGGATTTCGCCGATAAGGCAGGCAGGCCGGCGGCCGAGGTGGTCAAGGCGCTCCTCGGTCTGGGCGAGATGGTGACGGTTACCCAGTCGATGAGCGACGAGGCTCTGTTCCTCGTCGCCGACGAGCTTGGTATCCGGGTGCAGATCGTGGATCCGGGGCGCGAGACCGCGGATGAGGAAGCTCTGCTCGCGGAGGAAGAAGACGAAGGCGACGATGGCGAGCTGGTGGCGCGCGCCCCGGTGGTGACGGTTATGGGCCACGTGGACCACGGCAAGACGGCGATCCTGGATGCGATCAGGAAGACGAACGTTGCCGCTAGTGAGGCGGGGGGTATCACGCAGCACATCGGTGCCTACCAGGTCGACTACGACGGACGAGAGATCACGTTCATCGACACTCCCGGCCACGAGGCGTTCACCGCGATGCGAGCACGTGGCGCACAAGTGACCGACATAGCCGTTCTCGTCGTGGCGGCCGACGATGGGGTGATGCCCCAGACCGTGGAGGCGATAGACCACGCCCGGGCGGCCAAGGTCCCCATCGTCGTAGCGGTCAACAAGGTTGACAAGCCGGAGGCAGACCCTGCCCGTGTCCGGCAGCAGCTGTCCGACTATGGACTGCTGCCCGAGGAGTGGGGGGGCGAGACCGTTTACGTCGACGTCTCGGCCAAGCAAAGGACGAACCTGGACGGCTTGCTGGAGATGATCGTGCTGACCGCCGACGTGCAGTTGGACCTGCGCGCCAATCCCTCCGCAGGCGCCCGCGGCGTCGTCATCGAAGCTCACCTCGACAAAGGGAGGGGACCCGTGGCCACCGTCCTGGTCAAACGCGGGACGCTCCACCTCGGTGACATCCTGATCGCCGGTGCCTCCTGGACCAAGATCCGGGCCATGCTGGATGAAGACGGGACCGCCGTAAACGACGCGAAACCCGGAGAGCCCGTGCAGGTGCTCGGCTGGCAGTCAGTGCCCCAGGCCGGCGACGACTTCCGCTCGGTCTCGGACGAACGGGAAGCCCGCGGTATCACGTCTCTCCGCGAGCACCACAAGCGGGAATCCGAGCAGATCACCCAGCCGATGACGATGTCTCTGGAGACCCTTCTCGAAACCACGGCCGAGGGCCAGGTTCCCGAGCTGAACCTGCTCCTCAAAGCGGACACCCAGGGGTCGGTGGAGGCTCTCGAAGATCAGTTGGCGAAGCTGGATCAATCGCTGGTCAGAGTGACCGTGTTGCGAAAGGGGGCCGGCGCGATCACCGAGAACGACATCACCCTGGCGCAGGCCTCGAACGCGATAGTGATCGGCTTCAATGTCATCGCCAACGTTCAGGCTCGCCAGCTTGCAGAAGAGCACGGCGTCGATGTACGCACTTACCGCGTCATCTACCAGGCCGTGCAGGACATCGAGAAGGCTGCCAAGGGATTGTTGGGCCCGGAGCTCCGGGAGATCCCGATCGGACAGGCGGAAGTGCGCGCGACCTTCCGGGTTCCCAGATTGGGCGTTGTTGCCGGTTGCATGGTGACCGACGGCGTTATCCGCCGCAACGCAAAGGCCCGGCTCGTTCGCGACGGCACGGTCGTCTACGAGAGCAACATAGCGTCGCTGCGGCGCTTCAAGGATGACCAGCGCGAGGTAGCGGCCGGCTTCGAGTGTGGGATAGGCATCGAGGGTTTCCAGGATGTCAAAGAGGGCGACGTGATACAGGCTTTCGAGATACAAGAGGTAGCCAGGTAGCTCGCGAGCTGGGGACGAAATCGGATGTTCATCGCGATCGCTCGTTTCGAATTCTTCATTCCCGCCAGCAGGTCACTCAAGGACAAACGCCGGGTTCTGCGATCGGTCATCCAAACGATCCGCAACAGATTCAACGTGTCCATAGCTGAGGTTGAGTATCAAGATCTCTGGCAACGGGCGGCTGTCGGTGTGAGCTGCGTCGCCGACTCGATCGCCCACTGCCGAAAGGTTCTCCAGGAGGTTGAAAAGGTGATGGCCAAGACGGCCCTTGACGGCGCCGAGATCGTGGATCGGACGATCCACATCGTCTCGCTGGAAGATCTGTGACTCAGCGAACAGAACGCGTCCAGAAACTGGCAAAAGAGGTTCTGGGGGAAGCGATCCAAGGTCTGAAGGACCCGCGTATCGGGTTCACAACCGTTACCGCGGTGCGGGTGACGCGTGATCTTCGCTACGCGCGCGTATTCATCAGTGTTCTCGGCTCCCATGACGAGCAAGATGCGACGATGAGGGGGCTTAAGAGCGCAACCCCGTTCTTGCGGGGCAGATTGGGTAAAGAGATGCGCGTGAGATATCTGCCCGAGCTGGTCTTCGAGTTGGATCATGGGCCGGAAGAAGCGGAGCGACTGGAGCGTTTGCTGAACAAGCTTCATCAAGATGAAGCAACACGACAAGATAACGAGGATGAGGTGTGAGATACGACCTGCCTGATTGGGACGGAGCCGTAGCTGCGTTGTCCGAGGCGAACGCAATCGCGATCGCATGCCATGTGAACCCCGATGGCGACGCGTTTGGCTCTTTACTGGCAGCGTCCCTGGGGCTGCGGAAGCTGGGTAAGACGACCTATCCCACGTGGGGGACCACTCCCGCCCAGGTGCCAGCTTCCTATGTCTTCCTGCCGGGCTTGGACTCTCTGGTGCAACCGGGGGATCTGCCACCGGTGGACATCTTCTTGGCATTGGACTGTGGAGCTGTAGACCGTCTGGGTGAGGTCGAGCCTGTTGTGGCGCGCACGGCAACGACCGTTAACGTGGATCATCACCGCGGCAACGACAATTTCGGCACTTTCAATCTCGTGGTCCCGACCGCTTCGTCTACTGCGGAGTTGATGACTTCGCTCCTCCGGGATCTCGGCGTCGAGCTCGATCTCGAGATAGCCACCTGCCTGTACACCGGGATCGTCACCGACACCGGCCGCTTCCAGTACACGAACTCGTCGCCCGAAACCTTGCGCCTGGCCGCCGATCTTCTGACGTTTGGCGTTCCCGCCGCCGAGATCGCCGGGGAGGTGTTTGACTCATCGCCGTTCGGCTATCTCAAGCTGGTGGGGCGCGTGCTCGATCGGGCGCGGCTGCTTCAGGAGTCGGGCTTCGTGTACTCCTGGATCGAACAGCAGGATCTGCAGGAGACGGGCGTGACCATGGAAGAGACGGAGAAGGTCATAGATCTGATACGCGGCACGCGCGCTGCAGACGTGGCCGGGCTGTTCAAAGAGCAGCCGGGGGGCGGCTTCCGGGTTTCTCTGCGATCGAAGGGGCCCCGCACAGTGGATGGTATTGCCCGGGACAAGGGGGGCGGCGGGCATCATCTCGCCGCGGGATTCAGCACCGACAACGTCGAAGAGACGGTCGCCTTCATAGTCTCGGCCCTTCAGCAACAGTGACTCTGGACGGGGTGCTGGTCGTCGACAAACCTTCCGGGATGACCTCGCACGATGTGGTGGCTCGTGTCCGTCGCGTGTTCGGGATCAAGAAAGTAGGTCACGCCGGAACCCTGGACCCCAGTGCCACCGGCATCCTCGTTCTGGGCCTTGGCAGAGCCACGAGGTTCCTCACCTATTCGCAATCGGTGCCAAAGCGTTACATCGCAGTGGCGCGCTTTGGCATCAGTACTTCGACACAGGATGCATCAGGCGAGGTCCTGTCGGAGCGCCCGTGTGCCGACCTGGACGCAGAGTCTTTGCTGCGAGCGGCACGGTCCTTCGTGGGGGAGATCGAGCAGATACCTCCGATGGTCTCTGCGGTGAAGATCGGTGGCGAGCGGCTTTACCGCAAGGCGCGCCGAGGTGAAGAGGTCGACCGGCCCCCGCGCTCGGTAACGGTCTATGCCCTGAACCTGACATTCTTTGATCCCGGGCCGGCCGCGGAGGCAACCCTGGATGTCACCTGTTCCGCCGGAACCTATGTACGCACGCTGATCCACGACCTCGGTGCCGAGCTCGGTTGTGGCGCGCATCTCAAGTCCTTGCGACGCGTGGAAGCGGGGGGATTCGGCGAGGCAGACACGGTGGCGCTGGATACTCTCGAGCCATCGATGCTCCTCCCACTCGAAGCCATCGTGCGGGGGATCGAGCGGATGGACGTCGGCGACGAGGAGACGCGATCCGTTCTCGATGGACACCCGATCCCGGCCCCCCCGGCGGTCGCCGAGGGAGCCACCCGGGCACTCTTCTCGGATAACCGCTTGCTCGCGGTCTACCGCCGGCGGGGAGATCAGCTGAAGGCCGAGACGGTGGTCGGCGATCTCGCCGGGCGAACATGAAGGTCTATAGAGGGCTCGGCGAAGCTCGGAGCGGAGCCGCCGGATCCGCTGCGATGATCGGAACCCTCGACGGCGTTCACCGCGGACACCAGGCTTTGGCCGCGCGGACGATCCAGAAGGCGCGGGAGCTCAACCTGCAGGCCCTCGCGGTGACCTGGGATCGCCACCCCAGCGAGACGCTTCGCCCGGAACGTGCACCTCTCCTGCTCACCTCTGTGGAGCGGAAGCTGGAGTTGCTCGGGGAAGTGGGTCTGGATGCAACCTTGGTGCTGCCCTTCGACGCAGAGCTCTCGGGTTGGTCACCGGAGCGTTTCGTGCAGTCCGTGCTCGTGGAAAGCGTGGACGCTAAGGCGGTCGCGGTGGGCTCCGATTGGCGTTTCGGACACCGCGCCGCGGGCGACGTCGATCTCCTCATCGAGCTCGGACGTGCGGACGGATTCGAGGCCGAGGGCGTGAAACTGCGGGAGGTCGCGGGGGGCCCGGTGTCTTCCAGTCGGGTCAGGCAGGCGATCGCCAACGGTGACGTCGGCCTCGCTCGCACCCTTCTTGGAAGAGCCTTCGACCTCGACGGCACCGTGAGTCGCGGTGATGCCCGGGGCAGGTCGCTGGGGGTCCCCACCGCGAATCTCCCTCTCGATCCGCGCATGGCATGCCCTTCGCTGGGCGTCTATGCGGGGCGGGCGAGGGCCGGAGAGCTTTGGTACGCCGCCGCGATCAACGTTGGGGTCAATCCGACCTTTGGAGGCGATCCTGCCTCTTCCCTGCCGAGGATCGAGGCTTATCTGCTGGATTTCGAAGGCGATCTCTACGGCCACAGCCTGAGGGTCGAGTTCTGGGCGCGGCTCCGGGACGAAACCAAGTTCGCTTCGTCGGGAGCCTTGGTCGAGCAGATCGAGCGCGATGTCGAGGAGACCAGGCGGCTCGTGCCGGTCCCACAGCAGCTTCGGCAGCGGTGACCTGCTAGCATGAACGGCGCTCGCCTGCGTGAGCCTTCAGGGCGGGCATCCATCTGCAAGAAGGGTATCTATCGCGCGCATGGCGTTGCTCAAGGAAGATAAGGCGAAGATCATCTCGGAGGCGGCACGCACCGACGCCGACACCGGATCGCCGGAAGTTCAGGTATCGATCCTGTCCCGGCGCATCATCGAGCTGACCGAGCACCTTAAGACCCATCCCAAGGACCACCACTCCCGCAGGGGATTGCTACGGATGGTGGGCCGCCGCCGCCGGCTGCTCGAGTATCTGCGGCGAGAGGACATCGAGCGCTATCGCAGCCTGATCAACAAACTCGGCCTGCGCAGGTAGCGGTATCGATCGAAAGGAGGCCGCGGGGGCCTAAACGAGCGAGTATCGGGGACCGCTCAGCCGGTTATCAGTTGCAAGTCCATCCCGAGGGGTTGGCTTACAACTGACAATCGTCTCTGCGCCGCTCCCCTCCACCCACGGCCGCGCGTCGCGGCATGTAATCAAGGAGAGAGCTATGCAACCAGAACCAAAGTCCGTCGATAGGAAGATCGGCGACGTCGTATTCAGATTCGAGACAGGCCGCCTCGCGGGCCAGGCGGGAGGTGCAGTTCTCGCATCTCTTGGTGAGAGCACCGTGCTTGCGACAGCGACCAGCGGGCCGCCCCGCGGAGCGGGCGACTTCTTCCCTCTGACAGTCGATGTTGAAGAGCGGATGTATGCCGCAGGAAAGATCCCCGGTAGCTTCTTTCGGCGCGAGGGCCGGGCTACGGAAAAGGCCACCCTACTGGCGCGACTCATCGACCGTCCCATGCGGCCTGCGTTCCCCGATGGCTTCCGAAACGAGGTCCATTGCGTGGTCACTGCATTGACGGTGGACAACTCCAACCCGATGGACATCCTTGCCCTTAACGCAGTGTCGGCCGCCCTATCGATCTCGGATATGCCGTTCGAGGGCCCGGTGGGCGCGGTGCGGCTGTCGCACATCAACGGCGATTGGGTTTCCAATCCGACCTACGAGCAGCAAGAAGAAGAGACCATCGAGCTTGTCGTCGCAGGCCGCCTGAATTCAGCCGGCGAGGTCGACATCATGATGATCGAGGCGGGCGCGTCGGAGAACTGCATAGACCTGATCGCGAACGGTGCCACGGCCCCCAACGAGGAGCTGCTTGCGGACGGCATCGAGCATTCGAAAACGTTCATGGCCGAGGCCATCGCATTGCAGAAAGAGCTCGTCGAGCTTGCCGGTAAGCCGAAGGGATCTGTGGGCGGACCCGACACTGATTACCCGCTCGTTGTCGATTACGAAGATGACGTTAGAGCAGCAGTCACGGACGCGGCGGAGAGCGATCTGAGTACTGCGCTCGCAGTTACCGTGAAAGCCGAGCGAAGGTCGCGGCTGGCACAGATAGAGCGCGACGTGACCGAGAAGCTCTCGGAGCGGTTCGCCGATCGCGAAAGCGAGATCAAGGCGGCCATCCGCTCACTCAGCAAGAAGATCGTCCGGCGGCGGATCGTGGAGGAAGGCGTTCGGCTGGACGGCAGGGGGCCGGAGGAGGTGCGGCCGATATGGGTGCAGGTTGGCGTGCTACCGCGCGTTCACGGATCCGCCGTCTTTACGCGGGGGGAAACCCAGGCGCTCTCGATCGCCACCCTCGGTATGCAACGCATGGAGCAGATGGTCGACGACCTGTCCCAGGACGAGAGCAAGCGCTACATGCACCATTACAACTTCCCGCCGTATTCGACGGGGGAGGCTGGTTTCATGCGGGGACCCAAGCGACGTGAGATCGGGCATGGCGCCCTCGCCGAGAAGGCGCTGCTGCCGATCGTGCCTTCAAAAGACCAGTTTCCCTACGCGATCCGCGTCGTGTCGGAGATCCTCTCTTCGAACGGTTCCACCTCGATGGCCAGCACGTGCGGCTCCTCGTTGTCGCTGATGGATGCGGGCGTGCCGGTGCGCGGAGGGAAGCACGTCGGCGGCGTCGCCATGGGCCTCGTTGCAGAAGGGGACAACTACATCCCGTTGACCGACATCCTCGGCGATGAGGATGCGTACGGGGATATGGATTTCAAGGTCGCCGGCACCGAAGACGTTGTGACCGCGTTGCAGCTCGACACCAAGATCTCAGGGATCCCGGCAGAGGTTCTAAGACGCGCATTGCAAGCAGCGCAAGCCGGACGCCTTCACATCATCAATGAGATGAACAAGGTTCTCGATGCTCCCCGTCCTGACCTGGCGGCGTTGGCGCCGCGGGTGCTCGCGATCAAGGTGCCCGTGGAAAAGATCGGCGAGGTGATCGGGCCCAAGGGCAAGAACATCAATATGATCACTTCCACGACGGGTGTCGAGATTGATATCGACGACGACGGAACCGTTCGGATCGGTTCGACAGATCAAGGGTCTGCCGAGGCCGCAGCCAAGCTGATCGAAGAGATGGTGAACCCGCGCATGCCCGAGGTAGGGGAGCGCATCGCAGGAGTCGTCGTGAAGACGACGACGTTCGGGGCGTTCGTAAATATCTCCCCGGGGCGCGACGGGCTCGTTCATATCTCCAAGCTCGGAGAGGGCAGGATCGAACGGGTTGAGGACGTGGTCAACCCTGGGGATCAGATCGAGGTGGAGATCACCGAGGTGGACCGCCAGGGCCGGATCTCTCTAACCCCCGTGGCCTGGCTGGCACGGCAGGTAGCGCAGGGCAAGTCGCTCGAAGAGGCGAGAGCTTCTGCGGTACAGGGCTCGGGTAGCTCCGGCGGCGACCGTCCGAGGCGCGACGGCCGCGATCGCGACCGCGGCAGGGGCGGGGACAGAGGGGACCGGGGCGGCAGAGGCTCGTCGGGCCGGCCCCGCGAGCGAGCCCCGAGGCCGAGCGGCGACGCTTGAGCGGTAGCTCGGCTCCTTCCCAGGCGTTCACCGCGAACCTCGAACGGACGACACTCGAATCGGGTGTGACCGTGGTTTCGGAGCAGATGTCCGAGGTCAGGTCGGTGTCGGTTGGTTTCTGGTTCGATGTGGGAGCCCGGGACGAGCCATCGGAGCTTTCCGGCACCTCGCATTTCCTCGAGCATCTCTTATTCAAGGGCACCGATAAACGCAGTGCCAAAGACATAGCGAACCTGTTCGACGCGGTGGGCGGCGATGTCAACGCCTTCACCGGCAAGGAATACACGTGCTACTACGCGAGGGTGCTCGACGAAGACGTGACGATGGCTCTCGACGTTCTTACCGACATGTTGACGGATTCCAAGGTGGACCCGACTGAGCTCGAGTCGGAGCGCAAGGTGATCCTCGAAGAGATCGCTATGCACGAAGACGCCCCCGACGAACTGGTGCACGACCTGTTCTTCCAATCACTATGGGCGGGCCATCCGTTGGGACGTTCGGTCCTGGGTTCCAACCACACGGTTGGTGGCGTGAGCCGGACCCAGGTGGTGGACTACTGGCACGATCGCTACAACGCGTCGAACCTCGTTGTGGCCGCGGCAGGTCATGTGGATCATGAGCAGCTGGTCGACTGTGTCGCCCAGCTCTTCGACCACGACGGCCGGCGCACCGTGCGGGAAGGCGGCAAGCCTCAACCGAGATTCGGGGTAGACGTGCACCGGCGCCCCACCGAACAGGCGCACGTCATCTTTGGCAAAGAAGGTCTCCCGCGTGGGCATGACGACCGGCACGCGCTCACGATTCTGGACACCGTGCTTGGCGGGGGCATGTCATCTCGTTTGTTCCAGGAGGTTCGCGAGAGGCGGGGTCTCGCCTACTCCGTCTACTCTTACCGTTCGTTGTTCGCGGACGGAGGAACCTTCGGCGTCTACGCCGGCACCACTCCCCACAACGTCGAGACCGTCCTAGATATCGTCCAGGAAGAGATCGCGTCGATAGTGTCGGATGGCATCACCGAGGCGGAGCTCGAGCGGGCCAAGGGCCACGTGAAGGGTTCGTTGGTGCTCTCGTGGGAGGACCCCGGAAGCCGGATGAACCGCGTGGGCAAGCAGCAACTAACGACCGGAGAGATCCTATCGATCGATGAGTTGATAGCTCGCTTCGAGGCCCTCGACATGGACGACATCACGCGTGTGGCTCGCGAGGTGCTGGGGGCCGGCGCTTCTCGGATCACAGTCCTCGGTCCGTTCGATGAGGATGCATTCGACCGCTACGCCGCCTAACCGAAAGTGGCGATCCGACTGGGGGTGATCGGTGCCCACGGCAGGATGGGTACCGAGGTCGGCAAGACCGCGCGGCAGGATTCGGAGGTCGAGCTCGTTGCGGAGCTTGGCCGGGGTGATCTCCTGGATCGGTTGCAGGAGAAGGTCGCCGAGGTCGCCGTTGACTTCACTACTCCGGAGGCTGTGAAGGGAAACGTCCTGTGGCTGATCGAGCGCGGGATACACGCGGTAGTCGGCACCTCGGGCTTAACGGAGGCCGATCTCGAAGAACTGGAAGCCGCCGCACAAGGGGGCCGGGCGAACGTCTTCATCGCCCCGAACTTTGCGGTGGGCGCAGTTCTCATGATGAGATTTGCAGCAGAGGCCGCGCCCTATTTCCAAGCTGCCGAGATCGTCGAACGTCACCGTGCCGCCAAACTGGACAAACCTTCAGGCACGTCGCTTCGGACCTCCGCTTTGATGGGTTCGGCGCGCACAGCGCCGTGGCTCAAACCGGTAGAGATCCATTCACTTCGGCTGCCCGGTTCGGTCGCGCATCAAGAGGTGTTGCTGGGGGCACCGGGTGAGACCCTGACGATCCGGCATGACTCGATCGATCGAACATGCTTCATGCCCGGAGTGATGCTCGCCGTCAAGAAGGTACAGGAGCTGCGTGGCGTCACGGTTGGTCTTGAGCACCTGCTGGAGCTGTGAGACGTTTCGCTACCCTCGCCGTCGCCGCGATGTTCCTGGGCGCGTGCTTCGGCGGCGGTTCGGGCACGAGCGCGTCCGGGTTGGGACTGCCCCAGGTCGGCATCACGTTCCCGCCATCGGCGGCACCCGGCTCCCGTCACAAGGCCGTCCTCAGCGTCGCCGATCCAGGTCCCGGCCGGATGAGCTCGATCGTGGTCGCGTTCTCTCGCACCGGCCCGTCGCCGGGCGCCAGCGCGTTGCCTCCCCCGATAGTCGATGTCGGATTCGCGGAGTCCAACGCAGCCATCACCGCGATAAAGCCGCGCCCGGTGGCCGTATCCCCGGACGGCGTTGTTTATCGGTTCGGCCCCCTGGGTGTCGGAAAGTCGGCCACCATCTCCTTCACCTTGAAGGTGCCCAAGACGCCTGGGGTGGTGGCAAACGCGGTGGTGGTTTACGACGGCCAGCATCCCGACCGCGCCCGGGGTGTGCGTCTCCAAACCGTGGTGACCCCGTGAGCCGGATGTAGCGTGTGGGGTCACACTCAAGAGAGGAGGGTGCGATGAGTGCGCGCTTCGGCGAGGTCATCACGGCCATGGTTACGCCCTTTGCGCACGACGGCTCGGTAGATATCGACGGGACCCGTAGGGTCGCTTCTTATCTCGCCGATCACGGTTCCGATGGCTTGGTTGTCTGCGGCACTACGGGTGAATCTCCCACGCTATCCCGCGACGAAAAACTGATGCTGTTCGAGACCGTCGTCTCCGAAGTCGGTGACCGCACCACGGTGATCGCCGGCACGGGGACCTACGACACGGCAGAGTCGCTCGAGTTGACCGCCGCCGCAGCGCGATTGGGGGTCGACGCCTGCTTGGTCGTCACTCCCTACTATTCCAAACCACCCCAGGCTGGACTGCTTGCACACTTCACTGCGATCGCGGACGTCTCTACTGTTCCGCTGATCGTCTACGACATCCCGGGCCGCACCGGTCGCCGTGTCGAGCGTCCCACCATGATCGAGCTGGCCGCGCACGAGCGCATCGTTGCCGTCAAGGATGCGGTCGGGGATGCCGCGGAGACTGCCAAGCTGAGGGCTGAGCTCGACGCTGCCGGCCACCACGATTTCGAGATCTACTCCGGCGACGACCCGCTGCTCCTTCCCCACCTTGCTGCAGGGGCTGTCGGAATCGTTTCGGTCTGCTCGCATCTCTTCGGCCCCCAGATCAAGCAAATCCTCTCGGCGTGGACGAACGGCAAGGTGGAAGAAGCGCGCCGGATCTATGCCGAGCTCCTGCCCGCCATGGCGGTGATCATGAGCGTGACCAGCAGCCCTATCCCGGTCAAGGCGGCGCTCGAGATGATGGGCCTCGCCGTCGGCAAACCCCGCCTGCCGCTGATCCCCGCGACCAAGGAAGAGTTAGCCATCATCAGGGCCGCGCTGGAGCGCATCGACCTGTTGTGAGTCGAGATGGGTCCGGCCCCCCCGTACGCGTCATCTTTCTCGGGGGCGCAGGCGAGATCGGGCGCAACATGCTGGTGGTCGAATCTGCGGGCCGCCTTCTGGTCATCGACGCCGGTTTGTCTTTCCCCAACGACGAGATGCTGGGTGTGGATCTGGTGCTGCCGGATTTCTCTTACGTCACCGAGCGACGCGACCGGTGTGACGGGGTCATCCTCACTCATGGACATGAAGATCACGTAGGCGCGCTCTCGTGGCTGCTGAAGGACGTACCGGTGCCGGTGTACGGAACTCCGCTCACCCTCGGGATCGCCCGGCGGCGCCTCGACGAGTCCGGTGTGAAGGCGGAGCTGATCCCGATTGCGGCCCCCGGACAACGAAAGATCGGGGCCTTCGATTGCCGCTTCCTCGCGGTGTCGCATTCGATTCCCGACGCCATTTCGGTGGCGCTCTCCACGCCTCACGGAAAGCTCCTCTACACGAGCGACTTCAAGCTGGACGCAACCCCGATCGACGGCCGCTTGACCGATCTCGAGGGATTCGCCGAGCTAGGGGACCAGGGCGTGACCCTTCTGCTGTCGGATTCCACCAACGCGGAGCGCCCGGGTACAACGCCCTCGGAGGCTGTTGTTGGGATCGCCCTGCGGGAGATATTCGCAGCCGCGCAACGCCGGATCGTGGCTGCTTGCTTCGCTTCGAACCTTCATCGGATCCAACAGGTGCTAGAGAGCGCGGAGGCGGTAGATCGGAAGGTTGCCTTCGTCGGACGGTCGATGATCGCGAACGCCGAAGTCGGCCGCGAGCTCGGACACCTGCGTTACAAGAAGGCCACCGTCATCGACGTCAACGAGCTTGGCTCCTACCCACCAGAAAAGACGGTCCTGGTGTGCACGGGATCACAGGGCGAGCCGTTGGCCGCGCTGTCTCTGATCGCTTCCGGCGAGCACAGACACGTTCAAGTCGAGCCGGGCGACACCGTCATACTCTCGGCGAGTCCGATCCCCGGAAATGAAGCCGCGGTGCACCGGGTGATCAATGCCTTCTACAAAGTGGGGGCCGATGTGTACCACTCCGGCACGAGCGCGGTGCACGTCTCCGGGCACGCTGCCTCCGAAGAGCTCGCGACGATGATCTCAACGGTCAAGCCTGACTACTTCACTCCGGTTCACGGAGAGTTTCGCCAATTGGCGCTGCATTCCAAGATCGCCCAGGGAAAAGGGATACAGAAGAATCGCATCAACATGGTGGAAGACGGCGACGTCCTCGAGCTTCGCGACGGTAAAGTCCGGCGCGGCCCCCGCGTCAGGGCAGGAGTGGTCCTCGTCGATGGACTGGGGGTGGGGGATGTGGGTCCGACGGTGCTGCGCGATCGCCACCTTCTCGCCGGCGACGGAATAGTGATCTGCGTTGTCACCATTGACGGCCAGAACGGGGAAGTGCTTGCCGGACCGGATCTCATCACCCGGGGGTTCGTTTACGAGGACGAGTCACGGCGCTTCCTGGGTGAAGCTGCCGATCGGGTCGCGGACGCCCTCGAGGTCCTCGAGGCGCAACACGTGGTGGAGTGGTCTTCGATCAAGAAGGTCTGCCGCCGGTCGCTGGGCGAGTTCGTGTGGCAGCGTACGCGGCGCCGCCCCATGATCCTGCCGATCGTGATGGAGGTTTAAGGGGCCCTCCTCTCATTTCTGATGGAGCCGAACGCCCGCCGGGGCCACCTTTTGACGTCCTGAGAGGGCCCGTTCTGGGCGGGGGCTTTGTTAAATACTGTGGCTCCTGTGCATCATTGTTAGAGTTGGGGGTCCATCTCTCCGAGGAGTCCATGTGGCCACCAAGACCCGTAGCAGACGGGCCGCGGCCCCCCGCCGCCGGCCCCCCGCGCGCCTGAGTCGCGCGCGCCGCGCCCCGGCGCGGAGGAGGCCGCCGCCCCGAAGGCCGCGGAGGAGCCGCGTTGCGGTGGTGGGATCGTCTGCGCGCTGGGTTGGACGTCACATCATCGGCGCACCGGTCGAAGTGTGGGGTCTCCTCGTGGTAGCGGCCGGGATCCTTGCAGGGGTAGGCATCTACGGAGATGGAGGGGGGCCGCTCGGGCGGTTGTTCCGGTTCCTCTCGTCCTTGGCGATCGGACGAGCCGGGTCGTTGATTCCCTTCCTGCTGGCGGCGGCCGGTCTCCTCATCCTGATCCCCCGAACGCGCGACCATGTCGCTCGCCTGGCGGTGGGATCTGCCATCTGCACGATCGCGGTGGCAGGTTTGATGCATGTGGGACGGGGCGACAAGAAACTGTCCGCTCCCATCGAGGGACTGCAGCGGATCGGGGGCCTCGCCGGCGCTCTGATCGCCCGGCCCCTGTCGGATCTGGTCGGGGTCTGGTTCGCGGTTCTGATCCTGTGCCTCCTCGTCGGGGTCGGCGTGATGATCGTTGCTCGCATCCCGGTCCGCCGGTTATGGGGATGGTGCTCCACCGGCGCGCTGACGACGGCCGCCTTCGTCAAGGGTCTAGCCGCCCATGTCGATCTTGAAGAGGACACGGACGAAGAGGACTTCGCCGACACGGAGCCGGACGAGCAGCAGGCGATGGACGAGCCTCCCGAGCCGCGCCGGGAAGCCGGCCCAAACACGGCCCCGGTCCCCGGTCATGACGCGCCCGTTAAGCAACTGGCGATGCCGGTGGGCGCCGCGAGGTCCTACAAGCTTCCCCCGATCGAGCTGCTGACCCCGGGGGGCGATCGCCAGGTCTCGACCAGATCCGTCGAAGAGACCACCAGGTCGCTGGAGGAGACGTTGCACGAGTTCAAGGTCGACGCCAGGGTCACCGGTTACACCGCGGGGCCCACCGTTACTCGGTTCGAGATCGAGCTCGGATCGGGCGTGAAAGTCAACCGGGTGCTGTCGCTGTCAAACGAGATCAAGTACTCCTTGGCGTCAGGAGAGTTGCGCTTCTTGGCCCCCATCCCCGGCCGGTCGGCTATCGGTATCGAAGTTCCGAACCGGACCCGCCAACTGGTGACCGTGGGAGACGTGCTGCGCTCGAAGAACGCCCAACGAGATAAGCATCCTCTCGCCGTGGCACTGGGAAAGGATGTCTCTGGCGAATCCGTTCTGGCGAACCTGACCGAGATGCCCCACCTGCTCATCGCCGGCGCGACGAACTCCGGGAAGTCGTCCTGCCTGAACTCGATGCTCACCTCGATACTCATGCGGGCTCGTCCCGACCAGGTGCGTCTGATCCTGATCGATCCCAAGCGTGTCGAGCTGAGCCACTTCGCCGGGGTGCCGCACTTGATCACACCTGTGGTCTCGATCCCCAAGAAGGCAGCATCAGCACTGCAGTGGGTGGTGCGTGAGATGGAGGCGCGTTACGAGACCCTTGCCCATTCCGGTATGCGCAACCTCGAGTTCTACAACGAGGCGGCTGCCAGAGGGGCAGTGATCAAGGCGAGCGACGACGACGATGATCCACAGCCTCTGCCCTACATCCTCGTCGTCGTCGACGAGCTGTCCGATCTGATGATGGTGGCGCCACGCGACGTGGAGAACGCCATCTGCCGGATCGCTCAGATGGCGCGCGCCGTCGGGATCCACCTCGTGGTGGCGACCCAGCGACCTTCGGTTGATGTCGTCACCGGCGTGATCAAGGCGAATATCCCGTCGCGGTTCGCTTTCAGCGTCGCTTCCCAGGCAGACTCACGGGTGATCTTGGACCAAGGGGGGGCCGAGAACCTGATCGGTCACGGCGACATGCTGTTCCTTCACGCGAACTCCGCCAAGCCCCGCCGGATACAGGGCTCGTGGGTGAACGAGAAGGAGATGGCGGCAGTTGTTGGGCATTGCAGGCGCCAAGGAGACCCCGCGTATGTCGAGGGTGTGACCGTCGAAGAGCCGACGGCCGCGGGTGACAGGATGGGCGGTACGGGTGACGACGAGCTGCTTCAAGAGGCCCTCGACCTGGTGGTTCGTTCCCAGCTTGGGTCGACCTCGATGCTGCAGCGCAAACTGCAGGTTGGGTTTGCGCGAGCGGGTCGCATCATGGATCTGCTCGAGCAGAGGGGCGTGGTTGGTCCGTCACACGGCAGCAAGCCGCGCGACGTGCTCATGACGATAGAAGAGCTCGAAGCTCGCTCTGATGTGCCCCAACCAGCTTCTTGATCCTGCCTTCCCTACCGGCCCTTCTATAATGGCCCTTCCTTAAGCTCTATCTCTACGAACGGCCGGAGCACGTGACCGAACCAATCACGATCGGCGCCTACCTCAGATCGGGACGCCGCAAGCGTCGCGTCAGCATCGAGAGGGCGGCTGAAGAAACTCGCATACGCGCCGACTTCCTCATGCGCATGGAGTCGGACGAGTTCGATTTCCTTGCGCCGCCGTACGTACGCGGCTTCCTTAGGTCGTATGCCAACTTTCTGCGCATCGAAGCGCAGCCCCTCGTCGATGAGTTCGACCGACGGTATGCACGGTCGCGCCTGGACACGGATCAGATCCTCGCCCTCGAACGACGGAACCGGAGCATGCCGCGTCAAAGGCGCCGCGTGAGCAGTTGGACGGTGGCGGCCTTTCTCGCCGGAGGCACTCTGATCCTGCTAGCCGTTATCGGACTCCTGTCTGGGAACAACCACCAGCCCCCTGCGAACAATCTCGCGTTGAACTCGCCGGGTAACACGCCCGCGGCATCTCCCACGACAGTTCTCACGCCCACCCCCACTACTTCTAGTCCCAAGCCGAAGCCCACCCAGATCGCTTTCACGCAGGGGATCCACTTGAAGATAGTTGCCGCGCGCGCCCGATGCTGGGTTCAGGCGACCGCAGATGGAAACGACGCGGTTCCCATCTTCACCGGCACGTTAGAGGTGGGCCAGAGCCAGATGCTCAAGGCCGCGCATTCGCTGAAGGTGATCCTCGGTTACGCCGCGGGCGTCGATCTGATCATCAACGGAACGAACGTGAGGTTTCGGGGTCCGCCCGGGTTCCAGACGATCACGCTGCCCAACGACATCAAGAGCCTTACCTGACCTCGGACGGAGCGACGAAGGTAGGGATCGTCACCCTTGGCTGCCCCAAGAACGCGGTGGACTCCGAGGGACTGGCGGGCCTGATCGCCGCGGGGGGCCATGCCCTCGTGGAGGATCCGGAATCGGCCGACGTGGTCGTCGTGAATACCTGTGGGTTCATCGATCCGGCGCGGCGGGAGACGATCGATGAGGTCCTCGGGCTAGCGGAGATGAAAGAGAACGGAAATCTGGAGGGCTTGATCCTGACCGGCTGTCTCGTTGCTCGAGCAGCAGGCGACTTAGCCGAGGCGATGCCCGAAGTCGATGCCTTCGTCGATTTCGCCGCCTATCCGCAAGTCGCCGAGATCGTGGCCCGGGTCGCCGACGGTTCGCTCGAGGAGAAAGTGCACGGACGTCCCGGCACCCGATTCGACCCTGCATGGTGGGACGCGTCGCTCGCCGCAGGGCCGCGCATCCGCTTCGGGCGCGCGCCGTGGGCCTACCTCAAGATCGCCGAGGGCTGTGACCGCGGGTGCACCTTCTGCGCCATACCGCTGATGCGCGGCAAGCTGCGCTCTCGCTCGGGGGACGTGATCGAAGCCGAGGCTCGCAACCTCGTGGGCCAGGGGGTCTCCGAGCTGTCACTGGTCAGCCAGGATTCGGTCATGTGGGCGCGCGATACGGGCGAAGGCAACCTCTCGTCGTTGCTTGCGCGTCTTGAGCGGATCGAGGGACTGCGGCGGATCCGACTGATGTATCTGCATCCACAAGGTGTCAGCGACGAGCTGATCGACACCATCGCTTCCTCCGAAAGCATCGTGTCTTACTTCGACCTGTCATTGCAGCACGTCTCGAAGCCGGTCTTGCGCGCCATGGGCCGGTGGGGGAGCGCGGATAGATTCGAGGCGATGCTGGACCGCATCCGGCGAGCCGACCCGACGGCGGCGGTCCGATCGACGTTCATCCTCGGATTTCCCGGGGAAACGGAGGCCGAAGCGGCCGAGGTGGAAGCTTTCGTTGCAGACCACGATCTCGACTGGGTTGGCGTGTTCACCTACTCGCGCGAGGAAGGGACCGCCTCACACCAGCTCGCCGGGCAGGTTCCCGAGGAGAGCGCACGGCAGCGGTCGGAACGCGTGGCGATGGCCGCGGAAGTCACGATGGACCGGCGCGCCCGCGATCTCCATGGGCAGATCCTCGAGGTCCTGGTGGAGAGATTCGATATGAGCGCGCGCTGTTGGACCGGTCGCTCGGCGCGCGAAGCACCGGAGGTGGATGGTGAGGTGCGGTTCTCGAGCGACGTGCCCCTATCGGTGGGCGCTTACGTACCGGTCGCGATCACCGGAAACGAAGGAGCGGATCTGGAGGGGGAGCTGACGGTGGTGGCAAAGGCTGGCACTGTCGCCCGCTGAGCTCGAGGATCCGGCGCCAGTGATCCGCTACAGATGGCGTATCTCTATCGGTGTGACTCCTTCCGGCAGCGGAAGACCGAGGACCTTTGCAAGGAAGTAGAGCTCTGCTTCCACCGCGCGCTTTCGGGTGTCCTGCCGCCTGAAGCCGTGGCCTTCATCCTCGAACTCGAGATACGCGTGGGGGACGCGGTTAGCGTCCAGCGCGGCGAGCATCTCCCGGGCCTGGGAGGGCGGCACGACCTGGTCTTCCGTTCCCTGCAGGATCAGCAGAGGTGAGCGGATGCGATCTGCCAGATGCACGGGAGAGCG
Source organism: Actinomycetota bacterium (assembly GCA_034667525.1). Taxonomy (GTDB): domain Bacteria; phylum Actinomycetota; class CADDZG01; order CADDZG01; family WHSQ01; genus DATAPE01. The sequence continues at coordinate 36,619 of JAXDJO010000043.1, forward strand.
CTCTCGGTAGATAGCTGCCGCGTCCGGATAGGGGCCGACGAGGCCATCGCAGTAGTGGGACTCGAGGTTGTGCGTGTCGCGTGCAAAGGTCTCGAGATCGGCTATCCCGAAGTAACTGATCCCGGCAGCGAAGACGTCCTCGAGGCATAACGCCAGCAGCGTCGTGTACCCGCCGGCGCTGCCCCCCGAGACAACGACCCTGGAAGGGTCGACGTCACCTCTGTCGGCAAGATGCTGTGCCGCCGCTACCGCATCTGTTCGGTCGACCATCCCCCATCGGTTCGCCAGCCGCTCGCGATAGCTCCTGCCGTACCCCGTGCTGCCTCCGTGGTTGACGAGAACAACCGCCCACCCCCGGCTCGTGAAGAATTGCCACTCGGGGTCGAGCCCGGCGGGATACCGGCTCGTCGGGCCTCCGTGTACCGCAACCCTCAGCGGCGGCTTCTCTCCGTTAAGCGCTATGTAGTTGTCGTTGGCTGGGGGATAGAACAGCGCGTGCGCAAAACCGGAGTTCGTCGGAAACTCGATGGCTCGCGGCTTGGAGATAAAACCTGCGTTGATGACAGAGTGGGCCGACCGTCGCACGACCTCGGTTGCGCGCGTCGTGGTGTCGTAGCAAACGATCGCGGGAGCTTGCTCGTCACTCGCAGCGATGAACCAGAGTCGCCGGCCGTCGCTGCGTAAGCTTTCGGGGTGGTGGGCGGTGAAGTCCAGGCCGAGGTCTGCTGACTTGCCGTCGGCAATCAAAACGAGATGGTCGACGCCGGCGTGGGTATAGCTGGCTGCGATACGTCCGTCCGATAGGAACCCGAACCTCGAGAGGCCAAAGGTCCACTGGGCGGCTCCGAACTCTGCCTCCATCGGGCAGACCGCCTCGGTGGAGTTGCCGTCATCACGGTAGATGTTCCACCATCCGCTGCGATCGGAGACGAAGTGAAGCACCCCCTGCGGGGACCATTCCGGCTGCACGATCGACTCCGTTCGACCGCCCGCGACGTGCTTGACCTCCGTCACCCCGCCGCGTGAGCTCAGGCGCCCCACTTGCAGCTCACAGCCGTCCCACGGCATGTTCGGATGACCCCATTGCGTCCACGCAAGGAACCGTCCGTCGCCGCTTATCCGAGGAAACGAATAGAAGTCACTTCCCGACGCGACCACCCATGGGGCAACCGACCCGTCGCTGGGGAGGGCGACCAACTCGTTCGTCACCCGTTCATTCTCGTGACGCTCCCGCACGCAGACGATGAGCTTGCCGTCGGGTGTCGTGACGCCGTCAGCGTATCGCAGCGATGCGGGCTCAGGAGGTGCGGACGTGATGGGGATCGGTTGCGCGCCGATCGCCGCTTGTCTGTACAGCCGCTGATCGCCGAAGTGGGAGAAGAAGACGGTGGGCCCGTGAACGAAGAAAGCTCCGCCTCCGTATTCGTTGCACCGCGTTCGGGCGTCGAACCCCGGCGGCGTGACCGTGACCACCTCGCCTCGAGAGCGGGCAAAGCAAACCACGTCGCGTCCATCTTCCTCGGGCCGTGCCTCGATCCAGAAGGCTCCTCGCTGGCCCGGCTGGATGTCGGAGAACTTGAAGAAGACGGCGCCAGCCTCGGCGACCAGGTCCGAGGTGATTGGTGAGCGCCACGACCCGCACGCGGCGGCTTCGGCCGCCATCACGTAGTTAGCCGGTGGTCTTCTTGAGGGCCAGCCTGTTGAAGGCGAGGAGTGTCGTCATGGCAACCATCTCGTAACCCCACCAAAACGCGGGATGGTGATCGGTGACCGCGCATGCAGCCGCCATGCCCAAGCCGAGCGTGGCACTTGCCAGTGAAGCCTTCAGCCCCCACGCATGGTTTCCGGCCAGCCCGAACACGGAAGTAAAGAAGCCGGTGAGGAAGAGGAAACTGAGAACGCCGGCCCACAGTGGCACCGTCGCGTGCGGGTTGGGAGCGGGCTCGAACAGTACCGACAACATGATCACCGTCCACAGCGCGAGAAGGCCGCGGGACCAGGCGAGGCGTTGTCTGGCTTCTTCGCCGGCGTCCCGCATGGGCCGGGACAGGGGGCGCCCGGTGGTCGCCCCGGAAGACGAGGGTGCCTCTTCGGTGCCAAGGAAAGTTGTTTTGGCGGGGTTCTGGAGACGTCCCCGGGTGAGTGCCATCTTTTCGTGCCTCCCTCTGAGCCAGCGACTCGTGTGATGCTACTGCTTGCCGCTGCAGCGGCCGCGGGGGAAGCCGCTGCAGTTCGGCCTTATACGCTGCGCCCTCGATGAACCTGCCGAACTGGATCACCGTAGTCCGGATTGCGCTCGTCCCTGTCTTCCTGGTGCTGGCCTACGGACACTCCACGGTATCCGCACTGCTCGCCTTCCTCCTCTTCGTGCTCGCCTCGGCGACCGATTCTCTCGACGGCCGGCTTGCCCGTCGCCGGGGCCAAACGACGCGTACCGGCAGCTTTCTGGACCCGTTGGCCGACAAGCTGCTTCTGGGCGCTGCACTCGTCGTGCTGGTGGACCATCGTGGCTTTCCCCTCTGGACCGCGCTTGTGATCGCGTGTCGCGAGGTCGCGGTTCAGATCCTCAGAACTCAGATCGTCCGCGGGGGTGGCGATCTGCCCGCGTCGCCCGCGGGCAAGCTCAAGACAGTCCTGCAGAGCATCATGGTGGGTTGGTGGCTGCTTCCTTGGAAGCAGAATCCTGGACACTGGATCTTGTTGGTGGTCGTGCTCGTGGTGACGTTGTGGTCGGGCGGCGAGTACTTCGTGCGCGCCCGGAACGTTCGAAAGGTGGCCCCTTGAACGCAGAAGTTGTTGCGGTGGGAACCGAGCTGTTGCTCGGACAGATCCCGAATACGAATGCGCAAGTGATCTCGCAATCGCTCGCGAGCATCGGGATCGATGTGTACTTCCATACGGTGGTGGGCGACAACCTGGATCGGATGACGGACACGATCAAGGGGGCCGCGGCGCGCTCTGACGCAGTGATCATCACCGGCGGCCTCGGACCGACATCCGATGACATCACGCGCGAAGCGGTCGCGGCCGTCGCCGGACGCAGCTTGGTGCGGGATGATGCCGTGGCGGAGCAGATCCGATCCATCTTCGCCGGGATGGGCCGGCACATGCCCGAAGAGAACCTCAAACAAGCCGAGATGCCCGAGGGAGCCGAGATGATCCCCTACGAAGGAACCGCACCGGGCTTCGTCCTGGAGCACAACGGCTGCTTGATGTTCGCGTTGCCGGGGGTTCCATGGGAGATGGTTGCGATGCTCAAGAAGAGCGTCATACCCAAGCTCTCGGAGCGTTCGGGTGCAGGCAGCATTGTCAGCCGCCAGGTGCTGGTCGTCGGTCTGGGCGAGTCCGCGACGCAAGAGAAGATACGCGACATCGTTCAGCGGCAATCCAATCCGACGATCGCGTACCTGGCCGGCGGGGGCCAGGTGAGGGTTCGACTGAGCGCTAAGGCGGCTTCAGAGTCAGAAGCCCTCGCATTGATAGGCCCTGTCGAAGAAGAGATACGGGACCGGCTCGGGATCGATGCCGTTGGCGGGGCGCACGCTTCCCTCGCTGATGCACTCGGCGAACTGCTGCGCGAGAAGACGCTGAAGGTGGCCGTGGCCGAATCTCTCACGGGAGGACTGATCGGTTCCCAGCTGACCGGAGCGGGAGGCTCGAGTGATTTCTTCCTCGGTTCCCTGGTGACATACGCGACTGAATCCAAGCACAGGGTTGCCGGTGTCGACGAGGCGATCCTGGCCGGCCCCGGCCCGGTAAGCCAAGAAGCTGCGCTCGCGTTGGCGGTCGCAGCACGCGACAAGTTCGACGCCGACCTCGGTATCTCAGCAACCGGCGTCGCCGGTCCTACGGAGCAAGATGGGAAACCGGTGGGTACGGTGTTCGTGGGAGCGGTGCTGGGCGAGCGGCGCGAAGTGCGGGGCGTGCGCGGGTACGGAGATCGGGACAACATCCGGGGATTGGCTGCGACCGCGGCGCTCGATCTAGGCAGACGGCTCGTGCTCGAGTCGGCGTGATCCCGGGGGCCGCCTGCTGTTCCACACCTCGTGACAGAAGCGCAGCGTCTGCGACTGTTCATTGCCGCTGACGTGCCCAAGCCACATCTCGAACGCATCGGAGAGCTCACGGACGAGCTGCGAGCCGCGCTTGCCAAGGCGCGGTGGACGCCCATCGAGAACCAGCACGTCACGCTCAAGTTTCTGGGTGCAACCTCGCCGGAGGATCTGCCACGAGTGCGCGACGTGTGCGCTGCGGTTGCGCGAGGCCACGTCCACAGCGACGTGTGGTTGGCGGGGATGGGTGCGTTTCCGAACCTGAGGCGCGCGCGGGTGTTGTGGGCAGGGATCGATGACCCCTTCCGCGTTTTGACAGAGCTCGCCTCCGATCTCGACCATCGCTTCGGAGAGCTCGGGTTCGTCGCCGAAGAACGGCCCTACACCCCGCATGTCACGGTGGCCCGCCTCAGAACGCCCGCGCGCATCGATCATCTGCCCGAGTTGCGAGCCGAGGAGCTCCCGCCCCTTCCCATCGACCACCTGTCTCTCTATCGGAGCCGGCTCTCACCGCGGGGCGCCGTTTACGAGCTGATCGACAGCTTTGCTTTAGCGTGAGGTGATGGAGCGACGACCGATAGGGACATCCCGGCTCTCACTGGTGCCAAGCGCGATCGAGCATGCACGATCGCTGTGGGAAGCCGTCGAGGTCTCCCTCCCGGAGCTGACGCCCTGGATGCCGTGGGCGAGCGACGACAGTTACGAGCACAACAGAGATTTCTTGAAGATGTGCCAAGAGGCGTGGCAGAGGAGCGAGGCGTGGACCTTCACGATCATGTTCGAAGGCCGCGCCGCCGGAACCGTGGGCTTGAGCGGGCTCCAACCGCTGATCGCTTCGGCGGAGCTTGGATACTGGCTGCGGACGGATCTGGCGGGACGCGGTCTCATGACGGAAGCCGCAGCCGCGGTGGTGGCGTTCGGCTTCGGAGAGGCCGGTCTGCACCGGATCGAGTTGCATGCTGGGGTGGCCAACACGGGCAGCATCAGAGTTGCGGAAAAGGTCGGTTTCAAGCGGATGGGGATGCTCCGCGACGCGAGCTGTGGAAAGGCCGGGTGGTACGACTGCCACGTCTTCGATCTGTTGGAGAGCGACGAGCGGCCAAGCCGGACCGTGACCGTCGCGGAATAAGGTTCGCCCGCGCTGAGTTGGCCGTGGCATGAGCGTGAATCCTCCGGTTCACCCAGACGTTCGCATCGGTCACGTCCACCTGAAGGTCTCCGATGTCGCTCGTTCCGAGGCGTGGTACCGCGATGTGCTGGGGTTCGAGGTGCAGACCCACTATCCGGGTGCAGCGTTTCTCTCCGCCGGTGGCTATCACCACCACATCGGTCTGAACATCTGGGAGAGCCGGGGTGGTTCTCCACCGCCTCGGGATGCCACCGGGTTGTATCACTTTGCGATCCTCTATCCCACTCGCAGTGAGCTCGCGAGGGCGGTCGCTCGGGTTCTGGATAACGACTGGTCCTTGGATGGGGCAGCCGACCACGGGGTGAGCGAAGCCATCTACCTCCACGATCCAGACGGGAACGGGATCGAGTTGTACCGGGATCGCGATCGCAGCGAGTGGCCGCACAACGACGACGGGTCCCTGGCCATGAGGAGCGATCCCTTGGACCTGCAGGCACTGCTGGAGGAGGCCTGAGCTAAGCCTCGCCCGCGGGCTGGCACCCCGGCCGATCGAGAAGACCCTCGAGAGCACCCCCGCGTGACCGTCGGAGACCTTTCCCGCTACAAAGCTTTCCGCTACAGACCGGTCCTCGAGCCGGGAGGGAGCGTAGAATCACACTCCGGTAACTACTGGGATGTGGTTCCCGGGTGGAATGTACTTGAAATCGAACATATGTTCCCCTAGGGTGTGTCCCGAAGCACCGTTTTTGTCGCAGCTCCTCTTTAACTTGTCGAGCGACGTACCCCAGCAGCCCACTACGGTGGCAAGGAGGAACAGTGAGCAGTCGAGACGTTGTCCGGGACACCAGCCGCGACCAGAAGGGCCGCGATGCGTCGCTGGACATGGCGATGGCGCAGATCGAGAAACAGCACGGCAAGGGCGCCATCATGCGTCTCGGTGACGACTCCACCCGGGCGGGGGTCGAGGTGGTGTCGACGGGGTCGCTGGCCCTGGACCTGGCGCTCGGCGTCGGCGGGCTTCCGCGCGGCAGGATCGTCGAGATCTACGGCCCCGAGGGCAGCGGAAAGACCTCTTTGAGCCTGCACGTCATCGCCGAGGCCCAGAAGGGCGGCGGTTTGGTGGCGTTCATCGACGCCGAGCACGCCCTCGATCCCACTTACGCCAAGGCTGTGGGCGTCGATATCGATGGCCTGCTCGTGTCGCAGCCCGACACCGGAGAGCAAGCCCTCGAGATCGCGGACACCCTCGTCCGCTCCGGCGCGCTCGACGTCATCGTTGTCGACTCCGTAGCCGCCCTCGTCCCGCGGGCAGAGATCGAAGGCGAGATGGGCGACACGCACGTGGGGCTGCAGGCGCGACTGATGAGCCAAGCCCTCAGGAAGCTCACCGGCAGCGTCAGCCGTAGCAAGACGATCTTCATCTTCATTAACCAGCTACGAGAGAAGATCGGTGTGATGTTCGGCTCCCCCGAGACCACGCCGGGGGGCCGGGCCCTCAAGTTCTACTCGTCGGTGCGCCTGGACGTCCGGCGGATAGATGCCCTCAAGGACGGATCCGAGATCGTGGGCTCGCGCGTCCGGGTCAAGGTCGTCAAGAACAAAGTGGCGGCTCCGTTCCGAAACGCCGAGTTCGACATCCAGTACGGCACGGGCATCTCCAAAGAGGGAAGCCTTCTCGATGTTGCCATCGAGCACGGCATCGTGCGCAAATCGGGGGCCTGGTTCATCTACGGCGAGGACCAGCTTGGTCAGGGACGCGAGAACGCCAAGAGCTTCCTCGGCGACAACGCCGACATAGCTACCGAGATCGAGCTCAAGATCAAAGACAAGCTCGGTCTCCTGGGCACCCCGGCGGAGGACGAGGTCCCCGAGGCCGTCGCCGAATAGTGCCCTTCGAACCAGTCGCCCTGCAGGAGGCGAATCCGTACAGCGTGGCCCCAGGTCGACCGGACGCGTCCGGGGATCGCGATGCCCTCGATGCGGCGGGCAAATTCCTTGCTCGGCGTGCCCGTTCCGAATCCGAGGTCCGCGCCGCCCTTGCTCGATCCAACTTCGATACTCCGGCGATCGAAGGTGCCATCGGGAGACTCAAGGAACTGGGGCTCATCGATGATCGGGCGTTCTCCCGGCAATGGATCGACGAGCGGGGGCAAGGCAGGGGCCTCGGCCCCCGTCGGCTCCTGAGTGAGCTCCGCCTCAAGGGTGTCGATCCGGACACAGCAGAGCAGGCCCTCGAGGAGGCCGGCGTCGACGATCAGACGCAGGCGAACGAGATAGCGGCGCGGCTCCTGCGGAAGGTGGCAAGCAGACCCCTGGCCCAGCAGGCCATGCGGCTCCAGCAGATGCTGTTGGGGCGCGGGTTCGAGCTGGATGTCACCGTCTCGGCGGTCCGCACGGTATTGCCTCCCGAGGGCTGGGACTAGCCGATCCTCGGTCGCAGTCTGCCGCCCGTGGCCTTGGAATGGGCCGATCCTCGCTCCGGAGGGTGTCTCCCGGGTCCTTGGAAGTAGCCGAGCGCCCGGGGGCGGGTGCCCTGACCCTTGCTTCCCTCTTGCCGGCGGGCCGCGAGAGTGCCCGCTGCGGATCAAATCCAAGCGGCAGGCGTACCATTGGCGCTGATATATCCAACGAGAGATTTCCCGTTAACGGTACCGACAGCCAGCGAGATGACTACTACGAAACCTAACTGCCGACTAGGACAGGGCCCCCCCGGGGGCCGGTGCCTCTCTGTGAAAGTGGCCGAACAGGCTTCTTTGTTGCTCCTGTAGCCGAAGACTGAACTCGCAGGTTTGTCCGTACCGGGCTTTGGGCCCGGACCCCGGGCGTAACGCCGCCGGGAAGCGGAAAGGAGCGAGTGATGGGGATCGCTATCGGTCTCGTCCTCGGCCTTCTCGTGGGTGTTGGTGCGGGCTATTTCGTTCGCAAGGCGCTGGCGGAGCGTGAAGCCGCCTCGGCCGAGACTCGAGCGAAGACCCTTCTTCTGGACGCACAGCGCGAGGCCGAAGCCGCGAAACGCGAGGCCGCCGTTGAGGCCAAAGACGAGATCTACCGGATGCGAGCCGAGGCCGAAACCGACCTCAAGCGTCGCAGCGCGGAGATCGAGAAGAAGGAAGACCGCATCGCGCAGCGAGAAGCGGCCATGGACACGAGGGCCAACACCCTCGATCGCAAGGAGCAGGCAAACGAACAGCGGGAGGCCGAGCTGGCCACCCAGAAGACGCGGCTGGATGAGCTGGCGGAGCGGGCCTCTACCGAGCTGCAACGGGTGGCTGGGATGACTTCTCAGGATGCCAAGAAGATCCTCATCGACCAGATCCAGGACGAAGCAAAGCGCGACGCGATGATCCTGGTGCGGGACGTCGAAGCCGATGCACGCGAGGAGGCGGACCGCCGCTCCCGGAAGATCCTCGCCATTGCCATGCAACGGGTAGCTTCCGAGCTCACCACCGAGGGCACCGTCACCACGGTCACATTGCCCAGCGAGGACATGAAGGGCAGGATCATCGGCCGGGAGGGACGGAACATCCGGGCGTTCGAGGCAGCCACCGGCACGAATCTCATCATCGATGACACACCTGAAGCCGTCGTGCTCTCCTGCTTCGACCCGATCCGGAGGGAGATGGCCCGGCTGACGCTCGAGCACCTCATCGGCGACGGGCGGATCCAGCCTGCCCGGATCGAAGAGATGCACGACAAATCCAAAGCCGAGGTCGAGCGTGAGATCCGAGAAGGCGGGGAGTGGGCTGCCCTGGAGACCGGGATCACGGACATGCATCCAGAGCTGGTGCGGGTGCTCGGCCGTCTGAAGTTCCGGACCTCCTACGGGCAGAACGTCCTCAGACACGTTGTGGAGGCGTCCCACATAGCCGGCATGATCGCCGCCGAGCTGGGCACCGATGTCCAGCTCGCCAAGCGGGGCACCCTCCTGCATGACATCGGGAAAGCGGTGACGCACGAGGTGGAGGGCTCGCACGCCCTGATCGGGGCCGAGATCGCCCGGCGGCTCAAGGAATCGCCGGAAGTGGTCCACTGCATCGAGGCGCACCACGGTGAGGTCGAACAGCGCACCATCGAAGCGGTTATCACCCAGACGGCAGATGCCATCTCCGGCGCACGACCGGGGGCCCGTCGCGAAACTCTGGAGACTTACGTCAAGCGGCTGGAACGGCTCGAAGAGATCGCCATGGAGTTCGAGGGCGTCGACAAGGTCTACGCCATGCAGGCCGGGCGGGAGGTACGCGTGATGGTGAAGCCTGGTGAGATCGACGATCTACAAGCCGAGGTCGTAGCGCGCGACATCGCCAAGAAGATCGAGGGCGAGCTCCAGTACCCGGGCCAGATCCGGATCACGGTTATTCGGGAGATGAGGCACTCGGCTTACGCAAAGTAGAGCACCGTGTTTGCGCCTCGTTCCTGGTCACGGTCAGTGCGATCCGCCCATCTTGTGCGGAAGGGCTTCTGATCCCGGCGGATGCTCGCCGAGGGATCGGGAATAGGCTGCACTTTTCGACAAGGGGGGAAGCTGTGAAGGTTGCCCGATCGCGCGCCAGAACAGGGGGCTGGAACCGGGCTCTGCCGATCGTTGTTTGCATGACATTGTTGGGTGGAACTGCGTTCTCCGCCCGCGCCGCCGTCAGTCCGCCCTCGCTCAAGGGAGAGATCCTGACCGGAACGAATGGTTCCGGGACCGACTGCAAGATCGTTAGGGGAGTCAGTCGCCAGTTCACCTACACCGTCAGCGGGACGGCCTCGGGGCCCTTTCCGGGAACCTTCACCGAAAGCGCCACCTACTATGAAACCAACGGGGGCACTTTTAATGCGACCTTCACCATCGATTCGCCGGCCGGGCAGATAAGCGGCACCAAGACAGCTCACAACGTCGGGATGGGGTGTCTCAACGGGTCCGGAAGCTTCATCGCTGATCGATACATTCTGACTTACACCGCACAGATCCAGACGAAGGATGGGACATTCACCGATCAAGGTCCCTCTGCTGCCGAGATGTGTGGGCCCAACCGGTTCAACGTGTGTTTCGCGGGCTATGGCGAGTGGGAATTAACCCTTGGACAGTTTCGCGAGGAGTATGGCCCCGACCTCCTTCCTCCCACGGAAACGGCGCCGGTGCACACCCTTGCTGCCGCCAGGTTGCTCGGCACTACAGCAATTCCCGTGAGATTGGCGTGGTTGGCCTTGGACTTTGACGGCGTGGCGAAGTATGAGTTGCAGGAGAGCAATGACGGCGGTGCGACGTTTACGGATGTCCCTCTGCCCACTGTCTCAACGAGGACCAAGATCGTGTATCTGGATCCCGGGGCAAACCGGTACCAGTTCCGAGTGCGAGCTACCGATCGGGCGGGAAACGTGAGTGCGTGGGCATCCGGCCCGGTATTCACGGTTTCCGCGTTCCAGGAATCCAGCCCTGCAATCTCCTACAAGGGCACCTGGCAGACGGGGCCCCTTAGCCGCGCTTATGGAGGATCGGTCAGTCACACCCGCACCGCATTCAGAGCCGCAACCTTCTCGGTGCCCGCTGGGACCCGTAACCTTGCCTGGATCGCTGCGGCAACCCCTGCTCGGGGTCAAGCGGACGTCTTTCTTGATGGCGACCAACTGCGCGATCGTGTAGCTACGGTCGATCTCTACTCTCCGACGGTAAGGAATCGGGCGATCGTTTTCAAGGAGAAGGATCTCTCACCTCTGACGTCGCACACATTGAAGGTGCGAGTTCTGGGCACGAAAAATGCTTCCTCCACAAGGGCGCGGGTTGACATAGACGCTTTCGTGACAACAAGCTAGGGGTTTCTGGTCAACCCGGCTGGCGGCTCGTCCGGGTTGGTGTGGGGAGGCCACAGGATCGGCGAACCGGCGGTTCCGCATGGCGATAGGGACATCGGGGCTTGCGCATGCGGACTGCCGGTCGATGTCGCTCCGGGTAGCCTGGGCGTCATGAATGCCTCCTCCCGCACCTACTTCATTCGCACGTTCGGGTGTCAGATGAACGAACATGATTCCGAGCGCATGGCCGGCATGCTCGAGGCAGACGGGTATCGCAAGGTAGACGCTCCGGAACAAGCGTCGGTGGTGGTGTTCAACACCTGCTGCATCCGCGAGAACGCGGATACCAGGCTCTACGGCAACCTCGGGCACATCAAGTCGTTGAAGGACCGGACCCCCGGGATGCGGATCGTCGTTGGTGGTTGTCTGGCGCAGAAGGACAGGCACGTGATCCAGGAGAGGGCGCCGTATGTGGATGTCGTTCTGGGAACCCACAATCTCGCCAGCCTGCCGAGACTGCTCCAAGAATCCAGCAGCGAGCCTGCGTTCGAGATCCTGGAACAGACAGAGGTGTTTCCATCTGCGCTCCCGGCCCGCAGGAAGTCACCATGGCATGCGTGGGTCTCGATCTCGATCGGTTGCAACAACTCATGCACGTTCTGCATCGTTCCTGCGGTCCGGGGGCGGGAGGTCTCACGCCGCGTCGGCGACTTGGTGCGGGAGGTCGAGGGTCTCGTCGCCGATGGCGTAGTCGAGGTCACGCTGCTTGGTCAGAACGTCAATTCCTACGGGCGCGACCTTGATGGAAGACCGTTGTTCGCATCCCTTCTGCGCGCGCTCGACGATGTCGAGGGTCTCAAGCGGGTCCGTTTCACCAGCCCCCACCCGAAAGACTTCCGCCAGGACACTGTCGACGCCATGGCGGAGTGCGATGTGGTCTGCGAGCACATCCATCTGCCCGTTCAGGCAGGTTCCGATCGGGTTCTCAAGCGGATGAAGCGCGCCTACTCGCGCCGCAGCTATCTGGACAAGGTGCGGATGGTGCGCGATGCGATCCCTGGGGTGGCAGTGACGACCGACATCATCGTGGGCTTCCCCGGAGAGACCGAGGAGGACTTCCAGGAGACGCTGTCGCTCGTCGAGGAAGCGAGGTACGACTCGGCTTTCACCTTCCAGTATTCGCCGCGGCCCATGACGAAGGCCATCGAGTTCGAGGGCCATCTTCCGAAGGAGGTGGTCCAGGAGCGTTACGACCGGCTGACCGAGTTGCAGGAACGGATCGGACTCGAACGCAATATTGAGATGGTCGGAAGGGTTCACGAAGTGCTGGTCGAAGGTAGCTCGAAGAAGGATCCGGGCAGGCTGACCGGCCGCACGCGCAACAACAAGCTGGTCCATTTCGATTCGGACGGAGCGGCCGAAGGCTCCTTCCGCACCGTCGCGATAACCGCGGCGCATTCTCACTTCCTGGAGGGCACCGTCGTCGTCGGGGTCGACGCACCGGGGACGCACCGGACTCTGACCCTTCCTCTCGCCTCGACGGGTTCGGGCTGTAGCTCCTGCGCGTGAGCGGCGTCTTCGCTGGCGCGCTGGTCCCTCATGCGCCGGTGCTTCTTCCCGAAGCTGTTGGTGAGGATGTGGCGGCCGAGACCCGCTCCGTGCGCGAGGCGGCGGGGGCGTTGTCCTTTGGCGATGCCGAGGTCGTGGTGATGCTTTCGCCGCACGCCTCTGCGAGCGGTGTCTACGCGTCCGTAGCCGGCTCCCTGGATACCTTCGGGATCAAAGGTGTCGAACTGCAACGCCGCACCGACCCAGCTCTCATCGCGACTCTGTCAGAGCGATGGGACAAGCCCATGCTCGACGGCCCGCTCGATCACGGAGCGGTAGTTCCTCTGTTGCTGCTGGACACTGGAACCACGCCGATTGTTGTTGCGGGTCTCAGGGAGATCGGTGACGATCCGCGCGCGCTGGACGCGGCCCTCGCCGACGGGTTCTCGTTCGGGGAGGCCATCAGCCGGTCGTCCGAGGACCAAGCCACCGCGGTCATCGTCAGCGCGCACACATCGTCCGCTCTGACGCCGCGGGCGCCGTTGACGGAGCGAGCTGAAGCCAAACAGGTCGAGGCAGCGGTCCTGCGCTCGCTGCGCGGCGACCCGTCTGCGCTGCGATCGTCGCTGACCGACCTGTGGCGGTTGGGAGGCTCGTGCTCGCCCGGCCCCCTTGCCGCTTATGCATCGCTCTTCGCCGGGCGAGCCTCTGAAGTCCTCGCTTACGGATACCCCTTCGGGGTCGGCTACGTGGTTGCCCGCCCCCGGTGACGCCCGTGCGCGTTGCCGCCATCGTTGGAGCCACCGGCGTGGGGAAGACCGAGAGGGCTATGCAGATAGCGCCACAGATCGGAGCAGAGATCGTCTCGGTGGATTCGAGGCAGATTTATCGCGGTATGGACATCGGCACCGCCAAGCCGAGCGCGTCTATGCGCGCCGAGGTTCCGCACCATCTCATAGATGTCTTCGAGCCGTCTCACGAGGTGACGGTGTCCGAGTTCCAAACCCCGGCCCGGGACGCGGTCGGCGATATCGCGTCGAGGGGACGCAGACCGCTGCTTGTGGGCGGTTCAGGTCTCTACTTCCGAGCGGTGGTCGACGACCTTCGTTTCCCCCCGCGGTCGAAGTCGGTGCGCCAGGCCCTCGAGTTAGAGCTCGAGAAGGACGGCTCCCAGAGACTGCACGCCAAGCTTGCGGCGCGCGATCCCCAAGCCGCGGCGAATATCGAGAGCAGCAATGGACGCAGGATCGTACGGGCCCTGGAGGTCATCGAGATCACGGGCCGGCCCTTCTCCGAGAACAACTCGGGGCAGAACTTCGACAGCATCTACGACCTCGTCGTTGCAGGGTTGACGATGCCGCGCCCCCAGCTCTATGCGCGACTCGCAGATCGCATCGACAACATGCTGGACCAGGGACTGATCGCCGAAGCCAAGGCGTTGGAAAGAAACGGGCTGGGTAGAAACGCGCGTCAGGCCCTCGGTTACAAGCAGGTGTTGGACGCGCCTCCTGGCGCCGGGACCGAAGAGATACGCGGTGACATCCTGATGGCCACCAAGAGATTCGTGCGCCGGCAGGAATCCTGGTTCAGAAGTGATCCCCGGATCATGTGGTTCGACGCTAACGAACCTAGTTTGGTGGAGCGGTTGACGGAGCTCTTCACCCATCGCCGAGAGGCCGTGCTTCCTCCCATTCGTGGCGCAGGATGCCCATGATCAGCTCGTCGGCGTAGCTGCCGTCCAGCCACGCGTTGTCCCGGATCCGGCCCTCTTGTACGAAGCCGCACCTCGTGTAGGAGCGAATCGCACGCTCGTTGCTCGCCAGCACCTCGAGCCACACTTTGTGAGCATTGCGATGCCGGAAGGCGTAATCAAGGAGCGTAGCGACGGCGTCCCGGCCATATCCCCGCCCCCAATAGGACTTCTCGCCGATCGCGATCGCCAAGCGCAGCGAGAGAGCATCGTCCCAATCGAACAGCCCGCACTGTCCGATCAAGACGCCATCGACAACTATGCCGAACCTTGTGATCAGCTCATCCTGGAGTTCCCTTTCGAATTCGGCTTCGAGTTGGCCGAAGCTCATAGGCTTGATGTCACCACCGGCAAGGAGTTCCAGCTCGACGTCGTTGAACCACCTCCAGATGGTCCGGAGGTCCGAGCGTTCTACGGCTCTCAGCTCTACATCTTTGCCCTTGAGCATTGCAGGAAGCTCCTTGGCGGTTAACGTTGAAACGTGAGATTTTCCAAGTATCAGGGCACCGGCAACGACTTTGTAATGATCGCGGACCCGCGCGACGAATTCCGGCTCTCCGCCGAGGGCGTGGCGGGGGTGTGCGACCGTCGCTACGGGATCGGGGCCGACGGAGTCATCCGGGTCGCGCCCGGGCGCGATGGTGGCGAGTTGTTGATGGATTACCTAAATTCGGACGGATCGGTGGGCGAGATGTGCGGGAACGGCATCAGATGCCTCGCTTTGTTCGCGCGGGAAGAGGGAATGACTTCCAGCCTTGACCTGCTTGTGGAAACGGGCGCTGGTCTGAAGACGGTCGCTGTACAGCCCGACGAGCGCGTGCGCGTGGACATGGGGCCCCCGATCTTTCGGCCGGCCGACATCCCTGTGCGGTGGACGGGCGACGATGCCCTGCGTGCCCGGCTGTCCCTGGCAACCACCGAGGTCGAGGTTGCTTGCCTCTCGATGGGCAACCCCCATGCCGTGTTGTTCGTGGAAGACTCGTCGGAGGCGCTTGTCACGACTCTCGGCCCCACGATCGAGCACCACGAGGTATTTCCTTCCGGCGCCAATGTCGAGTTCGTGCGCGTCTTATCCCCCGAACGCATCCGGATGCGGGTCTGGGAACGCGGTTCGGGCGAGACGCTCGCTTGCGGCACCGGAGCGTGTGCCGCGGCCGTCGCAGCTCGCTTGCTCGCCGATGCCGGGGAACGGGTCACCGTCGAGCTTCCGGGCGGTGAAGTCGAGGTCGAGTGGAGCGGCGGCCTGAACGAGGAGTCGCCGGTCTTCCTCACGGGCGGCGCAGCCAAGGTTTTCGAGGGAGAGATCGGATCCGAGGCGTGGGCGTGAGGACGGCAGACCGGATAGAAAAGCTCCCCCCGTATCTGTTCGCAGAGATCGATCGGAAGGTGGCGCAGGCCAGAGCGCGAGGCGCGGACATCATCTCGTTCGGCGTGGGGGATCCCGATCTCCCTTCACCCCCGCACGTCATCGAGGCCCTGACCGCAGCCGCGCGCGATCCGGAAACCCACCGTTATCCCTCGTATACGGGGATGCCGCGCTTCAGAGAGTCGATCGCCGCTTGGTACGGCCGACGATTCGGCGTCAGCCTGGATCCGGACACCGAGGTGCAACCCCTCGTCGGATCCAAAGAGGGCATCTTCCATCTGCCGGTCGCTTTCGTGGACCCGGGCGACGTCGTGCTCGTCCCCGACCCGGCTTATCCGGTCTACGAGACCGGCACGATCCTGGCCCACGGGGAGCCCCACCTGCTCCCATTGCTCCCCGAGAACGCTTTTCTCCCAGACCTCGAGGGCATCCCTGCAGGCGTGTTGGACCGGGCCAAGGTCCTGTGGCTCAACTACCCTTCCAATCCCACCGCGGCAACGGTCGAGAAAGATTTCTTCCAGCGTGCTGTGGATTTCTGCCGCGCCAACGATCTGCTGTTAGCTCACGACGCCGCTTACACCGAGATCACCTTTGACGGCTACGTCGCTCCCAGCGCGTTGGAGGCGGATGGGGCAAAGGAGTGCACCGTCGAGTTCCACTCGCTTTCCAAGATGTACAACATGACAGGCTGGCGCATCGGATGGGTGACCGGCGCGGCGATCGCGATAGAGGCTCTGAAGAGGTTGAAGACGAACATCGATTCGGGTGTCTTCAATGCCGTGCAACGGGCAGGCATCGCCGCTCTCGAAGGTCCCCAGGATCACCTGAAGGAGACTGTCGATCGTTACCGGCACAGGCGCGACCTGCTGTGCGACGGGCTGAAGTCGATGGGCGTGGTCGTTGAGCCTCCACGCGGCTCGATCTACGTTTGGGTCCCGGTCCCAGAGGGACATACCTCCGCATCCTTCACAACTTTCCTGCTCGACGAAGCCGACATAGTTGTTGCCCCAGGCACCGGCTACGGACCATCCGGCGAGGGTTTCGTTCGCTTCTCTCTGACCCTGCCAGACGACCGGTTGCAAGAGGGCGTTGAGCGGCTCAGGAAGGTAGTTACCTGAAAGGCAACAAGACCGGTCACGAAACACGCTCGGAGCGTGAGAGTGCGATCCTCGTCGCGGCCGCGTTCGGCAACACCACCGCCGACGAGACGGAGTGGTCGTTGGACGAGCTCGAAGCCTTGGCAGACACTGCCGGCGCCGACGCGCTGGAACGAGTGGTACAGCATCGAGACGCTCCGGACCCCGCGACATACCTGGGCCGCGGCAAGGTAAAAGAGATAGTGACGACCGCGGCTGCGCTGGATGCCGACATGTTGATCTTCGATGATGAGCTGACCCCGGCGCAGGGCCGGAACCTCGAAGAGCAAGCGGGTGTGAACCCTCTTGCCGAACGCGGCTTGAAGATCATCGACCGCACCGGATTGATCCTTGACATCTTCGCCCAGCACGCTCGCTCGGCCGAGGGCAAGCTGCAGGTCGAGCTGGCGCAGCTGAACTATCGACTCCCGAGGCTGCGCGGGTGGGGCGATGTTCTGTCTCGCCTCGGTGGCGGCATTGGCACAAGGGGGCCCGGGGAGACCGCTCTCGAAGCAGAGCGACGGGCGATCCTCCGGCGGATACAGCGCGTGAAGAAGGACCTGACCGCGCTGGAGCGGACGCGGCGGCTCAAACGCAAGCAACGATCGCGCAGTGGAGTCCCGGTCGTTGCACTGGTCGGCTATACGAACGCGGGGAAGTCCACATTGCTTCGGCGGTTGACGGACGCTGCCGTTCTCGTCGAGGACCGTCTCTTTTCGACGGTGGATCCGATAACGCGGCGTCTGGAGCTGGCGAACACAAGCATCGTGATGACAGACACGGTTGGGTTCGTGCGCAAGCTGCCCCACCAATTGGTCGAAGCGTTCCGATCGACGCTTGAAGAAGTTGGGGAGGCAACGCTTCTTCTACACGTCGTCGATGCGACCCGCGACCCGCTTCGCCAGATAGGAGCAGTACGTCAGGTGTTGAAGGAGATCGAGGTTGCAGATCGAGCAACACTTCTCGTGATGAACAAGGTGGATCTGTTGTCGGCGGCCGAGGTGGACGTGCTACGCGCGAGGTTTCCGGATGCGGCATTCTGCTCGGCGGACCAGGGTGACGGCATGCCCGAGCTGCTCGAGCGCCTTTCCGAAGAGCTGTCTCGTCTCAAGGTCGAGGTGACTCTGGAGATCCCGTTCGCACGGGGCGACCTGGTTGCGCAGGTGCACGAGAAAGGCGAGGTCCTGGAAGAGACGTACGACGAAACGGGTACTCGGCTGGTCGCGCGGATGCCTCAGGAGCTGCTGAAGGAGTTCAGCTCGTATCTCGAAGTCGTTTAGCTTTCACACCTTCCGGAAGACCGCCACTACCTTTCCGAGGATCTCTGTGCCCATCGGGGCCTCGAACGGCTCCATGCTTGCGTTCGCAGGTTCCAGGATCATGGCCGAGCCGCGGTGGCGAAGCGTCTTGATGGTTGCTTCGGGGATCGAGTCATGCTCGCTCGGGATCATCGCCGCGACGATCTCGCCGGAGTGTGCGGTTGGTTGCTGGCGGACGATCACGTAATCCCCATCGAGGATGCCGGCTTCGATCATCGAGTCGCCCGCAACCTCCAGCATGAACACCGTCCCGTCCCCGACAAGGTCGGCGGGCATGGGATAGACCTCTTCCACCTGTTCCTGGGCCAGGATCGGCGTACCGGCCGCGATCCTGCCCACCAGGGGCACCGATCGGGCCGGGCGGCGCTCTGCTGCCAGGCCGGTATCGGAGTCGTAGAGCACCTCGAGGGCGCGCGGCTTCGTCGGATCGATCTTGAGGTAGCCCTTGCGCTGAAGCGTCTGCAGGTGGGAGTGAACGGTGGAGCTCGAAGCCAGACCGAGCGCCTCGCCTATCTCACGCACCGACGGGGGATAGCCCCTCAGCTCCACGGTCTCCGCGATGTATTCCAGCGCTTGGCGCTGGCGCTCGCTGAGCTCCTCGATCATCGAACCTCCCTCGAACGGCTGTTCGGGTCAGGCTAGATGATTCTGGCTCCGCATGCAAGAACATACGTTCGATTCGCGCTTGCTTTCGAACAGACGTTCGCATAGTCTCGAACGTACGTTCGGGGCAGAGATTCTGTCGGACCCCCTGACTAGCCTCGGTAGCAGACCAAAAGGAGCTCGTGATGTCGGTAAGCAGCCAGAGATTGCAGGAGGGAGCGGGGGCCGTGGTGCTGCAGTTCCCCCGACCGGCGGTGGCGGTCCGGGCCGGCCCGGCGAGGCGAGCGGCGGCTCGGCGGCGTGCGACCGTGCGCAAGCTGGCCGTGGTGGTCGCCCTGCTTGGGACGATGGCCCTCGTGCTGCTCGGTGGCGGAGGCGATAGCACGGCGCAAGCGTCCCACTCCCAGGCGCCGCGGGCGGTGGTGATCCGCTCGGGGCAAACGCTCTGGGATCTCGCCCTCCGCTATGCCCCCCGATCGATGGATCCGCGCGATTACGTCGCCACGATGCTCCAGTTGAACCACCTCGCCGGCCCTCCCGAGGCGGGCGTGAGGCTCCGGTTGCCCCGGTGAGACAGCGGTTCCAGACGCTAGCTCTTGGGCCACCCGGCGGCTGCCCCGCAATCCACAGGTTGTTGCCCTTGATGCCCACAGGCACCTGAGCCCAATCTGGACGAGGTAGCGCGATGGGCTTGACTGCCCCTTCCCACGGGCGTAATTTCACGGTTGTGATTCGCAACATCTAGCGGTAAAGTAGGCGTACCTCACCACATGTAGTGGTTCAAGCACCCAATTGAGACGCCACGGCGTCCGGAGGACCAAGGGAGATCGGCAGTGGCGTTCAGCGAGACATCCACCGGTACGGACAAACTTCAACTTCGCAGGTTCTTCACCACCGAGGGCGTCCACCCCTACGACGAGGTTGAGTGGGAGCTGCGCGATGCGGTCATCAAGAACTACCGCACCTGCGAGATCGCCTTCGAGCAAAAGGACGTGGAGTTCCCGCGTCCGTGGTCCCAGAACGCGACCAACATCGCGGCCCAGAAGTACTTCCGCGGCTCGCCCGGCACGCCCGAACGGGAACGGTCGGTGCGCCAGATGATCGATCGGGTCGTGGATCGCTATCACGAGGAGGGCTTGGCTCGCGGCTACTTCGTCGATGCCGGCGAGGCCCAGATCTTCAAAGACGAGCTGATGCATCTGCTGCTGACCCAGAAGGCTGCCTTCAACTCGCCGGTGTGGTTCAACGTAGGCTGGCGCCCCAAAGGACAAGAGCAGGTGTCGGCGTGCTTCATCCTCTCGGTCGACGACGAGATGAGCTCGATCCTGAACTGGTACGTCGAGGAAGGGACGATCTTCAAGCACGGCTCGGGGGCCGGACTCAACCTCTCGAGGATCCGTTCGTCCAAAGAGCGGCTCAAGTCTGGCGGCACCGCTTCGGGTCCCGTGTCGTTCATGCGGGGGGCCGATTCGTCGGCAGGCACCATCAAGTCCGGCGGCGCCACCCGGCGCGCCGCCAAGATGGTGGTGCTCAACGTCGATCACCCCGACATCCGGGACTTCATCTGGTGCAAGGCCCTCGAGGAGCGCAAGGCGAGGGCATTGCGTGCGGCGGGGTTCGACATGGATCTCGACGGCAAGGATGCGCACTCGATCCAATATCAGAACGCCAACAATTCGGTTCGGGTCACCGACGATTTCATGAAAGCTGTGTTGGAAGATCGTGACTGGGAGCTCAGGGCGGTAACGACGGGGGAGACCGTCGAGGCGGTCAAGGCCAAGGATCTCTTCCGTGAGATCGCGGAAACCGCATGGGAGTGCGCGGACCCCGGGATGCAGTACGACACGACCATCAATGACTGGCACACGTGCCCCCACAGCGGTCCGATCAATGCGTCGAACCCATGCTCGGAGTACATGCATGTCGATAACAGCAGTTGCAATCTGGCCGGTCTCAACCTCATGAAGTTCCTCACCGACGACGACAGGTTCGACGTCGAGGCTTATAAGCATGCGGTCGAGATCATGTTCGTTGCCCAGGAGATCTCGGTGGGATTCGCGTCCTATCCGACGGCGAAGATCAGCGAGAACTCGGACCGGTTCCGGCAGCTGGGGCAGGGGTATACGAACCTGGGCGCATTGCTGATGTCGCAGGGACTCGCTTACGACTCCGAAGCTGGCCGGGCATGGGCGGCGGCAATCACTTCGATCATGACGGGCCATTGCTACGCCACCTCGGCCAAGCTCGCCGAGCGCGTAGGCGCGTTCGATGCCTATCAGGAGAACAAGCAGCCGATGCTCCGGGTGATCAAGAAGCACTTGGCTGCAGCTTGCGAGATCGCTCCGGGGTTGGCTCCCGACGAGCTTCTGACCGCGGCAAGGGAAACGTGGCACGAAGCCCTGGAACTGGGCGAGATCCATGGGTATCGGAACGCCCAGGCGACCGTCCTCGCTCCTTATGGAACGACGGGACTATTGATGGACTCCGACACCACGGGTATCGAGCCGGACCTCGCCTTGAAGAAGACCAAGAAGCTCGTCGGTGGCGGAACGATGTCGATCGTGAACCAGACCGTGCCGCGTGCATTGCGTAAGCTCGGTTACAGCGAGCCGCAGATCGCCGAGATCATCGCCTACATCGATCAGAACTCGCACGTGATCGATGCTCCACACCTGCGGGAAGAGCACCTCAGCGTGTTCGACACCGCGATGGGGGAGCGCTCGATCCATTACATGGGTCACATCAAGATGATGGCGGCGGTGCAGCCTGCCATCTCCGGCGCGATCTCCAAGACGGTAAACCTTCCAGAGAACGTTTCGGTCGAAGACGTCGAGCAGGTGTACATCGAGGGCTGGCGCTTAGGTCTGAAGGCGCTCGCTCTCTATCGTGACAACTGCAAGGTGGGCCAGCCCTTGTCGGCCTCGAAGAAGGGCGACGACAAGAGAGATGTGGTCGCGGTTGCTCAGCCCGAACCGGTCCGGCGCCGCCTTCCGAAGGCCCGTCGCTCCATGACCTTCAAGTTCCGGGTGGCGGACACCGAGGGCTACCTCACCGCCGGCGAGTTCCCCGAGGGCGGGGTGGGCGAGATCTTCCTCCGGGTGGCCAAGCAGGGCTCCACGCTGTCGGGAGTCATGGATGCGTTCGCGATCTCGATCTCCATGGGGTTGCAGTACGGAGTGCCGCTGGCGGCCTACGTGAAGCAGTTCTGCAACACCCGCTTCGAGCCTTCGGGCATGACCGATGACCCCGAGCTCCGTCTGGCGACGTCGATCCTCGATTACGTCTTCCGCAGGCTCGCCGTTCACTATCTCAGCGCCGAGGAGCGCCACGGGCTCGGGATCAGGACTTCGGGGGAGCGTCAAGCCGAGATCGAGTCGAAGATCGATGCCACCTCGGCAGACGACAAGAATGGGAATGGCAACGGAAACGGAAACGGTCACTCGAAGGAAGAAGGAGTCATCGTGCTGGGACCGGTCGCCAGCGCGCATACCGGCTCGCTGCCGTTCTGCGGAACCTGCGGCACGCAGATGCAGCCGGCGGGATCCTGCTTCGCTTGCACCTCCTGCGGATCCACGAGTGGTTGCTCCTAGACACATGAATAAGCCGCGCGTTAAGAGATGCAATGAGTGCGGAGCTGAGCTTCGTCAGGGTGCTGGCGGTTGCCCTTTGTGCGGAGCATCAGAAGATGCCCCCGTCACTCCGGACAGCTGGGCCCCCGTCGTGGAGGTAGACAGCTATCAGACGAATGTACGCCAGCTTCGGGAGCAACTGAAGAAACTGCGGGATGACCATCCGGAGGCGGTGTGACCCGGGCTTTAGGTCTATAGGTGCGGTGCCCGTACTGCGATTCCGAAGAAGACAAAGTTGTCGATTCGCGTATGGCCGAGGAGGGCCGCGCTATCAGACGGCGGCGGGAGTGTCTCAGCTGTACCCGGCGCTACACGACGTTCGAACGTGCGGAAGAGACTCCGCTTTTAGTTCGTAAGCGTGGGGGGGCCGAGGAGCCGTTCGATCGCAACAAGATCATCAGCGGCCTGATGCAGGCGTGCAAGAACCGTCCTGTCACGCGCGCGGCGGTTGACTCGATCGCTGAAGACGTCGAGGAGGCCATGCGCGCGGATGCTCCCCGGCCAGTGCCGTCCTCGGAGATCGGGCGCGATGTGCTCGAGCGGCTGCGGCAGCTCGACGACGTCGCATACCTTCGATTCGCGTCGGTCTACAAAGACTTTCAAGAACTCGACGATTTCGAGCGCGAGCTAGGCGTTCTCCTCAAGAGGTTCCCGCCAAAGGCGCCGTGATAGAGGTTCCGGTTCGGAGGCTCGATCCGACCGTTCCGCTGCCGGATTACGCGACACCCGGTGACGCAGGGTTGGATCTTCGGGCGGCTGAGGACGTGACGCTTAAACCAGGTGAGCGCGCGGCGGTCGGAACAGGTATCGCAGTCGCGATCCCCGATGGATTCGCCGGTTTCGTGCACGCGCGTTCTGGTCGGGCCCTGCGCGACGGCCTTGCGCTCGTGAACGCGCCGGGGCTGATCGACTCGGGCTACAGAGGCGAGATCAAAGTGTTGGTGGTGAACCTCGACAGCTTCGCCGCACTAGAAATTCATCGGGGCGAGAAGATTGCGCAGCTCGTCGTGCAACCGGTGGCGCAGGTGGAGCTGGAGGAGGTAAGCGAGCTACCCGTGTCGGAGCGGGGAGCCGGTGGCTTCGGGAGCACCGGGCGGTGAATGCGGTGGAAGGATCTCCGCCGATCGCGGGCGTCCTCGAGACCGTGCTTCATTGCACCTCCGAGAATGAGGAGGCGACGAGAAGCTTCTATACGGAAGTTCTCGGCTTCCGCTCGATAGGGCAATCCTCGTTTCGAGCCGGCCCAGATGTCCTCTTGCTGTTCAACTCCGACAAATCATCGGTTCAGGATGAGCCGCCTCCACACGGCGCATCGGGGGCCGTTCATGTGTGCTTCGTTACGACGCCCGATAGCTACACGGAATGGAAGGCGTACCTCGGGGGCCGGGATGTCGAGCTCGGCCAAGAGATCTCCTGGGACGAAAGCGGGGGGCATTCCTTCTACTTCGAGGATCCCGCCGGGAACCTCCTGGAGATAGCCGATGGCGACCTATGGCCACCATCGGGAGCCTCCACCTATAATTCGCAATCTGCGGGCGTGGCTCAGTGGTAGAGCATCACCTTGCCAAGGTGAGGGTCGCCAGTTCGAATCTGGTCGCCCGCTCGGAAAGTACCAGGTCAGAGGGGGTTTTTGGAGTTATACCCCCCAGGGGTACAGGGGAAAAACGGGGGGTTAGCAGCAGAGCAGCAGCAGGGATCGGAAACGGGTACTGTCCTGGTCGATGCCTCGTTACCGGGTCTCCACATGGGT
>JAXDJO010000044.1:0-62822 GCA_034667525.1 Actinomycetota bacterium
TTCGTGGGGGCGGCTGGACTCGAACCAGCGACCAACGGATTATGAGTCCGCCGCTCTGACCAACTGAGCTACGCCCCCAATGTGGAGCCCTCATTCTTCCAGGCTCTTGGCGGATGGTGCACTCAGAGCTCCGCCTATCACTGCCACGAAGATTCGGCCCGTTGATCACGAAGAGCAGTCCACTGCGGAAGGAAGGCACCCGGCTGCGGGTCGTCTTGGGCCACCGCGTCGCTATCCTTGGCTGGTCGAGGGCACTTGTGCCTCCTCCACGAGAGCCCAAGAGAGGACGAACGGTTTTGGATGTAGCAGTCAGGCCAACCCGAAAGCCACCAGCTGGCAATGGTGCGGTCATCTCCATAACAGGCCTCACCAAGGTCTATCCCGGGGGCCTGATCGCAGTGGAGGACCTTGACCTCGCAGTCCACGAGGGAGAGATCTTCGGCCTTCTGGGCCCGAACGGTGCAGGGAAGACCACGACGGTGGGGATGCTGACTTCTCGGGTGATTCCGACCCGGGGAGGCGCCGAGATAGGCGGTGTCGACATCGTGGCCCACCCCACCTTGGCAAAACAGTTGATAGGCGTCGTCTCGCAATCCAACACACTGGATCGGAGTTTGAGCGTTCGGGACAATCTCTACTTCCATGGCCGCTATTTCGGAATGTCGGCTCGGGCCGCGCATTCGGCGGCGGACGAGACTCTCGAGAAATTCCGGCTTGCCGATCGGGCCGCGGCGGACGTGTCCGAGCTCTCCGGAGGGATGGCGCAACGTTTGATGGTCGCGAGAGCCATCCTGCACCGTCCGCGCATCCTCTTTCTCGACGAGCCCACCGCCGGGCTCGATCCCCAAAGCCGGCTTGCTCTGTGGGAGATCCTCGACGAGTTGCACGACGCCGGGGAGACCATCTTGTTGACCACTCATTACATGGAAGAAGCCGACAAGCTCTGCGATCGGCTGGCGATCATGGACCACGGACACCTGCTTGCGCTGGACACCCCCATCAATCTCAAGCGATCCATCGACGCCGACACGCAGGTCAAGGTCACCGCCGAAGGTGACCTTGCGGCCCTCGCCCAGCACCTGGGAACGCTCTCTGGCGTCACCGATGCCCGCGTGGTTGAGGATGTTGTGAACGTCACGGCGAAGGGGCGCAAGGGGTTGCTCCCTTCGATCCTGGATCACGCCGAGGCGGGGGGCTTCACCATTACGGATCTGTCGGCCTCAGAACCGACACTCGAAACAGTGTTCATCCGGCTGACTGGAAAGGATCTTCGGGAATGATCGAAACGACCGAGCTCGCTTTTCTACGACCCGTAAGACAGGCGTCCATCACCGCTTTCGGCGCACTCGTCCTTCGCGATCTGGTCGTCCTGCGAAAGGGCTTGGGTGTTTTCGTCATCCGTACGATCATGCAGCCACTTCTCTTCGTTTTCGTCTTCACCTATGTCTTTCCGAAGATCGGTCAGGGCATCGGAGGTGCTAGTGGCGCAGCTCAGTTCTCGAGCCTTCTCGTGCCCGGTGTGGTTGCGATCGCTTGCATCTTTCAGGGCATCCAAGCAGTAGCGCTGCCGTTGGTACAGGAGTTCAGCTACACACGCGAGATCGAGGACCGCGTCATGGCGCCGTTACCGGTGTGGGCCGTAGCCGCGGAGAAGATAGTGGCCGGCGCGTTGCAAGGCGTGATCGCTGGAGCGATCGTCTTCCCGCTCGCACTGGTGATACCTACGACCGTGGTTCACCTGAACGTCCGGTGGTTCGAGCTCCTAACCTTTCTTCCACTGGCCGCGATCGTCGGAGCGTCCCTGGGCCTCTCAATTGGCACGCGCGTGAAGCCGCAGCAGGTTCCTCTGTTGTTCAGCATCATCGTTCTGCCCCTCACGTTTCTCGGAGCGACTTATTACCCCTGGGCGAAACTGACACCGATCCTGTGGCTGAAGTATGTGGTTTTGGTGAACCCGCTCGTGTACATGAGTGAGGCCTTCCGTACGGCGCTGACCCCACAGATCCCGCACATGCCCACAGGGGTTATCTACCTTGCGCTGGTCCTGTTCTGCGTCGGCCTGACCTGGCTAGGCGTCGATGGATTCAAGCGCAGAGTGCTCGCCTAGCTGATACTCAGGAGTCTTCTTTCCGGCGCCGGCCGGTCGCCTTAGACCGGAGCTTTTCAAGCACGCCCGGGGGATTGACCCCACCGATAAGGCCTAGAGCTTCCACATCGCCAGAGCGCAAAGTGACAACATCCGTGATCAGATCGCCGCGTTCGGTGAGGACTTCATTGATGTATTCGCTGACCCACTCCGCCTCCGAGGACAGCTGCGAAAGCTCATTGAGATCGATAACCAATTGCTCTCTACCCTCAGGATTCACCTGCTCGAGCACCGCGGCCAACATCCTGTCCGGAGGAGTCGCATAGAAGGCAGCCAGCAGACAGAATCGATCTAGGGAGATGGAACGCTCTCCCCTCTCGTATCCGCCTACAGAAGACGGTTTGAACCGACCCGCAGAGCGCATCCAGACATCATCGAGAGTCAGCCCGCGCTCGAGGCGCGCTTTCCGCAGGATCTGACCAACAGCCTGTGCGAAGGTTTGCATCGTTCTCTTCCTGTCGATGTCAGAAGAGATTATCGAGGGCTGGCCCGCAGAACCACGACAAACAGCCGTAGCTTGGGTACGGCTAAGGGCAGCCTAGAAGACCGCTCTCCGCGTTAGTCAATCTCGAAATACCCGTTCTTTTGGCCCGGCCACGGCCTCGCTCCCCGATACACTGGGTGCTCCGAACGTCGATCATTGTTGGAAAGAGGTTGGCGAGAGCCGATGAGCCCCCCACAGAAGATCGATCTCAGCGGAACCAGGTTCGGAGCGCCGGCCCGGATAAGAGAAGCCCTGAGGATAGTCACTCGATCCGTGAAACCAATCGTCGGTCCGGAAGGCAAGGTGCGGCTGTTTCTCCTGCCAGAGCGGGGAAGCCGGCCGATCCTCGCGGTCTCCGAGTCCAGCGAAGGCCTGCGCAAGGCTGTGGCGACGCGCTCATCAGCCTTGTCTAACCTCAAGCCAGTACGGGTGCATCTCGACCAGGTTTCTGGACGCACGGTGGCGGTACTCCCTCTCATCTCTCGAAGCGAGGCTCTCGGCGTGTTGGAAGTCGTTGGGCCTTCTGCAGCTGTCGACTCTTCGTGGAAGAGCTTGAGAGCCGTTGCCGACGAAGCGGGCCTGATCCTCAGGATGTTGCAAGAGGCGTCATCGTTGAGAACCCAGACCGAGTCGTCGCGCATGCTCGCAGACCTGGCTCGTGACCTCGTTAGAGCGAGATCCATCAGCGAGGCGGTTGAGGATGTAGCTCGGAGCATCTTTGAGAGATATCGAGTCCCCGTTGTGTCGTGGGCAGTACGAGCGGATCTGACCCGCCTCACCTTCCTATCCGCCCATGGCCTCTCATCTCCGGCATCGAACCGTCTCCAGACTGAGATGCGGATCATCAAGAGACTCAGTGCGACGGGACCCCAAGCGAAGGCTCAACTGCTGGATTCGATCGCAGAGAGCGCCGGCATCGCCCGAACGTCGATGATCGACGGCCGTGACGCCCTCATCGTCATCGCAGCACAGTCATCGGAGATCGCAGCGACCGTGGCGCTGATTCAACCCCTGCTCAGGGATGTCCTTCGTCGCCTGGGGATCCTGGCACAAGCGGATCTCCACCACGAGCGCCTCGACCTTGGGATCTCGTGGACGGCCCATGAGTTGAGAGGCCCCCTCACAGGAACGCGCGCGGTCATCGACCTCCTTCTTCAAACCGCCGACGAAGAAAGCCGGACCCAGCATCTGCTCAAACGGTCGAGGGAGGACCTCGACAGGATGTCGGCTCTCGTCGATGGAGCATTAAGGGTGACGATGGCCGACGAGTCTGTGGCTCACCGCCCAACTCCCCTGATGCGAGTCGTGCGAGATGCCATCAACATCTGTCGAGCGGAACGCTCGACCACCGAGATCCTGCTGCGGAGCGAGGCGGAGGTCGTGCTTCAAGCCGACGCTCCACAGCTAACTGGGGCCATAGCGAACGTGGTTCGCAACTCTCTGTGGCACGCTCCTCCGGGCTCCTCGGTGGAGATCGACGTGGTCGTTCGAGGCGCCAACGTTCAACTCCGGGTGACCGACCAGGGACCTCGTGTGTCGGGGGTAGACAAAGAGATGATCTTCGATCCCTTCGGTCGGGGCGAATCCCCACGAGCGGTGGGGCGTGGCAAGGGCCTGGGACTATTCATCGCACGCCGGGTCATAGAGGGTCATGGTGGGACAATCAAGGTTGGCTCCAGCTCGTCAGGGGCCATGTTCGTGATTGACCTACCAGTAGCCGAAGAGAGGAGACAGGCATCCGCGTCCTGATCGTCGACGATCACAAATTGTTCGCTGAAGCGATCCGCTCGAGTCTCGAAGCCCTGGGGATGGAAATCCTGGAGCTAACGCAAACCGGGGAAGAAGCGGTCGCTGCAGCACATCAGCAGCCAGACCTCGTGTTGGTAGACCTTGGTTTGCCGGATATGCACGGGGTGGAGGTTGGCAAGGCGATCCTTGCCCAATGCCCTTCTGCCACAGTGCTGGCCGTGACATCGATCATGGATCCTGCCGTGGTTCGGGAAGTTATGCGCGCGGGCTTTCATGGTTACCTCACCAAGAACACCCCGCTCGATCAATTCATCAAGTCGATCGAAGCCGCTCTCTCGGGGCAGATGGTCATCCCCCAACATCTCGCAAGCAGGGCCGCCGGACAGCGAACCAAGGAGCAGCAGGAAACCGACCTATTGGTCCGGCAGCTGACCCCTCGCGAGCTCGAGATCCTGACGTTGTTGGCTCAGGGCAAGTCGGGGGGAACGATGGCATCGGAGCTTTCGATAAGCGCGAACACCATCCGAAGCCATATCCAGAACATCCTCACGAAGCTGCAGGTCCATTCCCGACTCGAGGCGGCCACCTTCGCAGTCAAGCACGGGATCGTGCAGGTAGAGGGGACGGGTTAACTCCGCGGGCTCTGCCCGGGCTCGCCTTTAGGAATGAGGCTGGCCCCCAAATGACTTCGGGCCGCCCCCAGGGGAGCGGCCCGACAGATCAGAAGTTGAGAAGCTTCCTACGAAGAGATACTTCCTGGCCTCGACTTACGGAAGAGAGTCAGTCCAGCTCCGAAGGTCAGTAAACCGATCCCAAGAAACAGGATGACGTCCGCACCCGTGAAGGGCAGTGTGCCGGCTGGGGCCTGGTGGATGGAAGCAGCGTGCACAACCGGACCTGCCGGCGGTCGGTTCAGCTTCTTACCCTTGACGATTGGGGGCCCTGCTGGCTTGGAGCCCGCGGCATACGAGACGCCCACCATGGAGGCGAGAGCTAACAGGACGCCCGCCACCACCAAGATACTTTTGAAACGGCCCAAGGCCATGACGGTTCCTCCTCTATAACGGCTATTAGTCACAGGATGGGGCCACTGGACCACCCCTGCCTGCGCGTTTGAGCGTATCTTGCCACTTGACGGGCATGAGGCCATGACATTTCCCCATATATTCGGTGCTTGCTTGCCTGTTTTGTCAGGAGATGACCCAACCGGCGCCCGGAGGGGCAGTTTTCAGCCGCCTCCCAGTTCGACCAGCTGACGGCGCCACACCGCCGTTACGTTTCCCCAGGACATGTCTGAGTTGACGATGGCAGACCCTCTCTCCGACACCGCCGGCGCCTCCGAGGACACCAGCCGATCCAGGCCCGCCGCGAGGCTTGCCGGAGAAGGATCGGAGAGAAACGCTCCTCCCTTCGAGGCCAGGTAACGTCCCAGAGGATAGGTCGTGGTCAGGGTGGGAACGCCAACCGAAACCGCTTCCGCCACCGAGTTGCCAAAACCCTCCCAGCGGGAGGGGTAGACAAAGCCGCTGGCAGCAGCGAGCAGGTCCCACTTCTCCCTTCCGTACACCGGCGCTTCGATGGTGACCTCGGCCCCCAAACCGAGTCTGCCGATGAGGGCCGCGACGGCTTTCTTTCGCCCTCGCCAGTCGGGGCCGACCAGCCGCAGGATCGGCCGTGACCCCGGTCCCATCTGGGCGACGCCATGCAGGAGGAGATCAAGGCCCTTGTGCTCGGGGTCGAAACGGCCCATCCACAGGACGTATCCGCCGCTCCCCCCATCCCAGCGCACGCCTTCGGGGGGCTCGACACCATTGGGGGCCACCAGCCACGGGCCGGTGTAGCCCAAGTTCTGCATGTCGTCGCGTTCTGAATCGAAGAACAGGTGCATCGCGCGAGCGCCTTGAACCAGGCTTCTTTCGAAAGCGACCCACCAGGCAAGCTTGAAAAGCCTCTTCCGGCGAACGATGTGGGGGTCGTAAGCACCACGCGGAGCCAGAATGTAAGGGACGTTCGCGCGTCTGGCGACCGCCCCAGCGGCGACATTGTGAACGACCCAGGCGGAATGAAAGATGGCAAGGTCGGCTCCCTCGAAGACCTCGCGCAGCTTCAGTGGAACTCTTGCCCTCCGAACGCCGACATGATCTATCTGCTCCCAGACGACTGCGGGGTCCCGATCTCTGCTGTCACCCTCGCCAAATGCGATGGACACCTCGAGGCCAGAAGTCGCCAGGCCATGGGCCAAACGGCGCACGGCGCCGGTCATGCCCCCGTCGCCGACAACTGCGCGGGGGTAGTAGAAGACGATCCTCATATCGCCGCTGCCCTCACCAGTGAAGGCTACCGGCAGGAAGCTACGAGGCGGCGCCCACCGGCGAGGCGCTGATGCGTCCGGCCTTCTCGAGTTCTGATTCGATGAATCTGTAGGTAGATCTCAGACCTTCTTCGAGAGAGACTGCGGGCTTCCACGCCAGAATCTCCCACAGCTTTGAGTTGTCGCTGTTCCGACCACGCACGCCTTGCGGCTTCGAAACATCGTGGCGCTTCTCGATCGTCTTTCCCGCAATCTTGGCCACCATGTCCACCAGGCGGTCCACGCTCACGAGCTCGTCGGTTCCGAGGTTCAGCGGCTGCGAGTGATCCGACTGCATCAGCCGAAAGATCCCTTCCACGCAGTCGTTCACGTGCATGAAGGATCTGGTTTGGAGGCCGTCACCCCACACCTCGATCTCTCCTCCGTCCACGGTTAACGCCACCTTCCTGCAGATGGCCGCGGGGGCTTTCTCCCTGCCCCCTTCGTAGGTGCCGAGGGGGCCGTAGATGTTGTGGAATCGAGCGACGCGGGTGTCGATCTTCCCTTCTTCGGTGTAGTACTGACACAGCTTCTCGGCGTAGAGCTTCTCCCAGCCGTAACCCTCTTCGGGGTCAGCCGGATAAGCATCGTCCTCCTTGAGTGGCTTTACATCGGGACTCGTTTGCAGATACATCGGATAGATGCATGCCGACGAAGAATAGAAGTGCCTGTCTGCACCGCTGACCCGGGCCGCCTCCAGCATGTGGGCGTTTATCAGGACGTTATTGCGAGCCACTTCGGCGTGGTTGGCCGTGATGTAGCCGATACCACCCATGTCGGCGGCCAACTGATAAACCTCGTGGACGTCGTTCGTGGCCTCGAGACAATTGTCATATTCCCTCAAGTCCAGCAGCAGGAACTCGTCAGCCGCCGTGGGTTCGTACTCCGCCTCTTTGATGTCAACGCCTCGGACCCAATAGTCCCGGTCTTTGAGGTAATTGACCATGTGATGGCCGATGAACCCGCCTGCGCCTGCCACCACTGCTCTTCGTTGACTCATTCCGAGAGACCTCCTGCTATGGGTTTGACTTCAGCCGTACCAGGTTGCTTCGGATGAAGAGCCCGGCGAGTAAAGCCACAAACGGCGATTTCTTGTAAGAACGTTTGCCTCTACAGCGTGCCATACGGTGCAAAATCGGCAATCAACCATCCACCGTACGTTCGTCATCGTCGCTCGCAGGAGATGGGTCTGACCGGGGACGAGAACTCCCTCCGGAGGGATCCGCGATCACCCTCTCGTAGATCTCTTCCAGTCGTCGAAGGTGAGCCTCGGGGGTGAATTCGGCTTCGGCCCGTTCCAGCGCCGCCCTTCCTGCTGCACGACACAGATCGTCGTCGCTCGAGAGCAGCTGGATCTTGTCGGCCAGATCGCGAGCGTCATCCCTCCGGCAGACCAAACCCTCACCGGACCTGACGAGTTCGGGAAGACCCCCACCCTGGGTGACAAGCAACGGTCGACCTGCCGTCATTGCTTCGAGAGCCGCTAGGGGTGCGTTCTCGTCCCAGAGGGAGGGCAGCGCGAGGAAACGCGCTTCACGAAGCTGATGCCCCACCTCTCCAGAGGGAAGTTGGCCCAAGAATCGAGTGTTGCGCAATGCTCTTTCACGGGCGAGATCCCTCAAGGCTGACATCACCGGACCATCCCCAACTATGCGGAAGGGCGGGTCGCCTGCGATAGCCAACGCCTCAAGCAAAACGTTCACGCCCTTCTCGCTCGACAGGCGACCCACATAGATCCCATAACGTCCGGGCGCCGGTGTCCCCGACTGATGGTCGGTGAAGTTGCGAACCACGTTCACGCGCTCCGGAGCAAATCCCCATTCGAGCATGCGATCGTGCATGAACTCGCTGGGGGTGATGTAAGCCGATACCTTGTCGTCGAGTCTCAATATGAACCGGTGAAGCCACAACGCGGACGCATAGCTGGCGGCTTGCTTGGTGTCGGAGAAACAATGGTGCAGGAGCGCATTCGAGTAGTTGCCGCCCTCACATCGGCGGCAGGGTTTCCCTTCCGTGAACATGTAACCGTTCGGACATCTGAGTCGACAGTTGTGCACCGTCATCACGAGTGGAATGCCGGCCCGCTGGGCCTCCAGGTGAACCGCCGGTCCCAGAGCGGGATAGGCATTGTGAAGATGGATCAGATCAGGATGGAAGCGATCGATCACCTGGTGAAGGGCCCGCCTCTCTTGGGGAGAGGAGGCCGTCATGCGTGTGGCAGTCGATAGTCCCCCTCCGAGATCTTCATTACGCCGGCTGAACAGCTCAACGGCGTGGTGGGGCAGGAGCAACTCCATCTGCTGTTGCACATACCTGTCTTCGCCTCCGGGGCGGCGGTAGAAACTGTGGGCGATCAGCACCCTCATGGATGTACTGCCCATCGGCTTATGTGCATGCCAGAGAGCTTTGGCGAAGGGTCAGGCCTCGAACGGCCGACGGCCCAAGCGCCGTATCGAGTTGTTACTACGGGGTCGGTACGTCCGCCGGCGGAGAGGTGGTCTCTTCCGCGTTCCGGTCGTCGCTCTTGCGGCTTCGCTTGAGAGGAGCCGTGTACGTCTTCTCCGAAGGCCGCGCTTCGCGTGTCGGGCGGTCCTGATAGTAGGAGTAGTAGCCAGCGTGATGACGATAAGCACGCGCCCTTGACTTCTCCAGGTTGTTGATCACCGTTCCGATCCGGCGGGCGTGCAGTTGATCCAGCTGCTCTCGAACATCGTCCGCGGCCGCGCGCGTGCTGACAGCGGGATCGAGCACCAGCAAGACACCGTCGACATTCGGCAGCAGTGTTGCCGTGTCTGCCACCAGCAGGATAGGGGCGGCGTCCATGATGACGAAGTCGTTGCGTTCCCTTAATTCGGCAAGGACCCGCCGCATCGCCTCGGAACCAACGAGTTCCGCTGCGTTCTCCCGCACTCCCCCGCTGAACAGGATCTGCAACTCGTCGATCGACGAGGGCACAAGTGCCCGGTCCAACGTGGTCTGCCCTGTCAGAACCGTTGCCAGCCCGACGGGAGACGAACCGCCAAAGAACTCGTGAAGCCTCGGCTTCCGCAGATCCGCAGAGACCAACACCACCCGCTTGCCGACTTGGGCGAGCGAAACAGCCAGATTTGCCGCCGTGGTGGTCTTGCCTTCGCCTTCGAATGCGCTGGTCACCAGCAACACCTTCGCATCGGTCCTCGACGCTGCGAAAAGCACGCCAGCCCTGAGGGTGCGATAAGCGTCGGCGGCCACCGATTGCGGCAGTGCCGACGACATCATCACCGGAGAATTACGGCCCTTCGCTCCGCGAACCTTCGGGACGACAGCCAAGACAGGAGCGCCGGTGTGGGCCTGCAGCTCCCCTCGATCGCTGAAGTGCTCGTCCAGACGCTCCCGCAGGAATGCAACACCCGTCCCAAGTGCGATGCCAACGAGCACCGCCAACAGCATGTTCTTGATCAGGCTCGGGCTTGAAGGAGAAGTCGGGGTTTGAGCGGGAGCGATGACGCTGCCCACCTGGATGTTGCCGGGAGGTGTGATATTGGCAATCTGCTGCTGCAAGAGACTCTTGCGGCCAACAAGCGAGTTCGCCGTCGTCTGCAGACTTCCGCGTACAACTGGATCCGTCTCTTGAGCGATCGCGTTGTCGACCTTCTGAAGACGTCCTTCGAGCCGCTGAACCCGAGACTGCAGGGGCTGAAGGGCGGATTGGATCTGAGTTACGGCCGCCTGCGTCCGGTATCGAAGGTACCCCTCGGCGAAGGCCTGAGCCACTTTCTGAGCTTGTGTCGCGCTGGGGGAGGAGTAATCGATCTTGAGGAGCTCGGTATTTGTCGGCACCGTAACGGTCAGGTTCTTGAGGAGCGATTGCGTGCTCACGTTCAGCGCCAACTTCTGATCAACGATGGACGCCACGGCCTCGGAATCCGCAAGGCTCTTCTCCGTATCCATGTTGGGGATGGGCGGTGCTCCCTGCTGAGCGATGGAGGATGAGAACGGAGTCACCACGACCTGAGCCTCAGCCCGATACGTCGGGGTCTGCTTGAGTGTGAAGGCCAACGCAGAAAGGATGACGACCGCAGCGATGGCGACGATGGACCACTTCCGGTAGCGGAGGACCTGCAGATAGTCGCTAAGGTCACCGCCGGTTGCCGCCCGTGCTGAACTCATAAAGGCCATTCCCCTAGGGTCGTTGTAAACATCTGGGCATCTCTGGTCACCCGAGCCAATCCTCCTTAGCAATCACCTTACGCCCCACCCCCCCCGCACGTAGAGCCCATACGGTGTCGGAAGGAAAAGCCGCCCACCGACCAGAAGGCGCCAGGCGCCCCTAGCTTTATCGGCTCCCCAGGCCCGTCCTTGAATCCGACGTACCGCATCAGGAGGATTCTGTGCCGTGGACTGGCGCCTCAAACGGGCGGGGGGGCCTTCTTTCTCCCCGGCCAAGGTCGCCGGGCGGCAAAAGCCAGGCGGGCGAGCAAAGGCCCCGGATCTGTCAGCGACTCGTAAGAGTGGGTGGTGCCCCGTCGGGGCCCGAGCTCCCGGGCCGCAGCCATCACCCCGAGACGGCCTTCCCGAACGTTGCGCATCACGCTCCGAAAATCGCCCTCGATCCAACGGAAGAACTTGCCGGCCTCGCCTCTCGTCCTGGCCACGTCTCCCCCGGTCTCTAAGCGGCAATACAGGGCAGGCAAGTTGACGCCGGCTGCCAAGGCGACCGGGAGCGTCCCGTGCACTCGAGGATTGAGGTCGAGTAGATAGTCGCCGGCGAACTCGGCGTGGAAGATGCCGTTGTAGCCGGCCAGGAGCTTGCTCAGGCCCACCTCGGTCTCTTCATCCGGTGTGACAGAGATCGCCGACGCCGTGGTGCCGCAAGGCATTGGCCACACCCGGACATAGTCGAGATGGACGGCGGCCACCATCTCTCCCTCCCACATGAGGCCTACGACGGCCCGAAGCTTGTCCAAGAGATAAGGCTGCACTATCACGGGACCTTCTTGCTTCAAGGCTGCAGGAAGCTTGATCGCGGAATCGACGCGAGTTGCGGAGTATCTCTTCAACGCGGGTTTGATAACCACCGGATAATCCAGATCTTCTGCTGCCGCAATGAGCTCACCCGTGGATCCAAACGTCCGGTTGGGAGGCACCCCTAAGCCTGCGGCCACTGCCGCACGGGCGCAGGAGACCTTGTCCATGAGGTGCCTGACGGGAAACTTGAGCGCAACGAGGGCAACGTCGCTTGTGGGGATGAGAGCTGCGTAGTCACCACTGTCGAATTCCCCCATCACAGCTTCGGCGTAGCCGTCTTCTCCGGCGTACGGAACCTTGACCCGGCCGGCACAGAATTTCGAGGCGCCCGCCATCGACAGTGTTCCCGAAACCGTGACCGTTGGCTGCCATCCGTCCGCTGCGAGAGCGCGCACCGTTGAGACCGTGCCTCGGGATTGACCGCTGCCGCCATGGGTCACCAGGACCCGTTTAGACATGAGGGGCTGTCCCCATACCGTGCATGGTGTGGGTCTCGGCAACCTTCTCCAGCCACGCATCACGGTCTTCCGGAATCCTGCGTCTGCTCCCCAAGATGGCCTTGACTATGGGGCAGCTAGATCTGGTCTCGAAGCGGAACCTAGCCCGGCGCGCCAATATGACTGGGTTGCGGGCACCCTTTACCAGGAACCAGGCATCAACCATCGCCATCGCCGCAGGTTCCCACCGAGATTCCACCGCGGCGCGGGCCCCCTTGATCGCCGCGTCTTTGACGGGACCGAATAATTCCGCGGTCAGGGCAACGCCCTCGCTGTCCGCGGCCAAGAGCTCGGCGATGTTCTTTTCCTTTATGCCTTCCCAGTTGGGGCGGCCCCCCCACTTGGTTCCGTTGAGGACGAGCTTGAAGAGACCCTCGGCCCCTGGGCGTAGTCGCCGGAAGCCCCGCTCGTCCATCTGCGAAAGGCCCTCGAGATCTTGAACGACGAAGAGTGTGGAGCCGCGAAAGATCCTTCTCTCTTTCACGCTCATCTCGAGGAAAGCAGACGCGCCCTCAGGGACGGCGATCAGATTGAGGCCTCCGGGGATATGCCTGCAGACAACAGCAGGGCCCAATCTCTCTCGCGCCGCCCATTCAAGGAACTCCGTCTCTATGGTTCCCCATTGCGCCGCCGGCGCAGCCGAATCCACGTCTCCGACCCCTGAGAGGGCGGAATCGACGTTCTTCCAGACGAGCCATTCGTCCGAGACGAGGCTCAGCCTCTGAAGTAGAGGGAGCCACGGAGACGAGGATCCCTCGACTGGAACTTCCACGCGCACCCTCCTAGCAACGATTGACTGACGACGACAGTGGTCCGGCAGCACGCCTGTCCGCGCGGCCCCACCCCTGAGAGGAGCGGCGGCAATAGGATACGAGTTGAGTGAGCACACTCTGAATCGTTCCCATCCGATCCTGCTACGGCCGGGCGAGATGTGTACGGGAGGTCGCAGCATTCATGATCGATAATCAGGTCCTTCGACGGGCGCGGTTTCGGAGCAAGGTCCTCCGGTGGCCCACGGTGTGGGCCAGGCATCTCGGCATCCGGGATCAGGATGTCGTCTTAGCCAGTTATCCGCGATCCGGTACCACCTGGATGCGGTTCCTGCTCGCACAGGCTCTATCGGGGGAGTCGTCTGAGTTCAAGGCGATCAGGCGCATCATTCCCTACGTCGGTCAACACAGGAACGCCCTTCCTGTTCTGCCTGGTGGGGGCCGGATGATGTACAGCCACGATCGGTTCAGCAGGGCTGCCACCCAACGGGCGATCTACGTCGTGAGAGACGTCCGCGATGTGGCGCTGTCCGAATATCAATGGCAGCAGCGGATCGGCGTTTTCAAAGGCGATCTCGACCGTTTCATCGGGGACTTCGTGTCGGGGCGCGGGAATCCTTTCGGATCATGGGGGGCCCACGTCGACTCCTGGGTTGAGGCTGACCGGATCTCGGAGGGCCGTCTCCACGTGGTCAAGTTCGAAGATCTGAAGCGTGATGCCTCCACTGTTCTGGCATCTGCCCTCGCGTTCCTTGGGGTCTCTTTGAACGAAGTAGAGATCGAAGACGTTGTCGCAAGCAACTCCGTCGAGATGATGCGGCAGAAAGAAGACCGTGCAGCTCAGGGCTCCTTTAAGCAGCGCGTGGTCAAGAGAAACGTTCGTTTCATCAACGCAGGCTCGGTTGGTGGATGGCAGAAGACCCTGAGCAAAGCAAACGAGCGCCTCCTGGAAACGGCGTTCGGCCCCCAGATGCTGCGTCTTGGCTATGCGCTCCATTCCCAACATCCAGAACAGTGACGGCTCAGCGAAGACCGGGCCGGGTAGTGGCGGTGCTGGGCCCCGATGGAAGCGGGAAATCCACCTTCTGCGATGCACTCGTCGCGGGACCGCTTGCCTCTCATGAAGTGCGGCGGCTCCATCATCGCCCCGGCGTCTTTGCCTCGGGCACCTCCACCGGCATCCCGGTTACCGAGCCGCATGCGGGCCGCCCTTACCCGGCCCTGCTGTCTCTGGCGAAGCTCGCGTTCTTGTTCCTCGACTTCAGGATCGGTTGGTGGATCCAGATCAAGCCGTTCGTAGCGCGCGGAGGTTGGATCGTGTGGGAGCGGCCATGGTGGGATATCGCGATCGATCCGACCCGCTACCGGCTCCAAGGATGCGAGGGAGCGGCTCGCCTGCTGGGAGGGGCTCTGCCCAACCCGGATCTGGTGATCATTCTGGAAGCACCCGTCGACGTCCTTCTGTCGCGTAAGCGGGAAGTCAGCGAGGCGGAGTTGATCCGGCAGACCCAGGAATTGCGCCGGGTGGTACCCAAAAGGGTGAGGACAACCTTGCTGGACTCTCAACAACCGATCTCGGTGCTGGTGGATCAGGCCGGGCGCGACCTGGACCAGATCGCGGAACAGCCGTGACGCAGGAGCCCGGGTGGGCGGCCCTTCCTCCTTCCTCGGCGC
Source organism: Actinomycetota bacterium (assembly GCA_034667525.1). Lineage (GTDB taxonomy): Bacteria > Actinomycetota > CADDZG01 > CADDZG01 > WHSQ01 > DATAPE01. The sequence continues at coordinate 14,678 of JAXDJO010000044.1, forward strand.
GGTGGCTTCTACCCACGAAGCCCCGAAAGGCGGCCGCAAGCAGTGTCCGCATCTACCACCCGATGACCATCAAGGGGCTGGTTGGATGGCAGGCGGCCCGCATTGCCGCCTCGCTCGGAGCTTTCGCATTTCTCCCTAGAGGCGCCTCCCTTCCTGCAGGAGTTGCGGAATCGCTCCGTTCCAATGACATCGATTACGAATCACTGGCAGTTGCCAAGGCCAATCACCCTGCGCGCTTTCTGGTCCTGCTCTTGGGGCGATCACTCGAATGCACGGGTGTGGCGAAGATCGCCCTCGACGCCCAAGGACAAGCCGCCCTCGAAAGAGAGGCACTGGGGATCAAAGATGCAAGGCAGGTGATGAAAGAAACGGTCCAACCTCCTTCGCTGCGGGCGGTCGGCCCTGGATTGCTCCTTCTCGACCCGGTGCCTTGGCTACCTCGGCTCAAGCCTTGGCGGCTGCCTATCGAAGCGGCCCGTGCCCTTGGGTCGTACTCGAGGATCAAGAGTCCGGAGCGAGCAGATGGCTGGATCGTCGCTCATGGGGACTTCGCACCGTGGAATCTCTTTCAGACCAAGACCGGCTGGGTGCTGCTCGATTGGGAGCACTCCTCGGTCAAGCCCCCGTTCTTCGACTTCTGGCACTATGTCCTTCAAGCTCACACCTTGCTGCGACGTCCTTCAGCCCAAGCCCTTGTTGCCGGCGTGAACGGTGCGAAAGGTTGGGTGCGCGACGCGTTGCTCGCCTACGCCGGGGGCCTGGGACGTTCCCCCGAGGATGCACCAAGGTTCTTCGATGACTATCTCAGTGCCAGCGCCGAGCAGCTTGCGGGAAAGAGCCATAAGGAAAAGCGCGGCCTCGACATCCGCCAGCATCTACAGCGCCAGATCTCGAAGGTGGACCCGTGAGCCGTTGCGCGACAAGGGTCTGAGGTTAGTTTGGAAACCTCTCACTCACGAGGAGACCTCCCACACTTGATTCGGACAACCCAGTCTCGGCAGCAACCTGGTGGGGCCGTGCTCAGCGGCTCCCGCCAGGCCGCGCGCTCGATACGCGCGCCAGAGGCTGGTTGATCCGGTGGACGAGACCCCGGTCCTGGAGGACCTCGGACAAGGTTCCGCCGCCGATGTAACCACCCTCGCCAAAGGCGGGGCACTCCAGATGGTCGGCAGGGTGAGTTCGCGCATTCTCGGTTTCGGCTTCATCGCTGTTGCCGTGCGGATCTTGGGTACCTCGAAGTACGGGCTCTATCGAGAAGTGACCCAGGTGTTCTTGATCGCTGCCGCCTTAGCTCCCGGAGGATTCCAGTTCGCTGCAGTCCGGTTCATCGCGCGTGCTCGAGCTTTGCGCCGGCCAGGCGCGGTCAGAGGATCGGTCTCGGTCGTGCTCTGGGGTGGGGGCATCGTCTCCACTCTTGTGTTCATCGGCCTCATCCTCTTGGCCCACCCGATCGCCGACCACTTCGCCAGCGGAGCTGCAAAGCAAGCAGAGCTTGCCAGACTGCTGCGACTGGGCGCGCTATTTGTGCCGTTGTATTCGATGACCTTGGTGTTGCTCTATTGCACCCAGGGCTACCGGACCCTTCTGCCAACAACGGCAGTGAACGACGTTGGACTGCCCGCGATCCGCTTCACCCTCGGAACGGCAGCGATCCTCCTCGGTTTCGCGGTCACCGGAATGGTGGTGGGGCTCGTCGTGGCAGCCGCCTTCGCTCTTGTGGCGGCCTTCTGGTTCTATCGAAGACTCCTTACGGACGAGGAGCGATCCGCCCCGCCCGAGCGAGAGGTTGGACCCATAGTCAGGTTCGCCCTGCTTCTGGGGGCCTCGAATCTGTTCAGTACGCAATCGCTTGGATTGGGAATCATCCTTCTTGGCATCTTCTCGACCGACCGCAATGTAGGGCTTTTTGCAATCGCTCTCGCGCTTCAGGCTGCTGGCGGCGTTTTCCTACAAAGCCTGGTGGGGATCTGGGCTCCCGTCGTCACCAAGGTGTACGAGGAAGGCGACATCGAGCGGCTGCAGTCTCTGTACCAAGCGATCACCCGCTGGATCGTGACCTTGGCCTTTCCCGTCTACGCGGCTCTGATGGTTCTGCCGGATTTCTTCGGACACCTGCTGGCAGGCCACAACGGGACCGCCGCAGCTCCATTGATCGTGATTCTCGCCATGGGAAACATCTTCTATGCCGGGACGGGACCCTCCGGTCACATCCTGAACATGACGGGAAGACCGAGAGTCAGCCTTATCAACTCGGTCATCGCAGTCATGGTCTACATAGCTTTAGGCGCCCTCATCGTGCCCCACTTCGGCGCCAGAGGCATGGCTTCCGTGGACGCTGGCGTAACCGCGCTCATCAATCTCACAGTTGTCCTCGAGGGCCGGCTTCTGGTTGGGGTGCACCCGTTCGGTCGTTCCTTCCTCAAGCCCCTGTCCTCCACCGTGGCATTCGCTCTCTTCCTCTTGGCCTGGAGAACTCTTCTGGGTACAGGTCTCGCGATCCAGGCCCTGGGCCTCGTGATCGGAGTTTTCATCTACATCGGGCTACTCTTGAAGCTGGGAATGGACCCCGAAGAGCGCTACGTCTTCGGGCGTATCAAAGAGCGACTGACATCTCTCACAAAGCGGAAAGGCTGAAGATGCTCGGTTCCTCGGCACCGACCTGGTACCGGAAGACCAGGAGGATCGCTAAACCAGGGACGGCAGTGGGGTATCTCACTATCGTGGCCGCAGCTCTGGCTGCAGGGGTTGGTATCGCAGCGGGGGTGAAATGGGGCCTCCTGATTGCCGCTCTAGCTGTTGCGTTCGCAGCCGCCAGCATTGGCCTGTTCGAGCTGGAAATACCACGCTACGCGTACGGATACGTCGCAGTGGAGCTGCCTGCATTATTTATCCTGATAGCCAGCCTAGGTCTGCGGGCACGCACGGCGGATGATCTCGCAGCCAACCCTCTTGACTTCGTTGGCCTCCTGCGCCTTGGGAGCACTGCCCTAGCGGCGATGCTTGGTGTGATCGCGTGCATCTCCGCCGGGCCGCGGGTGGGAGAGACTGTTACGAACCGGCCACTGCGCGTTTACATGATGTACTCGGCCGTGGCGGTCATCGGCGTCTTCGCTTCTGTCAGTCCTCCGCTCACTGCATATCGGTCGTTCGAAGTAGTGGCTGCGATATTGGTCATTGCCGGCGCTTACCGAACGGCAGGCAAGGAAGCCTTGCTGCGTCTCGAAGGACTTCTCTATTGGTGGATCGTCATACTTGTGGCAACGGTATGGGTGGGCGTTGCGCTATGGCCTGGACTCACCATCCAGCGGATCAACAGTCCGATCCCTTATCAGATCCAGGGGGTCTATCCGGGCGTTACCTCGAACACTCTGGGGGAGCTTGGGGTCTTCTTGCTCTTTTGGTCCGTGGGTCGATTGATGATGCCTGATGTAGAAAGAGGGCCGCGCAGAGCCGTGGCCATGGCGATAGCCGGCTACGGGCTGGTGACGTTGCTGGCTGCGCAGTACCGAACCGGTTACGCCGCCTTGGTACTGGGGGTCGCCTTTCTGCTCTTCTTGCGTGGGCGCAAGGCGCTAGCCGGAGTGGGAGTCATCGGGGTCATCATCGGAACGATCTTGGGCTCGAAGATAGCGAGCCAAGCGACACCTGTTCTTCTTCGAGGAGCCCAGACCTCGCAGCTCGGCAAGCTGAACGGGAGGCTGAATTGGTGGGAGCTCGCCATTCCAATCTGGCGTCAGTCGCCCATCATCGGCGGAGGATTGCGGACGGCCAGCCGCCTTCTCGTATTGGGGGCGTCCGGATTCGGCCAAACCAGCACCGTCCACAGCACCTGGGTCGAGGCTCTGGTGGGGACCGGGGTTTTGGGGGTGGCAGCCCTGATGATATTCATCCTTATGTCTCTGCGCAGAGCCTTCTTGCTGGCGCTTCGCCCCGGGGGGCGGATCGTTCCCCTTCTGATCCTCTTGCCCCTCGCGGTCCGCAGCCTCACCGGCGACACGTTCGAGAGCGGGGGCCTCTACTGTCTGATCACGCTCGTTTTCGTCATGGGCCTTCGAGACAATTGGTTCTTCCGCAAGAAGAAGTCAGTTCGAGAACCTGCTCCTCTCGAGTCAGAGGATGCGGTCATGCTCGCTGGATAGTGCCTCTCCTCTTACGCGATCCCCCATCCATCGAATTGTTCGCCCAGTAGCGTGCGCAGCTCGAGGATGTCCGGTGCGAACTCGGCGGCCAAGTCCGCACGCAACACCTCCGGGATGCGCGCCTGAGGAGACTCGTAAACAGTCTTTGCAGGCTTGCCCAGAAGGTGTTTCACGCGATCCGGCACGAGGCGAGGAATCTTGACGGTGGCGAGCAGGCGCTTGTTGAACCAGCGGCGAGTATTTCCAACCCATGTCGGATACGCAAGCCGGCGATCTGATGTGAAGAACTCCTGATCGAGAACGTCAGACGTCCAGTCGTCCCGTACTCCGAGGAACTGATAAACCCGGCGAAGAGTCTCGGTGCGGGAAGTCCGCAGCGCCTCGGAAGTGATGACCAACAGTCGGTCTGATGAGAAACGGGAGCGGTACTGCTCGAGCTGCATTGCGTACTTGCCGAAGTTGACGTAATCGGGGTTCCGCTCGACCGCCTCGGCCAGAGGAGCAGTCTCTGTTCCGAAGGCGATGTTGTGAACGTAGTGGGAACGAAGACGATCAATCGGGTTTCTGATGACATAGATCAATCGGGCTCCCGGTATGTAACGCGCGATGAGCTCGGCCGACCCCGAGTAACGTGGGTATTTCGTATAACTCGTGGAGGCCTCACCGACGGCGGTGATCCCCGGCGGCTTTCCCTCAAACAATCGTTGGTACCAGCCAAAGCCCTTTTCCCAATTGAGTCCCGGCGTAAAGAAGTCGAGCTCCTTGATGTCCGGCATGAATACTTGCGGATGCGAACGCAGGTATTCGTAAAGGCTGGTCGTACCGGATTTTTGCGCTCCGATTACGAGGAAGTCGGGAAGCGGGAGGTTGCTGTTGGGAGTCGCTTCGCTCATGAGGCTCTCTCTAGGATCGTGTAAGTGGCCTAGCTCACGATAACTGGGGCGTCGCGCCTGCCTAAGCCGATGCCCAAGAAGCTCCCGTATATCGAGCCCGGAACGCCTGCGTCAGCGCGGTCACGACGATCCTGTCGCGCGGTGACATCTCCTCGATCCACTTGTTGTCTTCGCGCACGGCAACCAGCCCGGTTCGGAATCGATCAGGGTTGCCGGAAACCGTGTGATTGCCTCCAAGGCTCACGGTGTGATCATCCACGAAGGGAAGTCTTGCCTCTCCCTCTCTGACCAACTCGGTGATGGCTCTCACGACCTCGATTGGCTGTGAGCAGAAGGTGTGGTAGTTGACCAGGAGAGAGCGACCTTCAGGTTGCGCCTTGCGCACGGCATCGGCGGCGAGATTCCGCCGGATCCACTGAAGTGCGCTTCTCGAAGCGGCAGTAGGCGCCATCACTGCCGGTTGATTGCGGTCTGGGTTCGCTTTGACCTTGGATTGGGAGTAAGCCATCGCACGGGGGTCCCTAACGAGGTGCACGAAGAAAGGCGATACATCCTCTATCAAGCCCAAGATGACCGCGTCCCACGGTCGCTTGGATGAGTCGACTATGACTCGAGCTCCGGTCACGGTGCCGGTCGCCTTGTAGAGCTGCGACATCAACCGGACGTGGTCGTGGACGCCCGCCGGAACGTTTCTCCTGGATACCTGGTGCAAGAGCTGCCACGTTCGCCACGTCCCCGAGATCGCCTTCTGACGGCTGATCGCCTGCTCCAGAGCCAACTCCTGGCCGGCACCTAAAAGCTCTGTCAGCACCTTCGACCACACTTCACACTGAGAGAACGATTTCCCGCACCCACAGAATCGGTGCTGTCGCAACCTTTCGAGCAAGAACCGAAGCTCCCCCGCAGAAAAGAAGCCGGGAATCTCGTTCAGGATGTTGTCCAACACCGTGCTTCCACAACGTGGAGCACCCATGATGTAAAGGACTTTCGGGAACTGAGCACCCGATCGAGGATCGGGAAAGCCTTGCCGGGAAAGTTGTTCCATCCTGCCTTCGTTTGGGGGCTTCCGTGGGCCGCCAGTTTCGCATGGTTCGCGTTGGATGGACGATATTTCGACCTGCCCTACATGACTATGCGGTGCCTAGTCCTCATGGGTGGTCATTTCACTAAAGGAATCGCGAGCCGCAACCGATGAACTGTTTGGGAGACGGGCGGTCCTCCATCACGAAGCTCTCAGACCGAGAGCAGGACACGGGCTCGCTGATCACCAATCTGTCCGGCCAAGGGCACAAGCGGATCTCTTGAGGCGATGCCCCCTAAACAGGAGGCATGTGGGTTGAAGCATCTCTCGATAGTGCGGGCAGCCGCCGGTTTTGCCGTAGCACTTCTTATCTCATCTCTAACGCCAGTTCTTGCCGCAGGCGCGGCGACCCTATGCACTGGAACCGTGATCCTCCCGGGGGCCAGCATTCAGTCGGCCATTAACGCCGGCGCAAAGGGAGCCACTTTCTGCCTTTCCCCCGGAACCTACAAGCAGACAGCGACCATCTCGCCTAAGGACGGCGACACCTTCATCGGGACTGGCGTGGCTCGCGACGACACCGTAGTGCAAACCACCACAGTGCAGCTCTTGTTCGACATGAGAAGCGTGGGCAACGTGAGCTTTCAGCACTTCGCCATTACTGGTGCCGTCAACAGGTGCCCAGGGAGCAACTGCGGAGCGACAGGCCGAGGAATCTCTGGCGGGACCAATATCCACGTTGAAGACATGCATATTTACGGGAACGGCCTGAATGCTATCGGGGGCATGGGTGCAGGGCTGGCAGTGAATAACTCCGAGATCGATCACAACGGATACAAGGTTGGAGATGGCGTTTCGGACGGCATCAAGATGACGGCTCCCTTCACGCTAACGAACTCCTACCTCCACGACAACCAGAACTCGGGCATCCACTGCGACATCCAGTGCGGGGCCTTCACCATCTCAGGAAACACCATCACGGCCAACACCGGAACAGGCATCTTGATGGAAATCTCACCGGGCCCGGCGACCATCCACGACAACATCGTGCAGTTCAACAATCCAGGCAACACCGCCGGCAAGGGTGGAATCAGCATCAAAGATTCAAAGAACGTGGAGGTCTACAACAACACCCTCGGGAATAACCAACGCTTCGGCATAAGGGCAGGCGTGGACAGTCGGATCAACTGCGGTACACCAAGCGCCACCTGCGGCTACGTCCTCTCGAACATCAGCGTGCACAACAACACGATGAACACCAACAAGTTGGTGGGCTGCAACACCATCGCTGTTCTCTGCACCAACAACATCTGATCCGTAACAACTCGGCCCTCCCCGGGAGTACCTATCCGGCTCCCGGGGAATCCGCCTGAGCCACCAACCCTCCCTAGGGCGGCGATCTCTCGTCCCTCCTCACCCACTGCGTGTTGCCTTTGCTACCGCTTCCGGAGAGGTGCGTTCGGAAGGCCGTTCTGGTTCTTTTGGGCTACTTTCCGAGATGACCCCACCACCGGACCGTTCCCTTCCTCGCCGGCCCCGGCGGCCCTCAACGGGTGCCCTGCACGTCGTGCCGAAGTGCTCGGAACGCTTATCCTTGCTGTCTCTGCCAATCGGGAATCGGAGCGCGTCTGCTTGACCGTGCGAAGGTTTCCCCAGACGGCTTCGCTGGAGGCGACTGAAACAGGTGATCTACCTAGAGATCGCGGCGGTGATCGTCATCGTGGGACTGATCTCTGTCTCCGACCTGATCTACCGGCGGACGGTTCGATCCAGTCGATCTTTTCGGAGGTCGGCCCCCGGAGGGATCCATGCTCCCGCAGCGTTCCTACAGCGCCTTCCTGGAGGAACGAGACGACCGGCCGGCCCTTCGAATCGCGCGGGCTCGAACGGGTTACCCGCAGTACGGGGAAAGCAGCCCCAGTCTGCTGAAGAACCGGACGACGTTCGCCAGTACGTGCGGGTCAAGCTGCGATCCGGCCGAGTGGTTGAAGGATGGCGAGACGCCACCGTCGAGGAGAGCAGCAACAGCCTAGAGGACGCATTCGACTTGGATGTTGCCGAGGCGTACGACCCGGACGGCAATCCCATGAGCTTCCCAAGCCACTCCTTCATCGTCTTTAGTTCTCAGGTAGAGCGTCTTGATGTATTGGAACCCGGGCCTGAGCGGAAGCCAAGCCACATAGCAGCGGCGGATCGCGAACCGAGCGCCAATCCGGTCACAGCGTCCATCGCCCCCGCCACAGACATCTCCAGCCGCGATCCGCAGAGATCCGAACGGCGTTCCGAGTCTGCAGCCTTCAGCCAGACATCCGAATCAGAAGACGCTAATAAGGGGCTAGGCCGGGTCATACAGCTGCCCGAACCCGAACAGGTTCGTGTCGACCCGCCGGCTGCTCTTCTGACACCGATCCCAGAACACGCTGCAGAACCGCAACAGACCTCTTCCGCTGTTGTCACACCTCCGGTCGAAACCGCTGCATCAGCCCGCGCCTCCCAGGTGTCCGCGACGAAGCGCCGCACCCGCCCACTACTGTGGATCGTGGCGGTAGCTTCAGTCTTGATCATCGCCCTGTTGGTTGATGGGCTTTACACGTTCTTCGCCGTCGGCCACGCCCTCGAATCCGCTCGAGGGGACCTGCGCAGGGGCGCTCATGCGCTTTTGGCCGGCCATTACCAATCTGCGCACGCCGAATTCTCGAACGCGACCTCCGCCTCTGCAACTGCCGAGGGGCTTCAAGGTCATCCCGCCTTCTGGGTGGCTTCGCATCTCCCCTTCTTGAACCGAGACCCGGCGGCGTTGGCAGCTTTGGACCACTCGTCGGATCTGGCGTCCCAGGCGGGGCTTGACGCGGTTCAGGCGGTCCACGCGATGGGAGCCCCAACCGAGGGTCTGGCGGCAACTATCTATAGTCATGGTCAGGTAAACCTCAACGCCTCACAACGGGGCGAACCATTCTTCGTGGACATCGAAGACCTGCTGACAAGGGCCTACACCGTCCTCCGCGCGGCGCCCCCGCCCTTCTTCGGCCCGGTCAGAGACGCTCTTTCGGCTGCCATAGAGAAGGTCGCAGAAGCTCGAGACGCCGTCCATAAGACCCGCAGCCTCGTGCAGGCCCTTCCCTCTCTATTCGGAAGGGACCAGACGAAGAATTACCTGCTGGTGTTCGATAATCCCAGCATCGCCAGGGGATCGGGGGGGCCTGTGGACTTCTACGGCCTCATGACCGCAAGATCGGGGGCTCTCAGCGTTGGCACGGTGCGACCTGTCGATCAGTTGGCTGCCCCCGCCGCCCCGCCGGGGTTGGCCCCGCTGTGGTTCCGGAAGAACTATCAGGCAACGGGAACCTTCACCAGTTGGGAGAAGGTCACCCAGTCACCAACGTTCCCAGCTGTCGCGCCCATCATCCAGAACTTCTACGAAGCTTCAACGGGCACGCACGTCGACGGCGTGATCGAGATGGATCCGATCGCGATGGGACTGCTGAGCAAGGCGGTTGGACCTCTGCACCAGCCGAACTTCGGCATCACTGTCAACTACCACAATGCAGTGCGCGTGCTGACTCACGATGTCTACGTGCATTTCGGCCAGGACCAACGCGCAAGAGACGTGTACGTCGCCGGCCTTATCGAAGAGGTGTGGAAGCGGATCAGTCATGGGCAAGCGTCCGCGGCGGAGCTTGCCACCGCTATGGGAAAGGCCGCCAGCGGATCCCACTTCACCTTGTTCTCCTCAACCCCGTCGGACGAGAGGGCCTTGAACCAGGTCGGGGTCGGAGCCAGCTTTTCGACGTTCCAGCCCAACGTCCAGATGGCCTCGTCGAATGACACCACGACCTCCAGGCTCGGCTATTACGTCCACCGGAAGATCGACACGGTCGCCAGGCTGACCCGCAAGGGACAAGCATTCGTAACCACCACGATCCAAGTGCAGAACTCGGCCCCCAAGGTGCCCGACCAGGTCCTCGTGCGCAAGGCACGCAGTGGTCTCCTGCAAACGGATCTGAGTTTGATCCTGCCCTTGAATGCGCACGTTCAGGATCTATCTCTTGCAGGAAAAACGCAGCGCTACAAAGTCAGTGCCGAGGGCAACAATCCCCGCGTCACCCTTCCGCTGAGGGTGCCCCCGGGTAGCAGCACGACCGTCAAGCTCTCATACCTCGTCCCGCACTCCTTCGACCTGAGCCCCAAGGGCGGGCTGTTCCGCTTCACTTCGATGCCCCAGGCCACTGCCAATCCAGATTCGACCGCACTCACGGTTATCCCACCAGAAGGATTCCCGATCGTCCCCACGGGATCAATTGGCGGCCGCCAGGATGGGAACTCTTACGTTGCAGCCAACACCACCGGCAGTCTCGTGCAGGTAACGGTGAGAGTGGCGCCTAAACCCTAAGGTGCGGCTCTATCCCGAGGCCACAAGGCCACCCCCTAGCCTCTCGTGCAGGTAACGGTGAGAGAGAAGAGAGAGAGAGAGAGAGAGAGAGAGAGAGAGAGAGGCGCCTTAACCCGGGATGTCTTATTCGGCGGGAAGCGAGGAATCAGCAGCGGTCCCCAGCTTGCCCGCAAGCAGCTGCTTGCCCAAGAGGAATACGAACCTCGGATTGCGGTAGAGGTACCTCTTCCACAACCGGCGCGGCTCGCTGCACAAACGAAAGAACCATTCGAGACCCAAACGCTGCATGAGGTGGGGAGCCTGCTTCTTTTTCCCCGCGAGGAAGTCGAAGGCCGCGCCTACGCCTACCATCGTCGCGGGAACCGAGCCACGGCGAGCGGCCATCCAGAGCTCCTGCTTGGGGGTTCCCAAGCCGACAAAGACGATGCCTGCGCCCGAAGCGATGAGATCTGCGTCGATCCTCCTATCCTCTTCTGGGGTCAATGATCTGAACGGCGGAGCGAATCGATACACAACCTCGAGCTTGGGGAAACGGTGCTTGAGGTTCGATATGAACAACTCGAGTACCTCCGGCGTACCACCGTAGAAACCGATAGGAACGCCCGCCTCCGCAGCTTGCCCACACAGGATCGGCGTGAGATCGGGTCCGTACACCCGGGTCGCTGAAGCCAATCCCAACAGGCGGAGACTCCACACCAGCGGCATGCCATCAGACGTTACGAGATCGGCGGAGTTCATGATCTGCCGAAAGGCCTCGCTGGCTCGAGCCTCCATGACGTTGTTGACCGACGCAATGCATACGTAACGTGATTCATGGTTCTTGCCCCATTCGACGATCCGGCTGGCGGCGTCGTCATAGTCGGTCCGGTCAACCCTCATGCCGGCGATATAACGGGACTCCAGACCGGAAGATCCCGGGACGCTCGTCAAGCGGGGGCTGTCGTCCGGAACGGCAAGAGGCTCTTGGGAACTGCTCATCTCGCTAATACGCGCCCTTGCCGCTGAAGACGGCCCCTAGCGTTTTGAACAAGATGTACAGATCCAAAGAGAGTGACCAGTTCTCGATGTAAAAGGCATCCATCCGCACCGCCTCTTCAGCATCGACATCGCTACGCCCGTTGGTCTGCCACCAACCGCTGATGCCCGCACGGATCTGGTGGCGCGCTTCCATCAATTGAGGATTAGCGGCTACCTGCTCGGCCGGCAAAGGACGTGGCCCCACGAGGCTCATGTCGCCAATGATGACGTTGATCAGCTGGGGTATCTCGTCGAGACTGAACCGTCTGAGGATCCGCCCGACCTTGGTTAGACGCGGGTCCTCCCGCATCTTGAAGAATGCATCTGTCGTGCTCACCTTGAGCTCGGAAGCATTCGCAACCATGGTCCGGAATTTGTACATGGTGAAGAGACGACCGTCTTTCGTAACTCTTTTGTGACAGAAGAGCACCGGCCCCTTCGAAGAGACGGCGATGGCTACTGCCATCACTGAGCAGATCGGAAGCAGCAATACCGCCAAAACGCTCGCAGCCAGAACATCGAAGATCCTCTTCACGAAAGCCTGTGGACCTGCCAGCCGCACCGGCCGTAACGACAGCGTGAGGAGCGATCCGACAGGCTGCACGGACACGCGTGAGGTCAAGATGTTATTGAGGTTCGCGGTGACTCGTACTGCTACCCCCTCGAGCCGAGCGGCTTGGACAGCAAGGACCATCTCGGACGATCCGACGGCAGTGGAAGCAACGAAGATGCAGTCGGCGGCATAGTCGCGGACCACGTCGCGGATGTTCTCGATCGTGCCGATGATCGGTATGCCGTCAGGAGACACGGAGGGACCCGCAACGGTCACGAAGCCGACGGGCGAAAACCCGAGGGCGGGGTTGCGGAGAAGGTGGGCCAAACGCCCTGCTTCATGGTTCGTTCCCACCACAACCGTCCGGAGGGCCAACCGGCCGCTCGCCCGAAGTCTAGCCAGATGCCAGCGCCATCCACGACGCGTCAAGAGCTCGGCGATCACGGCGAATCCCCACAGGAGAGCCACCCATTCGCGAGAGAACGGGGTACGCAGCCAGAAACTGGTAGCGATGATCCCGAGGATCCCGACACTTGCCGCGCCAACGACACGCTGCAACTCGTCGACGGCAGAGATGCGATGGGGCGAATACAACGAGAAGGTTCGGAAGATCCCCACCCACAGCAGCGGCGCCGTCAAGCCCAGAGCGATATAGGGGCCGTGGATGGTTGCCTGGAAGCGGATCAGGTAGGCCGCGATAAATGCGGTCATCAGTGACAGAGCATCGGAGACGACGAGTCCCGCGGTGACGCGCCGGTATTGCCGGTGCACATCGGCACTGGATCCCGGATCGGAAGGTGGTGCGTCGAGCTGGATCGCGATGGGGTCTGATTCGACCTCCTGAACGATCCGCAGGCCGTCTACGCCCGGTGCCGCCGAAAAGCCCTGATCGGGGGATTCGATCTTCATCCTCGACGCAGACCGGACGTAAGCACCCCGTTCTCCAACAAGCCGTTCTGCATCGCTATGGCTGCGGCCTCGAGGCGGGAGTGAACATTCAACTTTCCGAGGATGTTTTGGATATGGGTGCGGGCCGTCTGGGGACTGATTACCAGCGCCCTGGCGATGGCCTCATTGTCGGCGCCTTCCGCCAGCAATGCGAGCACCTCTTTCTCCCGCTGGGTCAGCCTCAGGATGCGCTCGAATGCGGCGTCCTCCTGCCTGCGCTGACGCATGAGGGAGGTGAGAAGGGGGCCCAGCATGTGACCGGGCACTACCGTCTCGCCCCTCTGCAGTGCCCGCACAGCACCGAGAAGATCCTGCAAGGGTGACTCTTTGGCAACGAAACCTTCCGCTCCTGCGCGCGCCGCCCGCAGGACTGCGGAATGGCCATTGCGGTCGACGAGCATGAGCACTCGGCACCCGGGAAGGCGTTCCTTGACGACACTGATCAGGCCCTCTTCGCGATCGCTTATCTCAACATCCAGGATGAGGAGGTCGGGTTGGTGGGCCGCTACTTGGGTCAGAACCTCGGCCCCCGTGGACGCCTCGCCCACAACGGCTAGCTCGCTTTCCCCTTCGAGCACCGCCTTCACGGCTTCCCTGAAAAGGGCGTGGTCCTCTGCCAGCACTATTCGAAACTTTGCCTTTTCCACGCAAACTCCCCAGATGGGCCAAAGCAGCACAAGCAGCTGCTGCGTTTAAGTTACGTTCCGGCCCTGCCGATAGCACTGCCTCGGCGTCGTATTCGGACTACCACAAAAGTACGACGGTCACTCGTGCGCGGGCAGTGTTTCCTCAAGACATCCAGGAAATCGAACCCTGAAGGAAGAGCCGCCCCCGGCGCGATCCTCTACCCAGGCCCGGCCCCCCAGTAACCTGGCGAACCTCTCGACCAGGGCAAGCCCCACCCCGGTCCCTGTCACAGATGATGACGCTCCGACACGTACGAAGGGATCGAAGATCGCTTCCTTGGAACCCTCCTCTATGCCCGGCCCATCGTCATCGACGCGCAGGATGAGATCGACCGAATCAGCCGCCTCAAATCCGAACCACACGCGGCCATTAGGGGCCGTGTAGCGGAAGGCGTTGTCCAACAGATTCACCACTATCCGCTCCAGCACAGCCCGATCGATCCTCGCCACGAGCCCCGAGGACTGAAGCTGTACCGCCCGCTGCCTGCGCGCTTCCAACTGGCGGAGGGCCTCCCCGGCGAGCGCGTCGAGGTCGACTACGTCGTCCATCGTGCCGAGGTGCCCTCCCCGCAGCCGATCGAGGTCGAGCAGATCCGTCAGGAGGGCCTTCATCTGATAGGCGCTCTTCAAGATGCGCTCCAGCAGCTCGTTGATCTCCTCTGGAGCAAGATGAGCGTCTTCTCGCACCAAGGTCTGGGCCAGACCGATAACTGCTGCCAGCGGGCTGCGAAGGTCGTGTGAAACGGACTGAAGAAAGGTGTCCTTGACGGTGTGCAACATCTTCAGCCGTAGCTCGCTCTGTCGTAACACCTCTCGTCCCCGCCTGCTCTCGCTGATGTCGCGGAGGATCCATCTCAATCCTGCAGCGGTAGCGGACGGACCGCCGCTACCCACACGGAACGCGACCGTGATCGGCTCGGCTTCATCGATGGTGACCGCGTCCTCCCACTCTTGGATCGACGGGGTGCGCGCCAGCCTGGATATGTGCCCGAGTACCCGCTCCTTGGCGTCGTCGGTGGGGACGAACTGCAGGATAGAGCTACCGAGGAGGTCGCTCACAGGAACGCACAACAGCTGCGCAGCCGCGAGATTGGCTGCCTGGATCCTCCCCGTGAGATCGGTGACGAGATACGCGTCAGGCGCTAGTTCGAAGAACTCCCGATAGCGCTCAGAGTCCTGCCTGCTCTCTAGCTCCGCTGCCTTCTCCTCTCTTAGCTGGATTCCATTTGCTACTCTTAGCTGGATTCCATTTCCTACCCAGAACTCAAACCTTTCTGCTCAGCCGGCTGGTGCCGGCGACCCAGAGGCGCTTTCACAATAAGCTGACCACATCGAGAACAATGCTGGCCCCCAGCCCACCGTCGTGGTCGTAGATGACGACGAGAACTTCCGCTTCGTTCTCAAGATGATGCTTGAGCTGGAAGGGGTCCAGGTCGTCGGCGAAGCCGCTGATGGCTACGAGGCGGTTGAAGTAACGGAGCGGGAGCAGCCGGCTGTCGTCATCATCGACACGATGCTGCCGGGCCGCGACGGGGAAGAAGCGGCAAGGTTGATCCGTCAGCGCGCTCCGGTGGCCAAGATCGTCGCCTCGTCGGGCTCGCTCCGTGAGTGCCCTCCCTGGGCGGACGCATTCGCCGATAAAACCGACGCCTCGAAGATCCCCCAGCTCGTGAAGAAGCTGGCCGCAGGACCAAGTGGCTCCTAGGCCGACGGACGCGTCTCGTTCCCCTCTGCACGAGCGATGCGTGGTCCGGCTCCGACGGATCCGCTCTGGCCAGGGGCTCCGGGGGCGGGACTCGAACCCGCAACCTACCGGTTAACAGCCGGTTGCTCTGCCAGTTGAGCTACCCCGGAATCGAAAAGGACATACTAAGTGGGTCCGGATTGGCACCGCAGTGAAGTCGGCATACGATGCCACTTTCTGACGCGTAAATCTTGGAAGGGGCAGGCATGAGGGGTCGCATGGGATTCTTTATTGGAATGGGAGCCGGCTACGTCCTGGGGACGAAGGCGGGCCGGGAGAGATACGTTCAGCTGCAGCGTCTTTACGACAATCTGACCTCTTCGCCGGCCTTTCGGCGCGCCAAGGCCAAGGCCAAGGAAGCGGCTGGAAGCGGCCTCGGCACGGCTAAGGAAGCCGCCGGTGGAGGGGTTTCCAAAGTTGCCAGTGCGGTTCGCAGTCGGGGCGACGACCGCTCTGGGGGCCTCTCGGTGGCCCCGCCCCCCTCCCAGCCCTAGGGGCTCCAAGAGAGCGGCGAGATTGCCGCCGGGGCGAGCCCTACTCGAGGTAATCGCGCAGCTTCTGGCTGCGTGAGGGGTGCCTCAGCTTCGACAGCGTCTTCGATTCGATCTGGCGGATGCGCTCCCGGGTCACGCCGAATTTCTTACCGACCTCCTCGAGGGTCCTCGGTTGCCCGTCGACGAGACCGAACCGCAGCCTGATGACTTCCTTCTCGCGGCCCGTAAGGGTGTGGAGGACGGACTCCAACTGCTCTTGGAGAAGCTTGAACGAGGCCCGTTCGAGGGGCACGACCGCCTCGTCGTCCGGGATGAAGTCACCCAGATGCGAGTCTTCCTCCTCCCCTATCGGCGTCTCCAACGACACCGGTTCCTGCGAGATCTTTTGGATCTCTCGTACCTTCTCCGCTGAAAGCTCCATCTGAAGGCCGATCTCGTCAGCAGTGGGCTCCCGTCCGTAATCCTGGAGGAGTTGACGCTGGATGCGCACGAGCTTGTTGATCGTCTCAACCATGTGCACCGGGATCCGGATCGTTCGCGCTTGATCTGCGATGGCGCGAGTGATGGCTTGTCTGATCCACCAGGTGGCATAGGTCGAGAACTTGTAGCCCTTGCGGTAATCGAATTTCTCGACCGCCCGGATCAGGCCAAGGTTCCCTTCCTGTATCAGGTCGAGGAACGCCATCCCTCGGCCGACGTAGCGCTTGGCGATGGAAACGACCAACCTGAGGTTGGCCTCGACGAGATGACGTTTCGCCATCGCTCCATCTCGTTCCAACCACTCGGTCTCGATCAGCTTCTCCGGAGGCAGTTTGGTTCGATCCTTCTGAAGCTTTTCGGTGGCAAAGACTCCCGCCTCGATGCGCTTAGCCAGCCACACCTCTTCTTGCGCCGTCAACAACGCAACGCGTCCGATCTCCTTCAGGTACATGCGCACAGGATCATTGGTTGGCGCCTTCAGCGCCATCTCGACCTCTTTGCGGGCGCGAACGCGATCTTCATCGGGATCGGGGGCCTCTTGCTTCTCCTCCTTTGCCTCCTCCTCCTCAGCGATTATCGCTTCGTCTTCGGAGACGTCCACCCCTAGGTCCATCAGTCGCTGATAAACGGCATCAGTGTCGTCGGGGTTGAGGTCGAGCACCGAAAGCTTCTCCGCCAAATCGGCAGCGGTTACCGAGCCTTCCGCTTTCGCAGTTCGGATGATCTTTTCGACCTCGGCTTGGGTCGCGCTGACTGCAGTCACGGTGCCCAATGCAGCACCTTCTCCGTTCGATCCTGCCGGGTCTGCCATCAACCGCCACCGTCTATCTGTCGGAGCAGATCCCTGCGCCTCGCTTCCAGCGCGACCAGCCTGGTGAAAAGCTCATCGTGGCGTTCGGGTTCGTCCAGGGGGTTGATGTCTTGCAGGGTGTTACGCCGTTGCTTGATCTCACGTTCGAGACGAAAGATCTGTAGCCGCACGAAGACCTCGTCCGCTCGGTTAGGCCATTCCTCCTCCGTAGTGGGGGCCTCGCTCATGGCGAGCTCGGCAAAGAGCTCGCGAGCATCCGGGCTGAGACGCTCCGATACGTCGGACGCCAGAGTGCCACCGCCCGCCGCTACACGTTGGGCCTCCCTGAACAGCTCGCGCCGCGGGGGAGCCGTGAAATCCGTCTCCGACACCTGCGCCGCCCATGGCGCGATGGCCGGTGTTCGCGTCAGCAACAGTTGCAACGCCTCCCGTTCGACCTTGACATGTCCGGGGAAACGTCTGTCTCGCTCATGTCGTTCGTTCATTCCCCCCGTTGCTCCGGAGCTACGCGGCGAATGCTCGTTGAGAGCTCTTTGCACCGCCTCGGGTTCAACTCCGGTTCTCTGTGCGGCGATGAAGACGTATTGCCCACGTGCTATCGGATCAGGGTGCCACCCTAGCACTTCGACTACCTCCCTCACCGCCCGAGCACGCGCTTCTGGAGTGTCCAACGGCAGCTTAGCCAAGGTCTGATCGAGCTTGAATTCAAGGATGGGCTGAGCATCGTCGATGACCTTTCTGATCATGTCGGGACCGTGCTCGCGTACAACTTCTGCAGGGTCTTGGTCTGAGGGTAACGGTGCTACGAGAACCTCGAGACCGATGCGATGGTGCATCCCGAATCCTCTCTCGGTGGCTCCCTTCCCCGCTTCGTCTGCGTCGAACATCAGCACGGCGCGTTCGGCAAATCGCTTCAAGAGCTCGAAGTGACTCTCCCCCAACGCAACACCATTAGTTGCAACTGCTTCCTCGATGCCTGCTTCGTGAAGCGCGATCACATCCGTGTAGCCCTCGACTACAACCGCGGTATTTGTGCGAGCGATCGTTCTCTTCGCACGGTTCAAGCCATACATCACCCGTGACTTCGTGAACACCGGCGTCTCGGCAGAGTTGAGATACTTGGGTTGTTGATCCCCCAATGCTCTCGCGCCGAAGCCCACGACATCGTCGTTGAGATTCCAGGTGGGAAAGGTGATCCTCTCCCGAAAGGTGTCATAGAGACGCCCGTCACGCTCGCTCTTTCTAACGAGGTCGGCTTGAAGGAGTTCGGCGTCGGAGAACCCCTCCTGCAGGAGGTGCTGGCACAGAACGTCTCGTCCTGGCGCGTAACCAAGCTTCCACCGCTCGGCGACCTCGCGCCCGAGCCCCCGGCCCTCGAGGTAGCGGCGGGCCGGCAGGGCAGCATCGGCCTCGAACAAGCTCCGATGGAAGAACTCGGCAGCAGCGTTGTTGGCCGCGATCAGACGAGCTTTGAGGCCACGTCGCTCGTTGTCGCCTGCACGGCCCTCCTCATGATGGATCTCGTAACCGGTTTTGCGAGCGAGCCACTCCACCGCATCGGGGAAGGACAACGCCTCAACCTTTTGAATGAATTGATAGATGTTGCCGCTCTCCCCGCATCCAAAGCAGTGATAGAGACCACGGCCACCGTCAACGGTAAAAGACGGAGTCTTTTCAGAGTGGAACGGACAAAGACCTTTGAAGGTCTGTCCGCCCGCCTTCTTCAGATGCGTGTACCCGGAGATGACATCGACGATGTTGGCGCGCTCGCGCAGCCCATCGATGTCCTCTTCTTTGATCTTCGCCACTACCGCCTCTTGTTCATGCGCGCCAATAGACCTCGTGGGGAAGTCGCGTCATCCTAGACCCGCCGTGAGATCCGGTGGTGGCATCCCAACTACCGACTCGAAGGCTTTGATGGCGAAGCGGTCAGTCATTCCAGCAACGTAATCGACAGCGGACTCGTCGGCCCCCGTCCCCAGTCCGCCGGGATCATGAGGGATGCCCGTCTTCGAGAAGTGGTTCAGCAGCTTGCCAACTACCCGATGAACGGCATCGCGAGTGCTGGCGGCCACCAAACCGAGGTAAACGCGTTCGAAGAGAAAGTCTCTCGTTTCGCCCATCGCATTCATCACGTCGTCGCTCATCCGGATGGAGTCGGTTCCATCAGAAGCTTCGACTATGTCATTCACCATGGTGCCAATCCGGCGTGCCTTACCGGTTCCAAGGGTGTCGCGCGTGACTTGGGGAAGATCGTGCTCAGCAAGGATCCCAGCCCGGATGGCATCCTCGATGTCGTGGTTGATGTAGGCGATACGGTCGGCATACCTGGCGATCTGGCCCTCGAGGGTTGCCGGCATCGCCATCGACCAGGTGTGGTTCGCGATCCCGTCGCGCACCTCTCTGGTGAGGTTCATCGGTTCGAGCACTTCGACGATGCGCACCGACTGGAGGTTGTGACGAAATCCTGGCTGAAACTCGGCGACCATCTCCTCTCCGAGATGACCAAAGGGGGTATGGCCCAGGTCGTGGCCCAGACATACGGCTTCGACGAGGTCTTCGTTGAGGCGAAGGGCGCGAGCGATCGTCCGGGCCACCTGCGTGACCTCGAGGGTGTGTGTCAGGCGGACCCGGTAGTGGTCCCCTTCGGGGGCCAGGAAGACTTGAGTCTTATGAGCCAACCGGCGGAAGGGCTTGGAATGGATGATTCGATCACGGTCTTGCTGGAAGCAGGTGCGGATCGGATCGTCTGGCTCCGGCACCTCGCGACCCTCCGACCGGTCCGCGAGTTGGGCCCGTTTCGAAAGTGTTTGGCGTTCTATCTCTTCGGTTCGCTGCCGGTAACCTTCGTGCACGCCCGGGACGCTCAACCGGCCCGGAACGCGGGCAGGCGGGCAGAGAAATAGTGCGACCGGTAGTGGCAGATACCCATCCGGTCAATGGTAATGCTGGCCGTACGTGGTGGGGTGGCGCATGCCACACCCGTTGGAAGGAGGGGGTGTGATGGAGCTTACGGATGTGCGGCTGTTGGCCAAAGACTTCCGCAGTTGCCTGAACTTCTACCGGGATGTGCTCGGTCTCGAAGTGGGCCAGGAGGTGCCGGAAGAGGTCTACGCGGAGCTAAAGGCAGGTGGTGTTCGTATCTCTATCTACAGGCACGAGCTCATGGCAGAAGTGGTGCCGGGGCTGGGAAAGACCTCGTCCGATGGGCGACAGGACGGCTACCTGCTCAACATGCGGGTCGATGACATTGATAGCTGCCACGAGCAATTGACATCTCACGGCGTCAAGTTCGAGACCGAACCTCATGACCAGGACGCGTGGGGAATACGAGTCGCCCACCTCCGCGACCCGGAGGGCAATCTCATCGAGATCTACTCCCCGATCGAGCGCTAACTCGCGGGGTATTGCTAGACGGGCGCAGGCGGTCTTTAGTGGTCGGTCGCGCCACGCTATGCGTGGCGCAGCTCGCAAAGAATCACTTGGAGCCGGACTCTGCGGCTCCCATGACGGCCTGGGCAGCCGCCAACCTGGCGGTGGGGACCCGGAAGGGGGAACAGGAGACATAGTCCAGCCCCAGCCGATCGCAGAACCTCACGGAATCTGGATCTCCACCGTGCTCGCCACAGATGCCCAGATGCATCGACGGATTGGCCTCTCGGCCCCCGCTGACAGCGATCTCCATCAGAGCGCCCACCCCCGGTTCGTCGATCGTAACGAAGGGATTCGCCGGCAATAATTTGCGCTCTTCGTACATCGCCAGGAACTTTCCGATGTCGTCGCGCGAGAAGCCAAACGCCGTCTGCGAGAGGTCGTTGGTGCCAAAGGAAAAGAAGTCGGCGTGAGCCGCGATGGCTCCCGCCGCCATGCATGCGCGCGGGAGCTCGATCATGGTGCCGAACTCGATCGGGATCTCGATCTTGGCCTTGTCGAGTATCTGGCGGGCGACAGGTTCGAGCTCTTCTCGCATCTGACGCAGCTCTTCGGAGGTCGCAACCAGCGGGATCATGATCTCAGGACGCGGATCTTTGCCCTTCTTCTTGAGCTTAACTACGGCCTCAACGATCGCTCTAACCTGCATCGCATACAGGCCGGGCTTGAGGATGCCGAGACGGACTCCACGAAGGCCCAGCATCGGGTTGGCTTCGTGAAGGTCGTCGACCTTCCTGAGGATCTCTTCCGCAGCCTTGAGCGTAAAGGCATCTCCTCGGATCCTTACCTTGCGCTTTCCCGTTGCCCGCGCGACTGCGACCTGCGTAGCGAGTTCCACCTGATCGGGCAGGAACTCGTGCAGAGGTGGGTCCAAAAGACGAACCGTGACTGGCAATCCGTCCATCGCTTCGAAGATGCCGACGAAGTCGTTTCGCTGCAATGGCAACAGCGCGTCGAGAGCCTTGCGCTCTTCTTCTTCGGTGTCGGCAAAGATCATCTCGCGGACGACAGCGACGCGTTCCTCGCCCAGGAACATGTGCTCGGTACGGCACAGCCCGATCCCCTGCGCTCCGCGCCGGCGTGCGTTCCTCGCTTGCTCCGGGGTATCTGCATTAGCTCGCACCCGCAACCGGCGCGCGTCGTCGGCCAAGTTCATGAACCGCTCGTACGCCGCCCAAAGTGGGGATCGCTGCGCCTTCTTGTCCTTGAGTATGGCGGCATCCAGCACCGATGGCTCGGTCTCGAGCTTGCCTGCGTAAACGAACCCCTCCGTGCCATCGAGAGTGATCCAATCGCCCTCTTTGACGACCCTGCCATCAACGGTGAACCGCTTGGCCTTCCGGTCGATGCGGACCGCTTCCGCTCCACAGACGGCCGGGATGCCCTCACCTCTCGCTACTACCGCGGCGTGAGAGTTGGTTCCACCGGCCGAGGTCAGGATCCCTTGTGAAGCGATCATCCCGTGGTAATCATCAGGGGTTGTCTCGCGACGAACCAAGATGACCTGCTCGCCGTCGGCCCCCCACTGGGACGCGTCCTCTGCCGTGAACACTGCCCTTCCGACCGCCGCGCCGGGCGAAGCGTTCAGGCCGGTTGCTATCGGTTTTTCGCCCGCCTTCAGATCGGCACGGATCACCCGCTTGAACAGCTCATCCAGCTTGTCCGCCGTCAGCCTGTCCCGCACGGCTGTGGCTTCATCGATCAGGCCCTCGTCGACCATATCCGCAGCTATACGCCACTCGGCAAGTGACGTTCGTTTGCCCACTCGTGTCTGGAGCAGCCACAGCTTTCCTTGCTCCAAGGTGAACTCGATGTCGCACATGTCTCTGTAGTGGCGTTCGAGGGTGGCCATGTGCTGTTGCAACTCGGCCCATGCGCCCGGTTGCACGGAACCCATCTCCTCCAACTTCAGAGTGTTGCGGATGCCGGCGACCACATCTTCGCCCTGTGCGTTCTCGAGATAGTCGCCGTAGGGACGAGGCTCCCCCGTGGAAGGGTCTCTGGTGAACGCCACCCCGGTTCCCGAATCTTCCCCTTTGTTACCGAAGACCATTGCTTGCACATTCACGGCGGTGCCGAGCGAGTCTGAGATCTTGTTCCGGCGGCGGTAATCCTGAGCTCTGCGGTTGTCCCACGAGCGGAAGACGGCTTCTATCGCCAGATGCAGCTGATCGGTTGGATCTTGAGGAAACTCTCGCCCCGTCTCCCGCCGCACTATCTTCTTGAACGCCTTCACCAGTCCCTTGAGGTCGCGGGCGTCGAGGTCGACGTCGTTCCTAACCTTCTTACGTTGCTTCGCCGAATCGATCTCCTCCTCGAACAGATCTCCATCGATACCAAGAACGGTCTTGCCAAACATCTGCAGGAGACGGCGATAGGAGTCCCACGCGAATCGATCCGAGCCGGTCTGGCCGGTTAAACCCTCGACGCTCTCATCGTTCAGGCCGACGTTCAGAACCGTGTCCATCATCCCCGGCATCGAGAAGGGGGCACCGGATCGCACGGAGACGAGCAGTGGGTCGCGCGCATCGCCGATCTGTCTCCCCAATGCTTCCTCGAGCCTCTTGCGATGCTCGGCGACCTCGTCCAGCAGCCCGTTGGGGAAATTCTGGCCACTTTCTCGATAAGCGTTGCAGGCGGCCGTCGTGATCGTGAATCCCGGCGGGACCGGCAAGCCGATCTTGGTCATCTCTGCGAGATTGGCTCCCTTGCCGCCCAGCAGGTTCTTTTGGCTTGCATCGCCTTCATCGAAGTCATGGACCCATTCACTCATGGGCGAGCCCCTTCCGGTTCGGTCAGATCGATATCGAAAATAGTGTCCTCGTCGGCCACCTCTATCTCCGCCAGAGCGCGGCGTCCCTGCTGATCCCACGCCCTCAACGACCAGGTACCGGCGATGAGGTGAAAGGCATAGATGCCGGACCGATCCACTTGCATCTGGTCGAGGACGTCGCCTTCGGAATTGTGCAGCTCAACCACCGCTTGTTGAGCTGTGGAGAGACCGTTCAGAGTCACGCGGCCGGTAAGGATCACGCTGCGAACTTCTCTCTCAAGTACTGAATCACACCTTCTACCGGGATGCGGTCCTGCTTCATCGAGTCGCGCTCTCGAACCGTGACTCGATCGTCGTTCAGGGTGTCGAAATCGACAGTGACGCAGAAGGGTGTTCCCACCTCGTCCTGGCGCCGGTAGCGGCGCCCGATCGACCCAGTGACGTCGAGTTCGGTGACAAAATGACCACGAACGTCGGCCGCGAGCTTCTCAGCCGTCGGCGCCAGGTCTGCATGCTTCGATAACGGGAGTACGGCTACCTTGGTGGGGGCCAAGCGTTTATCCAAACGCAGCACCGTTCGTTTCTCGAGTTTGCCGCTTGCCGTCGGCGCCTCCTCCTCGGCATAGGCATCTATCAGAAAGGCCAAGGTAAGGCGCTCCACGCTCACTGCGGGTTCGATCACGTACGGCAGGTAACGCTCCTCCGTCTCAGGCTCGAAGTAGGAGAGGTCCTCGCCCGAATGCTCCGCGTGGGTCCGAAGATCGAAGTCGGCGCGGTTCGCCACCCCCTCGAGCTCGGCCCAGCCCAAGCTGGGAAATTCGTATTCGATGTCGAACGTTCGCTTTGCGTAATGAGAGAGCTCGTCAGCTCCGTGCTCTCTGAGACGGAGCTTCGACTCGCGTAGCCCGAGGTCGACACACCACCGCATCCGTTCCTGCAGCCAATATTCCAACCATTCCTCGTCCGTTCCCGGCTTGACGAAAAACTCCATCTCCATCTGCTCGAACTCCCGAAGACGAAACACGAAGTTTCCAGGCGTGATCTCGTTACGGAACGATTTCCCCTGCTGCGCGATGCCGAACGGGATCTTCTTTCGGGTTGCCTGCTGCACGGTGATGAAGTCGACGAACATCCCCTGAGCGGTCTCAGGTCTGAGATAGACCTCGTTGGCAGATTCCTCGACGGGACCGAGGTGGGTTCGGAACATCAGGTGGAAATTCCTGGGCTCGGTCCACGTCTCCCGTTGTCCGCAGTTCGGGCACGGGCCGCTCAGATCGACGTGATCGGCCCTGAAGCGTTGATGACAGTTGGTGCACTCGACCAGGGGATCGGTGAATGTCTCGAGGTGACCCGAGGCCTCCCAGACCTTGGGGGCCATGATGATCGCACTATCCAGGCCCACCACGTCGTCCCGGGAATGGACCATCGTCTGCCACCACTCCGCCTTTATGTTGCGCTTTAGCTCGACGCCGAGCGGGCCCCAGTCATAGGCAGAGCGGAGCCCTCCGTAGATCTCGCTGGAGGGAAAGATGATGCCGCGTCTCTTGCAGAGGTTGGTGATCTGATCCATCGATATCTCGGCCACTTGCCGATGATACGGGCGCGGCACGCGCCGGAGTCCGGCGCGTTAGCCTGCAGACCATGACCCAGGCTGCGACCAGATTGGCGCGCCCCCAGCTGATGAAGGCCCTGGGCATCCTCATCCTTCTAGTTGCAGGGTTCGTGATCGCACGACAGGGAAACGCAAGCTCTCACCTCCTTCGCTCCCGACTCGAGGCGGTGGCCGGCGCACTGACGGTTCTGGTGGCAGGCATCTTCGTCATCCGTCTGAGCGCCTCGGCCACTCGTCTGGCGATGGAACACCACCGTGGGGATCAGCGCGGAGCTCCACTGGGCCTGATCGTTTCAGGGATCGGATACCTGTTGCTAGCTCTGGCGGTCCTGTCGGCCCTCCGTTTCAAACTGGACAGCCTGCTGCTCGGTGGAGCCCTGACGGGCGTGATCATCGGGATCGCTGCGCAACAGACGCTCAGCAACTTCTTCGCAGGCATCCTGCTCATGATCGTGCGGCCCTTCAACGTCGGCGATCGAGTCGTCTTGCGCTCCGCTCTTGGCGAATACGAGGGCATCGTCCGTGACATCGATTTCTTCTACGTCAAGATCAGAACGCAACGGGGGCCCGTCGAGCTGCCCACGGCAAGCGTGCTGGCCTCCGCGATCGGCCCTGGAGCCCGCTCGCAAGACCCCGAAACGCCCCCCGACCGGGCGGAGCCGCCGGGAGGCGACCGCAATACTCGGGCCGAGCCCGCTGGAGGCGACCCGAATGCTCCGGCCGATCGCCCAGGGGGGGACCCCAGCCCTTAGACCCAGCCGCTGCGAGGTGAGCCAGTGCTCGGGCCGGCCGCTGTGGGGACTGGCGGCCATATGACAGTTCGGGGTTGCGCCGAGCCCCGACGAGGCACATCGAAACCGAGTCTCAACCCTCTCTTTTTTTGAGGCCCTCATCAAAAGGAGACCAACGTCGCAATAAGGACGACACAGGCCGCCATTTTGTGAGGGCCCTTGAAAGAGGGGGATGGCTGTTTGGGCTGGACTCATGCCGGGCCTGCGACGATCCCGGTCTGCGACAATCCCGGGGGTTCGCTGTTCTGACGCTATCGAAAGCCACGGCCAAGCTGATCCGTCAGCGTTGTATTCCCTTGCCTCTGCTGAGTTGCACCCGCATGGATGCGGTGACGATCAGCGGCGGACACAGGACGCCACTGTGTCGTACCCGGGCTCTGGCCTGGCTGGATGCACGAGGACAGTGGGGCCGGATCTCCCAACGAGCTCGATGAGATTCAGCGTCGATTCGATACGGTGCGAGCACGGCTGGAACGGGAAGAACGAAGGCGGGAACGCAAGGCGCGCAGGGAGATGTTCCAACTTGACATTGGCCGCCGCAACCGACCTCGAGTTGCTCGTGGGGTTGCGTGACCGTGAAGATCCCAACGGTGATCTGCTGGCTCTAGGGATCGTCTTCGACGAAGAGAACATGACCGAGCTCCTGATGCTCATCGATCAGAACTGCGATCAGATGTCCGTGACCCCCTGTCGGGCCCGGATGGTCAAAGAAAACCCCCGGGACGCCGACCTGCTTGCATAACACCCGAACGCCGCGGGTCGAGCGAGTCGGAGACGGGTCTGGGACGGGGCGAGTCAGAGGCCCCCGAAACGGCGGTTCCGGGCCGCGTAATCCTTCAGCGCATCAAACAAAGCCTGGCGTTGGAAATCTGGCCATAGCGTCTCGGTGAAGTAAAGCTCCGCGTAGGCGCACTGCCACAACAGGAAGTTTGACAAGCGCCGTTCGCCCGAGGTCCGGATCAGAAGATCCACATCAGGAGCATCGGGGGCGTAGAGATGCTCCTCGATCGACCCCTCGGCAGCAGCGTCTCTCAGCTCGGCGCGGCCACCATAGTTGAAACACACGAGCAGGTCCAAACGCGTGTTTCCGATGGTTGCCTCTTCGGCGGCGTCGAACTCCGCCAGCACATCTTCGGGCACCCCTTCGCGGCGGCCGATGCGCCTGATCTTCACGCCGCGGCTGTTGAGGTCATCGCGCCGCACGCGCAACAAAGAGCGATTGAAGCCGAGCAAGAAATCGACTTCATCGGAGGGCCGCGACCAATTCTCCGTCGAGAACGCGAACACAGAGAGGTACCGAACCTCTGCCTCGAGTGCCCCTTCCACGACGTCGAAGAGCGCTCGTTCCCCAGCTTCATGACCCTTGGTACGCGGCAGTCCGCGCTGTTCGGCCCATCTGCCGTTGCCGTCCATGATGATCGCGACGTGCGCGGGCACTCGTGCGGCTGGATCCATTCTGCTCAAGAAGCAATCAGGAGGTGCAGGCTGCGAAGCGGCCTTTCGATGTGATATTCCGCGTATCGCCTCAACGTTTGCAGCGACTCAAAGGTCTGATCACCGTACGTTTGCTGACCGAACTCGCCGGCCAACAAACGTGCCAGGAACGTGATCGTGTCCCCGGAGACCTGGAAGGAGTCGGGATCCTCCTGCCAGCATGACTGGCAGACCGCACCTCCCATCGCGGGGCTGAATCCACCGAGGCCGCTCGAGGTTCCACAACCCGCGCATACCGACAACTGGGGGTGGTAGCCGGAAAGAGAAAGCAGCTTAACGAGGAAGGCCGGCACGACGCTGCCCCCCTTGCCTTCGGACACCGCTTCCAAAGCCCCCAGCAAAAGCGCATAAACAGAGAAGGCGCGCTCACGGTCGGGCGTGATCTTCTCAACCGCTTCCACGAGCGCAGCGGCAGCGGTGAGCGTCGAATAATCGGTGCGCACGCTGTCGAAAGAAGTGATGATCTGCGCAGCCGTGATGGTGTCGAGATCGCGGCCCCTGTAGATCATGAGGTCAACGCGGGTCAAGGGTTCGAGCCGGCCCCCGAACCGACTCTTCGTCTTCCTGATCCCCTTGGCTACCGCGCGGACCTTCCCATGCTCACGAGTTAGCAACGTGACGATCCGATCCGCCTCGCCCAGCTTGATGGTCTTTAGGACGATGGCTTCATCTTTGTAGAGACCGGGCATGGTCTACAGCGTAGTGGGCAGTTGTGGGATTTCAGGGTGGCTGAAGCAAAGGTGTTGCAAAGGTATTGCGAAGCTGGGGAAGTCAGGCGATCCCGATCCGGAGGTTCCGGATCTGGGGTTCGCCACCCCCTTCGACAAGATCGAAAGTCACCCGTTGGCCCGGTCGAAGGAAGCGGAACATCGGCGAGGAGTCCATCACGTCCGGGTCGATGGGCCATTCCTTGACCCCGTCATCCGAGATCAAATGGCCGGTACGGGTCAAAGAGTCGTAGCTCTTCACGGTGGCTTGCGGCATCTCGCGGCCCTCTAGTCGGAGCGGGGCCACAGCGGCCCCCGGACGGCCCAGAAGGATAGCGCGCCGAATCCCGCAAGGACCAACAGATCCCAGAGCTGGCCGGAAGAGAAATGGCCATGCAGGCCCGGCTTCAATGCGTTCACCGCATAGGTCGACGGGATCACAGCTTTGAGCGGTCCCAACCACGCGGGAATGCTCGTTGCCGGAAGGATGCCCAGGAACAGCACCGTCATCATCGCAAGGTTCGAGTACATGCCAGCTAGCTGTTCGTCGGGAGCCGCGAAGCCGATAAGAAGCCCCAGGCCGGCAAGGGCAAACGAACCAAGGGCCCACACCGGAACCACCGTCCACAGCGCTCCCAAGGACAGGTGAAAAAGCAACGCGCCGAGAGTGACGACGATGAGGGTGCCCGGCAGGGCAAACACCGCAAACGAGAGAAGGACCGCGCCGACAACTGCAGCCCTCGCCACCGGGAGAGTGGTGTAGAAGTCCATGGTCCCGCTCTCTTTGAGCGAAGCCATCCTCTGGGCCAGCATGACGATCGCAGTCATTGCGATCGCAAGCACTGCCGACCCGGCCACTATCTGCGTCCCGTAACGCGCTACCTGTGAAGGCTGCATGACGGCGCGCATCAACAGTGCGATACCCAAGGGCATGGCAGAGGAGACGATCAGATACGGCCGCCACGCGGTGCGCAACCGGGCGAGCTGCATCGCAAGAAGCACCTGAAGCTTCCCGAACGAGGTAGCGCGCAGCCTGGGAGCCTCAGCGACACTCATCGCAGCTCCTCCTCTGGCAGAGATCTGCCCTCCTCGAGAAGCACGTCCTCCAGGGTCGGGGTCACGAGGCGCACGTCCTCGAGCTCATCCATGTCCACCGCGGACATCAGCTTCTCCAGGCGGCGAAGAGCCTCGTCCCGGGGGACCCATGCGCTGATGTGGCGCCCCCTCACGATCGCGCTGTCGGCGAGGTCGCGGCCGAGGATGGAGGGGTCCAGGGGTCCGTCCTTTGCCGTCACCACCTCGATACGTGTGCGATGAGAAAGCCGGGCTTTCAGCTCTCCCGGCGTTCCGCTGGCGACGATGCTTCCTCGCTCGACGATCGCGACTCGCTCGAGAACTTGCTCGGCTTCGGTCACATCATGGGTGACTAGGATCAGCGCCGCCCCCTGCCCGGCGCGAGCCGCCAGCATCTGCCAGATCCGCTTCCGGAGGCCGGGATCGATATCGGCAGTTGGCTCGTCGAGGATGACCACAGGCAGATCACCCACAAGCGTCATGGCGATCTGCACCAATCGGCGCTGACCGCCGGACAGCTTTCTTAGCTGCCGTCCAGCTACGGTCCCGAGGTCCAGCTTGTCGAGTAGATCGCCAGCCTGCACATGGGCCGATCGCTTTCCCAGTCCCCGCAGCATCCCGGTCCAAGAGACGGCTTCCTGGACGCGGAGCTCACCCAACGATGGGAGTCCCTGCGGAAGATAAGCGGCGGTTCGGGCGACCTCAGTGGCGCTCATGGCGTGCAAGTCGTCGCCGAACAGACGCACCTCACCCGAGGTGGGGGCCATCAAACCCACCAACTGCCTGACCAGCGTCGTCTTTCCCGCACCGTTTCGCCCCAGGAGCCCGAATGCTTCGCCCGGGTGCACCACAAAGGAGATGTCGTTGTTTGCCACCACCGAAGGAGAGCGGTAGACCTTGCTGAGGTGCGTCACCTCGTAGGCGGGAGAGGGCACTCAGAACCCGAGTCGGTGGAGCGACTGTGGCCTGCGCTGCCAATCCTTCTCTACCTTCACGCGAAGGTCGAGAAACACGTGACGACCGAACAGTGTCTCGATCTCTTCGCGCGCCTCGCTCCCTACAAGTTTGAGCGTGCTTCCTCCTTTGCCGATCACGATGCCCTTCTGAGAATTTCGTTCCACATAGATGTTTGCCCGTATCTCGAGCAAACCATCGGCGCGTTCTTCGTAATCGTCGGTTACCACTGCTATCGAATGGGGGAGCTCATCGTCTGTTCGCCTTAATAGTTTCTCCCTTACCAGCTCTGCCACGAACACGGGCGGGGGTTGATCACTCCGGGTACCGGGGGGGTAATAGCGTGGCCCGGCTGGAAGCCGCCCGAGGATCAGCCGCTCCAGGATGTCAACTCCTTCACCATTGCGCGCCGAGAGGGGCACGAACTCCTCGAAATCGCCCAACTCGGAGGCAGCTATCAAACCTGCTGCCACCCCTTGGGGGGATAACAGATCGATCTTATTGAGCACCAGGAAGGTAGGGCGCTGCGCGGCTTTCAGATCGGAGGCAACCCTCTGGTCTCCCCGGCCGACGCCGGCGCGCCCGTCAACGACGAAGATCGCAACGTCGACATCCGCCCACGCCTCGCGCACGACTTCGTTGAGCCGGTCCCCCAGCGCCGTGCGGGGCTTGTGATACCCAGGCGTGTCCACCAAGATCGCCTGGGCCCCGGGGGCGTCGAGGATCCCCCGGATGGCAGATCGGGTGGTCTGCGGCTTGTCCGAGGTGATGGCAACCTTGTCGCCCACCAGCGCATTCACGAGGCTCGACTTCCCGACGTTCGGCCGCCCCACCACGCCGACGAATCCGGAGTGGAAGCCGGGATCCTCCGCGCTATCCAACCGGCTGCGGTTCGAGCTCCGGTGGAAGCTTGGTTATGACAACCTTCTGTATCCGGCGCCCGGTTACCCGTTCGGTCCGGAACTCCAACGAATCGAATCGCACGGTCTCCCCCGTCACCGGAACCCTGCCGATCAGCCCGAATACGAGGCCACCGACCGTGTCCCACTCGTCATCCGGAAGCTGGGCACCCAGCAGCTCGTTGACGTCGTCGATCGACAACCTCCCATCGACGCGCATGCTCACGTCATCGATCGGTTCTACGAGAGGCTCTTCTTTGTCGTACTCGTCCACGATCTCGCCGACTATCTCTTCGATCACATCTTCGATCGTGCACAGTCCCGCGGTCCCGCCGTATTCGTCGATGACGATGACCATGTGGACACGCTCCTTCTGCATCTCGCGAAGGAGATCGGCGACTTTCTTCTGCTCCGGTACAAAAGTAGCGGGACGCCCCAACGCGGCCACCGTGTCGGGTTGATCCCTCTCCTGATGGATGCTCTTGAGCAGGTCCTTTGCATAAAGGATGCCGACGATGTTGTCGGTGTCACCTTCATAGATCGGAACGCGCGAGAAACCCGCATCTATCACTCTGTCCAGCGCGTCATGCAGCGAGACCTCCGAAGGCAGCGTCACCATGTCGGGCCGGGGCACCATCACCTCCCTTACGACGGTGTCCCCGAACTCGAAGATGGAATGGATCAACTCCTTCTCGTCTTCCTCGATGCTCCCTTCTTCTTCAGCCACGTCGACGGTGTGACGGATCTCTTCCTCGGTCACGAAGGGCCCGCTGGGAAGACCATGACCAGGCAGCAGCACCATCGCCGCGTTGGCCACGAGGATCAACAGTTTCGACAGCGGTTGAAGGATGCGCCCGAACAGCAAAACGGGACGAGCCATGAGCAAAGCCGCCCGGTCGGTGCGCTGCACCGTGAACGTCTTTGGCACCGCTTCCGCAAAGACGAATATGACAAAGGTCATCACGCCGGCGGCCACGGCCTCGCCCGCTTTGTGGAAGTGGCGGATCGCAAGACCTGTGGCTATGGCCGTTGCGCCGGTATGCGCGATGAGCGTCAACAGCAGCACCACGGTGAGGAAGGGAGCGGGCTCCTCCGCGATCCGTTGGAGAGCCAGCGCAGACTTGCTCTTTCGCTCCTGGGCCAGGTGGTGGGCACGCACTCTGCTGACGCGCGAGATAGCAGTTTCCGACAGCGCGGTGAAAGCCGCAAAGCTAAGAAGGACAACGATGACGATGATCCCGGAGAGATCGCTCATCAGGCGTGTTGAGGGTCAAAGGAGGCCAGGACCTCTTCGAGGCGCCGCTCCATCCTGTTGCCGTCTTCAACTCCCTGATGGTCGTATCCGAGAAGGTGCAAGATTCCGTGCACGCACAGTGTCTCGAGCTCCCGATCCAGTGAATGGCCCAGCTTGCGTGCGTTATTGCGAGCGACCTGGGGGCACATCACGACATCACCTAGGACCATCGTGTCCTCGTCTTCTTCCATCATCGGGAAGGCAAGAACGTCAGTGGGATAGTCATCCCCGGCGAAGCGAGCGTTGAGCCGCCGGATATGGCTTGGAGTCACAAGGAGGATCGACAGCTCGGCTCCGTCATCGATCTGCTCAGAAGCGAGCGCATGGCGAGCGAGAATCGAGAGCCGGACCTCATCAACGGCCAGATCCTGCTCGTTCGCCACGAAGACGTTCATCGGGCTTCGGAGTAGAGCCGATAAGCCTCGACGATGTCCTGAACGATCTTATGTCGCACCACATCGCGTGCGTCCAGATGCATGAAAGAAACACCAGGTATGTCATTGAGGATCTCTTCGACCACGACCAACCCAGAGCGCGCGCCCTGCGGCAAGTCGACCTGCGTCACATCGCCGGTCACCACGGCTCTGGACCCAAAGCCCAACCGAGTCAGGAACATCTTCATCTGCTCGGGGGTCGTGTTCTGAGCTTCGTCGAGGATGATGAAAGCGTCGTTGAGTGTGCGGCCGCGCATGAATGCGAGTGGGGCGATCTCGACGGTCCCCTGCTCGACGTACCTGTGGAAGGTATCGGGATCGAGCATCTCGTAAAGAGCGTCGTAGAGCGGTTTGAGGTAGGGATCTATCTTGGCGGCCAGGTCACCTGGAAGGAATCCCAATCGCTCCCCCGCTTCCACCGCAGGCCGGGTGAGCACGATCCGAGAAACCATCTTTGCGCGCAATGCCTGGATGGCCATGGCGACCGCCAGGTAGGTCTTGCCGCTACCGGCCGGCCCGATGCCAAACACGATCGTGTTGTTGCGGATGCAATCGACGTACTTCTTCTGTCCCCCGGTTTTGGGCCGGACCGGCTTGCCTGCCTGCGTGATAACGACCGTGTCTCCCAGGATCTGCGACGGCAAGCCGGCCTCGTCACCACCCTTGATCATGTCGATCGAGCGGTGCACGGACTCGCTGGTGAGGACGTGGCCCTGGTCGAGAAGGCTTAGAAGCTCCTCGAACAACTTGGACACGCGCTCAGTCTCAACAGCATCCCCGGTGAGCGCGATCTCGTTTCCGCGAACGAGGATCTTCGTATCGAAGGCGGCCTCGATCAGCTTGAGAAGTTCGTCTCTGGCCCCCACCAGGGCAACCATGTCCTGGTTGCCGGGAACGAGGATCTTCACTTGAGTATTGGTAAGCATGTATGCCTTGGGAAGTTTAAGGCTTCGAGAACGACTTTTGGGCCCGATCGGAGCAAGCTCTAGCCCGGCGGCCAGCTCATGGGACGACCCCCGATGAGGTGAAAGTGGAGGTGGTCGACGCTCTGGCCCGCCTCCGGGCCGATGTTCGTAACGACGCGATGACCCGTCTCTACCCCCTCGTCGGCGGCGAGCCTCTTGATCAGTCCAAAGGTCTCCGCCAGCAATTCTCCATCCTCCGGTCCCAGCTCTGATGCCGAGGAGATGTGACGCTTCGGTATCAGCAGGATGTGGGTCGGCGCGACAGGAGCGATGTCCCGGAAAGCGAGAACGGTGCCCGATTCCGCGATCACGTCCGCCTCGAGCTCCCCCGCGACGATCTTGCAGAAGAGACAGTCCTCAGTCATCTATGCTCCCGGGCTCCACAAGCTCGGCCCCCCTGATGCCATCCGCTCTGACTTCTCTGCCTCTCACGGTGACCAGACCCCCGAGCAAGCCCGAGCCTTCGAACCAGACTCGCACGTAATCACTCGTCTGGCCGGAGCAGACTCGCACTCCATCCACGTCGCGTTCATCTTCCACTAACACCTCGAGTGGAGGCCCGACATGCTCCTGCAGGAAGCGTTGCCGAATCGCGTTCCCCACCTCTATGAGCTTCTTCGAACGCTGCTTCTTCACCTCAGGGGACACGGCGTCCGTCATCGCAGCAGCTTTGGTATCGGGGCGTGCGGAATATCTGAAAACGTGCAACTTCGAGAACTGCAGGAGCTTCACGACGTTCACCGTCGCGTCGAAGGCCTCCTCCGTCTCGGTTGGAAACCCGACGATGATGTCGGTCGCGAGGGCCAGCCCGGAGATCCCATCCCGAGCACGCTGGAGCGCGGCCACGTAATCGTCGATCCGGTAGGGACGATTCATATCGCCGAGCACCCCATCGTCGCCCGATTGCATCGGCACGTGCAGATACCTGCACATGCGGGGCTCGGAGGCGAAGAAGGCAATGAGCTCGTCGGTCAGGTGCCGGGAGAGGATCGAGGACAACCGCAGCCGCTCGACACCCTGCACCGCCAGCAGACTCTCGAACAATCGCACCAGGCTGCGCTCGTCACCACCTCGGTCGTAGTCGTACTTACCGAGGTGGACGCCCGTGAGCACGAGCTCCCGGGCTCCCGAGGCCACTCGAGCTCTCGCTTCCGCAACGAGATCGTCTTCGTTCATAGATCGCAGAGGACCGCGCGTCTTGGGAATGATGCAGAAGGTGCACCACTCGTCGCAGCCCGTCTGCGCCTTCAGGTTGGCACGAACGCGTACACGATCGGCGGTCGAGGCTATCGGGGGGCCGATCCGCAGCAACGCTTCTGTTCCCTGTGCTCGGCTCAAGACTTCGCCTATCCGGTCCTTGTCATCGTTACCGACGATCACATCGACTCCATCAATGGACTCGATGTCTTCACGATTCGACACTGCGTAACAGCCGGCCACCACGACTTTGGCGCGCGGGTGACTCTTTATCGCTCTACGGATGGCCATGCGAGAACCCTTGGTTGCCTCGCGCGTTACCGTGCAGGTGTTGATGATGACGAGGTCCGGCTCTCCGCCGTCAGCCACCGATCCGATCCCTTGCGCCGCCAGCTGCTCGGCCATCTGATCGGACTCCGCCTGGT
This sequence comes from Actinomycetota bacterium, assembly GCA_034667525.1. GTDB lineage: Bacteria > Actinomycetota > CADDZG01 > CADDZG01 > WHSQ01 > DATAPE01. Next base: position 49,905 of record JAXDJO010000044.1, read on the forward strand.
TCAGGCGACAACCGAGCGTGGTGAACGCGACCGAGGACATGCGCGGGACGCTACCCGATAAGGCAGTAGTGCCACAGCAACGAGCAACAGGCGACCACGGGGGCCATCTCGGTGCGGAAGATGCGGGGGCCAAGGGAGACGGGCTCAGCGCCCACGGCGCCCAACTGGTCTGCTTCCTCGGCCGCGAAACCGCCCTCCGGGCCCACGATGAGGGCGAGGCGTTGGGGATCGATCGGCAGACGCTCTCGAAGCGAGATCGAGGCACCCTCCCACAGGGCCAGAGCGTGTCCTTCATCGGCGACGTTACTGATGAGGTCTGCCCATGAACCGAAGAAACCGGTCCGCATCACGAAAGGGTTGCGGGACTGCTTGGCGGCCCCGCGAGCGATGGCACGCCACCGCTCCGCCACCTTGTGGCGCTTGTCGTCGTTCCATCTAACGACGGTGCGGGAGGAATCGAAAACACGCAGCTCGGCGACACCCAGCTGAGCCAGATGCTCGACCACCTCATCGAGCTTGCCCGCCTTTGGTGCCGCCTGATAGACGACAACCTCGGGAAGCGGACGAGGATGGTGCTGCTTATCGATGATCTTTGCCACGACTCGATCACCCCGCACCTCGTCAAGGGAGCATCGAGCGATCGAGCCACCACCGTCTGAGATCCACATCGGCGCCGAGCGCGGGACGCGCAGAACGTGAAGCGCGTGATGGCTCTCCTCGGGATCGAGCATCACCTCGTCCCCGCGCCAGTCCTCTGAGTGTGCAATGAACCACGGGACTTCGCCCACGGACCTGCTAATGGGTGAGGCGGGGCTTCGGAACAGGGAACAACGGCGCCTTGGCTCTCTCCCGAGTCACTGGAACGCGTCCTTGATCTTGTGGAGAAGACCCTTGTGCCCGACTTCTTCGTCACGCAGCTTGGCAAACCGCCGTATGAGCTCTTCCTGTTCGGCATCGAGATCGAGGGGAGTCTCGACCTTCAGCAGAGCCACGAGATCGCCGCGCCCTCTGCCTCTGAGGCGGGGCATCCCCTTGCCGCGCAACGTCAACACCTCGCCGGATTGGGTTCCGGGCCTAATCTCCATGAGCTCGGGCTCATCGAGCGTCGGGACGTAGATCTGGCCCCCGACGGCGGCAGTGGACATGGCTAGAGTCACTTCGCAACCAAGATCGTCTCCGACCCTCCTGAACACATCGTGCGGGGTGACCCGGATCAGAACGTAGAGGTCTCCTGAGCGACCCCCGCGCACCCCCGCCTGGCCGCGTCCGGTCACCCTCAGTTGGGCTCCGTCGTCTACGCCCGGCGGGATCGACAAGGTCAGTGTCTCGGCCACCTCCACCCTTCCGGCGCCCGAACATCGAGGGCACGGCGAGCTGATCTCCTCGCCACTTCCCCCACACCGGCTGCAGGTGGTTGCCGTCATGACATTGCCGAACACGGTGCGTCGAACCTGGCGGGTCTCGCCCGACCCCCCGCAGGCGGAACAACGGCTGGGGAAGGTGCCGGGGGCGGCGCCGCTTCCGCGGCAGTCGGGACACTCCGACAGGGTGCGAACATCGACATCGCGCTCGATCCCGACCGCGGCCTCCTCCAGCGTCACCTCGACTTCCGCGACCACGTCTGCGCCCCGATCGGGGCCGCGGCGTCCTCCCGAAGCTGCGCCTCCACCGAAGAAGGATGAGAAGAGATCCGAGATATCGCCGAATCCACCGAACCCGGGGGCCCCTCGCTCGTCGCCGAACATGTCGTAACGCTGCCGCTTGGCGGGGTCGGATAGCACCTCATAGGCCTGCGTGATGTCCTTGAAGCGCTCCTCCGCGCCGGGATCGCTGCTGGCGTCGGGATGATGCTGCCGAGCCAAACTGCGGTAGACCCGCTTTATCTCTTCCGAGGAAGCGTCTCTCGACACGCCCAGGATCTCGTAGGGGTCGGGCACGCTTAGCGCTTTCCCGTCAGCATGCGCCCGAGGTTCCCCGCGACCTCGCGCACCGCACCGATGATGCGACGATAGTCCATCCGGGTCGGGCCGACTACTCCGAGAGATCCGATCGTTCGGTCCTCGGTGCCGTAAGGGGCGGTAACGACGGAGCAGGCCTGCATCTCCTGGGACTGATTCTCGGCACCGATACGAACGGAAACACTCGGTGCGGCCAGAGATTCGGCCAGCACTTCCAGAACCACCCTCCGGTGCTCGAGCGCGCCCACGACCTGCTTCACCGTCTCTAGGTCCGGGAACTTTCCGCCGTCCACCATGGTCGAGGTTCCTTCGAGAAACACGCGCTCCGCCTCACGCTGCGATGTCTCCTTAGCAAGCCCAGCCGCGATCTTCAAAGCCAACTCGCGGAGATCCTCAGGCAGGGTCTGGAGCGAGCTTGCAATCACTTTCGCCGATGCCTCGAGCTCCTCGCCGACGACAAGGCGCCGCAATGCCGAAGCCGCCCGGTCCAGATCGGGCTGTAGCAGCGAGTCATCGACCAATACAACGTGATTCTCGACCCTGCCCATATCGGTGACGACAACAACCATCGCCCTACCCGCTATGAGCCCAACCAGCTCGAGATCGCGGACGATGCTGCGATCGACGGCCGGAGCGAAAACGACCGCCGCATGATCGGTCAGTGCGGATAGCAAGGATGCCGTCTGGCGCAGCGCATCTTCGAACTCCCACCTGGGTTCCACGAAGAAGCGATGGATGCGTCGTGCGTCGCCCGGCGAGAGACGGGGGCCGATCGTGAGCGAGTCCACGAAGTGGCGATAACCCACGTCGGTCGGGATGCGCCCCGCGGAAGTGTGAGGTTGGTAGATGAAGCCCCCTTCCTCGAGGAGGCCCATCTCGTGCCGGGCGGTAGCGGGTGAAATGCCGAGCTTGAAGCGCTCAACCAGCGTTTTCGAACCGACGGGCTCGCCCGTGGTGACGTAGTGAGACACCAGTGCCCGCAAGATCGCGGACTTCCGGTCGTCAAGAGGAGTGTCTGAAGTCATCCCATCGATGGTACCCGCGCTGGCACTCTCGCAGCGGGAGTGCTAACCGAGGGTGCCGCTCAGCAGCACCTCGTGGTCCCGGCCCCCGCAGACGGGACAGCTGGGAAGCCGGCCCGTCGTCAGCTCGGTCGAGCACCGGGGGCAGAGGCCTCTGAGCTCGATGAGCGTCCTGCCATCGAAGATGTCTCCGTCGACCGCGAGGATCGTCCCGGAAGAGGGCTCGACATGCAGGACGTGGTCGCTCTTGCACCGGTATTCATCGGCATCTTGGAACGAGCCCCACCGGGATGTAAAGGTGAGGCCGCAATCCCGACACGTGAGGTTCCCGAGGTAAGCCATCGCGAAATGATGTCATGGAGGGGGCACTACCTAGTTGGCGTAATGGACGAATCTCTCCTCGAGGTCCTGGACCCCAAAGGCCGTAACCACCTCTGCCAATAGTTTTGCGCATGCCGGATCGAACTGGGTACCGGCACAACGAAGGATCTCTTCAAGCGCCGTTGCTGTCGGCAATCCTGCGCGGTACGGTCGATCCGAAATCATCGCATCGAAAGAGTCGCAGACGGCCACGATGCGCGCCGCGAGCGGGATGCTCCCTTCGACCAGGCCGTCCGGATATCCCCCTCCATCCCAACGCTCGTGGTGATGTCGCACGATCGGCAAGGCCGAAGCCAAGAAATCGATCGGCTTCAACATCTGTTCACCGATGACGGGATGTCGGCGCATGATCTCCCACTCTGCATCGGTGAGACCGGACGGCTTGAGCAGGATGGCGTCGGGCACCCCGATCTTGCCCACATCGTGCAGGATGGAGCCCAGCCTGAGCGATCGCCGGAAGTCCGCCGGAAGGTTCATCGCGGCCGCCAAACCGAGGGCGAGATCGGGGATGCGCTTCGCGTGAGCGTTCGTATCCGGATTTCTGGCTTCCAACGCGGACACGAGCGTCTCGATGGTCTCGGTGTAGTGCGACTCCATCCTCGAGGTCCACGTGATGTTGGAGTACGAGTTCATCGCGAACTTCCCCAAGACCTCCACTTGGCGGGGGTCTTCGTCGCGGAACGGGTGGTTATCCATGCGGAAGGCCTCCACGATGCCGACGGTCTTGCCCTCGCGCGAGAGACGGCACAGGATGACCTGGGAAAAGCCCATCTCGCGTAGGAAACCCACTTCCGCCGGATCTGCCGAGGGATCGGAAAGAGCAACCACCGAGCTTTCACCGGTCGCGATAACGGCCCTCGTGAGGGGGTAATCGTCCAGCTGATACTCGTCGGCCATGGCGTTCAGATGCGCCGGAGGAATGACACTGGCGGACACATCCCGCAGCGTCTTCCCATCCTCGTCGAGGGTGGAGATTAGACAAGCGTCGGCTCTGACGGTGATCAGAACGGCTCGAGCCAGGCCCGCGTAGAGCTCACGAAGGTCGGTTGCCTCCTGCATCGGCTCCAGATCCAGGATCACATCGGTAAGCGCTCTCGAGCTCCGCTCGACGTAATGAATCAAGGGGCTGGCCCCGGGTTTCTCTGCAACGGCTAGATGTCTCATTACGGCTTGCATCGACACCGCAGCCGTGCCTCTTTAGAGCAGGCGGCAGAGGACCTCGTTAGCAACCAGAGTCGATCGCGAGGACAGACGGAGCCAACCCCCTCGCCGCTCGAGGAGTCCGCCCGTCTCGAGAGCCTCCAGCGCCGGCCCCCGGGAGGCCAATCCCGGCCCAAAGCGCCGCCCGAAGGCGGCCGTGTCGACCCCCGAGGTCAATCGCAATCCCAGCATCAAGGCTTCGCCCGCCCGCTGGTCGGGCCCCAGGCATTCCGACCCCGCCTCCGTGGATCGACCCTCCTCCACTGCTGAGGCGAAACTGCGAGGGAGCCGGATGGTCCAGGCGCGGCGTCCGCCGAAGTGGGCGTGTGCTCCGGCGCCGAATCCGAAGTAGTCGCCGGCCGACCAGTACAGGACGTTGTGCCGTGACGCCCGCCCGGGCCGGGCCCAATTGGAGATCTCGTAGCGCCAATATCCGGCCTCCGCCAAAAGCTCCTGGGCAACCTCATAGCGATCGGCCTGGACGTCGGGATCGACATCGGGAATGCGGCTCGTGCGGACCAGGGTTGCGAGAGGAGTTCCTTCCTCAACGGTCAGCGCGTAAGCAGAGATGTGATCTGGCTGCTCCGCGATCACTCCTTGCAACGAAGCTCGCCAGTCACTGCTGCTCTCCCACGGCGATCCGTAGATGAGATCCGCGTTGACATCCATCGCCCCGGCGCTCCTGGCAGCTCGGATGGCGCCGACCGCCCGAGCGGCCGAGTGCTCTCGCCCCAATCCTTCGAGAACCCGCGGAGCGAGAGATTGGATCCCGATCGAGACGCGATCGAAGCCTGCTTCCAGGAGGGCCTCGAACATCGGCTCGTCGACCGTCTCGGGGTTGGCTTCGATGGTGATCTCGGCGCCGGCCTCGACGTTCACCGCGTTCCGGACCGCCTGGAGGATCCGGGCGAGTGAACGAGCCGGCAGCAGGGTTGGGGTTCCGCCACCGAAGAACACGGACGTCGCCGGCCGATCCGAGCCCGAGGACCTCTCGACCTCTCCCACGAGAGCATCGACGTAACGCTGGTGGAGATCCTCCTGGGCCTCGTAGGTGTTGAAGTCGCAGTAGTGACACCTGTGACGGCAGAACGGGATGTGCACGTAAACGCCGAAGCCGGGATCCTCGAGCCATGCCCCGGAGCGGGCCTGTTCGATCGCCGCGAGGCTCACGGCGCCTTGACCTCTTGATCCAGACGTAGGGCCTCGATAAATGCCGACTGAGGAACCTCAACGGAGCCGATCTGCTTCATACGGCGTTTGCCTTCCTTTTGCTTCTCCAGGAGCTTGCGTTTGCGCGTTATATCGCCGCCGTAGCATTTCGCCAGCACATCCTTGCGCTTGGCTTTCACGGTCTCGCGCGCGATGACCCTCGATCCGATCGCGGCCTGGATCGGCACGTCGAAGAATTGACGCGGGATCAGCTTGCGAAGACGTTCGGTCATCGTCTTCCCGTATGTGTATGCCTTCTCCCGGTGCACGATCGTAGAGAAAGCATCGACGGGTTGTCCATTGAGCAGCACGTCGACCTTCACCAGGTTCGCCGGCTGCAGGCCGACCGGTTCGTAATCGAGCGACGCGTAGCCCTTGGTTCTGCTCTTCAGCTGATCAAAGAAATCGAAGATGATCTCACCCAGAGGGGTGTGATATCTGAGCTCGACCCTTTCTGGAGACAGGTAATGCATCTCCTTTAGCTCACCTCGGCGCTCCTGGCAGAGCTGCATGATCGTGCCGACGTATTCAGAAGGCGTCACCACCATGATCGACACGAAGGGTTCGGAGATCTCGTTGATCGTGCCTGGGTCAGGCATGTCCGTTGGGTTCCGGACGACCCGTCGCTCTCCGTTGGAAAGTTCGATCTCGTATGCAACCGAGGGGGCCGTAGCGATCAGTTCCAGACCGAACTCCCTCTCGAGCCGCTCGCGCACGATCTCCATATGCAACAGCCCAAGGAAGCCGCAGCGGAACCCGAAGCCCAATGCCCCCGACGACTCCGGTTCGTACGTCAAAGCCGCATCGTTCAGCTTTAACTTTTCCAAAGCATCCCGCAGCAGGGGAAAGTCGTCGCCTTCCACCGGATAGATGCCGGCAAAGACCATGGGCTTGGGCTCGCGATAGCCCGCGAGAGCCTGCACCTGCGCTCCGGCGGCCTTTGTGGTCACCGTGTCGCCAACCTTGGCCTGCACAACTTCCTTGATCCCGGCGATGAGGTAGCCAACCTCGCCGGTGGCGAGGCTCTTGATGGGGGTGGCATCCGGAGCCATGATTCCGATCTCGTCCGCCTCGGCGTCAACTCCCGTTGCAAGGAATCTGATCGGTTCTCTGGCGCGCAGCGATCCGTCCACGATCCTGATGTAGGCAACTACGCCGCGATAGATGTCGTAGTAAGAGTCAAATACGAGCGCTCTCAGGGGTGCGTCGGGATCACCCGACGGGGGTGGGATATGGCTGACGATGGCTTCCAGAAGCTCTGCCACACCTTCACCCGTCTTCGCCGAGATGCGATAGATGTCTGAGGGATCGCAACCGATCAGACCTGCGATCTCCTGAGCGTACTTTTCCGGTTGGGCGGCCGGAAGATCGATCTTGTTGAGTACGGGGATCACCTCCAGGCCGGCGTCGACCGCGAGGTAGAGATTCGTGAGCGTTTGCGCCTCGATCCCCTGCGCTGCATCCACCAAAAGAAGTACTCCCTCGCACGCTGCCAATGACCTCGAGACTTCGTATCCGAAATCAACGTGACCGGGAGTGTCGATCAAGTTGAGCTCGTAAACCTCTCCATCTGCCGCCTCGTACTCCATGCGAACGGCGGCCGCTTTGATCGTGATCCCCCGTTCGCGCTCGAGATCCATCCGATCGAGGTATTGCTCTCGCATATCGCGCTCGTTGACCGTCTTCGTAAGCTGAAGCAGGCGATCACTCAGCGTGCTCTTGCCATGGTCGACGTGGCTGATAACTGCGAAGGCGCGCTGGTGGGCTTGGTCCATCCGGCTACGGTACTAAGACGCCCTGCTATCCTGCGGTCAAAACGGTGCCAGGACGAGGGGTTTCACGTATGGCCAACATCAAGAGTCAGATCAAGAGGAACCGGCAGAACGAGGCCGCGCGCGTCCGCAACAAGGGCAAGCGCTCGGCTCTGAAGACCCAAGTGAAGCGATTCCTGGAAGCCGTGGAGTCGGGGGACAAGGACGTCGCCCAGGAGGCTTACCAGGGAACCGCACGCGCTTTTGACAAGGCGGCGAGCGATGGGGTCATCCACAAGAACAAGGCTGCGAACAAGAAATCGCGCCTTGCGAAGCGGCTGTCTTCGCTCGGCTGAGCTTCCACACTCAGCCGGCTCCGATTATCTGAACGACCGCTCGCTCCAACGCAGCCTCGGGTGATTCACCGCCCTTTAGCTCCAGGTCGGTAGCCGCAAGGATCCCCATAGCGGATATGAGCTCCTCTTCCCGGTAGGAACGGGTTTGTTTGCTGAGCCGCTGGGCGCGCCACTCGGGCAATCCCAGCAAGGCCCCCACAGCGGCAGCGCCTTGATCTGCAACCAGCCTCGCGCGCAGCATCCTTCGCACGTGGGCGACCAGCGCGCCGAAGAGGACCAACGGCGGATCACCCTGCTCGAGAAGGCGCCGCAATGCAACCATCGCAACGCCCAAGCGGCGATCCCCCACCGCATCGGTAAAGACATACATCCTCTCGTCGGCGAGACGGGGGAAAGCCGCCCGGATCTGCTCGCGGCCCACTCGGGAGCCGACCCCCAGAGCAGTGGACAGCTGGCTCAAGGCTCCATCGAGGTCGCGCAGCTCGACTCCGACAGCGTCGACGAGAGCCCACGCAGCAGGGTCGTCCAGTTTCAAGCTATAGGTCCTTGCACGCTCACGCGTCCAGGCCACAAGCCGTCGTCCCTTGGGAGCTTCCAGCGTGACAACGGCTCCCACCCGTTTGACGACGTCGTCGAACTTCGTACGACCCGCGGCGATGAGCACCAGCAGCGAATCGGGAGAAGGGGCTTCGAGGTAATCCAGAAGGGGGGCGGCCTGATCCTTCTTTAGCTCGTGAGCTCCGCGGACTAGCACCAATCGCTGACCGCCCAACAATGAAGTCGTGTTGAGGGCGGTGACGATCTCGTCACCCCCGGCATCCGGATCGAACGCCACCTCCGACAGGGGATCCGTCCGTGACTCGGCGCGGATCTTTTGCAACGCTTCGTCGGCGAGAAACTCGCTGCCCTTGAGCAGATAGGCAGGCTTGCTCATTCCTCGTTGAGGCCCATCCGATAGAGAGTCTCATCGTCCCGCATGAGCACCACCAGACTGGCCCCCTCCTCTCGAAGGGACGCCCACTCCCTGCCCATCCAGGCTTCTGCATCCTCCTGGCTGTCGAAGCGTTCGGTCCACCGCAGCTCGTTGCCGGCGGGATCTTCCAGCACCCAGAAATAGGAGCTCATCGAGCAGCGAGCCCGTAGGCGGCGAAGGAAGCCGCCATCAGGCCGCCCCCCACGACAATGCCCCACACAAAGAGCTCGAAAGACGAAACGTCTTCGATATCGGGGTGCTCGGTGGCGAGGCGAGCGACGACACTCTTGCGACCGTCAACTCCCCTGTGTGCGGCCCATCCCTCGCTTGGTTCGGTAGCACCCAACAATCCCATAGCGAGGCAGATGAGTGACATGACGAACAAACCAGTTCCTATCCCGTAGCTCAGCGATCTATGACTGAACCATGCATACACCAGGCCACCTGCCACTCCGCCGGCAGCCGCAACGGCGATCGAAACAAGCAGCACCTTTGCGTGATAAAGGCTCACACCGCGAGGTTATAGTTGCTGAACGCCGCAACCGCCAGAGCTCCCACGAGAACAGGCACCGCGGCGATCCAGGCTGCCGCCCGCGGCAGGTCAACCGCGGCGGCGGGGGCCCGGCCGAGGGACGAGGCCACCCATGCGATCCACCCGGCGAAGGGACCTGCAAGGGCAACGATGGCGCGGGCGGCAGCACGGCTGGCGAGGGATATCACGCCTGCACACAACCCAAGCACGGTCGGAGGTGCGACGGCCGGAAAGGCCAGCAGATTGGCAAGCGGAGCCACCACCGACAGCTGGCCGAACACAGCTATCAGTATCGGAGAGACCGCGGCCTGAGCCGCCACGGTCACCGCAAGCGGCAGTGCGACGGCGCGGGGCAAGGGACGCAGGAGCCGCTCGAGAGGCTTCGTCCACAGCACGATTCCGGCAGTTGCCGCCGCACTCAGCTGTAAACCAACCGAGAACACCAGCCCCGGCCTGAAGGCAACAACGATGATCAGTGCGGTGGCCAGGACCCCGAGAGACTGTGCGCGGTGCCCCTTGCCCACTGCCACGACCATGACCCCACCCATGACGGCCGCACGCAGAACCGAAGGCTGGGGGCCGACCACCAGAACGAAGAGAGCTATGGCGGCCAGGTACGCGGTCAATCTCGACTTGAACGGCAAGCGGCGGACCAGAAGCGCCAGAGCCCCGAGAAACATCGCCAGGTTCTCTCCGGAGACGGCAAGAAGATGTGACAGTCCGGCGCGCCGGAAATCATCAACCGTCGCTTGATCGATCTTGGAAGTGTCTCCAATCGTCAGACCGCGCACCAAGCCCTCGCGAGGCGGTCCTAAGGAGCCCGCCGCATCCTGCAATCCATGCCTTATGGATGCCGCGAGACGCAGAGGGAGCGAGCCGATCTTTCCGGTGCGCTGCGCACTGGCATCAAAAAGCGCAGAGGCTCCCGCTCTACGACGGGCGAGGTCGAACGGATCGTTGTCGTGCAGCGGTATCACGCTGCCCGTCGCCCAGATGGGCGAACCTGCGTCGGCGACCTTGTTCGCGAACATGACCGCTCCGGGATCCTCGATGGGAGCAAAACCCTGGCAGTTCGCGCGTTGGATCGCGACAAGCGTGCCCAGGGCGGCCTGATCCTCGAGCACTCGTCCTTCGATCCGGCAGGTGGCGAAGGCAGATGCGAGGACCGCTACCGCTTCGGTGCGCCCGGAGCGAAGCGAGGCATCGACCGCGCCCGCCCCGAACGCAACCAGCAATATGCCGGCCAACAATGCTGATGGATTGCGGCGAAAGCCGAGGAGCGCCATCCCGGCAGCACACAGGACCGCGCCTGTCACAAGCCCGCGATGACCGTAGCCCCAGACGACCCCCGCAGAAAGCCCGGCTAGACCGAGCCAGACCCTGAGCAGACGCGCCACGCCCGCAGAGGGACTTGGCATTGCTGTGGGGCCCGGTTAGATGGTGATGTAGGGCCGGATGTTCTCGACGGTCGCCGGGCCGATGCCGTTCACTTCGAGAAGCTGCTCTATCGCAGAGAAGCGCCCGATTCTCTCGCGATACGCCAGGATCGCGTTGGCGGTTACGGGGCCAACCCCAGGGATCAGTTCGAGTGTGGGCTCATCTGCGGTGTTGATGTTGACAGTTGGCACCGACGGGGACGGCGCCACACCGGATGCCGCTACCGGTCCCGCGGCCGCTGCTCCCTTCCGCGCCACATCCACTTTGACACCGTCTGACAGAAGCTCGGCGAGGTTCAGGGCCTCGAGATCAGCGTGCGGTGAAGCGCCCCCGGCGGCGTGGATCGCATCGGCGACCCTGGATCCTGCATCCAGACGGTAGAGGCCCGGCTTGCGAACTGCGCCAGAGACATCCACGAAGAGGAGTCCCGCGGTGGGAGAGGTCGCAGGCTGCACCGAAGATGCCAACCCGTTTGCTTGCTCGGTCGCAGGTGGGGCTATCTGCGCCGGCGCCCCGCGCATCCACATCAGCAGAGCTGCGACGACTGCGATGGCCGCGGCTCCCGCGACGATCCAGCCGCTGCGACGCGACTGCAGCTCTTCCACTCGGTCGCGCCACCCCGGAACGATGATGTCGGACACATCGGAAGTGGACGTCCCGAGGGCACGCGCGGGCAGTGACCTTCACCACACCGACTTTGGAGAACTCCCCCTTTAGCATGTGCCGATGGATCTCCAATTGCGTACCTGCAGCCCGGATGAGCTCAATGCATTCCTCGAGACGACCGAAGCCGCTTTCGGGGATGAAACGCACGCCGAAGAGCTCGACACCAACCAAAGGATCTTCGAGGCGGATCGCTGTCTCTATGCCGCCGACGGGGATGCCATGGTTGGCACTACGGGGGCTTTCACGTTCCGCATGAGTATCCCGGGAGGGGATCTCCCCACGGCCGGAGTCACTCTGGTCGGGGTACTACCCAGCCACCGGCGCAAGGGCATCCTGACCAAGATGATGCAGCACCAGTTGCGCGACATCCACGACCGTGGCGAGCCATTGGCCGCTCTCTGGGCGTCGGAAGCGACGATCTACGGACGCTATGGGTACGGTGTTGCCACTCTGCAGGGTGGCATCGACATCGAGCGCGACCGCGCCGGTTTCCGGGACGATCCGGGACCGGTTGGGCAGATGCGCCTGGTCAGCCCCGAGGAAGCCCCCAAGCTCTTCGATCCCATCTACGAGAAGGTTCGCCGAAGGAGGCCGGGGATGTACTCGCGGCATGAAGACTTCTGGGCGATCCATGTCCTGGGGGACCATCCGCACAGGCGCCGCGGCGGCGGGCCGCTGTTCTGTGCGATCCACGAGACCTCGGCCGGCGCCGACGCTTTCGCCACCTACCGGGTCCACCACGATTGGCAGGGAACCCCCCACAGCCGTCTGACCGTGAGGGAGGCTTTGGGAGTCGATGCGCCCGCAACCTTGGAGATCTGGCGCTTCCTGTTCGGGATCGATCTGATCGAGAGGGTTCAAGCCAGCTCGCTGCCGATCGATCACCCTCTCCACCTGATGCTGCGGGAGCCGCGTCGTCTGCGTCAAACGCTCGGGGATGGTTTGTGGGTCCGGGTGGTGGACGTCGAACAAGCCCTTCGCGCACGATCATTCGCTGCAGCGGACCGGATCGTCATCTCGGTGGAGGATCCCGTCTGCCCCTGGAACAGCGGTTCGTGGCTGCTCGATACGACCGGCGCCCACGTCTCCGTGTCTCGAACCGACGGTGCGCACGACGTCACCTTGTCCCCTTCGGACCTGGCGGCGATCTACCTCGGAGGGTTCACTCTGGCGCAGCTGGCGAGAGCGGGACGAGTGGAGCCGAGCGATCGTCTACGGAGGCTCGACGCGATGTTCCGCACCGATGTCGCACCGTACTGCTCGGGAACCTTCTAAACCGGATTTCGTGGTCGCGCAGCCACGCTATGGAGCCTGTCGCGAAAACCTCTCAAAGGCTCGCGTTTCAGGCGTGGTTCCGGCAGAGTGGACCTAGCCGATAAGGGAGGTCCCGTGGCCAAGAACTTCGTTCCATGTGATCGAGACCAGCAGCTCCT
>JAXDJO010000045.1:0-6528 GCA_034667525.1 Actinomycetota bacterium
GGCTCGGGTGGTCAGCGGCGGCTCGGGTGGTCAGCGGCGGCTCGGGTGGTCAGCTGCGGCTCGGGTGGTCAGCTGCGGCTCGGGTGGTCAGCTGCGGCTCGGGTGGTCAGCTGCGGCTCGGGTGGTCAGCGGCGGCTCGGGTGGTCAGCTGCGGCTCGGGTGGTCAGCTGCGGCTCGGGTGGTCAGCTGCGGCTCGGGTGGTCAGCCGCCTGCGGTTTTGTCCTCGAGCCATGGGATCAGGTCGCGGAGGAAGCCGGGGTCGATCGTGTGGCCCATCGGAGATTCGCGGTAGAGGACCGAGGCTCCCGCGTTCTCCAATCGTTGTTTCGCATCTCTCCCCCACTCGACGCCGATGACCGGGTCCAGCGTGCCGTGGCCGATGGCCGCGGGGAATCCTGAAAGATCCGAGAGTTCGAGCTCGTGGCCCTCGACGGTCGGCACGAACCCGCTCAGCGCGAGCAATGCCGGGGGACGGGCGCGCCGGGCATCAAGTCCCATTCCATAGGTCATCACGGCCCCCTGGGAGAAGCCGCCGAGGACAACGTGGTCGAGGGGGACTCCGAAGCTTTCGGGGATGGCGTCGAGCCAGCGGCTGACACGCGCCGCGGTGGGCAGGAAAGTGTCGGCACCCGGATATCCGGGTTTGGCCACGACATACCAGTGGGCGCCGGGTAGTCCCGGCAGAATCAGAGGGCCGCGGGGGGCAAGCCCGAGAAGACGCCGCGCCGGGTCGAGGATGTCGAAGAGCGGGAAGAGGTCGTTCTCGTCCGCACCCCGGCCGTGGAATAGCACCAGAGCACCGGCCGGTTCCGCGGCGGGCTCGCGCACGCGGTAGCGAAGCTCGTCGATCCCTCCGGTCACTTCCTACGCCGGCCCGTGGCCGAGCACACCTTTCTGACGGCAAACGGGCGGGGGGGCCGCAGGCTTCGGCAGGGGGATGGGAACGAGCTGAACGATCCTCTTGGTCTTGAAGTGCTTGCCGACGATCACGGCGACGTCGACTCCGGGCCGCGTCTTGCCGGGCGCAACATTGGCCCCCGGTATGGCGGCGGCTATCAACTTGGCTTCCTTCTTTGCGCCGGCACGGTAGCGGATCATCGTCTGCTTGTGGTTGAAGCTCGAAGCGTTGCCCACTTCGGCAAGGATGATCGATCCCGTTGTCGTCGTCGTAGCCGCGGTCAGTTCGCTCGCCGCTTTGTGGGCCGCTCCCGCGCCAAAGGTGCCGTTATAAACGCCGACCCTGATCTTTGATGGATTCACGTTGGGGGCGCCGTCGGCGGCCGCGGGTGATTTGTTCTCGGCGAGGGCCCTGAACATCACCCGCATCGCGAGAGGATCGGCGGCCACTATGTCGGAGATGGCGCCCGACTTGAGAGTGATCTGTTTGGGGCCGAGGTTGGGAACCGTGTAAGCCTCGTAGTGCTTCGGGTCGAAGCTCCGGAACCGCTGCGCCAAGCGGGTGGCGTCGCGCAGGGAGGTGTAGTCGTCTATCCGAAGGTTCTTTCCGACGGCTCTATAGATCGCGGCGACCTTTCCGGGATTGAAGAGCGTCGACTTCTGCGTCCCCTTGGCCACCGCCGCCTGCAGAAACCGCTGCTGATTCTGGATCCGGGTGAAATCGCCATTGGCGAAGACTTCCCGGGCGCGCACGAAACGGAGCGCCTCGTCCCCATTGAAGTGGATCATCCCAGGCTTGGTTACCTGGAGTCCCGTATGCGTGTCGAACGGGATCTTCTGCTGCACGCAGACATCAACGCCGCCGATCGCGTTGACAAGCTGGCGAAATCCATCGAGATTGACCTGGACGTAGTGATTGATCGGCAGACCCGTGAGGTCTTTAATCGTCGCGATGAGATTGTTGCTGCCACCTGGAGCGATCGCAGAGTTGATCTTGTCGCGTCCCCGACCATGGATCTTCACGTAAAGATCCCGCGGGAACTGAATCATGGTGACGTGATTGGTCTGTGGATCGACGTGGGCCAGGATAATCGTGTCCGCTCGTCGGCCCGGCACCGCGTTGGCCCCCAGCTTCAGCTGCTGCTTCTTGGTCAGCCCGGCGCGGGAGTCCGAGCCCACCAGCAGCGCATTGAAGGGCTTTTGCTGATTGGAGGGCGGGGTTACCTGGCTAAAGTGGCGCTGGACTTCACCTTGAAGGTGCTGATAAGCCCACACCGCGAAGCCGCCGCCTCCAACTATCAGGATGAGCAACGCCACCAGTGCCCACTGCCACCAGTGAGTCATGTGCTTGCGCTTGCGCGTACGCGTGCTCCGCACCATGGACGAATAGTCGGCGCTCGAGCTCTTCTTACGGAAAGGGTTATTCATGAGCCGGCGATCATCCGTTCTGGGAGCGCGCGCTCAACGCAGCAGTACCGCGGGGACAAAAGCGCAGTCAGTCCCGGCCGGGGACGCCGGGCTCGGTCATCGGCATCACATCGAGGACCTTGTCGAGCTCCTCGACCGGCATGATCTCGTGCTCGAGCGCGACCTCCCGGATCGTCTTGCGCTCCGCGTATGCCTGCTTCGCCAGCTTCGCCGCATCCTCGTAGCCGATGTAATCGGTCAATGCCGTGCACAGCATCAAGGACTGCTCGACGAGCGCACGGCACCGTTCCTCGTCCGCTTCGATCCCAGCGATGCATTTCTCGGTGAAAGCGGTTACCCCGTTGGCGAGCAGACGGATGGCGAACATCAGGTTGTAACCGAACAGCGGCCAGAAGACGTTGAGGTCCAGCTGGCCCGCTTGGACCCCAAGAGCAATGGTTTCGTCGCATCCGACGACCTGGAAGCAAACCATTGTCATCATCTCGGCCATCGACGGATTGACTTTGCCGGGCATGATCGAGGAACCCGGCTGTACGGGAGGAAGGATTATCTCGGCTATCGCGGTCCGGGGGCCGGAAGCGAGCAACTTCAGGTCGGACGCGATACGGGAAATCTCGAGGGCCGTGTTCCGCACGGCGCTCGACAGATGCGCCATGTCGGCCCCCGATTGGGTGAGACGAAAGAAATTGTCTCCCCGACGGACGTCGAACCCGGTGATGCTTCTCAGATGCTGGATGACTCCGTCGACGTAATCGGGCTGCGCGTTGATGCCGGTTCCCGCCGCCGTTGCGCCGAGGTTGAGCTCCTCCAGCGTCGTCGCAGCTTCCCGGATGCGGCTGATGGCTTTCTCCATCGCGGCGGCATAGCCGGAGAACTCTTGGCCCAAGCGGATCGGCACCGCGTCCTGCATGTGCGTGCGCGCCACTTTGAGGACGCCATCGAAAGCTTCTGCTTTCTCCGACAGCGCCCCCGACAGACCTCCCAGCGCGGCTAGCAACACCGGTGTGGCCCGCAGCGCCCCCAGTCGTACGGCGGTGGGGTTGGTGTCGTTGGAAGACTGCGCCATGTTGACGTCGTCATTGGGATGCACCTTCCGCTGCGATCCGTCGGCCGCCAGGATCTGCGTGGCTCGGTTTGCCAAAACCTCGTTGACGTTCATGTTGTGCGAGGTGCCCGCTCCCGCCTGCCAAGGATCGACGACAAAGTGTCTGTCGTGCTGACCGGAGAGAGCCTCGTCGGCGGCAGCGACTATCGCTTCACCGAGGACTTTGTCGAGCCTGCCGGTGTCCATGTTCGAGAGGGCAGCTGCCTTCTTGACGGTGATCATTCCCCACAGGTAGTCGGGCTGCGGCGGAAGGCCGGAGATAGGAAAGTTGTCGCGTGCTCGCTGAGTCTGGGCGCCGTATAGCGCGTCTTTGGGAACCTGCACCTCGCCGAGCGTGTCCTTCTCGGTTCTGAACTCTGTCATCTCGATCCCCTCACCGGATGCCGGGCGCGCACCTGCTGGTCCCCCTGCCGTCACCGTCATCGCAGACCTCCCAGTTGCGCCATCGCAAGTGCACTGAACAGCAGCCCCAAGAGCAACGCGGTCGCCCACCACAGCAGGGGCGGAGCTGCGCGATGGCCGGAGAAAGAGCGACGGTTCGCCCTCTCACCGTAAGCGCTCGGTGCATCGAGGGAGATCTCCATAAGGATCAGGCGAGCGTCGTCGAGCTGAAACCGACGCACGAGGACCGCAACGGGGGCCCACGGATTGGAGCCCGCATATATCCACGCCCCCAGCGCGTTGCGATCCTTCAACGTCCTGGTGTCGATTCCCCCTTCTTGAAGACGCCCGACGAGGAGATGCGCGTCTATGTCGTTGCGCGCTTTAGTGAGTTCGATCCACTGGGAATCTCCGCCGCGTTCCCCCACAGGAGTGGGGGGCACGTTGGCGGGAGGCCGATCTAGCGGGGGCACGTCGAGGCGAGAGGGCATTCGATGTACCTACAGACGCCCAAAGATGCGGCGCGCGATAACCACCCGCTGGATCTGGTTGGTTCCCTCGTAGATCTGGGTGATCTTGGCATCCCGCATGAATCTCTCTACCGGGTACTCACGGATGTAGCCGTACCCCCCCAGGGCCTGCACGCAGTCGGTCGTTACCGACATGGCAACGTCGGACGCATAGCACTTCGCGATGGCAGCCCAGTAGGAGACGTCGGCGTCCTCATCGTCGATCGCCTTTGCAGCTCTATAAGTGGCCAGGCGCGCCGTCTCTATCTTCATCGCCATGTCCGCGAACATGAACTGCATCCCCTGGAATGCAGCCACCGGCTTGCCGAATTGTTCTCGCTCGGTGCAATAGCCAACAGCGAAGTCGAACGCTCCCTGTGCGATACCCAAAGCTTGTGCCGCGATCGTCGGTCGGGAGAAATCGAGCGTGCGCATCGCCAACTGGAAGCCGCCACCGACGGGACCGATCACCGCATCGTCACCGACGCGCACAGAATCGAGAATCACCTCGCGCGTGGGCGAGCCGCGGATACCCATCTTGTCTTCCTTGCGGCCCAGAGAAAACCCTTCCATGTCGCTTGACAGAAGAAAGGCCGTGATGTTGTTGCCCTTCTCTCCATCGGGGTCCGTCACCGCGAAGTAGGTGTAGAGATCGGTCGCTCCGGCCCCCGTGATGAACCGCTTGGAGCCGGACAGAACCCATTCGTTGCCGTCGCGCACCCCGCGGGAGCGCATCGCGGCAGCGTCCGATCCCGAGCCCGGTTCGGTGAGGCAATAGGACATCCGGTGGTCACCTGCGGCGATGCCCGTGCAGACGAGCTTCCTTTGCTCCTCGCTGCCCGCGAGCAGGACGGGTATGGCTCCAAGCTTGTTTACGCCGGGGATCAACGAAACGCCTGCCGAGACCCGCGACAGCTCCTCAGTCAGGATGCATAGCTCGACCGACCCGCCCCCGTAGCCTCCGTACTCCTCGGGATAGGAGACCCCCGCGAGGCCGTTCTTGATGAGGATCTCGTCGATATCCCACGGGTATTCGTCGGCCTGGTCGATCTCAGCCGCGCGAGGAGCGATCTTGTCCTCGGCCAGCTCGCGCACCGATTGGCGGAACGCGTCCTGCTCCTCGGTGAAGGAGAAATTGAGACCCTCGATCATGGCCTTAGCGTAATCTCTGACGCTCCCTTCAACGAAGCAAGGAGACGCCGTGCCCGGCTCGATCCAGGCGGTCAGAGAGGCCATCCTCGCCGGTGCCGCCGGCGAGGACATCGGTGCCCTACCCCTGCCTGAGTCCGTTAGGGCCGCTTTCATCCGCAAGGACGAGCAGGAGATGTTCGAAGGGATGGACCCTGGGGAGAAGGACCCTCGGAAGTCGCTGCACGTGGAGGAGGTGCCGCTCCCGCCCCTGGGCCCGAATGAGTGCTTGATAGCGGTGATGGCTTCGGCGATCAACTTCAACACTGTGTGGAGCGCCATCTTCGAGCCGGTATCGACCTTCGCGTTCCTCGAGAAGTTCGGCCGCGAGAGCGACCTGGGGGCCAGGCACGACATCGATTACCACATCCTCGGGTCCGACGCCTCGGGGGTCGTGCTGAGGACCGGGCCCGGGGTGACCCGGTGGAAGCCCGGCGACGAAGTGACTGTGCATTGCAATTACGTCGACATGGAAGCGCCCGAAGGCCACGACGATTCGATGATCGATCCCAACCAGCGGATCTGGGGTTACGAGTCCAACTTCGGCGGGATGGCGGAGATCACCATGGTCAAGTCGAACCAGCTGATGCCGAAACCGCGCCACATGACCTGGGAAGAGGCCGCATGCCTCGGGCTCGTGTCATCGACTTCCTATCGGATGCTCGTGTCGCGCAACGGCGCGCAGATGAAGCAGGGAGATGTCGTCTTGATCTGGGGCGCAACCGGGGGTCTCGGCGGCTTCGCGTGCCAATACGTCCTCAACGGCGGCGGCGTTCCTGTCGGCGTGGTGTCGTCGGCCGAGAAGTTCGAGATCTTGAACCGAGCGGGCGTCGAGCACGCTATCGATCGCAAGGCAGAGGGTTATCGGTTCTGGGATGGCGACCAGCAGGACCAGAAGGAATGGCGGAGATTCGGTAAGAAGGTTCGCTCGCTGGCGGGCGAGGATCCCGACATCGTCTTCGAGCATCCGGGCCGGCAAACCTTCGGCGCCAGCGTTTTCGTGGCGAAGAAGGGAGGCGT
>JAXDJO010000046.1:0-2649 GCA_034667525.1 Actinomycetota bacterium
ATAGAGCGCTGGGACTGGTTGATTTTTCGTTGTTCCCGCACCTGGATCACGAGAGATTCCCGGAGAATTCCCTGGCCAACGCAAAAAGATGGGCTGCCGGAATACCAGGGCCGACGTATGCGATTGACGATGAGACCGCCATCAAAGTGACCGACGGTGCAGTCGAAGTCGTCACCGAAGGGCACTGGAAGCTGTTCACCCCTAGGACCAATGGCGTGTCGCGCTAGGCGAACCTGGACATGAGCCTCGGTGGCCAAGGGGGAAGTTTGATGTTACAAGGGTCCGCGGGCAGGAGGCCTTTTCTATCCTGACCGAGGATCGAGGAGCATGCGCTCGAATGTGTCGCAACCGATGAGTGACCATGCGGATGGGCCCGGACCATCGACCCGCTTGGGCCGTGCCGTCCAAGTCACGACGGACCGTGCAGGCATCGCCCCGACACGGCATCGCGAGCACCATCGCCGCACCAACTCGCTTCGTGACGTCATCCTTGGCGGCCAGGATGGCCTGGTGAACATCCTCGGGATCATTCTTGGAGTGATCGCCGGGGGCGGATCGAACACCGTCCTCCTTGCCGCTGGTTTCGCTGCGGCCATCACCGAGTCGATCTCAATGGGAGCCGTCGGATATACGTCAGCGGTTTCCCAGCGCGATTACTACCAGTCAGAGCGTGACCGGGAGGGAACCGAAATCGAGACGATGCCCGAGGCGGAGCGTCAGGAGATCCGTGACATCTACGCCGACAAAGGCTTTAGTGGCGACCTACTGGAGCGAGTCGTGGACACCATCACCGCCAACCGGGACGCCTGGCTGGCCACGATGATGGACGAGGAACTCCACCTGCAGCCGGTACGGAGTGCAGATGTCTTCCGGAGTGCCGTTGTGATCACCGTCGCCACCCTCATTGGCCACCTCATCCCATTGCTTCCGTTCGTATGGCTGGCTCGGGGGCCGGCATTGATCCTCGCGTTGTTGTTGAGCGCCGCGGCCCTGTTCGGAGTCGGCGTCTATTCCGCCCTTACGCTCATCGGCGACTGGCGCAAGAGCGGGCTCAAGATGTTGGTGATCGGCCTCGGCGCGGCAGGCATCGGCTTCTTGATCGGGAATCTGTTCCACGCGGCCGGAGCCTGAGCGGAGGCCGCTCGAGTACTGCCAGATCGATCACATCCTGACACCGATGTTTCCGACATCGGGTCTGGTGGCGGAACGGCGTAACAAGACAAAGGAGGAAACGGGATGTCGAACATAGCGTTCTTGGGGCTCGGGCAGATGGGGGCGCCGATGGCGACGCGCCTGCTTTGATGCGGGCCACGACCTCGCCGTTTGGAATCGGACTCCCGACCGCGCCAAGCCGCTCGTCGAACGGGGGGCGGGCGGGCGTCGTCTCCATTGCAGGCCGCGGCGGGCGTGGAGTTCGTGATCACGGGTGCGGCGATGAAGCTTGTCGTGAACTCGACGCTCGGCGCCGCGATCGTCGCGCTGGGCGAGGCGCTGATGCTCGGACAATCGCTCGGGCTGGAGCGTGTGGTCCTCGATGTGCTGGAAAGCTCCCCGATCGGACCAACTGTTTGCGCCAAGCGCTCAAACGGGGAGTCCGGTCGATACCCGCCGAGTTTCAAGCTAAATCTCGCGGATAAGGATCTCCGGCTCGTCACCGAGGCGGGGGATACGGCAGGCCTGGACCTGAAGAGTGCACGAGCGACCCGAGCGTGGCTGGACGAAGCCGTGGACCAGGGCAAGGGTGACCTCGACTTCTCCGCCGTGGTCGCGACGATCACCGAGGGTCCGCAACGAGGCCAAGTGAGCTGAGCGGCTAACGAGCTATCGTGATCAAGGAGCCACCCGCGCCTGCTCTCAACGCGGCGGCGATCGGTTCGCTCGGCGTAAGCAGCACCCACGTCGGGCCCCGCAGGACGAACGAGTCCAGCTGGAAGCGTTTCAGGAAACGAACGTCCTGAGACTTCTTCTTCCAGCGCAGGAAAGTGTGCACCTCCGCACTGTTGTTGAAGACGTCGATCTCGAATCGGTCACAGTTCAGCGTCGACTGACCCTTAGGAGGGATCGACCAGTAGTCGCCGTCCCCGCAAGAGAGGTGCTTTGCAGCAAGGATGTCGGTGAGATGGTCGATCGCAGCGTTCGGTTGAGCTTTGGCAGCTGGGACCGTTGCCCCAACCAGACACAGCAGAAGCAGAAGGAGGCAGCCCGACGCGGCCACCGCAGTAGCTTTTCTTGGGCCTCTGAGCTTCATCGGGATCAATAGAAGCCGAGCCCGTGCGTGAACGCCACGACGCCAACAGCCGCCACGATTCCCGAGATCGCCAAGAGTGCCCCCCCAACTAACTTGCGCTCCTTTACGTAGGCGGCGAGAAGAAGAGGGATCGGGAAAAAGGAAACCAGGATCCTCGGCAAGCTGAGATAGGTAGTGCTCGTCATCAGGCTTGCCAGCGCAGTGCCCATGTAGGCGGCGTAGCCCCATTCCCTGGACCTTGCCGCCCACACGATGAAGGAAACTCCCACTGCCGCACTGAACACCTCAAGAACAGATTGCGGATGCGAGAAGGTGTTGAGCAAAGCATTGATGGGGCTGACGAACTGTCGGTGCCAGCCCAACCGCTCGTCGGTGAAATAGTAGAGAGGATTGCCGCGCGC
>JAXDJO010000047.1:0-4746 GCA_034667525.1 Actinomycetota bacterium
TCGGGGCGGATCGCCGCGGGTGACATGCTCGACGCTTATGTGACAGTCAGCGGCAAGATCAACTCCAACGGCACCTCCAGCGCAAGGGTGTTTGGCAAGAAAGCCGGCGAAACCGTTCTCTTGATCCACGACCTTCCTGTCGTCGAGGTACCAGGCTCTGTCCCGGCGGCACCAGGTACTCCCGCTAGCTCAGCAGCCGCAGTCACCATGACCGTGGCAGCTTCCCCGCAGCAGGCGGCTGTGCTGATCCAAGCGCAGTCGAGCGGAAAGATGTGGTTCGCCCTCGTGCCCCAGAAGGGCGGATAGATGATCACAGTTGCCATCTTCGAGAAGGACTCGAGCATCCGCTCGATCCTCTCGGAGAGCCTGGCGGGGGCAGCGCAAATCGATGCAACGGCGGTTGGTGGCTGGAGCGAGCTCCGCGAGCTAGTAGGAAAGGAGCCCGGCACCGTAGTCGTTCTCGGTCCGAGCAGCGACTATTCCGACACCGCACAGGTGCCGGTCGCGGCGCGCGACTTTCCGGGCACGGGCTTCATCCTTGTCGTGGATCAGATCGACGCTCGGGTCCTGCAGAACGCCATGCGCAGCGGAATCACAGACGTCGTAGCTGCAGAAGACATGGATGGAGAGTTAGCCCCCGCCATCGAACGTTCTTACGAGGCGGGGATCGCCGAGCTGACGCGGACCGGCAGCTTGTCCGGCCCGGTCAGGCACGGCAAAGTCATCTCCATCTTCGGACCAAAGGGGGGCACCGGAAAGACGGTGGTCGCCACGAATCTCGCGGTCCTCCTCGCCGAGGCGGGTGTTTCTACGGTTCTCCTCGATGCCAGTGTTCGGTTCGGCGACTGCGCAGCATTCCTGCGGGTGCGACCGGAGAGAACCTTGTTCGACCTTGCCAGCGTTGCTGGGGAGGTTGACGAGACCGCGCTGAACAGTGTCTTGGTGACGCATGACTCTGGTTTGAAGATGTTGTGCGCTCCCAACGATCCTCTGGATGCAGAAAAGCTCGACGGAGATGTCATCACGCGAGTCATCAAAGGGATGCGTAAGGCCTTCGACGTCATCGTGGTCGATACGGCCCCCGCCCTGGACGACTTCACCCTTGCGGTGCTGAGCACATCGGATATCGCCTACCTGGTCACCAGCCTCGATCTTCCGGCAGTCAAGGACGCCAAGCTGTGTCTGTCGACGCTGGAGCGCTTGCGGCTGGGCATGGACAAGGTGCGCATCGTCCTGAACCGAGCCAACTCAAATGTCGGCTTCCCTGCCGACGAGGTGGCTAGGGCTTTAGGCACCGAGGTGGTGGCCAAATTACCCAGCGACGTGGCCGTTCCCAGGTCAGTTAACGCTGGAGCTCCGGTGCACACAGACAATCGAAAGTCGGGCATCGCTAAAGACCTGGCGAAGTTGGCCGATGACCTTCGTAGGGAGCTGTTGCCGGAAGAGGCTGGAAGCAAGCGGCTCGGTTCCCGGGTCGCGTCGATGCGCGCGCGGCCGGCCTAGCCCTAGGAGAGAGCAATGTCTGACCTGTCAAGGCGGTTGACGGAGTTGAAGAACAACGGCTCGGTCGCCATCAAAGACTCACCCCACCGTCGTCAAGAGGACGAGGGCGAGGCTACCCGTCCCGAGCTGTACGACGTTCGCAGGCGATTGCACGCAAAGGTGGCTCAAGAGCTCGGCACGGTCCTCTACGAGCAGAACCTCGACACCGACAGACTGTCGACACTGGTTCGCGAGCACCTGACAAGGCTCCTCCGCTCCGAGGCAACACCGATGTCAACGGTGGAGAAGGAGAAGCTTCTCACCGACATCGAGTCTGACATCCTCGGTCAAGGCCCGATCGACGAGTACCTCGCCGACCCAGAAGTCACCGAGATCATGGTCAACGGTCCTAGCAACATCTTCGTGGAGCGAGCGGGCAGGATCTACAAAACCCCTCAGAGGTTCGGCGACGAAACTCACCTTCGCAGCGTCATCGAACGGATCGTCGCCAGGGTAGGACGCCGCATCGACGAGTCATCGCCCATGGTTGACGCTCGGCTCGCCGACGGATCCCGTGTAAACGCGATCATCCATCCACTTGCGATCGGGGGCCCCTACCTCACGATCAGGAAGTTCTCCGCCGACCCCTTCACGGACCGCGACCTCATCGGGTTCGGAACGCTGACGGAGCAGACTGCGGAATTCCTGAAGTTGTGCGTCAAAGGGCGTCTGAACATCCTGGTCTCCGGCGGCACCGGGGCCGGCAAGACGAGCACTCTGAACGTGCTCTCATCGTTCATCCCCACCGACGAGCGGATCGTGACGGTCGAGGATGCGGCCGAGCTGAGATTGGGTCAGCCACATGTTCTGACACTCGAGTCCCGGCCGCCGAACATCGAGGGCAAGGGCGCGGTGGGCATCCGTGAGCTGGTTCGTAACTGTTTGAGGATGCGTCCCGACCGGATCGTCGTAGGAGAGGTGCGAGGCGCCGAGGCGTTGGACATGCTCCAGGCCATGAACACCGGCCACGACGGCAGCATCTCCACCCTTCACGCCAACGCCCCGCGAGACGTGATGGCTCGTCTCGAGACGATGGTGTTAATGGCAGGGATGGACCTGCCGGTGCGAGCGATCCGTGAGCAGATCGCTTCATCGATCGACCTGGTCGTCCAGCAGACGCGCCTTCGAGATGGTTCCAGAAGGATCACACACATCTCCGAAGTCGTCGGCATGGAAGGCGACATCATCACGATGCAGGATCTGTTCCTGTTCGATTACGGCATGGGTATCGACGACAACGGGCGTTATCTGGGACATCTGAAAGCAACGGGTATCAGGCCTTCGTTCGCCAACAAACTGGCCGACCAGGGTTTGAAGCTGTCACTGTCGATGTTCACTGGGGACGAGTTCGCCACAGCCGGAAGAGCGTAGCGTGCGGAAGCTCTCCACATTTGCAGTCGCGTTCGCTATGTCGGCGTTACTCCTCGCGGGATCAGCATCCGCTGCAGGCACGGTGGGTATCGGTCACGCTTCCAGGAGCCACGGGCGTCTCACTTTCACTGTCTCCACGCCGGGTGGACCCCTGCTGACCTCTCATGACTTCGCGCTAACGGTCAACGGCATCCGGGCCCAGGACTTGGTGGCAACCCCGCTTCAGAAGCAGCAGACCGCGGCGGGGGCCGTTGTTCTGATCGACACGAGTGGCAGCATGCAGGGCCAACCCATCTCGGAAGCTCGCAAGGCGGTGACTAGCTTCACCTCGAGCCTGCAACCGGGTTCGCAGGTGGCACTCGTCCACTTCTCGGCTGCTGTCCAAGTGCTCTCCGGTTACACCAGCAACACCAAGACGATAGCCAACGCGATCCCCAAGCTGGCGGCCACAGGTGAGACCGCGCTCTACGACGGATTGGTGAAGGCTGCGTCACTCGTGCGAGGTGCGCCCCCCGAGCAGCGCAACATCGTGTTGCTCACGGATGGCGCCGACACCGTCAGCAAGGCCAGCCTCCAACAGGCGCTTGCCGCCACGAAGAGCAGCGGCGCCACCGTGTTCGCGGTCGTTCTCAAGAGCCCCGCTTACTCGCAGAAGGCAGGCAGTGTCATCCAATCGATCACGTCGGCAACCGGGGGCCGGGTTCTATCGACCTCCAATGCCAGACAGCTTTCGGCGCTGTTCAAGGATCTCGCCCAAACCCTGGCAACGTCTTACCGGATCTCGGTTCGAGACCCCGATCCCAATGCCAGCCTGGTGCAGACATCCATAAGGGTCACCCAGTCGGGCAGCGCCGTTACCGGTACTGCGAGCTTCGCGCTCGCACCGGCGTCCGCTTCGGACACCGGTGTGGGAGATCACGCGCTTGGCCTCAAGATCCCTCTTCCGCTCATGCTGTTGCTGGTCTTCTTGACCTTTGGCCTGGGGGCCTTCGTTCTCGGCAACTCTCTGATGAAGAAGCACACAGCGGCTGACCGCGTTGGTTGGTACGCCAACCCTGACACGGCGCCAGAGGATCCCGAGGCGGTAGGACTGATCAATACCAAGGTGCTCCAGAGAGCACAGGATCTTGCCACTCAGTTAGCCGACCGAGGTGGGTTCGTCGAGAAGATCGACAAACAAGTCCAGACCGCAGGTCTCAAGTGGCGAGCAGGAGAGGTCCTTGTGGCAAGCGCGGCGATCTCGGTCGCGGCGGGCATCCTGGCATGGGCTCTGTGGGGCATGTTCATGGGGATCTTCTTTTTGTTCCTAGGTTTCTTGATGCCGATCGGTTACATCAAGAACAAAGCAAGGAAGCGCACCAAAGCTTTCTACGGACAGCTTCCAGACATCTTGCTGTTGATGAGCGGCGCGCTTCGGGCAGGATTCAGCCTTCAACAAGCCATAGGAGCGGTTGCTCAGGACGCCAAGCCCCCGGCCTCGGACGAATTCCGCCGCACGGTGGCCGAGGTTCGTCTTGGCTCTCCGCTGAGCGCTGCGCTTGACGCATTGTCGGATCGGCTTGGGATCATCGACTTCGAATGGACTGTGTTAGCTATACAGATCCAACGCGAGGTGGGTGGAAACCTTGCGGAGATCCTGGAGATCATCTCCGAGACCATCCGTGAGCGCGCCCGCCTCAAGCGCCAGATCAGCACTCTCACGGCAGAAGGAAAGCTGTCCGCGTATGTACTGGGATGCCTTCCCTTCGCAATGGGTGGGCTGCTGATGATTCAGAGTCCGGATTACCTGACTCCGCTCTTTCACGACCCGATCGGTCTCTACATGATCGGGGG
>JAXDJO010000048.1:0-23059 GCA_034667525.1 Actinomycetota bacterium
GCTGACCTGCAGAAACGGCTTCTCACGGTGCCAAGAAGGACTCATCAGAATCGCTTCGGACGGTGGGAGAAGAACTCTTAATCCGTAGGTTCAGGGTTCGATTCCCTGGCGACCCACCCCTCTGACCTGCACATCTGGGCTGAAACACGTTCGAGCGTCCTCGATGAGTCTCTGCGCAACCACTACGCAACCCCCTTGCGTAGTGGCAGCTCTCTCTACGTCCGAGTGGCTACGTTCTTCAGGGGGCGTACCTTGGAGGTCCGGGGCGGATCCCAAACCGGAAGTCGAGCGACCCTTAGGGAGGACCCAGATGGCGTACGGAGTGGTGCACCAATTCACCGGTGCCACGAAAGAACAATACGAAGCCTCGATTGCGGCGGTGCATCCTGGCGAAGGCCGCCTACCGGAAGGTCAGCTGTTTCATGCTGCTGGCCCGTCGGCCAGTGGTTGGACGATCGTCGCGATCCATGATTCACAGGAAAGCTGGGAGCGGTTCCGTGATGGCGTCCTGATGCCCCAAATGGAAAAGGGCATCGAAGGTGGTTTCACGGCTCCGCCACAGGAGACGACGTTCGAGGTTCAGAACCAAGTGACCCAATAGCCCAGCGTTTCCTCTTATTGGCTCCGGGCGATCCGTTTAAGCTCCAACGGCTCCCCGGAGCCTTACAACCCAAGAGCTTGCGTGATCGCAGAAGTAGCTTGTTCCGCCCCTCATACCAGGCGTCTGGTAGACGGATGCAGTGAATGCGGGCGAGGAATGGCGCAGCATTTGACTGACAATCACGCTATGGATGCCTTGTCTCTCCAACGCCGATGGACCTCCGATCCTTGTCTGTCTTCAGTCCCGCGAACTGAAGTGAGCGCGACGTGGCATTGCCACGAACGGCGATCCCGCGGTCGTGCGACTATGGCTCCTCTGGAACGGAGCCTGGCCGAAAGGAGCCAACGTGCATGCAGTTCTAGTAGCCGTAAGCGTCGAGAGCGGACGTGAGGACGATTCAAGGTCACACCTGCAAAACAACGTGATCCCTGCGACTCGGCAGCTCCCAGGAGCGGTAGCGGGCTACTGGCTCGCACCGCAGGGTGGACAGGGATACGCGACGATCCTCTTCGACAACGAGGAGCATGCCCAAGCAGCGGCCGACGGCGTCCCCAGTCGCGTCCCCGATTTCGTGACGGTGAACCTTGTTCAGGTGCAGGAGGTCGCCGCACACTTCTAGGTCGCCGCACCCTTAGCCCGGGGTCGAGCCCATCGGCGCGTCGAGGTCCTAGAGGTGCCTAGAGACGGTGAGAGAGAAAACCGCGTTGCGGTGGCCAAACACCAGCTGCAGGCTCTTAGCAGATGCCAAGCAAGCGAAGTTGCTGGCTAACAGGCAGGCTTCGGTTCAGCCTGGACGGCCGCCTCCACACGCTTTTGTTCAGCCTCAAAGGAGATCAAGCTCAAGAAAAAGGATCTAGCAGCCGATAAAGAACGTTGCCCAGCGGCCGATACATAACCGAATTCGGGCCTCGGCTCTGAAACTGAGACGCACCACCATCACCGAGACTGTTGAGAAGACAGCAGGCGGTGAGGGTCTTGGGGTGCAAGATAGGCGTGGATGAGAGGGAAGCTCGGTGCGCCGGAAGATTGAAGGCCGCCGGGCTTGCCCTGTCCCCGGATCGAACCTCTCCATCCGTAGCAGGGCATGATTCTCTTGCGAGCCACCTTCTGACCATGTTCTTGAGAAACCCCACCTGTTCAGTTTGCTGTTGTCCGCGGAATTGACGCGCATGAGATCCGGACCAACTACCGGGCCGACAACGGTGGACGCCTTCGAGAAGGCTGGTCGTGTGCTGCCGACGTGCGGTGAACCCCTCTTGTGGCGATCAGCGCACTGTGCGTTCGACAATCTGGGCAGCCTGCATCAGGAGTTGGTTATCACTCTCGACCCAGACCGCGCGAAACAAGACTTCTTCCTGCGGTCCAAAAAAGCGAGTGACGGAAATGCACTCACCGGACTCGAGTGGCGGAGTGACGCTGAGGATCTCTGCGCGCTCAATAGGACTTGGAAGCGCCTTGAGGAACCCCGCGACTTCCCCCTTCAGGCTTTCAGAACAGTAGCTAGCAACCAGGTCGGGAACATTGGTCTCTCCGTTGGACCACAAAGAGTTCCCGAGCACATCCTCGTTGTCGGCAAGGACCACATGCGCGAATGCATCTGCGTATGCATATACCGCCCCCACGTCCAACAAATTGAAGGCCCTTTCGGCAACTGCCTTCCTGGATCGCTCGTCGATGCCGGGAAGGGGTCCAAGCATAAGCGAGGGGGTGGGACTCCACCGCTTCCGTCATAACGGCAAAGCCAAGCCTCCCTGGCGCCCCTTAGGCGGCTCCACCCCCACGGTGGAGTGTCCTCTTAGACAACGCACGGCGCAAGGTCCGGATTGTCGAGGTTCCTCTCGTAACCTCCTTTTTCATGTCTACGCTCGAGGTTGCATGAAGCGCGGGCCGTTGCGCCCTCTGGCGGAGCGGGACTTCGCTCTGTTGTGGACGGGCCAGACGATCTCGCTGTTCGGCGACGGGGTCCTCACCGTGGCGCTCGCGTGGCAGGTCCTCAAGCTCTCGTCATCACCGGTAGCGCTGGCCGGCGTGCTGCTGGCGCGATCCATTCCCCGGGTGGTGCTGCTGGTGATTGGCGGCGCTATCAGCGACCGAATGCCCAGACGCCTGGTGCTGCTCACGTCCGACCTTGCCCAAGGGGTCGCAGTCGCAGCCGTCGCGTTGCTCGGGGCAGCGGGCCATCTCGAACTGTGGGAGCTGGCTGTCGTCGGTGCTATCACCGGAGCGGGCAGCGCGTTCTTCTTGCCCGCGTCCACCGCCGTAGTTCCCCAACTGGTCTCCCCCGACCTCTTGCTGACAGCTAACTCTCTGAGCAGTTCCAGTCGCCTCCTGGCGGAAGATCTCTTGGGTCCTGCACTGGGC
The DNA here is from genome assembly GCA_034667525.1 of Actinomycetota bacterium. Classification (GTDB taxonomy): domain Bacteria; phylum Actinomycetota; class CADDZG01; order CADDZG01; family WHSQ01; genus DATAPE01. The sequence continues at coordinate 2,963 of JAXDJO010000048.1, forward strand.
GGCGTGCTGGTAGCAGCGGTAGGGACGACGTGGGCTTTCGGGCTCGACGCGGCGAGCTTCGGAATAAGCGTGGCCACCCTCGCGATGATTCGAGCCCGACCCGAGTTGAGCCCCCCGACCACGAGTGTGCTCGGCGCAGTGCGAGAAGGGTTCTCCTACGCGCGCCGTCGGCCGTGGATTTGGATAACCCTGATCTCTGTGGGCACCGTGGGGAATTTCCTGGCTTACGGGCCCCTTCCGGTTCTATTGCCTCTGCTGGTTCGTGGTCCCCTGGCTGGTGGCCCCCGAGGGCTCGGCTTGGTCTTCGCCTCTTTGGGGTTCGGCGGCGTTGTCTCGGCTGGCCTGTTCGGGACTTTCGGTCAGCCGCGCCGCAAGGTGACCGCGATGTACACGGGATGGGGAGCGTCTTGTCTCGCTCTCGCAGGTCTCTACTTCGCACCGAATGTTGCAGCGGCGATGGTCTTGATGTTCGGTTGCGGTTTCGCGGGGGAAGGGGCTCAGCTGGTGTGGGTCACCCTTCTTCAGGAGCTAGTACCCACTGAGATGCTTGGAAGGATCGTAGCGATGGACTGGCTCGTTTCACTCGGTCTACAACCTGCCGGCATTGCACTCGCCGCTCCGGCAGCGGCGGTTCTCGGGGCGGGAGGGGTGCTGCTCGTCGGTGGTCTGATCAGTGCCGGAGCGGTCTCCTTGGGGCTCTTCCGCCCCGGGGTTCGGGACCCGGAACGTCGGTGAAAGCCCGCCGCTAGCTTTCGCACCGCTGATACCGTCGAGTCGCGATGTCGAAACGCGCGGCGAAACCGAGCTCTGGAAAACGACAGCGGCCGGATCCGGGACGGTCATCCCGCAAGGCGCGGGAGGCTGCCGCGCAGCAGAGGCACCGGCGGAACCGATCGTTAGCGATCGCAGCCATCACCGGAGTGGTGCTTGTCGTGGCGGTGATGGTCGCGGTCGCCCTCACACGGCATCCTCAAGCCTCGCGCAGCTCTGGCGGTGTGGGTCCAGCAGGCAATCTCGCCGAGCACGTACCGGTGTCGGTGCTCGATTCGGTGGGCGCAGGACGAGGAATCACGCCGCCACAGGCTCTCCCTTCCGGTACACCCACGCTCGAGCAGAACGGTAAGCCCGAGATCCTCTACATCGGCGCCGAATACTGCCCCTACTGTGCCGCGGAACGCTGGCCGCTGGTGGTTGCCCTCAGCCGATTCGGGAGCTTCTCTACCCTCCGAGAGACGGAATCGGCCGCCGCCGAGGTGTACCCCCGGACCCAAACCTTCACATTCCACGGCGCCACCTACACGAGCAACGCACTCGCGTTCGTCGCCGTCGAGACGAACACGAACCAGCCGGCCGCGACGGGCGGATACACGGCTCTTGATCAACCAACCAGCGCCCAGCAGTCGCTCCTCCTGCGATACGACCGGGCGCCCTACACCACGCAAACGGGGGCAATCCCATTCCTTATGATCTCGAACCGGTACCTGTCGATCGGCGCCAGCTACGATCCGGCGATCCTGCAAGGGATGACACGGAATCAGATCGCGCGGGCGCTGTCCGATAACACAAGTGTGATCGCCCGCGGCATTGATGGGGCCGCGAACACTCTGACCGCCGCGATCTGCCAGGTGACGGGCGAGAAACCTGCCTCGGTCTGTTCGGATCCGACCATCACCAAGATCGTTCCAGCTCTGCCGAAGCCATGACCCCTCGGTGGGTGATGCGTTGGACCTTCCTACTCGCGTTGGCAGCTTCGGCCGTCAGCGCCTATCTCACGATCGCTCACTTCACGACGCCCAACCTTCTGGCGTGCTCCGCCTCCGGGACGATCAACTGTGCACGCGTAACAACGAGCGCTCAGTCGAGGTTTGTCGGAATCCCAGTAGCGGTGCTCGGGTTGACGTGGTCGATCGCGATGGTCGGGCTGTGCTCGCCAGTCGCTTGGAAGGCGCGAGCCACCTGGATCCAGCCAACGCGTCTGACTCTCGTCTGCATAGGAATGCTGTTCGTTCTGTGGCTCGTGTATGCGGAGCTTTTCATCATCCGCGCCATCTGCTTGTGGTGCAGCGTGGTGCACGTCCTCACGTTCGCACTTTTCGTGCTCGTGGTGCCATCCGGTTGGGCGGGTGAAGGGGAGCATCTCAAGGGTCGGTGACCTGGGTGCTTGGTCGCGACAGTGGGGACGCAAGGTGGGCAGGGGATAGGCCTGCCGAAGATCAAACCCAGAGTTCCGGGAGGCCATCAGCCCAGGAGGGGGTCCCACGAGTGCTGCGGCCCCCCGGAACAGGACAAATCGTATCAAAGTGCCCACCGAATCCAGGGATGCTTTAGCCGTAGTGCCGGAAGCTGGGCCAGATCGCGGACCAGGGCCGTCGTTGGCCTCGGCACAACCAGATCGAAGTTCCGTATTCGTCGTTCTCAACTCCCTGCGAGTCGTGGAAACGTTGCACTAGAAAAACGCGTCGGAAGTAGGTCATCAGCAAAGGCCGCGACAGCCCTACCGCGATCGTGGAGCCGGTAGACGGATGTGGGGGGCCCCACCACCAGTAACTGTTGTGTCCGCTATAGGCCCGCGGTAGACCGAGTGCTCCGCCGTAACGATCGATAGCCCCAGCCTCCCCATAGTTGTCGGTCACGATCGCGACAGAACCGCGTTCGGAGGAAGGGAGGGAACGGTAGATGCGAGCGATGGTGGCAACCAACTGTTGCCAGCCGATCGTTTCGCCAAGGTTGTAGTTCAACTTCTGCAACGGAACTGTGGCAAGAGCCGTGGCGGGGAGGATCGGCACGGAGATCGGGAGGTCGATCGCGGCCACGATCAGGATCGCCACCATGACTGTGCGGCGCGACCTCCACAGCAAGCGTCGCGTCGGTCTCCGGGTCGAGAAGAAGCGGCGCGTTCCTTCGATAACCTCGTCGGCAACGATCGCGCCGGCGGCCATCGCCACGGCGTATAGAGGCGCGAAGTAATAGGGCCGATCTCCGATGTACAGACCGACCAAAACGAGCAGGAGCACGTAGGCAACGGTGAAAGCTCGATAAGGGTGGAACCGCGCTTCTCGCCACAAGGCCCACAACCCGGCCATCCACACAGGCGCCAACCACCAGCCCGGAAGAAGAAATTGGATGGGCACGAAGGTCAGTGTGTAACCAAGACCGGAGTGCTCTTGGTGAAGGGTGTGGGACATCTCGAGGATGGGCCACGAGTAGTGCGTCTGCCAAATGAGGTTGGGGGCCCAGATAAGCAATGCCGTTACCGCTCCGGTCCATGTCCAGGGACTGCGAAGGAGACGTAACTGGCGGTTGATCGCAAGTCCTACGAACAGTCCGAGGACAAGTAACAGGATCGTCTCTTTGTTTTCGAGGCCGACGCCTGCCACGATCCCCGCGGCCAACCACAGGCGATCGTTGCCGGTTCGCAAGATGCGTATCACCAACCAGGAAAGGAGCTCCCATCCGAGAAAGTCATAGATGGTCGGTCCCGCCAGGTGTCCGGCGATCAGGAACGGACTAACTGCTATCGCGAGGGCAGCGAGTCCCTGGGCGAATCGTTCACCTCCTAACTCGCGGGCGATGACCCCAGTCAAGATGACAACACCACCGTCGGCCAATGCAGGGAACAAGCGCAATCCGAACAACGAGTTTCCGAACAGAACACGGGACAGCGCCACTAGAGCGATCGACAGCGGAGGCTGATCAACATAGCCCCACGCAAGATGTCTGGAGGCTTCGAGGAAGTAGAGCTCGTCGCGGTGATAGCCGTCACGGGTACTTGTGAGGAGCAAGATTCCGACCGCCACCGCGGCGCAGCCGAGTATGTCTGCAAGCGCAAGGGCCGGAAGCGGGTGATGGCGGCTAGAAGTAGCAGCGGGGGGCCCCAACGTGCGCCTCATCCTTTCCTTCCGGAGCTCGGCAGGCAGCCCGACTGGGGCAGCGGGGGTGGGGGGTTCGCCGGTTCCTTCGCGGCTGGCACGATGGGCGGGATGAAGCGCCTGCTCATCTCCGCCTTTCTCGTCATCGCGTGGCTCATACCACCAACGACAGCCTTCGCGCACGTCGGAACCTCACCACCGGTGGCGGTTGACGATCGAGCACGCGTAACGGCGATAGGGCCTCCTCGAGCCCCCTTTCAGGTACGAGTGGTGGACGGAGATCAAGACCTGTGGGTTCGCCTCGCGCCCGGCAACGACCTCGTGGTTTTGGGAACGATCAGGGAGCCCTTTCTGCACTTCGATGATGCCGGCGTCTACGCGAACCTGCGGTCCCCGACTGCCCAAAGCGACCTCTTCGGAATCGTCTCGAGCCGCCCGACAAGCCTGAACCCTGGAGCTAGACCAACCTGGCGGAAGGTATCCAACACGGGCACATACCTGTGGCATGACCATCGCCTGCACGCACTTGCTCTTCTGGCCGGAGGTCACGAGGGCAGGCTCGGAGGGTGGACGATCCCACTGAGATTGAATGGCCGGCAGGGACAGATAACGGGAGAGTTGTTTTCCGTGCCCGCACCAAGCCGATGGTTCTGGCTCGTTCTTACTGCTCTGATCGCGGTTTCGCCCGCCCTCTTTCTGCGGCGGCGGGCGTCGTTCTCGAGGATCGCGCTGCCCACGCTGGCTGCCCTCACTACCGCGGCCGTCCTCGTCGCGCGCGCCGGTCGTGATCTCTACGGACGGCCAGACGTTATGACCGCCCGTTACGTCTCCTTGGGAATAGCGGTAGGGCTGGGCATAGTGGCGTTGGATCGCCTGCTCCGCGGAGGAGAAGAAACCAAACCCTTCGTTGCGATGATCGTAGGGGTGGTCGGGGTCGTCGAGGGCTTGACGCTCTTACCCACGTTCTGGCACGGCCTCGTGCTGGCGGCTCTACCCGGTTCGGTCGAGCGTCTCTGCGGGGCTCTCGCTCTCGGCGCCGGAACCGCGAGCCTGATCCTTTGCTTTGCCGGTGCTAGAGCGGAACCTCTGTCTGATGCCTCACCCCTGCCGGAACGCAGCCCCCCTAGCGTCTAACAAAAATCCGGCCCCCGAGCAAGGCTCGAGGGCCGGGTCTCACGAGATGAGTTGCTTGGTCAGTGCGCCCACTTCTGGCCGGCGCCACTTGCGGCGATCACCATGGCGAGAGTGGAGACCGTGACTGCGATTCTGAAAGCCTGAAGCTTGATCATTCCTTAACCTCTTTCGTCTGGGACTCTTCCGGTCCGTTGCAGTCTTTTCGGCACCGCAGTTGGAGACCTAGATACGTAGAGGTGCGTACTTCGTTACCCCCGGAGTCGCTCCTAGCCGTTTCGTTTGGCTACGGGCGGCCGAACTCTTCCAGCAGTGGTAGGGCTCTCGCCGTCTCGGGTCAGGACAGGACCGGCTCGTCGGGGTCGGGGTCTTCCTCCGGCACACCTCCGGGAGCAGAGCGGTTTTGGGAGCCTGACGGTGACGCTGGAGAAGACCTGCCTCTGTCACCGAGTGGATCTGCGAGGGGTGGGGTCCGGTTGAGATCGGGATAGGGCCGCCGCTCCTTGAGATCGGGATAGGGCCGCGGCTGATTGGACCCTCCATCTGGCAGCGCTCTCGGAACACCTTGCAGATAGCCCTGCTCGAGGATGACGGAGTCTCGTGCATCCGGCCCGAGCTCAAGGGGAGGAATCAGCAACTTGCGAGACATCAGAGCCGCAAAGATGAACACGACTCCCGCCACCGTGAAGCCCCATCTGATCCCGACAAGGGCACCGAGGCCCCCGGCCACGCCCACCCCCACCAAGTAGCAGACGTTCAGAACGCCCTCTGACGCGGCGAAAACGCGCCCGCGCAATTCATTCGGAGTCTCTTGTTGCAGAAGTGTCTCGTACGCGATAGTCCCCAAGGCGTTACCCGCCCCCGCGATCAGCCACAGAAGCAGCACGGGCGTCAGGGTGGGCGCCCGGGATGCCAGCATCACCGAACCCCCCACGAGCAAGATGCTGACCCAGAGAAGATCCTGACGCGAGAACCTTTTGGTGAGGCTGGGGGCACTGGCCGAGCCGAAGAGCATGCCCAGGCCCCAGGCACCGCCGATCAGTCCCAACGAGCCGGCAGGTTGATGCAGCGTTTTGAGTACGAACAAAGGTTCGAGCGGAGCCTTGATCGCCGCGCCGATCATGACAACCCCCGTCACCAGGAAGATCCACCGCACTAAGGGGGTCTTCAAGGAATAGCGGATCCCTTCCTTCAGATCTGACCAGGCGGAGCTGGGTTCGGATGCGGAACCATGGGACGAGAGAGTCGTTGACCAGATCAGAATCGCGGAGAGCACGAAAGAAGCCGCGTCGACCAAGATCACCGAATGGATCCCAAGATGTGCGATCAGGAGTCCGCCGACCAGAGGACCGACCATCACGGAAAAGTTGAACGTGACGGCGGTCAGCGCATTGGCAGCCACGATCCGCTCCTCCGGCACGAGATTGGGGATCGAGGCCTGAAAGCTCGGCAGGAAGAGTGCCTCGAAGATACCGAGCAGGGCTGCAACAACGTAGTAGTGGACGGGCGATGGCGATCCGAACAGCAGGAAGATGAGTGCGGCTGCTCTGAAGACATCGGCAAGAGACATCAATAGCTTCCTGGAGAACCGATCAATGAGAGGGCCGCCCAGGAAACCCGCAAGCGCTCCGAACCCGACCTGGCAGATCAAAAGGATGGCCAGCGCGTGGGCACTCCCGGTACGCCGGACCAACACGACCGCTACGGCGAGCCCGTAGACCCAGTCACCGAGGTTCGATATCGCCAGACCGGACCACATCCGCATGAACTGCCGGTGCTGCAACAAAGCACTGAACTCCCCGCTCCCGGATGGGATCAGCCGGGAACCCGAGAGCATGTGGATGACGATGATTCCGCCCACGACGAGGAGCAGATCTCCGATGCTGAAAACTGCGTGGATCGGATACCCCAGCGAGAAGATGTCGCCCAGGAACGCCAGGTTGGGAGAAGCGACGACCTGGGAATTCAAGAAAACGCCGCCCTGGGCAGTTAGTCCCGCCGAGTGAAAGGCACTAGCCGAAGCCGGCATCACGCCTCCATTGGCGGATATCGCCACCAGATTCATGACGCCCCCGAGCGCCATCACCCACCACCCCGCCATATGCCTGTTGGCGATAACGAACACACCCGCCAACAGATAGGAGAAGACATGAGCCGCCGCCAACGCATGAATGGGCCACGAGGGAACGATGCTGATGATGACGATCTGGATGAGTAGGGAGGCGAAAAGGGCCCAAGTTCGCTTCAGGTGGAGGTCAGCGAGACGGCCGAACTCACCCCCAAATACGGGGACCAGACAGATCCCGACAGCCAGGATGACCAGGATGAGCATTGCCTGCACCTTTCAAGGTCGGTCGTCGACTAGCCGAATGAGTTAGGAGATGGTCTACTGAGACTAGTCCTAATCGCCACATTCACGGCAGCTTGGACTGTTTTTGGCCATTTGGCTCAAGCCTTGGCGGCGTTTGACCGATGACCTCCGCAGTGGATCCATTGAAAGAGGAGGTGTCATGATCAACACATCCGTCAAGTCGCGTCTGTTTCGCGTAGGCGTCACGCTGGGAACGCTCGCCGTTCTGGTAGAGGTACTCGGTGCAGGAAAGAAGTGGAACTAGGCCCCACTCGATAAAAACACACCGCCTTGGAGGCGAAGATCCCTTCCTCCTAGCGGAGAAGGGATGTTTCTGGATGTGGGCCTTGAAGCCACCATCTCCCAAAGCGTATGCCGGTGGCGTCATCGCCCTAGGTGGTGTCGCTATCGGCATAGCGTTCGCAAATCTTGGAGCAGCGCCCTGGACCAGGGATTACAGATACTGGCTCCTAACGCTCTTCGTCGTCCTGGCGGAGCTCTCCACCATTCAGATCAGCCGTGACTCTTTAGTTACAGAAGAGATCACAACCTCGACGAGCTTCAGCTTTGCAATCCTGCTTCTCTTCGGACCAGCAGCGGCGATGCTTGCTCTCGCGGGAGCGTCTGCCGCGGGCGATATCGGGCACCGGAAGAACATCTCGCGCACCCTATTCAATGTGGCTCAGTACGCCATCTCCGTCGCCGCAGCTTCTCTGGTTCTGTCGTCATTGTCGATCCACCCGGCAGGTCTCCACCACCGTCTAGCCTTCACTTCACTCGGAGGGATGGTGCTGGCGGCCTTCTTCTTCTATCTGCTCAATACGACGCTGACCAACGTAGCGGTAGCTCTTACTGCCAAAGGGCCTGTCATTTCATACATCAGGGGCGACCTTGTCTTTCAGGGACTCATCGATGCAGTCTTGCTCGGCATCTCCCCTCTGATCGTGCTGATAGCCCAGGATCAAGTGTGGATGCTGCCCTTGCTCCTTCTGCCCATTGCGGCTGTCGGAAGAAGCGCCGGGACATCGGTTAAGAACGCCGACCTGGCTCAGAGCCTCGGGATCGAAGCGGCTCAGCGGAAGCACGAGGCGCTGCACGATGCCTTAACGGGCCTGGCCAACCGCCGCTTGCTGAACGACGACCTCAGCAGCGCTCTACTTGCACGAACTCGCGACAAGAAAAACGCAGCAGTATTGGTTCTGGATCTCGATCGCTTCAAGCAGATAAACGACACCCTGGGCCACTCCAACGGCGATCGCGTACTCAAAGAGGTTGCATCTCGCTTGACGGCCCTTGCTCGCGAGTTTGACACCGTTGCTCGGTTGGGAGGCGACGAGTTCGCCATTCTCCTTCCGGACATCACCGCAGGCGAGGTTCAAGCAACCGCGCAGCAGGTCCTGCAGGTATTACAGCAGCCGATGCCGCTCCACGGTCTGACGCTGGATCTGGCGGGCAGCATGGGCATAGCTCTGTTCCCGGAACATGGCGCCACTCCCGATGATCTGATGCAGAAGGCGGACGTCGCCATGTACGCGGCGAAGGAGATGCGCACAGGCTACGAGATCTACTCCCCGTCCCAGCATCAGTTCAAGCGCGAGCAGCTGGATCTATTGAGCCAGGTCCGCGGAGCCATCGAACGGCGCGAGTTTGTCCTGTTCTTCCAGCCTAAGGCGCGGCTCAGCGATGGAACCATCGAGGGCGTTGAGACCCTGGTGCGTTGGAACCACCCACAGCGAGGTCTTCTGCTTCCAGTGGAGTTCATCCCGTTGATCGAGAACACCGGCTTGATCAGGCCACTCACCCTGTTCGTGCTGCAAGAAGCCCTCAGGCAGCTGCACGACTGGAACAAGGAAGGACTCGACCTCTCGATGGCGGTGAACGTGTCTGCCCACAGCCTTCTCGATCCTTCGTTTGCCGGACAGCTATCCGACATCGCCGCTGCAGCGGGTGTGCCACTGAACAAGATCGAGCTCGAGCTGACCGAGCGCAGCGTCATGCTGGATCCCGCCAAGTCGTTGGAGACGATGAATCGACTCAGCAAGATGGGGGTTCGCTTCTCGATCGACGACTTCGGAACCGGTTACTCGTCGTTGGCATACCTCCAGAAGCTCCCGGTCACCGCGCTCAAGGTGGATAAATCTTTCGTTTTGAATATGAGCACGAGCGAATCGAACTCGATGATCGTCCAATCCACGATCGAGCTCGGTCGCAACCTTGGTCTCCTCGTGGTCGCAGAGGGAGTCGAAGACGACCAGGTTTGGCAGGAACTCGATCGTATGGACTGCGACTTTGCTCAGGGATACCTATTGAGTCGCCCGGTCGAAGCCGAGGTCCTCACCGGGATGCTGCATGCAAGAAAGACCCCTAGCGTTACACCCGTGTTGCCGGACCTTCTTGCTCGCCCGCGGCGGCGCGCGCTCGACGAGACGAAGACGGTGGCGGCACTCCCGTTCTAGGCGGAAGCCGGCTCCGTCGCGCTATCCGGTTGGCGGCGGCCCAGATCTCATTGCAGTGGGAAATCCTCGGTCTACTGACCGCCGGAGGAGCCGCTGAGAGTACGCTCTCGACTCGGCGGTCGGGAAGGAGCCCCAGATGAAAGGTCATTCCACATTGGTGCTTTGCGACGTATGTGGCGAGGCCATCGCAGAGCAGTCGGCGAAGGAAGTTCTCTACCAGGTCGACAAGGTTCGTTACCGGCTGGAGCTTTGCCCCACCTGTTTGGATCAAGAGATGAAACGCCATGACGGGCACCGGGGCATCCCAGGGATGCACAAACGTGCGGCGATCGTCTTCTCTCTGTCCTCGGAGCAGGACGTTCCGGGGTTGCTGCAACGGCGCTGAGGGACATCGACAACCTCGACCAACGTTCTCTCAGTCGGGCCACGAGCCGCGATCGTGAAGTGATGGCAACCTTCCCACGCTCTCCGTTCGACCCCTCGCGGGAAAACATGCGGGCCATCGGCGAGCAGGCCCTCGACTATGTCATCAACTTCATTTCGTCGCGCGAGGAGGCGCCCGCATCGGACCTCGACGGCGCCTACGAGCTAGCGGCAGCGCTTCGAGCCTCACCTCCCGAGCAGGGATTGGGGTTTCCGGCGTTGCTGCAGATCATCGATAAGGCCGCCCAAAAAGCCTACGACACCGCGGGACCCGGCTACCTCGCCTACATCCCGGGGGGCGGGCTGTTTGCTTCCGCTATCGCCGATCTGTTAGCAGACACGACGAATCGCTTCATGAACATCTCAGCTCCAGCCCCCGCCTCCGTGCAGTTAGAAGCCAACGTCGTGCGTTGGCTTTGCGAGGAATTCAAGCTGCCGCCCGAATCGCTGGGCGTTTTGACCTCAGGCGGCTCCATGGCGAACTTCTCTGCGGTGGTGACTGCCCGAGAGACATATCTCGGCGAAGATCTGCAGCGCGGCAGGCTGTACGTGTCTGAGCACGTCCATCATTCGATAACGAAGTCGGCGCGACTCGCCGGTCTACCTCGCGCAGCGATCCGGCTTGTCCCGTGTGATTCGCGTCTGCGCATGGACATGCAGGCACTATCCAATCTGGTACGCGAAGACAGCAAGGCCGGCCACAAACCATTCCTGGTAGTTGGCAGCGCAGGAACAGTTAACACAGGCACCATCGACCCGCTGGAAGAGATCGCAGAGTTCTGCAGCGAGCACGATATGTGGTTCCACGTTGACGGTGCCTATGGTGGCTTCTTCCAACTCACCGAAGCCGGCCGAAAGCGTCTTTCGGGTGTGGAATCTGCGGACTCCATCACGCTCGATCCACACAAGGGCATGTTTCTCCCTTACGGCACCGGCAGTCTGATCGTGAGAGATGGCGCTCTCCTCAAAGCTGCGCACCACGAAGGGGCCGACTACCTCCCTACATCGTCAGCGGACGCCGATCTCCCCGATTTTGCCGATTACTCGCCAGAGCTTTCCCGCGATTTCCGTGGGCTGCGGGTGTGGCTGCCTTTGCATCTCCACGGGGTAGGAGCGTTCCGCCGCGCTCTGGAGGAAAAGCTAAGCCTCGCCCGCCACGTTTACGACGCGTTGGCGGAGAGCAACGATCTCGAGGTGCCGTGGGAGCCGGATCTGTCGATCGTCGCCTTCCGGCCGAGGTCCGGAGGGGAGGCAGCCGCCCAACAACTTTTGAACACGATCAATCGTAGCCGGAGGATCTTCTTGTCATCTACTTCGATCGACGACACAAGATATCTGCGAGTGTGCATCCTCTCCCATCGCACTGGACCGGAGCGGATCGACGAGGGCATCGAGATCATCCTCAAAGCTGCAGCGAACCTTTAAAGAAGCTCTACTCCTCTGCTTGTTGCAGGCAGAAGTAATTTCCTTCCGGGTCGCGCATCACGGTCCACGCGATCCCCTCCTCCTCCACACTGCGAACCAACGCGGCCCCCAGATCCTCGGCCCGCTTCACGGCTCCTGGCACATCGGCGACCTCGAGATCCAGATGCAGCCGGTTCTTGTCCGTTGGCGTCTCCGATACGGTCTGCAGGACCAGACCGGGCCGGCGCCCATCGGGATGAAGCATGAACCTATAAGTCTCGTTACTCCACTTCATCTCGTAACCCATCAACGCTTGCCAGAAGCGGGTCATCCGCTCGGGATCTGTGCAGTCGATGACAACGTTGCGGATCCCGACATCCATCCCGCGAGCTTATCGGCCATCGCCAATCTGCCTGGTCCCAGTGGAGTTGCATCAGAGCCGGCGGCAGGATCCTGCACAAAGATCGCTGCACTAGTGCCTTCTAGAAAACCGCAGCCACTTCGTATAAGAACCGATGGGTTCAAAGCCCATCCTGCGGTACAGACTCAACCCCTCGTGGCTTGGCTGCAGGATGGCTGGAGACGAAGGCGCCGATAGCACCGCGGCCCAGGTCACTTGCTCTCCATAACCTCTGCGCCGAAAGCCTGGAACCGTCGCGACCGCGTACACGCCGACGACACCGGCACTGATGCAGGCCATAGATCCAGACACGACTTTTCCCCCGTCCCTTCGCACGAACACGCAGATACGGGGATCTTCAAGTACAGCCGCGCCGTACACGCCGAAGTGCCCCAGCTCGTGCAATTCGATGGCTCCGAATCCATCGGTGTTTGCGCTTTCGAACTCCGCCAGGGCCTCGGCGCTCTTTACTCGCTCCATGTCTTCGTCCCGGGGACGGATTTCATCGGGCTTTCGCACGTACCAGGCCTCCGATTCGAACTTCTCGAACCCCAGGTCTGTCAAGTCCAGACGGGACCAGCTATCACATACCGAGATCGGCCGTTGATGAGACCGGACGATACGTTCGATGTCGCGGCGTTGCTCGTCTGGCTCCGGCGTGAGGGTGATTGCGGTGAGGTAGATAAACGGTGCATCTTCATCGCACCACCACATCGATCGCGTTCGACGTGTCTGCACACCCAGCGAATGAAGGCAAGCATCATGCCAATCGGCTAAGTTGCGCGCACCTACGCTACTAAAGTCGTTTGGCATCCATTCAGGGTAAGCCCCCCGAATCAATCCAACCAAAGAAAACGCGTTTCTCACGAGTACGCTCTTTGAGTGTTAGATAAGGAAACAATCGTTGAGCTTCAAGGCATCCGACGGTCCTTCTCGGAAACGATCGCCCTCTCGGATCTCAGCCTTTCGGTCCGCCGCGGCACCGTCGCGGTTCTCTTGGGCCCCAACGGCGCCGGCAAGACGACTGCACTTCGAATGATCACAGGCGCGCTATCGCCCGAGGAAGGCACGATCAGGGTATTTGGACTTGATCCTTTGACCAATGGCGAAGAGGTGCGATCTCGGTGCGGAGTAGTGCCCGCGACTCCTGCCTTCTACGAGCGACTGTCCGGGCGAGACAATCTCGAATTCGCAGCACGAATGTACGGCTTAGAGGGAAATGGATCGATCGAGGAAGCTGCTGCACGCTTCGGGATCGACTATGCATTGGATTCGAGCGCGCGCAGCTACTCGACCGGGATGAAGACGAGATTGGCTCTTGCGCGCGCCGTTCTCCATAACCCAGAGTTGCTGTTGTTGGACGAACCCACGGCCGGCCTCGATCCGGAATCTGCGCGCTCCGTTCTTCAGCTGATCGACGAGGTTGCATCGGGAGGCAAGACCGTGCTTATGTCAACCCACCTCCTGCTCGAAGCCGAGGGCCTCGCCGACCAGGTCGTGATGATCGAGGGAGGACGCGCGCTGGTGAGTGGTGCGCCAGCCGAGCTGATCCGTCAATACTGGCCGACACCAACGCTGATCTTGGACGCGATCGACCGTTCGCTCTTGAACCAGGTAATGGATTTCGATGGCGTCTCAGGAGTCAAGGTGAACGGGGGCCCTGTGACCGTCGCCTTGGACGACATCCAGCGGGTACCTGAGGTCATCGCCCAGTTGGTTAGACGCGGCGTCCAGCTGACCCGAGCGGTGCCGCACGAGGCAACTCTCGAGGAGCTTTACTTCGTCGTCCGCGGCTCCAGGGAATCGGCGTGAACTTCAAAAGGATGCTGGCGATCACCAGCTTCAATCTCAAGCAGCTTCAGAAGAGCCCTGACTTTTGGATTCCGATGCTGATCATGGGCGGCTTGTTCTTCGTCGTTCTTCCGGCGGCGTTGCTCTTCGGAGTCACATTCGTGCAGCATCTCCAATCCGTGAAGCAGGTCGGCAACGCTTTGGGCCCTATCACCCAGGTCACCGGCAAGGGCTTGAAGAACAAACCGGAAGCGTACGGTTTGGCGGTCCACCTGTTCGCGCCGCTGGCGGTGGTGGTGCCGATGACGATCTGTTCTGCGATAGGCGCCAACACGTTGGTCGGAGAGAGGGAGCGCGGCACCGGCGAGTTCCTGGCTCACTGCCCTGCTACCGAACGAGAGATATATCTGGGCAAGCTGATCGCAAGCCTCCTTCCGGGCTACGCGGCAACCGTCGTGGGGTTCGGGCTGTATTCGCTTGTCGTGAACCTGATCGTGGGGCCGAGTGTGGGGGGCTGGTTTTTCCCAACAGCCGATTGGTGGATCCTGATGTTCTGGCTGATCCCGCCGTTCCTGGCGCTCGCTCTCTCGATGATCCTCAGAGTGTCTGGACGCGTCAAAACCGCGGCCGCCGCCCAGCAATCGTCTGGGCTGGTGACCCTCCCTTTGATCCTCCTCACCTACGGCCAGTCGAGTGGCACAGTCCTCGGGGGTGCGGGCTCCGCGATCGCTCTGGGGGCTATCGCGTGGCTTCTTGCGATCATCGGGTTATGGCGAGGGGCCCGGGCAGTTACCCGCCCGCGACTCCTCGGCATCGACAACGTGTAAAGATTCATCCGCCCACCAGCCGTTTTCGCCGAGGCGAAGGTGGGCTTCAGCCCTCAGGGAACGACGCCGTCAAGGAACAAAATCGAAGGGAGCACCGGTGGACGCCAAGCTATTTGAAACCCTGGTCTCAACGCCTGGCATCTCGGGCCGCGAAGAGCGCATCCGGGAGGTGGTCAAGAAGGAGTTGGAGGGTCTCGTGGACGAGGTCCGCATCGACCGTCTTGGCAACCTGATAGGGCTCCGAAAGGGGACGGGTAGCAGAGTCATGTTGTCTGCCCATATGGATTCGATCGGCTTCCTGGTGCGCCATATCGATGACAATGGCTTCCTGCGGATCTCTCCGGTCGGTGGCTTCGACCCCCGGACACTAGTGATGCAGAAGGTCTTGGTGCAGGGCAAAAAGGAATACCTCGGTCTGGTGTCCCCTCAAGAACCGCCGATCCACAAACAGCAGAAGGAGGACCGGGAGAAGAGTCCAAGGATCGACGACCTCTTCATCGATCTCATGGTCCCCGCCGAAGAGGTCAAGGCCAACATCTCCGTGGGCGATCCGATCTCTCTCTATCGCGCGCCGGAGGTAACCGATCGCGCGGTAACGGCGCCCTACCTTGATGATCGCTTGGGCGTCTATTGCATGATCGAGGCACTGCGTGCGGCCAAATCCACCGCAGAGATCCACGCGGTGGTCAGCGTCCAGGAAGAGGTCGGCGTGCGTGGTGCGATCACCAGCGCCTTCGGGCTCGAGCCGGACGTCGGCATCGCTCTGGACGTGAGCATCGCCAGCGATCTGCCAGGCATCGAGGGCCACCAGAGGGGTCTCACGCAGGGCGAGGGAGTTTCGATAAGTGTGATGGATTCGATGACCATCTCCGACTCGCGCCTGGTCAAACGCTTCAAGGAGCTTGCCGACGACAACGGGATCAAGTATCAGCTCGACATCCTGTTAGGCGGCGGCACCGACGCCGGAGGGATCCAGTTGACCAAGTCTGGGGTCCCCGTCATCACGATCGGCCCCCCTGTGCGTTACGTACACACCGTTAACGAGATGGCGCTGATCTCGGACATCGAGGACGCCGTCAAGCTCCTGGCCAGCTTCCTCGAGAGTGCCCACGAGCTGTCGCTGGAGTGGTAGCCGGCTAGGCAGCTCGGCTCTGGATCGGCGGCTTGGGGCCGACCTACCTCGTTCGACGCGAGAGTGGCGGAATTGGCAGACGCGCCAGCCTTAGGAGCTGGTGTCTTCGGACGTGGGGGTTCGAGTCCCCCCTCTCGCACGCTCGCCCAGGAGCACCTAGAGAGCTGCGGGCTCTTCAGGAGTTCCGCGACCCGCCTTACCTATCGGTCATGGAATCCAGCATCAGGGCGAGTCCGATCGCGAGCATCCATGAATCCTTGGCGATACCGATGCCCTGCTCGGTGGGTCGCAGGCTGCCCTCTTGTCGCAGCCCCGGACCATTGAGGTATAGGCGCATCAAACCCAGCGAAAAGGCGGTGAGGCCGGCGCCCGCCAACCACGACGGGACGAAGGGGAGGAGTAGAGCACTCCCCAGGCTGATCTCTCCGGTGGACAGCAACTTTGCGAATGTCGTGGGATCGAGTGACTTGAACTCGGGGTGGGCAGTCGTTGCAAACCCGTGGATCTGGGCGGCTCCCTCTGGCGGGACCGATCGTTTGGACAAGCCTGAGTTCAGGATGAAAGCCCCCGTTGCGAGTCTCACGGGCACCTGCCACGTTTTCGAAATCTTCAAGGCGGACCTCCATTCGATCTCTGTTGGGACTCTGTCACCAACCCAACCTCAGCCCCCCATGTTCCCGCCTATCTTTCGGGCAGAGCGAGTGGCGCCGGCATCATCGTGCGCTTCAGATTCTTCTCCGAGGGACCGATTACTTGCACTGCTTGTGAATCAGATACAGACTTGCAGAACATGTCTCACCTCGGGGGAAGGTGATTGGTTCGGCCAGGCTAAGCACCAGCCCTCGGCCGGACCGCGTGTTGTCGACCCTTCCCGCAGGCCCTCAGGTGAGTGTGCGGTTCCTAGAGACGGCCGGATCCCGGCCCGTGAAAAGGAGGTTCCATGGCAGAACGTGAACGCGTTGCCCCGGAGACGTCCCGCGAGACGGCAACCACTCCCGGAGCCCAGGCGGTAGTTATCGCCGACCCCGGCCCCTTGGGGCTTGCAGCTTTTGCCCTGACGACGTTCGTCCTCAGCATGATCAACGCGGGTCTCGTGGACAAGACGGCTGAGCCCGTGGTCCTGGGCCTCGCCCTCGCCTACGGGGGAGGCGCTCAGCTGCTCGCCGGGATGTGGGAATTCCGCAAGGGGAACACCTTCGGAGCGACCGCCTTCAGCTCGTACGGAGCATTCTGGATCTCGTTCTGGGCCTTCGTGACTTTCTTTGCAAAGGCGGTTCCGGCGACAGAGGTGGGAGCAGCAGTAGGGCTGTATCTGATCGCTTGGGGGATCTTCACGGCGTACATGTTCATCGCCTCCCTGCGCACAACGGCAGCGATCGCGCTGGTGTTCCTGTTGCTGGCCGTGACGTTCCTTCTTCTGGGTTTCGGTAACGCGCATGGAAGTGACGGCATCGTGAAGCTGGGCGGTTATGTTGGCCTCGCAACTGCGCTCGCGGCGTGGTACGCATCTTTTGCAGGCGTGACTAACTCCACCTTTGGCAAGGTTGTGATGCCGGTCAGGCCACTGGCGAGGTAGAGACCTAGAGATCGAGTGGTTGGGAGGGTCCCATGGTTGAGAAGGAAGTTGAGAAGACCATCGAAGCTCTGCTCCAGGAGCGGAGAACCTTCGAAGCGCCCCCGGAGTTCGCCAAAGATGCGAACGCGAACGATGCTTCGGTGTACGAAAGAGCGGCGAAAGATCCAGACGCGTGGTGGTCGGAACAGGCCGAGCGGCTGGATTGGTTCGAGAAATGGGATCAAGTTCTCGAGTGGGATCCTCCCCATCACAAGTGGTTCATCGGAGGCAAGCTCAATGCCTCCTACAACTGCCTCGACCGGCACCTGGCGGAACATGGTGACCGCGTTGCTTATTACTGGGAAGGCGAACCGGGCGAGAAGCGTGCCCTGACTTATCGCGAGCTCTACGAGGAAACCTGCAGGTTCGCTAACTCGCTAAAGAAGCTGGGGATCAAGAAAGGCGACCCGGTCGCCATCTACCTCCCGATGATCCCGGAGCTTCCCGTGGCCATGCTCGCCTGTGCGCGCATCGGTGCTCCCCATTCGGTGGTGTTCGGGGGTTTCTCTTCGGAGTCGTTGAAGGATCGGATCAACGATGCCGAGTGCAAGGTTCTGATCACTGCGGACGGAGGTTATCGGCGCGGCCAGGAAGTGCCACTGAAGGTGAACGCCGACGAAGCGGTGAACGACTGTCCTTCGATCGAGAAAGTCGTGGTGGTAAAGAGGACTGGAGCGGACATCAACTTCGACGATGGCCGCGATCTCTGGTACCACGATCTGGTAAAGGACGAACCAGCAGAGTGCGAGCCCGAGGTGCTCGACGCTGAAGACATCCTCTACATCCTCTACACCTCCGGCACGACGGGCAAGCCGAAGGGGATCGTGCACACGACGGGTGGCTACATGACCGGAGTGTCCTCGACCCACTACAACGTCTTCGATGTGAAGCCGGACAGCGATGTGTACTGGTGCGCGGCGGACATCGGCTGGGTGACCGGCCACTCTTACATCGTCTACGGCCCTCTTTCGAATGGCGTCACTTCGATCCTCTACGAAGGCGCACCCGACCATCCGGACAAAGATCGTTGGTGGTCGATCATCGAGGAGTACAAGGCGACGATCCTCTACTGCGCACCAACGGGCATCCGCACCTTCATGAAGTGGGGAACGGATTACCCCGCGAAGCACGATCTTTCATCACTGAGGTTGCTCGGGAGCGTGGGCGAGCCGATCAACCCGGAGGCGTGGATCTGGTACCAGCAGTTCATCGGCGGGGGACGCGTGCCCGTGGTCGACACTTGGTGGCAGACGGAGACGGGCTCAATCATGATCACTCCTCTGCCCGGCCTCACGAAGATGAAGCCGGGTTCGGCCACGCACCCATATCCCGGTGTCTCTGCAGACGTTGTGGACGAAACCGGAAACAGCGTGGGACGAGGTGGTGGTGGATATCTGGTTCTGAAGCGGCCTGTCCCATCGATGTTCCGCACGATCTATAAGGACGACCAGCGCTACAGGGACACGTACTACTCCAAATTCGGGGACGACCTTTATTTCGCCGGAGACGGCTGCAAGCTCGATGAGGAGGGCTACTACTGGTTACTTGGCCGCGTTGATGACGTCATGAACGTCGCCGGACACCGCATCTCTACCTACGAGGTCGAGTCGGCTCTCGTTGACCATCCCTCTGTCGCAGAGGCTGCGGTTGTTGGGCGCAAGGATCCAAAAGAGGGTGAAGCGATAGTCGCTTACGTCACGCCCAAGGGCAATGTTACCGGCGACGAAGCCCTGATCCAGGAGCTGCGCGGCCACGTCAGCAAGGTGATCGGCAAAATCGCACGGCCACAGTCGATAATCTTCACCGACGACCTGCCGAAGACGCGCTCCGGCAAGATCATGCGCAGGTTGCTGCGGGACGTGGCAGAAGAGCGGGAGCTCGGAGACGTCACCACACTATTGAATGCTCCCATCCTGGACGAGATCCGGGAGAAAGCTGCAACCCAAAAGGCGCAAGAGGAGGGCTGACCTTCCGGTCGGGCGGGAGGAGCTAGAACAGCCCGAGATCGTGGAGCTGGGCGCGCAGCGCACGGAACGCGCGCCCGCGATGGCTGAAGGCCAGCTTTTCCTGAAGAGGGATCTCTCCCATCGTGCGTGACTCGCCGGCCGGAACGACAAGGGGGTCATAGCCAAAACCCAGGTGACCCCGTGGCTCGGAAACAACGCGGCCCTCGCAGCTTCCTTCGGTTGCCACATAAAGGCCATCGGCTCCAAGAAAAACCGCGGCGCATCGGTACCTGCAGAGCCGGAGATCATCGGGTACCTCCGACAGAGCGGCCATCAGTTTGCGGTTGTTCTCACGGTCGGTTGCGGCCTCGCCGGCGTAGCGGGCAGATCTGACGCCCGGGGCCCCCGCGAGCGCATCGACCTCCAACCCGGAGTCGTCTGCGACAGCCGCGATCCCGGTCGCCGCGACGACCGCGCGCGCCTTGGCTTCGGCGTTCTCTTCGAAGGTGTCGAAAGGCTCTTCGATCTCGAGGTCGGGAGCAACCTCGTCCAGCGGGATCAGCTCGAGCTCCGGGAGCAGCAATGCCACCTGTTCGGACTTGTGGCGATTGCGAGACGCGAAGACTGCTTTCAATCTCGGTTTGCGGGGCCGAGAGCCTGTAGCTGCCGAGCGGTCAACTCACCGATCCCTTTGGTTGCAAGATCCAAGAGCAGGTCCAATTCGGATCTCTCGAAAGCGCCCTGTTCCGCCGT
>JAXDJO010000049.1:0-9997 GCA_034667525.1 Actinomycetota bacterium
CGATCGATGCTGCCGAAGAAGCCGACTACGGCAAGATGGTCGCGCTCCAAGGCACCGCCATCGTTCGTATCCCGTTGGGAGAGGCCGTCGGTTCGCTTAAGACCTTGGACCCTGAGCTGTACGAGAGCGCAGAGATCTTCTTCGGCTAGTTGGGGATCATCGATGTCGCAGACCTTCAGTACGCGCTCGGGAGCCGGGTGTTATTCGAGGGCGTGTCCTTTCGCATCGGTGACGGTCAGCACGTTTCCCTGGTCGGCGCCAACGGCGCGGGAAAGACCACCCTCCTCAAGTTGATCGCAGGGGTTCTGCCCCGCCAGGCAGGACAGATCCACGTGGATAGCTCGCTCGGCCTGATGCAGCAATTCGTCGCAGCGGCCCCCGAGGCGGTGAGCATCCGCAGCTTCCTGCTCGGCTACGCCACCCCCCGCGTCCGGGCTGCCGCCGGCGACGTCGCCCGCTTCGAGCAGCGAGCACAGCGCTCCAAGGATCAGAAGGCACAGCTCAGTTACGCGAACGCGCTCAGCCGGTGGGGCGAAGCGGGTGGATACGACGCCGAGGTTCTCTGGGACACGTGCACGGTGGCCGCACTCGGGCTGGGCTTCCAGGCCGTCGCGGACCGGCCCGTGAAGACGCTTTCTGGAGGGGAGCAGAAACGTCTTGCCCTCGAGGTTCTCTTCCGGTCCGAGTTCGACATCTTGTTGCTGGACGAGCCCGATAACTTCCTCGATATCCCTGCAAAGCGCTGGCTGGAAGACCTCATCAATGACTCGCGAAAAACCATCTTCTACGTGAGTCACGATCGGACATTGCTGGCGCGGACCTCGACGCGCATCGTCACCCTCGAAGGTCGCGGCACGTGGGTGCACGAGGAATCCTTCGAGAGCTACGTGGCCGCGCGCGGCCGGCGGGTCGAGCGGATCGCGGATGAAAGGCGCCAGTATCAGCAGGAGCGGGATCGGCTCTACGCCTCTATGAAGGAGTTCAAACGCCGAGCCGCGATCAGCCCCCGCCAAGCCTCTCGCGCCAAAGCCGCCGAGACCAAGCTGCGCCGCTTCGAGGAAACCAGCGTGGTCCGGGAGCGTCCTCAGCAGCAAAACATCTCGATGGACCTGCGCGGAGGGCGAACTGGGAAGATCGTGCTTCGCACCGGCGGACTTTCCTTTCCACGATTGGTCGAGCCCTTCAGCGTCGAGGTGTGGTTCGGCGAACGCATCGGGGTGGTAGGCCCCAACGGCAGCGGCAAGAGTCACTTCCTGAGATTGCTTGCTGGTGAGGAGATCGGCCACGGCGGCGAGTACCGACTCGGTGCTCGAGTGCAACCCAGCCTGTTCCACCAGATGCACGAACGACCCGAACTCTTGGACCACACGATCAGGGACATCATCACCAAGAGGGGCTTCGACCTCAGCACCACCATGTCGCGGCTGAAGCGCTACGAGCTGCAGGCAGAGGCCATGAGCCCGTTCTCACTCCTGTCCGGAGGCCAGCAGGCTCGCTTCCAGATCCTGTTGATGGAGCTGGAGAGCCCCACGATGTTGTTGCTGGACGAGCCGACGGACAACCTCGACATCGACTCCGCAGAGGCCCTCGAGGACGCGCTCGATCGTTACGAGGGAACCGTTATGGCAGTGACGCACGACCGTTGGTTCATGCAGCAACTGGACCGATTCCTGGTGTTCGAATCGAACGGAGAGGTACACGAGGAGCTGGTCTCTCCCTACTGACCGGCGTCGGTCAAGCGACCCGCAGGGCATTATCCTGACGCCGTGAGCGGCCTGATCGATCTTCGTTCCGACACCGTCACCCGGCCCACGCCCGAGATGCGCCGGGCCATGGCCGAGGCCGAGGTAGGCGACGACGTCTTCGGCGACGATCCGACCGTCAACTCCCTGCAGGAGTTTGCAGCCGATCTTCTGGGCAAGGAAGCGGGGCTATTCGTTCCCACCGGCTCTATGGGAAATCAAGTCTCGTTGGGCTCCCTGGCAAGGCCGGGTGACGAGGTCGTTTGCGAGGCCAGCGCGCACTTCCTTCACTACGAGGGAGGCTCCGCCGCGGCTCACCTCGGATTGATGATGCGTCCTCTCCCCGGTCACAACGGAACTATCGCTGCAGATCAGGTCAGCGCGGCGATCCGAGAGGGTAGCGACCATGCCCCCCGCACCGCGGTCGTAGCGATCGAGAACACGCACAACTCGGCAGGGG
Source organism: Actinomycetota bacterium (assembly GCA_034667525.1). Classification (GTDB taxonomy): domain Bacteria; phylum Actinomycetota; class CADDZG01; order CADDZG01; family WHSQ01; genus DATAPE01. The sequence goes on from JAXDJO010000049.1 coordinate 2,203, forward strand.
GCCGGGTCTTTCCCCTCGAGGAGGCTCAAGCGATCGCCAAGGTTTGTGATGAGCGGGGTGTCGCCCTTCATCTCGATGGCGCTCGGATCTTCAACGCTCAGGCAGCAACGGGCATCGCTGCGAAGGAATGGGCAGTTTACGCGGACACGCTCACCTTCTGTTTCTCGAAAGGGCTCGGTGCTCCCATCGGATCGATGGTCTGCTCGACGACCGAGAACATCGCCTCCGCCCACAGGTTGCGCAAGCGCCTGGGAGGCGGGATGCGCCAGGTCGGCGTCATCGCGGCTGCTGCCCGGGTAGCACTCGAAACCGGGCCCGACCGGCTGGCGGAAGATCACGTCAATGCCCGCCGCTTGGCCGAAGGTTTGTGCGAGCTCCACGAGCAGGCTGTCGATCCCTCCTCCGTCGAAACCAACATGGTCTATCTGAACCTCACGCCCTTCTCCAAGGGCGGCCCCGAAGTCAGCGACGCCCTGCTGGTCGAGGGCGTCCTCACGGTCGCTATGTCCCAGAACGCCATGCGGCTGGTCACCCACCGTGACGTTTCCTCAGAGGACGTAGAGGTTGCCCTCCGTGGCCTGCGCAAGGTGCTATCGGCCTAAAGCCGTTTACCTCCGTCACCTTCGGGGCATGGTTCGAGGAGGTAAAGGTTTTCTGGAGGTGAGGCCGATGGGTTCCGCAACCCACTATGCAGAGGTTCAGGCACCGGTAGAGAGGGTTTACGCGTACTGGCGCAATTTCGAGAACTTTCCGACGATGTTCTCAGATGTGGAAAAGGTAGTTGGCGATGGAGACCGCTCGCACTGGGTGGTAAAGGGCCCGGCTGGCAAGTCGGTCGAATGGGACGCTGAGATCGAAGAGGACGTGCCCAATGAGCGGATCGCGTGGAAAAGTGTCGGCGACAACCAGGTGGACACCAGCGGCGTGGTCCGATTCGATCGTGGGGCTCCCGGCGTCACGAAAGTGACGGTCGCACTTTCCTACGATCCGCCCGCCGGCAAACTGGGCGAGATCGTTGCAGAACTGTTCAAAGATCCCGATGCCCAGATCGAAAGGGCTCTTGACCAGTTCAGGAATCTCGTCGAGACCGGCGCTCTGGGGAGCTGATTGCCATGGTCGCTGCTACTGGGCGGCCGCCGTATCCCATGTCTTCTCGACGAAACCCGGAAACGGCTGCGGACCCCCGATACGCTGTAGTGGGTCCGCAGTTTTCAGGAAGATCGACTACTCGTTCAGACAGCAGCGAGGAGATGAAGATGTCTACAGAAACCAGGAGATGGTGAAGCCGATGCGGATCTCCTTCACCCTGCGACTCCCACGAGACGAGTTGAGTGTGCCCATCGTGCGCCACATCTGTCGCTCGGCTCTGCGGGAGCTCGGGGTGCAAGGCGATTGTGTCGGTGATATTGAGCTGGCGGTGACGGAAGCTTGCACCAACGTCCTCAAGCACGCGCAGGGGACCAACCAACAATACGAAGTCGAAGTGGAAGTCAACGAGGACGCCTGCGAGATCAGGGTGATCGACGCGGGTCTCGGATTCTTCTCGACGGACGCCTTCCAGCCGGCAAGCGGTAGCGCCGAAGAGGGCCGCGGATTGCATCTCATGCGCGCCTTGGTGGACGAGCTCCAGTTCATCTCCCAGCCCGAACAGGGAACGATCGTCCATCTGGCAAAACACCTGGAGCTGAGCGAAGACTCGATCCTCCAGCGCCTTGGGGAGCTGTCGCTTCCGGGTTAGCGGCGCCCTCTCGCTTCTATACTGAACGGACCAGCGGGGAGCTTGGGTTACCAGGCTGAGAGGCGGGCTAAAGCCCGCGACCCCCAACACTCGACCCGGTAATGCGGGGTGAGGAGGTGTCCTTATCTCTCCCTCGGATCACACAGCTGACGTCGCGATCGTCGGTGGCGGGGCCATTGGCCTCGCGTGCGCGTGGAGGCTGTCCCAGCAGGGGGCACGGGTGGCCGTCATCGACGACCGGCCGGGCCGCGGAGCTTCGTGGGCCGCGGCCGGCATGCTCGCTCCGGTTACCGAGGTCCAGCACGGTGAGGAGGCCCTCCTTCAACTGAACCTCGCATCCAGCGAGCTTTATCCAGACTTCGCAGCGGAGTTGGAGGAAGCCAGCGGGAGGTCGCCCGGTTACCACCGTTGCGGCACGCTCATGGTCGCCCTGGACAGAGACGACAACGCGGCCCTCGAGGAGGTCTATCGCTTCCAGATCCGCTTGGGCCTGGCTGTCGATCGGCTTTCCAGCAGCGAAGCGAGACGTCTCGAGCCTGCACTGAGCCCCAGGGTGCGCGGCGGCATCCTCGTGGAAGGCGATCATCAGGTCGACAATCGCGCCCTGGTCGGAGCGTTGGCAAAGGCCTGCTTACGCTCCCACGTGCGATTCGTGAGGTCTCGCGCCGAGGTGATTGACGTTGCGGGAGATCGGCTTGCCGGCGTGAAGTTGAGGGACGGCGATCGGCTCACATGCGAGCACCTCGTGCTGGCGGCAGGAGCGTGGTCGCCGTCCGTCAAGGGGCTCCCGTCGGACGCCCGGCCCCCGCTGCGTCCGATCAAAGGCCAGCTGCTGCATCTTCGGATACGCGGGGACCGGCCGTCGACCACCGCACCGTTATCGGGCCGCAATATCACCGGGCCCGATGTCTATCTCGTTGTCCGCCCCGACGGAAGGGTGGTAATCGGGGCCTCGAGCGAAGAACAGGGCTTCGATACCTCGGTGACGGCTGGCGCGGTCTTCGAGTTGTTGCGGGATGCTAACGAGCTCGTCCCCGGCGTGACCGAGCTCGAGCTCACTGAGACAATTGCGGGTCTCCGCCCGGCGACCCCCGACAACGCTCCCCTCATCGGGGCGTCCGTCGTGGAGGGGCTCATCCTCGCGGCCGGTCATTACCGTAACGGGATCCTGCTCACGCCGATCACCGCAGACGCCGTTACTGACCTCGTCATCTCAGGAAAGGTGGCGGCAAACATCGAACCCTTCTCGCCGCAGCGATTCGAGGCATCTCTTTCGGCTAAAGGGGTGCAGCAGTGAATCTCGTCGTCAACGGAGAAGCGCGCGAGGTGGGGGAGGGAACGACCTTGGTAGATCTGATCCCGCAACGGATCGATGAGGGTGCGGGAGAGGCGCGCGGGATAGCGGTGGCCCGCAACGGCGAGGTGGTGCCCAAGACCGAGTGGGCGGCCGTCGAGGTGCAAGCGGGTGACCGGATCGAGGTCCTCAATGCGATCGGGGGAGGGTGATGGACGACCCACTGGTGATCGGGGGGGAGAGCTTTTCGTCCCGGCTGATCATGGGGACCGGGGGAGCCTCCAGCCTCGATGCTCTCGAGAAGGCGCTGAGGGCGACGGGGGCGGAGATGGCCACGGTGGCCCTTCGCCGCGTTGCTCCGGATGCCGAAGGCTCGATCCTTCAGGTGATCGACCGCGCCGGCTGCAAGCTGCTGCCCAATACCGCGGGATGTTTCACTGCCGGTGACGCGATCACCACCGCCAGACTGGCCCGCGATGCGTTCGAGACCGATTGGATCAAGCTCGAGGTCATCGCCGACGACCGCACCCTTCTGCCCGATCCGGTGGCACTGCTCGAGGCGGCCGAGGCTCTCGTCGATGAAGGCTTCGTGGTGCTGGCCTACAGCAACGACGATCCCGTGTTGGCCCGACGGCTGGAAGAGGCCGGGTGTGCCGCCGTGATGCCGCTCGGCTCGCCGATCGGAAGCGGCATGGGTATCCGCAATCCTTACAACCTGGCGATCATCGTGGAGGGGGCGAACGTTCCGGTGATCCTCGACGCAGGCGTGGGCACGGCATCGGATGCCGCGATCGCGATGGAGCTCGGTTGCGACGGCGTACTGGTGGCCAGCGCGATCACCCGCTCTCAGGAACCGGCGACGATGGGCGAGGCGATAAGAAAGGCAGTCGAGGCGGGACGGCTGGCGCGGCGGGCGGGGCGCATCCCCCGACGCCTCTATGCAGAGGCTTCGACGACCTTCGAGGGACTGCCGGATCTGTCTTGATCGACCGCCCCTAGTCTTGGACGATGCCCGTCTTCATCGGCACCTCCGGATGGCAGTACCGCCACTGGAGAGACGCTTTCTATCCCCAAGGGCTTCCGCAGAAGGCGTGGCTCGAGTTCTACGCCGAACGCTTCCAGGTCGTCGAGCTGAACAATTCCTTCTATCACCTGCCCAAGCCGGAGTTCTTCGCCGCCTGGGCGCAACGGACCCCAGCGGACTTCATCATCGCGGCAAAGGTGAGCCGCTACCTCACTCACATCAAACGTCTGCAGGATCCGGCCGAACCGGTTGCCCGCTTCATGGAGAACGCCTCCCGGCTGGGATCGAAACTCGGCCCCCTGCTGTTGCAGCTGCCTCCCAACCTGCAAGTGGATCTTCCCGCCCTGGACGAGACACTGTCCCGCTTCCCCGAGGGCGTCCGCGTCGCCGTGGAGTTTCGGCACCCGTCATGGTTCACGCCCGCAACGAAGAGCCTGCTCGAGGACCACGGAGCCGCATGCTGTCTGGCGGATCGGAACGGGACTCCGGTAACGAGTATCTGGCGCACCACCGACTGGAGTTTCGTGCGCTGGCATCACGGCCTTTCCCGGCCCCCGCCCTGTTACCGGCGCAAGGACATGACCGAGTGGGCGCAGCGGATCGCCGGGCTGTGGGAGCCGCGCGAGGATGTCTACGCGTTTTTCAACAACGATCCGCGAGGTTGCGCTCTGCGCGACGCATGCGTGTTCGCACAGGAGGCTGAAGTGGAAGGACTGCGGCCCACGCGCGTTCCGGCTCGAAAGGAGGTGAAGATCGTCTGATGGGAGACATCCTCGTGGGGACCGCATCCTGGACCGACAACACACTGCTGAAATCCGGCTGGTATCCGCCGGGGGTCTCCAGCGCGGAGGACCGTTTGAAGTATTACGCCACCCACTTCCCCCTCGTCGAGGTGGATTCCACCTACTACTTCCCGCCCTCGGAGGCCAACTCGAAGTTGTGGGCCGAGCGAACGCCGGCGCGCTTCACTTTCAACGTGAAGGCCTTCTCGTTGCTGACCCAGCATCCCACCAAACCAGAAGCCATCTACAAGGACATCCGGGTCCAGACCGATAAGAAGAACGTCTACCTGAGCGACCTCGAACCCCAGGCCGTCGATGAGGTGTGGGACCGATTCTTGTCGGCGCTGCAGCCTCTCGACGACGCGGGCAAGCTCGGCGCGCTGCTCTTTCAGTTTCCACACTGGTTCACGATCGGAAAGAAGAACAAGAGCTACATCCTCGAGTGCGCCAAACGCGCGGCCCCGCTACCGGTTTGCGTTGAGTTCCGCAACAAGACCTGGATGAGCGAGGACAATCGCGCCGAGAGCCTCGAGTTCCTGGAGGGCCACGGCATCCCCTACGTCTGTGTCGATATGCCGCAGGGCTTCGTCAGCTCGATCCCACCCGTTGTGGCGGCAACCGCCGATCTGGCAGTGATGCGGTTTCATGGTCACAACGACGCGGAGTGGCAAAGCGGGGATGTTCACAAGCGATTCAAGTACCTGTATTCAGAGCAGGAGTTGAAGGATTGGGGGCCGCGCCTAGAAGAGCTCAGCGACAGTGCCAAGAAAACCCACGTGCTCATGAATAACTGCTATCAGGATTACGCGCAGCGCAACGCGCGCGAGCTTGCAGAGCTTCTGAGGAGTGACTGAAGCACCAAAGGGGGGACAGTTGGTTACTTTGCACATCGAGCACCCGATAACGGATTACGAAACGTGGTTTTCCGCGTTCAGCGGTTTCACCGAGGCCCGTCGGCGAGCAGGGGTCCGGGACCACCGCGTGCAGCACCCGGTCGACGACCGGCGATACATCGTCATCGACCTGGACTTCGACACGGCGGGTGAGGCGGCCACCTTTCTCGACTTCCTGCAGAGCCGTGTATGGGCGGCCCAGAAGAACTCTCCGGCACTCTCCGGAGCGCCTAAAGCGACGATCCTGGAATCCTTCTAGCCGATGGCGATGCTCGCTTCGTTCAACTAGCGAAGGTCATCCGGTGAGAGATCGCCGTTTATCTTTCGTCCGATCGTTCACCCGCTCCCCGGTCGGTGCTGACCTTCGCTGCAGCCTGGTATTCCTCGTCGGTGACGTGCACTCCCCACTTCACCGGGCTTCCCGAGTCGTCGGACTCATGCATCGCGATGTGGGTCATGAAGCGCTGCGGAGAAGCACCGTGCCAGTGCTCCTCACCGGGCTCGAAGAAGACGTGGTCCCCCGGGCGGATCACCTCGACCGCCCCGCCACGGCGCTGGCATAACCCGGCGCCCTCGGTGATGTAGATAGTCTGGCCCAGGGGGTGGGTGTGCCACGCGGTGTGCGCTCCAGGCGTGAAGTGCACGCTGGCAGCACCGAGGTGCGAAGGTTTCGTAGGCGATGCGATCGTGTCGATGAACACCGCCCCGGTGAACCACTCCTGGGGGCCGGACTCGGTATCGACTGAACCTCGAGTGATCTGCATTCCGTGCTCTCCTTCCCTCGCTTCAGGGCGAGTAGATATCTTCCGCCGTCAGGTCAACGTTGTGTTGCCTCGCTCAGCGCAGTGGATGGAGAACCCGCCGTGAGCCGTCAGGCATGGGCGCGCACGCAGGAGACACAACACATCTCTCACTCTGCTGCGGGCCCGAGACCCGAAGACTTCTAGCTGGTGGCGATGCTCGCTTCGTCCAGCGATCCCTTGTAGAAATCGTAGGTCCCGCTTCCGTGGGCACCGATGACAACTGCCTGGCTGTTCGAGATAGAACCGATCTTTGCATTCAGGGCGGTCCCGACGCCGTCTACAAAGGCCTTGATCTGATAGGTCGTCTTGACGCACTTGAGCGTGTGATAACCGGTGTTGGCACCGATGAGAGTGGTGCTGATCACGGTGGCCGACTTGATCGACCCCCGGAAACCGCAGCTCAGCGCACCGGACTGGAGGATCTCCATCTTGTATTGCTGGCCGGGTGAGTCGCCCTTGCGGATGACGTCGAAGTCTCCGGACGCAGGAAGGGAAGAAGGGCTTGCCGAGATCTGAACGACCAGGTTTGCGCTCCCGGGGTTCAGCGAATTCTGATCCGGCACCGTGACGTAGCCGCGCGTGAAGCCGTAGCCGGTGGTGCCGTTGATCCCGGCAACACCCAGGGTCACGTTCGTCAGGGTCCCATCGTTTGCGGGGGCATCTCCGGAATCGAACATCGTGGTCCCGCTGGTTTCATCCATGTGCCACAAGGCAGGGGTCTTGGTGGTCACCGAGTTGGTGACCGCGAAGGCCGGCGCCGTCACGAACGCCATGATCGTCAAACCGAAGAACGCCGCTGCGGCGCGCACTTGCATCCTCTTTCCGAGCACTCAACCACCTCATTCTGGAACGCCCATGGGCCCCGGGAGGGAACCCCGACCCTCACTCCTTGCCCCCCGACAAGGCTTTCTACCCGATTGGTGGCCCAAAGATTCCCACCGGCAGCCTGGAGCGACCCCTTAGTCAGGATTTGTCCGATATTTATATTTGCGCGCCGGGTCGGTGTGCCACTCCAGTCGGTGGTACTAGCGCCGCGCTCTTCTTCGCTCGAGCCACATCCCCGAGGCCAGCCCGCCGCCGAACAGCGCGGCTGCGCCCAAGCCCGCCGGAACCCCTACAAGAAGAGCGCGTCTTCGGGTGCGCAGCTCGTGGATCGGCCAGCCGCGCCGGAGAGCGATCCGCTTCAGCTCGGCTTCCGGGTTCACCGCGTGGGGGTAGCCCACCGACTGGAGCAGCGGGAGGTCGTTGATGGAGTCCGAGT
>JAXDJO010000050.1:0-12701 GCA_034667525.1 Actinomycetota bacterium
GGACCGACCTCGTCGAACCAGACCGGGAGCGCCAGCTCGTCGGTCGCCCGCGGACGCCGCCACCACCACTGCACGTCGGCGGCCTCCCACATACCGCGGAGCGGATCAGCAAGGCGAGCGCGCTGCAGGACCGTGGTCGTCGCGTTCAGCCGCCCGAGACCCAACAGCAGCTCGCGTCGCACGACCATGTTCGTCAAGTGTATTTGGCTGGCCGCTGAACGCGGCGACTCTGATGGCTGCTGGCCCATTTCACGACACATCTCTAGTTCGTTCGAGAGCCGGGCGCGATACTGCCAATGATTTCGATCGGCGCTCGATCGACAGGATGCGGTGGAGCAAGGAGGATGTCGTGTCTCATGGTCCATGGAGAGTCAGATTGTCGCTCCTGGGAGGCGGGATGGCGTTGCTCGTTACAACGCTTGGAATGCCTGTGTCGGCTGCCACGCAGGGGGTTGCTGCGATCTCATTCCATGCATGGACGACTGCAGCGCAGTTCGCCGCCGGCACCTTCGCTGGCACCACAGCGTCAGCAGTGGGCGACGGCGCCATCACCCTGCCCTCCGGTGCGACCGTTGGCCAGTGGACCTCTACTGTGTACAAGTCCTTGTCCCCCATCACCGAAGTGGTCACGTCGTGGCAGGCGAACACCCCTCCCGGAAGTTGGGTGGAGACCGACCTCAGTCTCTACATGAGCGGGCACTGGACCAAGTGGTACGTCATGGGCCAGTGGGCGTTCGACGAATCGGCCATCCAGCGAACCTCCGTCGGCGGCCAGGGCGACAGCGGTGGTTACGTCTCCATCGACACCTGGTCTGCAGATAAGAAGGCTGGCTCAGCAAGTGCCTACAAAGTGCGCTCGGTCCTCCATTCCGACGGCTCGGCAGAGCCTGTGCTTCGTCAGGTCGCAGCAACCGCTTCCGATCAGACAAAGCCCTCCAAGACTGTCAGTCCCACCACCATGACCAGCGCGATCGACCTGCCGGTGCCTCAGTATTCGCAGGAGATCCACTCCGGCGAGTATCCGCAGTTCGATGGCGGCGGCGAAGCGTGGTGCAGTCCCACTTCGACCGAGATGGTCGTCGAGTTCTGGAGGCGGGGGCCGACGGCGAGTGACATCGCTTCGCTTCCTGCAGATCCGGTATTCGACGCCAACGGCCGGGTGGATGGAAGCGTCGACTGGGCCGCAGTCCACACCTACGACTATCACTATCAGGGGACTGGCAATTGGCCCTTTAACACCGCTTATGCAGCTCACTACGGCCTCGATTCATCGGTTCGCCAGTATGCCGACCTGCGAGGGATCGAGCGATGGATCAAGCGTGGGGTTCCGGTAGTCGTTTCCATCGCCTGGAACAAGATGGACGGCGCCGATATCAAGAAGACGAATGGGCACCTACTGGTGGTGCGCGGATTCACCGCGAGTGGAGATGTGATCGTCAACGATCCCGCGTCACCAGACGATGCGACCGTGCGGCACGTCTATCAGCGCGACCAATTCGAATACAACTGGCTGAGCGCTTCTAACGGGATCGTTTACATCATCAAGCCTTACAGCATCCCTGGATAGGCCGGCTCACCTCGAGGCTGTGGGGCAACGCTCACTGACCGGCCGGCACGGCTCACAAGAGAGCTGCAAGCGCAGATAAGGAGGTTCCCACGGAACCTCCGACCAGAGCGTCGACGAAGGGATCCAGGGGCGTTGGTTCAGCATTGAAGATCACGACACGCGCTCCGGAAGCGAGAGCCAGCCGCGGCAGATAAGCAACGGGATACACGGAAAGAGAAGTACCGATCGCCAGGAACAGATCGCACCCGTTCGCCGCGCGTCGGGCTCGTTCGAGATCAGCTCGCACGAGGCTTTGCCCGAACGAGATGGTCGCAGACTTCAAGATGCCGCCGCAGCTTTCACACGACGGATCCGGCTCACCCGAGCGCACGCGCACGAGGGCGGATGCCATAGGCGAGCGGCTCCCGCAACTCATGCACACGACCTCTCGCATGGAACCGTGGATCTCGATGAGCCTCTCGGGTGAAGATCCCGCGGCGAGGTGGAGACCATCGATGTTCTGTGTGATGAGGGTGTCGAGTTTCCCCTTCGATTCAAGCCCCGCCAGCACTTGGTGCGCTCGGTTAGGCCGCGCCGTCAGGGCCGGGTGGTGCAAGCGCATCTGCCATGCCCGCGCCCGCACGTGAGGATCGGACATGTAGTGCTCGAGGGAGGCGAGCTTCTCCGCTTTCGGGTCCTTGGTCCAGACACCATTCGGGCCCCGGAAGTCGGGGATGCCGGACTCGGTGGAGATCCCGGCACCGGCGAGGGCCACGACCGTGCCGGCTTCGCGCACCCAACCGGCAATCTCCTGCAGTCCGGTCGAGGTCTCATGGAGATCTAGGGACACGCGTTCGCCCCAACCGTTCCCACGCATACTCGATCCTGAGCCAGTTGCAGATGCAGGGCCGCGACGTTTGGATCGTTGAGGGTGGTTGCGTCGCCGAGCAAGTTGTGAAGTTCCCAGGGGTCCTTTCGCAGGTTGTAGTACTCCCGGAAAACTATGGTGCTTCCATCGGCACCGTAGTACTCCGTGTATTGATAGGTGTCCGTTCGAGTCGAGGCCCACATTCCCTGTGGCGAGCCGCGGAACTCAGTCCCGATGAAGTACTCGGTTAGCAAACGCTGCCGGTGCGAGTCGGTGCCGAGCAGTGTTCTTCCGTCGATGGGGTAGGCAGGATTTGGCGTGACACCCGTGGCCTGCAGCACCGTCGGTGCAATGTCTATATTTGCCACGATGCGGCTGTCTTTGGCGTGGCGGAGAAAATGACCGGGCCAACGCACCAAGAATGGAACTCTGATGGATTGGTCGTAGGGGACGCCCTTATGCGTTAGACCATGCTCTCCCCACATGAGGCCGTTGTCGGATATGAAGAAGACAAGGGTGTTCTTGGCCTCGCCCAGATTCCTGAGAGTCGTGAAGACGTTGGACACCAAATCATCGACCGACTTGAGCGTGCGGAACTGTGCCTTCCGGGTTCTGCGCCCGTAATGGATGCCTGCATGGCTGCGTTGAACGTACGGTGGCTTGTCTGAAAGATTACGTTCGAAGACGGCAGGATCTCCCGCCCACCGAGATATCGGGGCATCGGCATATTTCGGCTGAGGTGTGAAGGGGCTGTGGGGTGCCGCCGTGGCAAGGTAGAGGAACCAAGGCTGCTGTGTGCCGGCACTGCTAATGAAATGTTTGGCTCTCCGGGAAATGTAGCTCACGTTGTAATCCGGGAGTGTCTGGACCTGTCCATTGACGTTCCAGACTCCATCCGTATACGAGTGGCTCCTAATGGTCATGGAGTAATGGTCGAAGTAAGGGGGAGGTTGAGTGATATCCCAGTCATTTAGATACTTGCCATACATGGCCGTTTCGTAGCCAGCCTGCTTCAAGTAGTACTGAAGTGTTGTTTGCTGATTGAGGTTAATGGCCTGGCCGCTGTTACCGTAAACGTGATGGTTGTGTGTATAGCGTCCTGTGAAGATTGAAGATCGTGAAGGGCAACAGATCGGTGTCGTGACGAAGGCATTGTTGAACCTGGTGCCGCCTCGTTTCATCCACCGGCGCGTCTCCGGCATTACTGAGAGACCGCCGCGCTGGTCGTCCGTAACGATGATTAGAACGTTGGGCCGGCTAGTGGTTCCCGTGCTGGGCGAAGCCGTCGAGATCTGACTGAACGGGGCGAGAAAGGCGAGCATGATCAGAACAAGGGTCCAACGACGCCTCGAAAGACTCATCACCATCCTCCGTCCTAGATGCCTACAGGCTGAAACCTATCGGTGTCGACGGCATTCTGTCAGCGACTTTGCTCCTTGGAAGCCGGGCCAGACACCCGCGCGGAAGATTTCTATCCATTGGGTTACGAGATCCTCGGATCGGGATCTGCGGAGCCGTGGCCGTGAAGATAGAAAGGGCCTCAAGGCGCGGTGGGCTGGAGGAAGTCGATGGTAAAGCCCACGCGCGGATAGAGCTTGTTACAACGATGACACGTCAGGCCACGTTCGCCTGCCATCAGATTGGCCCGACATTCTGGACAACACATCGCCGCGAGGATGGTTTCCTCAGCGAGGGGCGCCGGGCGAAACAGCGGGCTCAGAGATCGAGCGAGCACCCTCCGCAGAACGTCGATCAGAGGCGGATTGGCCCGATGGGGAGTGGATCCGTCGGGATCCGGGGCGTCCGGCGGCCCCTCCACCTGACATGTAAGAACGTCTTGCCAGACCACACGTTCCGTCCAGGCGCGCCGGTCGTGAAACAAGGCTCGGAGGTGGCGGTCCGAAGCTAGGTTGGAGAGGAGAGCCCGCTCCAGAGATCGGTCCCTGTCTTGTTGCTTCGGCACGAACCCCAAACCCCCACTCGAAAGATTAGATACGTACCAAAGGTGTGAGGGGAAGGGAAACATGTGCTCGATCCATTCGCTGGGGCACTCGATGTAGCCCCCTCGAGCTGCTCTGCTGAACTCTGCAGCGATGACATCAGGCTCGGAGAGATGTTCAAAGAGATGAGAGGCGATCACGAAATCGATAGCTCGATCGCAGAATGGGAGCCTTGCTGCGTCAGCAATGCAAACGATTTGACTTGCATGCCTCCTGGAGAATCTCCCGATGCGGTGGCCAGTGGTATCGGTCAGATATTTCTCGACGAGCACATGGGCTCTAAAGTGAGGGGAGTGTCCAGAACCAACGTCGACGACGATTCCAGATGTCTTCACAGGCAAGGCAAGCTTGTCTCTGAAGAACCATATGAGCGCCGCAGTCCAGTCCGAAAGTCGACCGATGAACTCTAGAAGCTTGTTAACTATCCACGCCACGTGTGACCCCTCCATAGCTCTGTTCTGCAACGCAAGGCGGACCCCGCAAGACCGAGGATACGGGCGATGACCCAGGACGTGGCCGACGTTACGGTAGTGGTCGTCAACTGCAATGGGGGAGCCGACTTGGGTGATTGCTTAGTTTCGCTAAGCAGGTCGGAGCCATCCCCAAAGGAAGTCGTGGTGGTTGACAACGGTTCGTCAGACGACTCTTTGGAGGTCGCACAAAACCTCTCCAACGATTTCCGAGAGTTGAAGGTGATTCCTCTCTCGACAAACCAAGGATTGAACGTGGCAAGAAATGTCGGGATCGAGCATGCAACGGGCAAGGTTGTCGCTTTCATCGACAACGACGCACGGGCTGAGAGGGATTGGATCCAGCGGGCCCTGGACACGATGGAGCAGACGGGCGCTGATGCAGTGCAGTGCAAGCTTCTTCTGGCCCACGACCCGACATTGGTCGACAGCATCGGATATCTAATCGGTCCTTTCGGATTCCCGCGGCAGCTTCTTCGCCCTGGTGCCCCCGAGGACGAGTCAGCCGTCGAGCCGCGCTACTTATTCGGCGCCAAAGGAGCAGGCATGATGTTTCGGCGGGACGCCTTGTTACAAATCGGAGGCTTCGACCCCTCATTCTTTCTGTATGGGGACGAGACGGAACTCTTCTGGCGCATCTTTCGGATGGGTGGGGTTGTTGCACTCGCTCCTCAAAGCGTCATTCTCCACAACAGTGGAGGCACACGGCGCTTTCTCTCTTCGGCCGCGGACGATCTGTTATATCGAGGTGGCACTCGAAATTACATCCGTATGATTGCGAAGAATCAACACCCTCGCCGGGTGCTGTTCGATGTCTTCGGTCAGGTGAGTGTTTGGTTAGCTGTCGCCGCTTATCAAGCAACAACAGGTCGGCGCAGGGCGGCTCGGTTGATCATGAAGGGAATCGCCGAAGCTGTTCGTGAGCTCCCCTCACTTCACCGTTTGAGAGTAGAAGACGAGTTACCGTTTCGGATTGTTCCCAAGAGTCTCAAGGCGAGGGTGACAGTTTCTTATCTAGGAGAAATCAAGCGTGCGATCTAGCCACCTGAAACCAATGCCTCGGCTGGGGCTTGTGCTGGGCGCAACGCTGGGTTTGTTCGCGATCCTTGCCAGTGTTCTATTGGCAACCAACCGCTTGACGGATGCGCCGAAAGCCCCGTGGCTTGCCCGAAATGTTATCTACCCTGCCTACCCTGCGCCAGTCACACAAGTTGGTTCCCAGACAACCCGCGGAGGTAAGGCGAGGCCACCGTCCCCGACTGAGCTCCGCAATCGCGCTGCGAGCTACGAGAGGCTGGTTCTCGGGTCGCACCCTCTGGCGTACTGGCCACTCGGAGATCACGGATCCAAAATGGTCGATGCGACTGGACGGCATGACGGTCTGCAAGCAACACGCGCGTACCCTGGTGCCTCGGGCTCGTCAACCCTCTACAACGGAAGAACCGATTTCAGCTCCGTCTCGGGCGTAGGAGCCTCTGCCAATCGACAGCTGACCGTCGAATTCTGGGCCCGCAACCAGGATCTCAATCGACGAGCGTTCATGGTCACCAAAGCCGCCGGGGTAACTACACGCGACTCGGAATGGTGGTTCGAATGGCGCGCTGACGATCGGATCGCCTTTGGCCTTTGGAATAGCAAGCTAAAGTTCTCTCAGGCACTGAGCGGCATCTCTTACAGCTCGGGGTGGCATCAAATCATTGGGGTCTACGATGGTTCGACCCTTTCCCTATATGTCGATGGCGCACTTGCGGCAAGGTCGCCGCAGAAAGGGCCCATCCATCGAGCTGGACAGCCGATCGTGCTCGGCAATCTCGAGAGCACGCCGGAACCCCTAGCCTTTAAGGGGGCGCTGAGGGACGTTGCAGTCTACGCGCGTGCGCTAACGACGGCAGAAATTAGACGCCATTTCCTTGCCGGTGGAGAAGACGTGCGAACTTTCGCAGCTGACACAGTGTCCTGGCAGCTGTATCCGGCCAGCTGGCGGGCGCACGCTAAATGGCAGATCTCCTTTCCGCCAGGAGCAGTGGTGCAGGCGGTTTTCGTCGGTGGTCATCCGCTCAAACCAACCGTTCGCGACTTACAGACGACTTACTTGCCTGAAAGACCTCTCAACGGACCCATGTATTCGGTCCCGAACGAGGCGGTAGGTGACAAAACCAACCTCCGCGTAGTGGGAGCTAGAGCTCCGGCGACCGTCGCTCCAAGTATGACGCTCTTCATGACCAGGGGCCCGGCTTCCACCCCAGGAAACGCATCTGGAGTCACGGGCGGGCCGGTCGTTGCGTGGTGGGAAACCCACCTTTGGGTAGTCATTCCCCTTGCCCTGTGCGCGTACCTGCTCTTTGCCCTCATGAGCGTTTGGTCCTTCCAGCAACTTCGGAGTCTGGGACTGGACCGGCGCCATTGGATCACCCTGTTTGCGGTCCTTGGTTTGGAGATAGTGCTATCGGCTGTGACCACGAATCTAGATATCCAGATCTTTAAGGGCGAAGGCGAACGTTATTGGCTCTACGGCCCCGTCCCGGGGCTGACCCTTTCCGGTTACGGGCCGATCATCGATGGCTTGTTCGTTCTCCCGATGCTTCCATACCTGCTGTTGACCAAGCTGTCCGGGGTCTCGAGCGAGTTTGCGCTCAATCTGGCCCTGCGTGTCCCGATGATTGTGGGGAGCCTCTTCATGGTTGGTGCGACAGCTCGCTTGGCCAGAGTCGTAAAGATTGACGAAAGGGCCAAGAAGATAGCGTTCTATGGCCTACTGCTCAATCCTCTTGTTATTGAGTGGACGTTATGGCATCCCGAGGCCCTGGTGGCTGGCGTCCTGGTTTTCTCCGCCGCGCTAGCGTTTGAAAATAGGCCGGTCGCCGGAGGGTTGATGTTTGGGCTAGCGGTTGCGACTAAGTACTGGCCATTGTTTGCGGGCCCCTTTCTTCTCGTTTATCTCTGGCGGGCACGAGGCAAACTGGCTGCGCTTCAATGGCTCACTACAGGAGTGGCTGTCAGCTTGGGGTTGTTCCTTTCCTATTGGGCTCCGGCCTACATCTCTCTAGGCTCCTCCTCAGAGTTCATCCGCCTTCTGCATCAGAGACTCCCCTACTTTGGTGGTTCTACCGCCTCCTCGTACTCGACGATCTGGTCGTTCTATTCGCTTCCGCGGGTCGCTTTGAGGTGGGCTTCATTTGGAAGCTTGTTATCGAATATCGAGGGCTATTCGTTCCTGATTGTCGTGTGTTTGTTCGCGATTATCTTGGGTCTGTTCATTGCTGGGCGGCCGACGAAACCTCGCACCCTGGTAGCTATCGGTGCGGTCCTTGCTCTAGTTGCCAGCATCAATTCCTTGAGTGTTGCAGGGTTTGCATTGTGGTCCCTGCCTTTCCTTATTGTCGGAACTCCATTCATATCCAAAGCAAGATGGATGGTGGCGGTTGCCGTTGCCGCGTGGTCCTCCGCTGTCCTTGTGACGGTTTTCATCGAACCAGACACCTACTGGTTTTTGCATACAAGTCCAGCTCTCACTAGGTTCGGAATGAACGCGTCTGCTTGGATACAAGCTCATGTGATCAACGTTCAGTTAGCTCAAGCTTTCGGATTCCTCTTCTGTTTTTGCCTGGCCCTCATCGGCATGCTCCTTGTGCTCGAGGTCACAATCTCCACGACGTGGCTAACAGGATGTGCTCCATGGCATCCTGAAATCAAAAAATCGCGCTTCTCTCGGCGTGGGAGGGGCCTTTTCAGCAGGGAAGAGCGGGACCGGGTTTAGAAACGACTTGCCATCTGCCGAACCTGGATGGTGGCAGCTTCTTGGTCTCTGCTTTTGAGCAATTGTCGTAGTACTTCTAACTCTTCTTCGAACGCAGCAGGGTCGAAGCCATTAGTTTGCAATCGCAGTACGTGTGGGTTCTCGGTGGGAACCAATTCCTCGCCGGCCTGCATCAATTGTTCGGAGAGACGCTCCCCGGCCCTAAGGCCAACGATCTCCAGCGGAACATCCACCCCCGGCGCGAGGCCAGACAGGCGTATGACTCGTTCGGCAAGATCCACCATGCGAACCGGCATGCCCATGTCTAGAAAGAGAACCTCGCCTTTGTTGCCCAGGTGCCCTGCCTGTAACACTAATTGAGCGGCTTCGGAAGTCAACATGAAATAACGCGTTGCTTGGGGGTCGGTAAGTGTCAAGGGGTGGCCCTGCGATATCTGCTTGCGGAACAGGGGAAGTACACTTCCGATGCTCCCGAGTACATTGCCAAATCTCACAGCAACGAATGTGGTCGACTCGGTTGGTTGCGCCCGCAGGACACTCTCCGCAATCCGTTTGGTCATGCCCATGACGCCAATCGGATTGACGGCTTTATCAGTGGAGATAAGCACGAACTTCGCAACTCCTCGGCGTTGAGCGACCTCGGCGACTGATTCTGTTCCAAATATGTTGTTGTCAATAGCTTCAAGTGGATGTACTTCCATGAGGTGGACGTGTTTGTAGGCTGCAGCGTGATAGACGATGTCGGGCGAATAGGCTGCCATCATCTCGTCCACCTTGGCGCGATCACGAATGTCACCAACAACGGGAATCGTTCTGAGCTTGGGGTGGTCTGCGGCTAGCTCCTGGGCGATCGAGTGCAGCGCGCTCTCGGCACGTTCGAACAGGACAATCAAAGCCGGGTGCAAGGCCGCAACTTGGCGACAGAGCTCAGACCCGATCGATCCTCCGGCACCCGTGATCACTACGTTCTTACCGCTGATCTCGCTCTCGACGATCTTTCGATCAAGCTCGACAGGCTTTCGCTCCAGCAGGTCGGCAGGATCTATCTCACGCAAATCACCGATGCCCTTGCCGTGGATCAATTCATCGAGGCTCGGAACCGTCTTCAATGGGACCTCGCACTGCAGGCATTTCGAAATGATGCCTCGTCGCTGGTCGGCTGTCCCCGATGGAATCGCGAGTAGTAGCTCATCGACGCCTATCGATCGCACAAGCTCTGGGAGATCGGCTACGCCTCCGACGATCTGAACCCCGTAGATCCTTCGTCCCCACTTCGAGTGATCATCGTCCACAAGGCCGACGACGTCATAGTCAAGCCTGGGATTACGGTGACTCTCTCGGAGCAGGGTGACCGCTCCGTCGCCGCCTCCTACGATCAACGCTCGTTTCCTTGGCCTGTGGGCGCGACGTATCCGCTCGTCCCGGCGAGCGTGTCGTTCGGTAGCGAGGCGGACCGCGAAGCGGGCTCCCGCAACGAAGGCCGAGCACAAGATCCAGTCGAGAACGAACAGCAGCGGAGACGGACTCGAAGGCAGCAGCAGAGCCGGGAACCCGAAAATCACCGACCCAAGAAGCGTCGCCTGGAGGATGGTGATCAGGTCGCCCGTTCCAACAAAGATCCATACGGCTTCGTAGAGGTGAAGAAGGCGAAAGATCACCAGACGGATTCCTAGCAAGATCGGAAGGCTGAACACGAGCCACCGGAATTCTGGGCTGGGGAGGGGGAAGCCGGTCGTGAATAGGAACGAAGCCAAATAGGCAGCGAGGACCAGAACCGCGTGCGCTACGACAATGATGGTTCGGCGATAGCGGATGCTGCCCTGTAGGAAACGAGCAGTCCACCTCATCGCTGGGGATCTCGATATCGAACCAAGCCCATTGCACTCGGCAGCAGCGAAGCTGCTGCCGTCTTAGCAAGAGCCCGACCGCGCCGATCCAGGACGAAATTCCACAGAACGTAGTCGGTTCCTACTATCGACAGAAACGCCTCATACAGCAGGGCCGGGTCTCGATGTTTCAAGGAACGTGCAGCTGCGGTTAGGGCTGGGGGAATGAGCGCGTTCACATACGAGATCCATAGAAGGAGGCGAAGGAGATCCCGTTTGTTGCTCCAGGAAAGGTACGAGGCTTTCCGTTTTCCTACCGTGTCGAGATATGAGCCTCGGACGTCTCGTTGTTTCTTCTTCAGGTAGATGGCTGGCTTCAAAAAACTACGGTGGTAGATCCCAGCGGAAGGAACGTAGGCGAATGGAGCGAGCCCGCGTTCTGCACACTCGACTACAAAATCAACATCTGACCAACGCCAGGATGGTCCCCATTCGTTTAAAAACTCTTTGAGAAGCGAAGTTCTGAACAGAACCACTCCCAACACGGGCGCGCGGCCGGGTGCGAATCGGCACAAGCTGTAGCTCTCTCCCGGCTTAAACACGGTCTCTTCTATCTGCGTGGAGAGGAAGCGCATAAGAGGGTCCTGCTGGAGGGGATGGTACGAGAGACATCGGTTCAAAGGGGGATCTTTGCTATCAACGAGGAATCTGGGAAACGAACCCACGAGCGAAGGCATTTCCAGAAAAGGTTGTACGAGCCGTGCGAGACACGATGGGTTCGACCACTCCATGTCGGCATCGAGGTAGATATGTAGATCTCCGGTCGCAAGTTCACATCCGAGCCGCCGTCCTATGTCAGATTGTCTGGCAGGATTCGATTCGACTCGGCACCCGAACGACCGACAAATCTCTACAGTCCGATCCGTGGATCCTCCGTCCACGATCAGTGTCTCAACCCGGTCGGCTGGATACGTCTGCAGGGCGATGCTTTCCAGGAGAGCCTGCATGCGGGCCGCCTCATTGAAGACGGCTATGTTGATCGTCACCGAAGGCAGCCCGTCATCAGGCAACATAGCCACAGGGGGACCGTCGGACGTTATCTGGCGTCGATTCATAGGCGACCAGCCTGTGCAGCTTCCTGCCTCGTTGTCGGATGCCGAGACGCTCGCTCGAGGACAAGACTTGTGGCGGCTACGACATCTTCGACGTCGGAAGAGTTCATGCACGCGAACAAGGGGAGGGAAACCAGCTCATGGTAGATCCTCTCGGCTACAGGGAAAGCTCCCTCTCGATAGGCGAATTGCTCTTGATAGAAGGAATGCAGGTGTAGTGGGATGAAGTGGACGCTGGTTCCGATGTTCAGTTTGTTGAGCGAGAGGATGAATTGCTGTCGGTCGATGCTCAGCTCCTGCAGTTTTAGACGTATCGGATAGAGGTGATGTGCGTGGGTGCGGCCCGCATGGCGGGGCAGCGTGCTTACCAGGGTAAGGTCCTCGAAACCTCGGTCGTAAGTCTGCACATGCTTCAGCCGGTGCTGTTGTAAAGATGGGAGCTTCTCGAGCTGGGAGAGCCCGATCGCCGATTGGATATCGCTTAAGTTGTACTTGTACCCTGCCTCCTCAACGTCGTACGCCCAGGAGCCGCTCGCGGTGTATCTGTCCCAAGCACCGTGACTCATTCCATGCAGGCTTAGGCGTCGGATCCGTTCAGCTAACTCATCATCCTCAAGCGTGACCATTCCTCCCTCGCCGGTGGTCATGTTCTTGGTGGCGTAGAAGGAGAATGCAGTGGCTCTCCTAACGTTGGGGTATTCGCGGGACAGATGATCTGACCCGATCCTGGATCCTCTGTAGGCAGCCCCCACCGCATGGGCGGCGTCCTCTACGACGGCAAGTGAATGACGATCCGCGAGCTCGTAGATCGCGTCTAGATCGCAGGGCTGACCACCGTAATGCACTGGCATCAACGCCTTAGTCCGCGGCGTAATGGCTGCAGCAATGGCTTCTACATCGACGTTGAGATCCTCCCCAACGTCCACCAGAACCGGGCGGGCCCCGGCATGAACCACGACGTTCGCCGACGCACAGAACGTCATCGTCGGGACAATCACTTCGTCGCCCGGCATTACGCCTAACGCGAGCAACGCTAGGTGCAGTCCGGCAGTGCATGAGTTGACGGCAACAGTGTTGCTGGCACCCACATATGCGCCGAACGCCTTCTCGAAGGCAGTGGTT
>JAXDJO010000051.1:0-32094 GCA_034667525.1 Actinomycetota bacterium
TGAGCGCCACGTCGAGGTCGGGCGCGTCGATGACCCAGAAACCGCCGATGACCTCCTTGGTCTCGAGGTAGGGGCCGTCGCTCATCACCGGCTTCTCACCCTGGCCGTCGACGACGGTCGCGGTCGATGCCGACTGAAGCCCACCGGCGAAGACCCAGTAGCCATCGGCGTGAAGCTTGTCATTGAAGGCGCCGGTCGCGGCGAACGCCTCCTCCATCTCCTCCTTTGAGCCGTAGTTGCCATACTCCGTCATCTCCGCGGGGCCGTGCACGGTCAACAAGTAATGCGTCATGCCACTTCTCCTTAGTTCCGGGCGATCCCGATGACCGCCTTCTAGTCTCACCACGAACGGCCTCCCCCCGATACGACAACTTGCCACAGAATGCCTTCCGAACGGGCCGTCGAGGCCTCGGCTCGCCTCCTACACTTGCGTCGGTTTGAGGAGCGGGCACTGTCGATCGTAGGTGAGATCGAAGATGCGCTGGTCGGACACTGGTCGCATTCTGGACGGTGGGCGCGGCGCGGGGCGCTCGTCGAGGACGCTGGCACAGTCCGGCTACGAGACGCCGATCGCGCACCTCCCCTACGCGCACGACCCCGTTGCACGAGGCCTACCCGCCGGCCGGACGAGGCTCGTTTGTTGGATGGGGGCTCGTGCTTTGTTGAGCGGCGCATCCTCAGGAAAGGAGAGAAGAGCCGGCCTCGTCACTGATGCTAGTTTCCGAACTATGCAGGATCCTGTGCCACGCCTGCGGCAGGTGGTCTTGGATACCAGGGATGCGCGTGTCAGCGCCGAGTTCTGGCGCCAACTCCTGGGCCTCGTTTATCGTCCTGGCCACGAAGCACCAGCTCCCGGCGCGGATGACCCGGCAGGGGAAGACTGGCTCAATCTGCAAACCTCTGATGGAAGCGGCTGCCTCGCGTTTCAGCAAGTCGATGAGTTGCCACGTTCCACTTGGCCAGACGCACGCATACCCCAGCAGCTTCACCTGGATCTATCAGTGCCGAGCAAGAGCGAGCTCGATCTCGCCCATTCTCGGGTAATGGCATTGGGTGGAGAGCTTCGACTCGACCGCTCCAACGACCCGGAAGAGGCCTTGCGGGTCTATGCCGACCCTGATGGCCACACGTTCTGCATCTTTGTCTCCATCGATTGACACCAAAGACCGTTAAGCTGCGTGGTCAGCGCATCAGAGGGTTGAGTGGCGACTGTGTAGTTGATGCGTCGCGAGCGATGAGTTTCTCCAGCATTCAGGTCAATACCACTGATAGTGCAATCCGAGCAGAGCCAAAGCTGCGCCCAGGCGGCGTAGAGAGGAGCCAACGTGTTCACAGATACCAAAGCCTTTAGCGGATTCGCGGTGGATGATTTGCAGAAAGCCAAGACGTTCTACGAGGAGACGCTCGGGCTAAAGACGTCATCCGACGATGGAAACGTCCTCCTGACTCTCCATCTCGCCGGGGGCCGCGACACCATCGTCTACCTGAAACCCGATTTCACCCCTGCGACTTACACCATCTTGAACTTCCAGGTTGACGATGTCGAAAAGGCCGTCGATGAGCTCACCTCTCGGGGGGTGCAGCTCGAGAAGTATCAGGGTTTGGGCCAGGATGACAAGGGCATCGCTAGGCAGGGCGGCCCACTGATCGCATGGTTCAAGGATCCTGCCGGCAACATCCTGTCTGTGCTTCAGGACAGCTAGGACCATCGCGCAAGGGATCCGTTTGTGGTCCGGCCCCGCGGTCCAGGTCAGCGGTTAGCAGCGCAACACTCTGCTCGCCATGCGGCACAGAGAAACAGAGGCCGGCGTTGGGCCGCGGCGGTACGGTGCTCAGAATGGTGACCATCGAGGACGCGGCCCGGATCGCATTGGAGCTGCCCGAGGTCACCGAGCGCGCTCGCCATGGCAACCGCACCTGGTCCGTCGCAAGTAAGGGATTCGCGTGGGAGCGTCCGTTCAGTAAAGCCGACATCAAACGTTTTGGCGACGCGCCCCCGCCTGCTGGACCCATCGTTGCAGTCCGTGTTGCCGATCTCGAAGAGAAGGAGGCGATGATCGCCAGCAACCCCACGGCCTGCTTCGCCATTCCTCATTTCGAGGGGTACTCGGCCGTTCTCATCCAGCTGGGGGCCGTCACTAAGAAGGGGCTGCGAGAAGCGATCGTCGACGGTTGGTTGGTATGCGCGCCCTCTAAGCTCGTGGACGAGTACCTCCACCGCTAGCTCTGTTTCTTGCACCACATATAGGCACTGGCCGAACGCCGAACACCCCTCTTCTGTTCTACCAACGGACGAAGGTGTCGCAGGAACCTCTCCGCCTCCTTCTCATCCAGTGCCTTATGGATGGCTTCTTCTTGTGTAGGGATGAGCGGGTTTCCGGAAGTCATCAGAAAACTTTGCCAGTTTTCAAACCAAGGAGTCGGCTCGATCCGCGCCTGAAGATCCAGCCTGATGTCAGCGAAACCAGCGTCCACCGCGAAAGCTAAGAGATCTGAGTCGTCAAAGTCTGTGATCGAATCGTCCTGGCCCTCATAGGCTTGAGCCACTTTGATCGCCAGATCATTCACGGCGCGAACGTCATAACCCCAAAATTCTTGCTCCCCGACCGTCTTGAATCGTCTGTTGATCGGCTCGAACATCGAAACCCGGCCCCCGTCTTTTAACACTCTGTAGAACTCCCGCAACACCCTACGTTTCTGTTGGAAGGGGAGGTACATGACGACGGAGCGCGTCGTAACCACGTCGATTGACACATCATCAAACTCCGTGAGATCGTCGGCGGAAGCCACAACGAACTCACACCGTTCCGAGACGCCAAGCGCGTTGGCGGTCGATCTGCAATCAGAGATCAGATCGTTGGAGATATCGCTGAAGATGACGCGTCCGTTCGCGCCCACGAGGTCAAGGGCACCAAATCCGATGAATCCGTCTCCGGTGCCAACATCGAGAACGGTGTCTCTGGGCTGTACCTCGGCGTTCTCGAGCACGCGCTTTTTAACCGGCGAAAGGAACTCGAGCTTCCGCTTTCTGCCGTCGGCATCCCCACCATGTCCGCGCGACAGCACCCACTCCGCCCATTGATCGACCCCTTCCGGATTCACTTAGACAGGGTCTAGATTGCGGACGCCCGGCCGTAGGAAACCGATGCCTGCAGCCGAGGCGGCGACGGTTCCGCCCAGTGCAAGGGCCCCTCCGGCACCGAGCGCCGCCGCCAATGGTCCCGCCAGGCCCAATCCGAGCGGCTGCAAGCTCAGCGAGACAAGCCAATCGATGGAGCTGATTCTGCCGAGCAGCCGTTCCGGGATATGCGTTTGCAGCAGAGTGACCCAGATCACTTGTGCCGCCTCATTGAAAAATCCCACAACTGCAAGGAGTGCGGTGACGGTGAGGATGTTAGAGGCCAGACCGAGCGCGGCGATCCCGAGACCCGAAACGACCCAGCCCAGGAAAGCGATCGCTGAAGTATTTCGAGGAAGGTGCACGCTGCCGGAAACCACCGCGGCGATTACGCCGCCGACACCGAAGCCAGCGTAGACAAGACCAAGCGAGTCGGCACCACCGTGAAGTGAGCGGACGAGGAACGGGACCAGCACGCTCAACGGGCCATATGCCACGAAGTTGCCAACCGTTCCCACCGCGAGGAGGGTGACCCAGAGCCATGGCCGTTTTCGAACGTAAGAGAAACCCTCCTTGACATCGTTCAGAACTGCGCCCGAGGGTGCCTTCGCCAGAGCTCGTGGCCGGACGAGAAAGAGGGCCCAGATACTTGCGAGGAAGCTTGCCGCGTCAACGGAGAACGCTACGGTGGTTCCAAAAGCTGCGACGAGGACCCCGCCAACCGCAGGCCCGATAAGGGCAAGTGCAAAGAGCCTGCTCGTGCTGGTGAGTGAGTTGGCTGATGGAAGGAATTCTTCAGTCACGAGCTGCGGAACCAAAGCAGTGGCTGCGGCCAAGAGGATGCCGCTCCCAGCGCCGGTGATCGCGCCCAATACAACTAGATGCCACACCTGCAACTGGCCGGTGCTTATCAAAAGAGCAACGCCGGCGACGGCAAGGGCTTGAACGGAGTCACCTATGAGCATCAGCACTCGCCGTTCCACCCTGTCCGCCATCGCGCCCCCCATGAGCAGGATGAGGATCCGCGCAGCGCTCCTAACGAGGAGCACCAAGCCAAGGGTTGTCGCGCTCCCCGATAGTTCGAGCGCCTGCCACGCCAAGGCGATCGTGAAGACGCCATCGCCGAACAACGAGATGGTCTGACCTGCCCACAGGAGAGCGAAGTCCCGTTGGGAGAGCGCGCGGAAGAACGGAAAGTTCACGGCCGCAGCCTAGAGGCAGTAACAATTAGCGGGGAGGATCGGCTCACAGCACCCGCTACGGGCCCTCATTTTCTCCGATCTCTACCAGGCGTACCCTTCCGGCGCGACCCCCGGGCCCGGGAAGATATCGTCCAGCCGCTCGAGGGTGTCGTGGTCCAGTCGGATAGCCGGAGCCCTGAGCGAGCCTTCAAGTTGGTCGCTCGTACGCGGTCCGATGATCGGTGCCGTCACCACGGGATTGGCCAAAAGCCATGCCAACGCTACATCCGCGGGCCGTTCGCCAAGATCGGCGCATAGCTTCTCCCAGGCTTCGAGCTGGGGGCGCTTCTCTTCCACCCGCTTGCGGAAGCCTTCGTTCGCGCGCCGGCCCTCTTCAGCCTTCTCTAGTGCGCCGCCCAAGAGGCCACCGCCCAGGGGACTCCAAGGGATGACTCCCATCCCATAGGCCTCGCATGTGGGGAGCACCTCGAGCTCGGACATCCGGGCGTCGAGGTTGTAGAGACATTGCTCGGTACCAAGTCCCAGCGACGCTCGTCCCCGAGCGGTCTCGTTGCCCCTGGCGATGGCCCAACCAGGAAAGTTGCTCGTACCCACGTAAAGGATCTTGCCCTCGCGCACGAGGTTGTCCATCGACTGCCAGATCTCTTCCCATGAAGTGTCGCGGTCGATGTGGTGCATCTGATAGATGTCGATGTGGTCGGTCTGCAGCCGTCGCAGGCTGTTCTCACATGCTTGCCTGATGTGCAGGGCAGAGAGCCTTCCGAAGTTCGGCCAATCTCCCGTTCGGCCGAACACCTTCGTCGCAAGAACGACTTTCTCCCGCCGGCCACCGCCTTTGGCGAACCATCGCCCGATTATCTGTTCGCTGATGCCTTCGCCGGGCTTGCCTCCGCCGTAGCCGTTGGCGGTGTCGAAGAAGTTGATGCCTTCATCGAGGGCCTGGTCCATGATCGCGTGACTGGTTTCTTCGTCGGCCTGTGAGCCCCAGTTCATCGTGCCGAGGCATAGTGGGCTCACCTTCACGCCGAGCCGACCGAGTGTCCGATATTCCATCTGTTCTCCCTTTCCACTGACCGGCGGGGGACAAGGTTGCATTATCGGATACGTGCAGCCCGCTCTGTTCCATGGCGACTAGGCGATGTCGTGATGCAATGACTGCTCCGCGCTGAGCTATCCCAAGTAACGCGGAGATAGTGCGAATGCGTCACGCGGCGAACGAGGAGACTTCCATCCGGCCCCCTCGTCCGTCCGGGATCTATGCGTTTGACCTCAGTATTGGGGAACCTGAGGATGCGATTTCTCGTCTAAAGAGCATGTGGCCCGGTGCGGAGGAGCGATCGTGGGACTGAAGCTAAGACAACGTTCGCAGCCTCGTGGCGCCCGGCTGGGGCGCCTCTTCGTTGCCTTGTTGCTGATCGCCACCGGGTGCGCTAGCACCACCTCTCCAAGCTCAGGCGGTACGCCGCTGCCACTTCCGGTGCTGAAGCTCGCGGTTCTGGGCGCCATCGGTGGGCATCTGACCTACTGCGATCCCGATGTCTATCCCATCGCTCATGGCACGCCTCTGGAGAACGCCCGCGACCGGCTCCCGACCATCCGGGCCGACC
This sequence comes from Actinomycetota bacterium, assembly GCA_034667525.1. GTDB lineage: Bacteria > Actinomycetota > CADDZG01 > CADDZG01 > WHSQ01 > DATAPE01. Next base: position 5,928 of record JAXDJO010000051.1, read on the forward strand.
ATCCAGTCTTCGATGCGATCCTCCAGCATGAATCCCTCTCCGCGGGCCAGAAGTTCACTCCTGACGAAGTGATCGCAATCAATGACGACTACAAGCAGATGCAGGCGATCGACCTGAAGCCTGCTGGCGGCGACTACACGTTCGACGTCGAGGTGCCGCAAGGCGGATCTGGTGTCGGCATCTGGCGCTTGACGGGTACCGTGACCCGCGCTGGCACCGTCTCGATCTCCCACCGCGAGGTCGGCCAGCGGCCGAACTGCCCTATCTGCTTGGCGACCGGTGTTCTCATCGCAACGCCAAATGGGGAGGTTCCCGTGCAGGAGGTGCCCGTTGGCATGCCGGTCTGGACAACGGATGCAGGCGGGCGTCGCATCGCAGGCGTCGTGTTGCAGACCGGGCACATGGAGGCACCTCTCGGCCACGAGGTCGTTCGGCTGGCCCTCGCGGACGGGCGAGCGGTTGTCGCTTCTCCGGCTCACCCGACCGTCGATGGCCGCACCGTGGGCGCTCTGAGTTCTGGCGATCGTTACGACGGAAGCGTGGTCGCCCGAGCGACCCTCATCCCGTACGCAGGAGTGACCTGGGATCTCCTCCCGTCCGGGCCCACCGGGAGCTATTTCGCCGACGGAGTTTTGCTGGCAAGCACCTTGCAGCGATAGGGCAGCATTATCGGAGTCGATAGGATTGCGAGGTGGCCGACCTCACCGCGATCGCGTCGCTGAGCGGGCGCTCCTCGCCGGACTTCGCCCGGTATTGGCACCGGCCCGGCTGCAGGACCCCGAGCAGAAGATCTCGTGGGGTGATGGACACTGGACCCGGCTGCGGGGCGGTCTAGGTGGGGTCGAGTGCAACGACGATGTGATCTATCTCTCCATGCCGTTGCGCAACGTGGGCGGTGGGATGGCCGTGCTGCACGGTTGGTACCCGTACGCCGACCGGCTCCACCCCGACCACGACCACGCTGAGCCGGCCCGACTTCCGCCGCCAAACGCGTGACCTCTACGTAGCAGCGAGCGACATCGGGTTCTGGCAAGGTGCCCTGCGCGATCCATCCGAACATGGTTTCGCCGAGATAAACGCCCGTATCCGGGGCCGTGAACGGCTATCTATCGACCTGCTGTACGGCGACCACGAAGGCGGTCAGCGCACGATCAGCCGATTTGGGTTGGCTCCCGCGGAGTCGTCGCCTGACTGGGTGTGCTCCGTCGTTCGTCACTGGAACCTCGACCGATCTGACCCGCGCTGAGTGGGCCCACCAGGTAAGCATCCACGATGTCGGCATCGTCTTTCCGAGGGTCGTTGAGCCTCAGTAACAGGTGACTCCTGCAAAGGAGCAGTTTCCGATTTCATCACCATTGGCGACGTTGTCGTGGATAGTGACGTTGAGCAAGTGGAACCCGGTGGTCGAAGAGCGGGAGTCTTCCCACACATGGATCCCATGGTGCCCGTTGCCGCCGAGCTTGTTGCCGAAGATGTCTATGTTCTGTGAATCATTTACTTCGATCCCGGCGTGATAGGGCATGTTGAGAGTGTTATTCCACTTCACCGTGTTGTAGGCGATTGTCGCAGGACCTTGCCCTATTTCGTAATGAATGCCGGTGAGCGTGTTGTAGAGCACTACGTTGTTCTTCATCGTAAAGGCGCCACAATTGCGATCACAATGCACGCCGTTCCCGTTGTTGTGATCGATGCGCGAGTGCGTGACCGTAAGAGGATTCACGGACTTGATGCCCGCCGACACGTAGTCGAGGTTAGTCGTCGTTGTTACCGCACCATTGTGATCGATGTGCGAGTAGGAAACGGTGAGGCCGTGCTGGCCCCCCAAACCCACGCGGTGGTTGGAATACACGTGAAGCTGGGAGGCGGTCACATTGGCCCCGTTGTAGACGCCTTCGCCGGTCGCCCCGCAGTTGGTTCCGGGACACTCATTGACTGCCCCCGAGATAGCTAGGTCTGTCAGGCTTACCCCTGTGGTGTTGGAAAGATCAAAGATGATCGGGAGCGTAGTGGTCGTTATCGAAACGTCATCGGGAACTGCGCCCAATCCACGGATAGTGTCACCACTCTTAGGTGTGAGGGTTGAACCGGGTTTGTAAGTTCCGGGGTAGATGCAGAACGTCGTCCCGCCGGCGGCTCTGTTGATCGTTGACGAGATATTGGTTCCCGGTTTAATGGCTTTGCACGACGCCGCGTGCGCTGAGACCATGGCACCAGCGCTCAACAGGACAGAAGCCGCCACCGCGACGGCGAAGCGTTTGCTCACAGTTTCTCCCTTTTGAGGCGACTACGGAGGGTTACTACCCACTTACCGGTTTATCTAAGTATGGCGACTGGTACGGCACTTTTGGGTTAACTATCGGCATGCCGACCCCCCGCTTTACGGGGTGCGAACGCCTACGTAATAGAACCCTACCGGAGTGATGGCTCCGGAGCACATGAGCTCTCGCTCGGCCTCCATGAGGTCGGGGCGCTCCACGTGCTCGGCTATGAAGGGCACCCACTCCAAGACCTTTAGGACAAAGAATCTGTCGAGGGCCTGCCTCATCATCTCCGAATCGTGTAGTCCGGCATGTTCGGCGTTCCATGTCTGCAAGAAGTCGCTCGCAGAGGAGGCGGCGTGATGATCTGGGCCCAACATGCCCTGAGATACGCACCATTCCGCAGTTTTTTCATCTATCAGCTCCCATCCGAACTCGAGGAGGATCAGCAGGCCATCGGGCCGAAGAAGTCTGTGGATCTTCTCGAGGCAGGCCTCCAGATCGTGGATGTGGTGGAGCGAGGTGATGGCCACCACCGCATCGAAGGGTCCTGGATCGGTGAAGGCTTCCAGGGAGACCTTGTGAACGATCGACTCGTCGGGGGCCTGAGGATCGATGGCCGTGACCGTGTGATCCCTGGCGGCAAGGGCACGCGCGAGCTCACCGCCGCCGGCCCCTACCTCCAACACCCGGCTCCGCGGCTGCGGCAAGCTGGACGCGACGTACGCCTCGACGTTCACCAGAGGGATGAAACCATAGGGTTGGGAGCAGAATCTCAGGTTTCATCCTCAAGTCGGTTCCCCACCTCTCCGAAGAGGCATATAGCCCAAATGGGCTATATGGGGCTATTGGGAAGTAGCCCATCTGGGCCATAAGGCAGATGTGGCCTTGCCAGGGAGAGAGGTAGCAGCTATGAGGAGACATCCCATCAGGATCGCCGCGCTGGTCCTTACGATTTTGCTCTGCGCGGGAACAGCCGTGGCTTCAGGCAGCAGCTATCCAAATGCAGTCAACGCAAGCGGACCGATCGCCTACTACAGGTTGGACGAGACCTCGGGAACCACCGCCCATACGGTTTCGGGTTCCTACAACGGGACTTACACGTTTTCCCCGAATCTTGGTCAAACCGGACTGGTTCACAACACCGATCAAGCTCCGGGCTTCAGCGGCGATGACCGCGTCGTAGCGAACAGCTTGTCGCGTCGGACCAGCTGGCCCGGCCTGACCTTGGAGGCATGGGTCCTCGTTACACAGAACACGCAGGAGGAGCACATCATGGTGTTCTCGACTTGGGACGGTAACCAAGCCCCCGCGATCCTTCACGATCAGCCGACCAAAAGGTTCAAGTACCGGGACGGGTACACGACCGCCTACTCGACGACTATCCCGCAGATCGGCAAGGTCTATTACGTAGTGGCAACCATCGACACTTCGAACCACGGAACCCTCTACGTGAACGGTCAGGCACAGGCGCACTTCACAACGAAGAAGCGCCCACTTTCGAACGGACTGTTCACGATCGGTGCGGACTACGACTGCCACTCCTGCAACGGCAACCCCGTGGTCGATACCTACTGGCACGGGAAGATCGACGAAGCTGCGGTGTATGACCGCGCGTTGTCGGCAAGCGAAGTGACGGCTCACTACCAGGCAGGTCTATAAAGCCCGAACTTAACGGGTAAAGCCCGAACTTAACGGTGCGTTGGTGGAGCGGCGGATTTTCGCCGCTCCACTACCGCGTTAGCCCCGTCTGCGCTTGGGTGAGGTGGAGTGATTAGATCGTCGACGCATCCACCATCCCAGAAAGCCCGCGATTGCCAATATGACGATGGCCGCAATCACGTAAAGCAACACATGGTTGGTGCTGCCGGCACTCTTGATGGGAACGACTACCGCCACCAGCTCTGGCGCTGGAATCAGACCGCTTGCCTGTTGCTGCACAGTCGAGTCCTGCGTTTTGATACTGATCCACGTCTTTCCATCCTTCGAAGCAACAAGGATGTGCTGAGGCTTAACGAAGCTCTTGTCGGCGGGGTACACCAAGATCACCCTCTGCGGATGAGCAAAACGTTTCACCTGACTGTTGCCAGGCTCTTCTTTGACTGTGATCCGGTATACGTTCCCATCGATCTGGAAGCCATGCGGCTGGCTGGTGGATGCGGCACTCATTGGTGAGATCGAGATGCTGGCGCTAGTGGGTTTCGCGCTCGGGGGCAGTGTCCCCGGATCGAGGATCATCGACAGTTGAGAGTCTCTTGTCGTGAAGGCACCAGCTTCAGATCTTCCGCCGGTGAATTTCAGCGAGAAGGTACCGCCGTAAGGTTTCTTGTTGCCGGCGGCAAGATCTGCGGGAGGCTGCACCCACCGATAGGCGGGTGGCGGGGCGAGCCCGTCGAGAACGGGCCGCGTGCCGAAGGGGTCGAGATGTTGTGTGACGACGGCTCCAACCAGATAGAGAAGGGCAGCGCCGCCGCCGAGCAGAAGGCGCCGCTTCATCCGTTGATGCTCGAGACCTGCATCTTCTGCGTGGCAAAACGGGGTGGCCACACGACCGCGCGTTTGTCGACTCCCACCCACTCCCAGATCACGCTCGACGCATGTATGTTCTCGCTGGCGGTCTTAGTGGAGGTGCCAAACCTGAGCCCGCTGCCATTCGGAAGCGTGCCCTTCGGCAGATCCAGCGATCTTGCTGCGGACGCTACTGCGCTAGGAGTGGCCGAAGCCGCGTGGGGCAAGACGAAGTGCAGCAGGGCCCAGGCTCCCGAGAAACCAGCAAGCGCAGCCGCAGACATATCGGCGTGGTATCTGTGCTGATACGACCGTTCAGCCTTTTGCAGGAGGGTTCGCGCCGCTGGGTCCAGCCCTCCGGGGGCCATGTACTCGGCGGCGGGTTTATCGGACGCAAACACGCCGACAGCCTCCTTGCCCAAACGGGCTCCGAACGCCGGCATGCAATAGCTCGATGAGGACCCGATGTTTCCCAGGAGATGTAGGTGATGCCGCACAATGGCTCTCCGCAATCCAACCCCGTCGTTGATGTAGGCCGAGACGAAGAGGATGTCGGGCCGGGCTCGTGCGAGGGATCTGACGAGTTTGGCGTAGTGGGGTCGTAGTGGGTTGTATCCGAAGCGACCCACGAAAGGGAGGTGGAGTTTGTGGATCTCATGGATGGCGCCTGAAGCCACACTCCGCCCGTAGATGTCATTCACATTGGCGACCGCATAGCGCAGCGAGCTTCCTCGCCGGTGAATGGCACGCGCGTACCTCTTCGCCATGAAGGAGATCGCTGCACTTCCCAGCGAGGAGCCTGTGGGAGCCACCCGGAAGAACGCGCCGCTCTTAGGTTCTGCAACTTGCGGAGGACCGACCATCCAGCGGCCGTTGTCGTTCATGTCGCCGACTGCGCCCGTTTCCCAGAAGAGCATGCCCTTGGCTATGGCGATCCTCGCTGCCGGAGCCGAGATTGTGCTCCCGTAACTACCGATCACCAGGCGTGTGCCGCTTTGGCTGAGGTGTTGCATCGCACCAGGCACCGAATCTTGGTCCGCAACGTCGAGCGCTTCTAGGGCGACCCTCCGTCCCGCAACGCCACCACTGGCATTGACCATATCTACGGCCAACTTCACGCCGTGGTACTCCTCGATCCCCCCGGGCCCCTGCGCACCGCTTAGCGGATAGATCGCTCCGATCACAAGCGGCGTGGTGCCGCCGGAGGAGCTACAGCCAGCGCACAGGAGGCCGGCGATCGCTGAAATCGCAAGGAGGCGCCTCATGGCAGCACCGCCATCAGGTTGGCAAACGCATGCGTCGCTGCGGGGACGGTCCAGCTGCCCGAATCGCTTCGTTGCCATCCAAACAGAAGCCCGGCTCCGAAGTCGATCGGTAACGCGCGCAGTCCGTAGAAAGGAACATGCACGAGTGCAAAGGCGGTGGCCGACGCGACGATGGCAAGGTCTTGGCCCAGAGGTTCGAGACGAGCGAACAGCGCTCCCCGGAACAAACCTTCCTCCGCCACAGCGGCGAGAAGGCTGATCACGACGCCGGCCCCCGTGGAGCGCGACTGCACGGGGGCGGCCAGAAGTAGCCGGACAAGTGCTACCGACAGGATTCCCAAAGCCAGAGGCATCCGCGCCTGGTGGAGGGTGGTCTTGGTGAGGGCCGGCCGGGAAATGACAAGGATCGATACGTAAATGGTGCCCAGCAGCCAGAGGGTGACCGCGCCTTGGTTCAGCAGTAGCAGGCGTGCGCCCAGAAGCAGCATGCAGATCCCTAATGCAAGAGTGTTGCTGCGGCTTGGTGAGAGATCGACGGCCGCGTTCACTTTTTCACCTCGAATGCGATCTCCTGAAAGACGCGCGGATCGAATGGAAGGTGATCGGAAGCGACGAATTCCACCCGCAACGTGTGGGTCCCCGGCGTGATCTTCGAGATGGTGTCCTTTAGCCCGTAATTCATCGAGACGATGCTTCCATCCAATGAAACATGTATGTGTCCTTTCCGGGGGTTGATGTGGGTGGTGGTGGGCTTCACGATCTGGGCGTTCTTAAGAGCAAGATGAATGGGGAGGGTATCCCCGTGAATCACCTCTCCGTTGTGAGGGGACAAGATGCTGATCTTCGCGGGCGAGCTGGGTCGCGACGCGGGTGCAGTGGGGCCCGTTGCAGGGCCACTCGAACCACTACTCCCACAGGCAGCGAGCGCCAGCGGGATCAGCAAGGCTCCCGCGATCATTCTCCATCGATTCACCTACGCGCCTCCCTCACTTGATCTGTTGGCCGAAATGACCGGTAACCGAAACTCCGGATCTCGTCTTTGCGGTGACTGTAAATACCCACTTGCCCGGCGTCAGCTTGATATTGGCAACAAAGTGACCCTTGTCAAAGCGGCTTAACTTCACGGGAACGTGGCCTCCTTGAGGATCTGCTGCCGACGCGTGGGCGGAGGCGATGGCTTCTTCTCGACCACCAGATGCAAAGAACGTGAAATGGACGTTGTTGATCCCCGGGTGCCCGGGATCGATATAAGTCTGAAGCTTGCCGCCTGTCGCGATCGTGATGTTGTAGACGGTCGGCTGTCCCGCAACGCGCTGGGTGGTGATCTGCTCGGGCTCGGTGCGCGTTTGCACTCTCAGGGGAACATCCACGGCGGTCGCCCGTTCCTGGATCGTTGCTGTTACCGCCCATCGACCGGGCAGGGAAAGGTTGGTTCCCTTGCCCACCCAGCTTCCCGGAGCCCTTTTGGAGAGCTTCAGAGTCGATGCACCTACGTCCGGCCGTGCGGGTAGAGAGAAGCCCAGGGTCACTGCCCGCGCAGTGACCGGCCGGCCCGTGTCGAAATCTCGCACCTCTGCATCAAAGTTGTTCTGTCCTGGAAAGCCGGGTGACACAGTCAGTGTCAAGCGCACCGAGGTTGCAAAGTCGTGACCACTGACAACCACCGGCTTAGGAATTGCTGCCGACTCAGCGCTTGCGATGTCCACTGGGGGCGGTAGTTGGCTGAGGATTCCCGTCGCCCCGAGGATCACGGCCGCCAGGAGGATCTCCGCGGCGACGGTCCGGCTGAGGCCCTTTGACCCCGGACGCTGCTTTTCCCACGCGGGGATGTTGACGTACCTGTTGAGCGCACCAAGAGCGACCAGCGCAAGGAAGAGGCCTATCTTGACCAGCAGCGTCACGCCGAAGGAGGTGGAAAGGGCCGCCCTCCACTTTCCGATGCCGCCGATCTCGTCGAGAGCACGCAATGTTCCGGTAACTGCGACTACTCCGAGGGAGATCCCGAAAAGCCAAGAGAATCTACGAATGTCCGCAGTCCGCTCTCCCGCGGCGCGGCCGCGCAAGGTGACTATCAGCCACACAAGCCCGCCGACCCAGATGCCCACGGCCGCGATGTGAATGAATTGCACGGGTACGTTGAACCAGGTCATGTGGAGGCTCGCATGTGAGCCCACCGCGTGGAACCATATCGCCACGAGCGCACCAAACCCAGCGAGGAGATATCCAGCAGTCTCTCGATCCCGCGAGATAGTGAGGATTCCCAGCCCGCTCAGTGCCACCCCCAGAGCCTGCTCGGCGAGATTGCGCCCGGTCGACGAACGCAGGAGCTGGCCAAACCCCACCCCGATTGTCGAGCGCGCCGACACGACCATCAAGACGATGCCAGCTAGAGCCACAAGCCAGGCCAGGGGCAATCCCCGCCGGATCCGCGCGTCGTTGCTCTTGAACACTGAGCGAGCTGCGACGGCGGCCGCAAGCACCAAGCTGAGCCCCCAATAGAGCATCCATCGGCCCGCGACACTGAGGGCGGCGGGGCTTGGCGTCGTCGGTGTTTGCGTGGTGGGCTTCGTGGACGAAGCCTGTGGCGATCTGCCGATCCCGAACGCGAACGATCCCGCGGTGACGTGCCCGTCGACCTTCGACACCACTCGCCAGCTCACCGTGTAGACCCCCTTCGCCAGATGGCCGACTGAGATCTGCAGTGCCGTCGGTGTCCCAGCCACTGGGGTTGGTTTGCTCGACGAGACCGAAGCTCCCGACGAATCCAGGAGTTGTATGGACGACACCCCTAGATCGGGAGTCTCGGTGAAATCCAGAAGGATCTTCGACGGGGCGCGGTTGAGCTGGGCGCCGTCGGCAGGAGTCGTGCTGCGAAGAAGAGCGTGCGCATCGGCGGGTACAGACGACGCGATGAGCCAGCCGGCAATCAAGAAGATCGCGACGAGCGCCGCCCGCGTACTTTTCATCTGGCTTTTCGCCGCATCCCCAAGGCGCCCACGATCAGTGCAATGACCGCGAGTGTCAGAGCCACCAGTGTGAGATTGCGGTTGCTGGCAGCTTGATCCGATGCGTTCGACCTTGCGGTTGTGATGTCGGCATTGAGCCGTGAGGTCTCGCGGTTCAGCAGGTCGTTCAACTGACCAGCTGTGGGGTCCTTGGCGGGAAACTCGACGCTCTGGGGATCGGTCACATCGGAGAAGGTCTTAGGCCCAGACTTGAAGATCTCACTTACCTTGTGCCCGTGGATCGAACCCGCGAAGTGGAATGAGTACACCCCCGGCCGGGTTGGGATGAACCACCCGCGGTAATCGCCCGGCGTGCCGGACTCTCCGATCTCGAAATCTGGCTCCATGGTTATGGGAGCCATCTTCTGTGACTGATAGGACACTTGCACCTGCAGCGTAGGGCCCAGATCGTTGATGGGTTTGCCTGTCTTTTCATCGCTTAAAAACAATTGGACGCTGTTCTTCAGCCCGGCGTACGCGGGTTCGTCCCCGAAACCGACGGCGAAGTGATAGCGGCCTACCTTCCTTTCCTGGTGCGCCAGCGCGGGGCCACAAAGAACCGCAACCATCCCGATAGCTAGCGCTACCAAGACTGCCGCGCGTGCCAACGGTCTAGACATGGAACCTCCTCTGGATACGAAGCCTGGGCCGGGGGAGTTCAGTCTTTTGCGAAAGGCTTACTCCGCCTCCGGCAATGCGTCTTAGGAACTGAGAGTTTGTGGAGGTCCCCGCACCCCGGTTGCACCGACCAGTTCCCGACGAAGAGCGATTCCGGTTTGGAGATGGGCATGGTGCCATGTCGTCACGCCACGAGGAGGCCTTCTCCGGCTGCCCATCAACAGGGCCACTCGACGCACCGTGCAAGTCAGCAGGAGGATCACCACAGCTCCAGCGACCGCAGTCACCACCTGCATCAATAGCCCGAGCACGTACGTGTAGTGAGAGAACATCTCCACCACGGGCGCGCGAGCAATCAGGCGCTCGGCTACTTCGAGCACGGAGAATCCGATGGATTGGATCCCGACAAGCCGCAGAACAACGGTAAAGAACCTGAAGCCTTCGTCGCCGCTGGCCCTTGTACGGTCCCAAACTTCAACAGCCAGCCATGCCAAAGCGACGAGGAAGAAAATTAGGGAGAACTTTCCCACCGAAGCCAGATAGGAGTGGCCGCTCTGGGCCAAGACGATGACTCTCAAACCGGCGTCGCGATACGCCAGTACGTAAGCTGCCCAGTGTGCGAGCAGCAGGGCGGTCGTCGCGATCCCCGTCAAGGCCAAACGAGATGCTGTTCTACGTTGAATCACCTGGATATCCAGGGTACCCGGCCTCACGGGCAACTCGAGAGCTGGAGCCTCGGCTCGGGGGAGCGGATGCTCCGGGCGGCCCGCGCCCCCGGAGGCCGCCCAGGGACGGCGGTCCGCTTACGGCGTCATCTGGCTGTTACCGGAAGCGGCGACGGGTGGATACTCTGCAGTTTGTTTTGGACCGGCGAATGAAAGCCCATCGTGGCTCGAAGCGGGTGCTCGCAGCAGCGGCCGTCTTGATCGGCTTGGCCTGCTGTTCTCCGGCGTCATCGCACGTCCAGACCCAGGTGTCCCAAGATAAGGTCATCTTCAATCCGGAGCCGAAACATGGGCCCTACGTGGTGGTGGCCGTCGATAACCATTTCCATGACATCCATCCGGTCGACGATCCCTCTATCGCGGCCCACCGCGGCTTTGTGGTCAAGAACGAAGGATTCAACTTGCATAACTTCTCGGTTGCCGGGACCAATATCAGTATCAATCTGAAACCGGGCCAGACGCTTCGCTGGCGCCATCTTGGTCACCACCTTCCGCCAGGCACTTACCACGTGTTCTGCAAGTTCCATGTGGAGCAGGGAATGAGGGGCGTCTTCACCGTTTCGAAATAGTTGGGCGTAGCCGATCGTGGAGTTCGCGTCACAAATTGATCCCTGGCTCCCCACCGTCTCTTCCCCTTCAAGGACGACCTCTCAAACCGCTCTGAATCGGGTGATACCCCTCAAGTAGGGCAGGGCGTTTGCCGAGGAAATGATGGAGGCTTGGCGGTACTCCTGCGCCGGCCCCCTTGGGGCGTGCCAACAGGTCGAAAAGACGGCCCTTTCGGTACCCACATGAATGCGCGTTCCCCATCTCGTAGGCGCTCGTTCTACAGGAGGTACCGCAGTGAAAGCCACCACCCCGGCAAGGCTGGCGCTTCCTCTGGCGATGGTGACGATGGCATGGGCGATCGGGCCGTTGCTGCTGGTGGGACTAGCACAAGCCGCGACGCCTACCACGGTTGACTCTGCTGGTAATAACGCTGTAACCACGTCTTGCTCCGGCGTCGCTGTCGGCTCTTCTGCCAACCTTGTGTCTACCGTCTCCAATGCGTCTTCCGGGACCACCTTTTGTCTGCAGTCCGGCACGTTCTCGATCGGCTCTGCGGCCGTGAAACCCAAGGACGGCGACAAGCTCATCGGTGTTGCTCCCACGGTCGGGACCAACGACAGTATCTCGGCCACCAGCAAGATAGTCGGGACCGGTGCGCAGATCATCGATGTTGGCAACGCGAAAAATGTCGATCTCGAAAATCTCGACGTCAGCGGAGCGACTGGGACTTCCACATGCTCCCCGCAGTGCGGACGGGGTATCTCGCAGGGGAACAACCTCTCAGTCGCTTACTCGAGGATCCACAACAACGCGGCTACCGGCATCGGCGGCGGGGGATCGGGTGGCCTCTTCAGCCACCTCGAAGTGGACCACAATGGCTCCAGCCCCTTCACATCTTGTTGTGCAGGCGGGATTAAATCTGCGCACCCATTCACGGTCGACAGCTCGTTCGTACATGACAATGTCGGAAATGGCGTTTGGGAGGATGTGTGCGGAACGAGCTTGGTAGTCACAAACAACACCCTCAGCGGGAATACTTTTTCGGGGGCCCGGTATGAGCACAATCAGAGTTGTTCCGGATCAGCCACGATCACCGGCAACCTTGTGACGAACAACAACCTGGCAGCCAATGGGGGCGCCGCGGGGATAGCGATCAACTCGGTAGGTGGAGCGACGGTAGCGAACAACACGCTCGGAGGAAACATCAAAGCCGGGATCAAAGTTGGTGGAACTCGAGGACCCGTTACGGGCACCTCTATCCACGACAGCACTTTGAACAAGGATGTTGTCAAAGGCTGCACCCTTTCAGGTGTTACCTGTTACAACAACATCTAGAGGTTCGGTGCTCCCCCCTAGGGAGCGTTGGCGACGCACTGGACTCCCGGAATCGAGCAGCCCGCAACCACGTCGCCGTTCAGAACGTTGTTGTGGATCTTGGTATTGGTTACGGCGAAGCCGGAAGACGCCTGAACCGCGATCGCCCTAGCCTGGCCACTGCCGCCGAAAGTGTTGTTATAGATGTTCGCATTCTCGGAGTTGCGGACATGGATCCCGCCTACATTGTCGATGAGCTCGAGATTATTGTTCCGGATGACGTTGGAATGGATAACTGCAGAGCGAGTGGATGCATTGGGACAGACTGACGACGTCTCCCACTGGACCCCCGACCTCGAGTTCGAGTCGATCACGTTGTTGGAGACGAGGAAGTGGTCGCTGCAGAGGTCGGACCACAAACCGTTCCCCGTGTTGTTGTGGACATACGAGTTCATCACGAACAATCCATCTGCGACCGATTTGATCCCAGCGGCACAGCAGCCTTCCGCGAAGGTTGAGCCATTGTGGTCCACCTCTACATGGGCAAATGTCGATTGCGATCCGACGCCTCCCGCGCCGGCGATGGAGTTGTTATGCAAGCGCGTAAAGGAGACCCGAAGGGCAATGCCTCCACCGATGCCTCTTCCACATGCAGGCTGGCATGCGGTGGAACCCTTGGCCCCCGAGATGTCGAGCCACCTGACGCTCAGATAGGGCCCTGCTTCGATAACGGCTGGGATGCTGCCGGAACCGCTGTAGACGATCTTCGAAGGTGCCGCGATGGTTCCGTTGGGCCCGACCACTCCGGGGTCGCCTATGAGCCGGTCGCCGGTGCCGGGGCGCAGAGGTGTTCCCCCGATGTCATAGGTCCCCGCATGAATGCAGAAGGCTTTGCGATTGGTGCCGTCAATGGCATTGTGCAGGTCGTCACCCTGCTGCAGGGAGAGACACTTTCCTGTATGGATATGAAGGGCGTTGGCAGGGGTGGGCAGGATGCCGACGTGGTGGGTATGGCCGTTGAAGGCCATGTCGAACAGAAACACCGCGACGGACAGAAGAGCTATAGCCGCGACCCCGCCCGCGATGAATGTAACAAGACGCTTGGAGCGGGCCATTAGGTCCTTTCAGCAGGAGGATCAGTCGTAAACCTTGGTCTGGCGTGCCGGGAAAGGGGAGGATCGGTCCTGGCGAGGCCGTTACGCGAGCAAGGTTCCTGTAGTCATCGTGAGGAAATTGTAGGACTTCGTGGCGCAAGCCCTGGTGATCATGTTCGAAGCAGTGATCTCCCAGGGGCACCAGCTTCGTTCCGAGTGTATTTCCTCGCAGCCACTCCCATGCCCAAAAGGAAGAAGGTCGGTATCGAGCCATATGGGAATGAGAGAAGGGGTTGAGCGGCCGCAACTCCTAGATAGACGACGGTTGACGCAAGGATCCACGCGCAAAACTTCTCCGCTGGTCCGCTCGCGCTGCGGGCCGCTTTGGCCGTCGGAACGATCAGCTGGAACAGAATGATCATCCATAGGGAGAAGCCCAAGATGCCAAGCCGGGTGAATTGCTCGAGGTAATCGTTATGCGGGTTGCGGACGAGCTGACCTTGGTTGCCGATGTACTGGCCAAAGGTCAGGTCCGGACCTAGGCCCACACCAACCATCGCGGTGAATGGAGAACGGAAGACGAATCTGAGATCTTCCTTTATAAAGCCGGAGCGAGCCTGGATCGTGGCCGAGTGGGGACCTGTCTGTCCGGCCAGGGTGCCTAGTTCGGCAGTGGTGTAAGCGATGCTGGTCTGCTGGTGATTACCTCCAACCACCCCCTGCGTCTCGGCCCACAGGAGCACGCCGATGCCCAACACAAGAGCCAGCAACAGGTAGCCGAACGATCTGCCCAGGCGATGAGTGGCCCAACCCAACACCAGGATCGACAGGGGAAGCAAGATGAATAGGGTGCGAGCTTGGTAGACACCGAGCAGGCCGGTCACAAGACCTAGAACGGCTAGCTGGCGGATCCAGCCTTTCGAAAAAACGACAAAGTAGAGAGCCGCGGCGATAACCGAGAACTTGACGCCGGTGGGATCGAGTATCGAGGTTGGACGCTGAAGGCCCACAGTCGGCCCCGCGTTCGACGTAAGAGAAGGAAACATCGGGTACAGGGTTCCCCAAGCCAACACGATCGCGGCTAGATAGCGCATGTGCTTGATCCAGTATTCGACGCCATCGCGCATGATGACGCGGTACCCGACTACCAACACAAAGGCCTCTACCGCTTCGGTGGTGTCTCGCACCGCGTAGATCCCCCACACGGGATAGTCGAATACCAGGCGCACTGCGACAAAGAGCCCGAATAGGCACAACGGCACCAGGATCTCTTTGTCTACACGAATTTGCGCATCGCACAATGCGATCACGACCAAAGGAAGGAGCAGGATCTCGGTTAGCGGGATCGGGATCGGCCCCGGGATCCCGAGGTTGGCCCAGCCGTAGCCCATGGCCATAGCGCCGCCAACCAGCAGCATCGTCAGGGCTCGTTCCAGGATCGCGCTGTCCATGGCGGCCACGCCTAGCGCTATGACCAGCCCCCCCACGGCTAGCCCAACGAGTGGAGCTTCCACAATGGTTGCTCCGGCGCCCATAGCGATAAGGCCGAGAGCTATCCAAGGTGACCATGTGACCAATAGCGGCGCGGGGGGCTCTATACCTACCGCTCGGCTTGCCATCACATCCCGCCTTTGATGTGGTCGCGACCATCACCGGTCCCGACGCCGGGCCGGGTTCATCTTCTGTTCCCGCGCCCGAGCACCCATTTCTTGCTCTGAGGACACATTGACGGACGAGTGTGTGGCTCGACAGCCGCGCAAATGCGTAGCTATCTGCCGCCCCTGCACCATTGTCTTGGGCAACCCGGGGCCGGTGCCCGTTTCATTGGAGCGGTTCGAACCTTTTAGGGGGCCCAACCGGTCTAGTCGGGGGCCCATCGCTCCGGCGATCGATCGGAGCCGAGGAGATCCCTAGCGGCGGCCGTGCTCGTCTCGCCGCGCCATCCCCGCAGGCGGGACGGAGACACCGGGCCCTCGATCCTCGAAGACCTCAAACTCGCTCTGCTGCGCCTCGCGCAAGGATTCCCTGAATCGCTTCTCCTGCGCGGAAGTGTCTGGCGGTTCGGTCGGCTTCCTCTTGGCCGTGTCGTGGAAGGTCCCCTCGTCCACTCTCGCTTTGGCCATGGTTCTTCACCTCCCGGGGCGTGGCGGGGTTGTCCCCGCTCGCCGACCTACTCGGTAGTTGACGCTAGTTGTCTCTAGCCACAAGCGAATCATGCACCAAAGCAACCAATCTGACCAATAGAAGCCGGGGGGTGGCCCGCGACGGAGGCGTTGGGCCAGGTTTTATCTGGCGCCGCGGTTGTAACTGGTGCGCGCGTGACCGCGTCAGTTATTGTGTGGGCGATGTTGCTCGTCGGTT
Source organism: Actinomycetota bacterium (assembly GCA_034667525.1). GTDB lineage: Bacteria > Actinomycetota > CADDZG01 > CADDZG01 > WHSQ01 > DATAPE01. Next base: position 21,625 of record JAXDJO010000051.1, read on the forward strand.
GACGCCCTGCCTCTGCGCCTCGCGGCCCTCCTCGGCTGTTGAGAGTTCCCGCGTCCCGTTCTTCTGCAGTTCCCTCGAAGGAGAATCTCGTGAAACACCCCGTTTCAAGCACGGCCACAATCGAAGATCACCCTCCCTTGCCCCCGGTCAACGCGGTCGAGGTAGTCGACCTTCGCAAGGAATTCTTGCGGCGGGACCGACGCGACGGCCGCTTCTCCCGCCGTAAGAAGGTTCCGGCCCTGAAGGACGTCACCTTCAGCATCGCTGAGGGTGAATGCGTTGCCATCCTTGGGCAGAACGGCTCGGGGAAATCCACCCTGGTTCGGCTCCTGTCGACCTTGCTGCTTCACGATGGAGGAAGCGCCCACATCTTCGGCTATGACGTTTTCGAGAATCCGCGACCTGTGCGACGGCTGGTCAACCGCGTGTCGGTAGAGGCGTCTTTCTTCAAGAAGATGTCATCGGCCGAGAACCTCAGCTACGCCGCGAGGTTCTACGGACTGACCCCATCCGATACCAGGGAGCGCATCCCCGAGATCCTCGGCAAAGTGGGCTTTCCACCCGAACGACGGAATGAATCCATGGAGCAGCTGTCGCGGGGGATGCAGCAGAAGATCGCCCTGGCACGAGCCCTATTGACGTCGCCGGTTCTGTTGCTGCTGGACGAGCCCACGACCGGTCTCGACCCCAGATCGAAGCTAGAAGTGCAAGATTTCATACGGGAGGTCCGCCAGACCCACAACGTGACGATCTTGTTGTGCACACACGATCTGGACGAGGCAGAGGTCCTGGCGGACCGGGTCGGCATCCTGCACCGCGGCGAGTTGTTGTCGCTCGAGCCGGTGGGCGAGCTCAAAGAGCGGTACGGCGCCTCGACACTAGAGGAGGCCTTTTTCGCGGCAACCGGCCAAACATTCGAGCAGGAAGAAGAGAACGACCAAGAAGGTGGTTCATCGTGAAGGCCCCCGCAGGCACCCTGCGCTCTGAGTTCATCGGCCTCGGCGGGATCGTCGAACGCAACGCTTATCTGGTCAAGCGGTATGTGTGGTGGGAGATTGCTTTCTTCCTGTGGACCGTGGCCAACACGCTCACGATCGTGTTCATTGCGAAGGGTGTGCAAGCCGCGGGAGGCCAGCTCGATGTCAACCGGCAGACAACCATCCTGCTCATCGGAGGGGTTATCTGGGCGTACCTCGGGATCATCTTCGAGATCCTGACCGAGACCGTTGCGTGGGAGCGATGGGAGGGCACTATCGAATACACCTTCATGGCGCCGTTGTCGCGTCCGATCCATCTGCTGGGGATGGGCATCTTCGCAGTGGGCTATGGGGTGATTCGCGCGGGGCTGTTGTTCGGCGTTATCGCCTTCTTTTTCCACCTCGTGATGCCACATGCGAATTTCGTCGCGGCTCTGTCCATCCTGGCCGTGGCTTCAGTCTCTTTCATCGGGATCGGGATGATGACGGCAGTGCTGCCGCTGGTGTCCCCCGAGAAGGGGTCCCAACTCGGCTTCATCGCCCAAGGCATGTTGTTGGTGGTCTCGGGGGTCTACTACAGCGTCAAGGTGCTGCCGGCCCCCATGCAAGCGCTCTCGAAGATCTCGCCAGCAACCTACGCGTTGGAGGGGATCCGATCATCGATCCTGGAAGGCGCGTCGCTGGGTTCCCTATGGCACGACATATGGCCGCTGATCATCATCGGTGTGATCTCGATACCGATGGGCTTGTCGGTGTTCCGAAGAGGAGAGCGCTATGCCAAGAAGCACGGCAAGCTGAAGCGTTCAGGTTAGGGACAACTCCTGAGGGCCCGCGACCAAACCACTGCGCGGGCCCTCACGGTTGTGTCTCCCGACTCGCTGCGACACAGAACTCGTTGCCCTCCGGATCGGCCATGACGATCCATCGCTCACCAAGCTCTCCCACTGCATCGGGGCGAAGCACGCTCGCGCCCAGAGCGGTCAGTCGTTTGGCTTCAGCTTCCATGTCCGGGACATGGAGATCGATGTGGACTCGGTTCTTGACCGCCTTGGGTTCGGGGACCCGCTGTAGGAAGAGTCGTGGTCTGACCCCCTCGGGATCAACGGCTGCAGCGGCACTTCCCTCCAAACCCGGATGGTCCGCCAGCAACCGGCCTTCTTCGTCGCTCCCGGTAGGGAACTGGATCTCGTAGCCGAGGGTTGCGGCCCAGAACTCGATCAGGCGGGAAGGATCAGCGCAATCGATCACGATCTGGATCTTCGTATCCACAGGTGTTCTCCCTTTACGCTCGTCGGAGTCAAAGTTTGCCGAGCAATATTCTGCTCGAGTGGTGAGACTCACACCTGAGCGGGTAGGCGAGCAGTCTCATAGCGCTCATGAAGAAGCCCTCACGATCGGTTTGCGCAGGAGTGGTGGCGGCGTGCATGGTGGCTGTCGGTCCGGCGTCTGCCCGCCTGGTCCACCATCAGCAGACGGACCCGTATAAGTGCATGGGTCAGCAGGTCTGGTTCTACGACTGGCATAAGGGCAGCGACGGTGCCGGGGGGTACGGATTCTGGGACGATGACGTGAAGGTGTGCCAAGGGCCGTGGAAGTTCACCCGGCGATGGCTTCACTGGACGCGCAATCAGCTCAACGGCATCTGACATCTCCGATGGTCCCGCAAGTAGCCGTATCGTGGCTCGCATGAAGGCAATCCGGTGGCGGTGTATGTGATGGGAAAGTCCATCCAGTCGCGCCGGCCCCCGCCGGACCTCCAGAACCGCTCCTTTCGCAGCATGATCGAGTTCGGCACGCGGCGCACGGCCACCAGCGGGTACATGTCGTACTCCGATCGGGTTGGACCCAGCGTGATCCTTCTTCACGAGTTTTTCGGCCTTCAACAATCCTTCAAGTCGTATGCCGACCTGCTCAACGAGCAGGGCTTCACTGTTCTTGCGCCCGATCTCTACGATGGAGAGATTGCAGATTCCGTGGATTCGGCCTCAGCCAAGGCGCGCTCGCTCGACGGCGATCGCACGATGGAAAAGATCAAAGCGGCAGCGGAACACTTGACCGAAAACTGGCATCCCAGGCTTGGAGTCGTCGGATTCTCACTGGGTGCAGGTTTTGCGATCGAGCTTGCGCAGGAGCTGCCGATCGAGGGCACCGTTCTCTATTACGGTCTCGGCGACTTCGATCCCGGGAGATGGCACGGCCCTTGCCTTGGTCACTTCGCAGAGGACGACGAGTGGGAATCCGTTGCGGATGCCGAGACGGCGTTCGATGGCTTGCGGGAAGGAGGCATCGAAGCCGAGATGTATCTCTACCCAAAGGTCGGCCATTGGTTTGCCAACGCCGACATGCCGTCGGCTTACGACGAAACCGCCGCACAGCTTGCCTTCCAGAGAACCGTAGAGTTCTTTCAATATCACTTGTCCTAGCAGAGAGCTTCGATCAGATCGCTTCGCGGCTCTCTCTCGGGCCCATATGCTTTCGACCGAGCCGGATGACGATGGGGAGGACATGGCCCTCGTAGAGCAGATCTATATCGTGGGGCAGGGCGGCCAGCCGATGCAGAGTGTCGCCCAGGTTGAAGCGCTTTCCGGAAAGGGATTGGAGGGCGACCGTTATCTGTTGCGTTCCGGCTATTGGACCGATGAGGACGAGTGTCAGGTGACCTTGATAGAGGGCGAAGCGTTGGACGAGGTCGCTGCGAGCAGCACCGTTCGGGTCGCCGAGGGCCAGCACCGGCGCAACATCGTCACCCGCGGCATCGATCTCTCAGACCTTGCCGGCAGAACCTTCGCAGTGGGCGACGCGGTGCTGGAGTATGACCGCCCGCGGCCCCCGTGCCGCTATATCCAATCCGTTTCCGAGCCGGGCATGACCAAAGCTCTTGGCGGCGACCGCGGAGGCATCTGCGCTCGGGTGCTCACTTCGGGAACCATCCGTGTCCACGATGAGATAGAGGTGTTCGCTGCCCGAGCTTCCGGAGATTGAAGCCTTAGCCGAACGCCTCAACGATCTCGTTGGGGGTGCGAGCCTCCAGGCGATCCTGCCTCTTCAGTTCTCGGCCGCAAAGACATTCGACATCCCGGCCTCGTCGATAGAGGGCACCCGCCTGGCGAGGGTCGGCCGTCGGGGCAAGTACCTGATCTTCGATTTCGATGGTCCCCGTTTGCTGATCCACCTCTCGCAAGGCGGAAGGCTGGAGGTGGAAGATCCCCCGAAGAAGACCCGCCCCAAGGGTGCCGTCGTCAGATTGCTCTTCGAGTCCGCGCCTTCACTTCTCGTCCGGGAGTACGGATCTCACCGGAAGGCGGGCTGGTGGCTTCTGGCGGAAGGTGACGATGGCCCCTTGGCGCGTCTGGGGCCGGATCCATTCAGCGACGAGTTCGAAGCGTTGATCGGAAACGGTGACGACCGCCGTCACATCCACTCGATGCTGCGTGACCAACGAACCGTCGCGGGTGTCGGCCGCGGCTTCGCCGACGACATATTGCATCGCGCGCAACTGTCTCCATACGTTTCTCTCGCACGTCTGGATGCAGAAGGGCGAGCGGCTCTGGTGCGCTGTACTCGCGAGGTCCTCTCGGAGGGATTGCAGAGCGAGCGGCGAAGAAAAGGAGGGCTTCCTACCAAGCTGGGGGAGAGGTTCGCGATCCACGGCCGGGCGGGACGACCCTGCCCCCGCTGCGGTGAGGACATCAGGCGTGTCTCCTTCGAGGATTACGAGATCGCATACTGTCCGGCGTGCCAGACGGGCGGAAAGATCCTCGCCGACCGGCGGATGTCGCGCATCATCCGATGATTCGAGCTTCCGTCGGCACCTGCCGGGAGCCGGCGAAGACTCGACGACCTAACGAGGAGCGGGTGTGAGCCACCAACCAAGAGAAACCTTCCAAGCCGCCGTCGATGAAGGCCAACGACGGTTGGAGCGGAAGACGCCGGAGCTCCTGGCGACGGGAGCGGTTGGCGGCATCGATGTTGGGACGGGGGTTCTGGCCCTGCTGGTGGTGAAGCAGGCCACGGGGAACGATCTCCTGGCGGCGCTTGCCTTCTCGATCGGTTTCATCGCACTCACCCTCGCCGGCAGCGAGCTGTTCACCGAGAACTTCCTGGTTCCGGTGGTGGCAGTCGCGGCAGGGAGGTCGCAGCTGCGATCCATGGCCCGGTTATGGGCCGGCACCCTGATCAGCAATCTAGTTGGGGGCTGGGTGGTGATGGGGATCGTGATGGTGGCATTTCCCAAGCTGAACCCGGTTGCCGTCGAAGTCGGCAGCACGTATCCGAAGCTAGGCATCGGGTCGGTCTCCTTCGCGGGCGCCGTTTTGGGCGGTGTCGTCATCACCCTCATGACATGGATGGAGCAGGGAACGCAGTCGGTTCCGGCAAAGCTGCTCTGCGCCATAGTTGCGGCGTTCTTGCTGGCCGCGGCTCCCTTGAATCACGTGATCGTTGTATCCCTCGAGATGTTCGCGGCGCTCCAGGCGGGAGCACATTTTGGCTACCTGGATTGGTTGGGGACAAGCGCCTGGTTCGGCCTGGGCAACATCATTGGAGGGGTCGGGCTGGTCACGGTGCTTCGGCTGGTTCAGGTCAGATAGTTGAAGGGATGACTCCCCACGCGGGAGTGGGGTTGTCAGCGGACAACAAATCTGTTTGAGTGGAGTGGAGCTTCATCCGAAGCTGGACGCGCCGACATGGGCGCGTAAAAGGAGGCGATGTTGATGATATCGAGAGGCTCGGTCAACTAACAGCCGAAGACTGCCCTGCAGTCATGCTTCATCCATCGCCTGAACCAAGCGGACCCTTCTGCGAGCGCTAGCGCGCGACCGGGGAGATCGCTCGATCCCAGGCCCCCACAACGACTACAAAATGGAGGCATCAGCGTTGATCTCAGAGATCACTTTGCAAGACCTCGGATGGGATCCTTACTTCGAGGCCATGTTCGAGCCATATACCCGTGACGGATTCTTGCCGGCGCGCGTCGGGGTGCAGCATCGCGGCGCCTACCTCGTTCTGACCCAAGCTGGCGAGGTGCCGGCCGAGCTTTCAGGCAGGTTGCGCCACGAAGCATCTGCGGTGTCTGAGCTTCCGGCACCAGGAGACTGGGTGGCGGTCAAGCCCGTTCCGAACGAGAACAAGCTCGTTATCCACGCGGTTCTAACGCGACGAAGCAAGTTTTCAAGAAAGGTCGCCGGAACCGAGACCGAAGAGCAAGTGCTGGCGGCGAACGTCGACACGCTGTTCTTGATCAATGCTCTTGATTCAGATCCCAATCTCAGGCGGATCGAGCGCTATCTCACGCTCGCCTGGGAGAGCGGTGCCGTCCCCGTGATCGTTCTGAGCAAGACCGACCTATGCGAGGACGTGGCGGCAGCCCGGGAAAGAGTCGAAGAGATAGCGGTCGGTGTCGACATCCACATGACCAGCAGCGTGACCGGCGAGGGGATCGATCAGCTCCTGTCCTATCTGCAAGGGGGACGTACCGTCGCGGTGCTGGGCTCTTCGGGCGCTGGGAAATCGACGCTCATAAACCACCTCATCGGCGAGGAGCGCATGGCAACCCAAGAGATAAGGAGCGACGGCAAGGGGCGCCACACGACTTCTCATCGCGAATTGATACTGGCCCCCGCCGGTGGGCTGATCCTGGATACGCCTGGTATGCGTGAGCTACAGCTGTGGGGAGCCGACGAAGGCATCGATCAGGCCTTTCAGGACATCGCCGACCTGGCTTCAGAGTGTCGTTTCAGAGATTGCAATCACGAAGGCGAGCCCGGTTGCGCGGTGCTCGCTGCGGCAGCGGATGGCTCCTTGCCGGCCGACCGGCTCGACAGCTACCGCAAGCTGCAACGAGAGTTGCAGGCACTCGAGATCAAGCAGGACAAGAGAGCAGCTTCGGAGCGGCGTCGCAAGATGCGGTCGGAGGCGAAAAGCAGACGAAAGCCTGTGTGGACGAAGTGAGGTCTTGGCAGGATGACGGCGAGATCACCCGTCGACGAGGAGTGACTGTACCGGGCCGAGCAGTCTCTTGCTGCGCTTGGACAGATGGGGAAGAGCCACCAAGCGGTGGGTCAGAGGCTGATCTGCCTCGAACCGGCGCATCTGCTCTGCGGCAAGCGGCTTCCATACGTTGTCGATGAGCTCGGCCGGTTCGCCTGCCACTTCATCGAGGTTCCTCTCGAGGTGTTCGGCCCACAGCCGCAGGCGGGTTTTCCTCGCCAGCTCGGGGTCGCAGGTGACCACATTAACTTCTGAGTCATTGAACAGCGAATGCTCGTTGAGGTTGGCGGAGCCGATAGTCAACCAGTGATCATCGACGATCCCGATCTTGGCATGGATATATATGCGCTCGGGAGCCCCCGGTCCCCGCGCGTACAACGTGCATGCGAGCAAGCGACCGGCGTCGTCCGCTTCATCAAGTACCGCCAGTTCTCCGATCGTGTCGTCGTAGCCGGTGTTGGGTTTTGAAGGCAGGATCACAACCAGCCTGAAGTCTTCGTGCGGCGGGTTCCGCAGCTTGTCGCTGAGGATCTCGACTATCTCGGGCGACCAGAGGTACTGGTTCTCGAGATAGATGAGCCTCTGGGCCGACTCGAAGGCGCGCGCGTAGGCCTCCAGGATCCTGAAGTCGCCTCTGGGCACCGCTCCATAGATGTGCTCAGGGATCGTGCGGACGAGTTGTGCTTCGATGCCACCGTGCTCTTCGGGTGTGCCGGGCTCCGGGAGCAACTCATCGGTCACCTCGTGCCACCGCATCCTGAAGTGCCTCGCGACGTCGGCAACTATCGGGCCACGCAGCAAAGTGGTGGCGTCGTGCCAGCCGATGCCATCCCTCAAGGGATGGGCGGAGCTGTCGTACCTGTCACCCTTGAGGTCGGTTGCGTCGATGCCGCCGACGAAGGCGACGCGATCGTCGATCGCGGCAACTTTCTCATGATGGCAGTGGAGGGGCCGCTCCCTGGAATCGAGTGCAACGTGAACGCCGGCCGCCTCGAACCTTTCCGCGATCTTTCGGATGGCGGGCCGTCCGGTGAGGCCGACCGGCGACGGCGCGCCGGCCCATAACAGGACTCTTACCTCCACCCGAGAGGCAGCCTCCCGCAAGAGATCCTGTAGCTGGAGTCGCTCGGGCCCCCTCTCGATCTCGAACTCCGGATCCACATGCCATCCGGTGACGTGGATGTGAGATCTGGCGGCCCTTATCTCCTCGACGATCCTCGGCATGGCCTCAGCCCCGTCGATGAGAACCTCTACCGAATTGCCCTTCCGGGGCGGCGGTTCCCCGGTGGCCCACCAACCGCTACCGGGGCGGAGCGCATGCTCCCAGCCGATCTTGCGCAATCGTCTGGTGTGATGGTTGCAGACCACATGGTCGAGCCGGTCTCCGAGCCGCTTGTCGAGGCCATATAGGAAGTCCTTCACGGCTCGAGCACCAGGGGTGGATAGCGGTCGCGGACACTATCTATATAGGAGGCGAATTCGGCCGCAAGGCGAGGCGAGGCGATCTCCAGCACGTTCTCAGCATTCTCCTCGCCAGAGTGCGACAGGTTGTAGCTGCCGACGAATACGGTGTCGTCGCACACCGTTACCTTCGCGTGCATGTAGTCATGAGTGGACCCAGGTGCGTAAGGGGTCGACCGTTTGCCACTCACCGAAGTGAGTTTGGCCAAGCTTCGGATCGCGGGTATCTTCCACGACGCCGCGGCATCTGATTGCCATTGGCGCAAAACCTCCTGCATCTGGGTGCCGTCGCACGCCACTCCGAGGTCGACCTTGCGGTCTGCGGCGACATCCACCAACGTGCCGAGCACCTGGCCTGCGGTGATGACCGGCGAGCAGATCCTGATCCTGCGTTCGGCGTGAACGATCGCTCCAGCGATCCTGTAGACGAGGTGTTTGCCGCCTTTGGGACAGAACCATGGATGCACCGTCTCGTCACCAACCTTCAATTCCGGGGCGTGATTGAAGCCGGTGCCGTCCACTTGGCCCCCGCTCCACAGTTGCTCGAAGTCCTCCCGGAAGCAATCGGCGACCTCTTTCGAATCCACCAGCACGATCACGTTTTCCTCGCGAGTCCATGAATCGTCGGTCCAGTTGGTGGAGCCGCTCCATACCGATTCACGGTCGCGTACCACGAACTTCTGGTGCATCAGATCAGGATTGCCCGGTATAGCGCGAACGGGAACGCCCAAAGAGTGCACTACCGCTTCATCGGTGCGGGAAGGGGGGGGAACCGGGATGGGGCCGTCGTGCTCGACGTTGTAGACGAGCCGGACCTGTACGCTCCGAGAGAGGGCTCGCTTCACCGCATCCAACAACGGTTGTGCGACCGCATCCGACAACGCCAGGTCGTAGATAGCTATCTCGAGAGATGATTTCGCTGCGTCGATGAAGTCGATGAGCCACGTCCGGACATCCTCGGCCTTCTGCTTTCCATCGCCGAGCGTGTGGATGTCGATCACCGGCCATCACTTCTGTGCGGCCGGAGTTGTTGGTTCGTCACCGTTTGCCTGGTTCCTTTCGCCCGAGAACCTCTTGGATGTGGTGCACCACCGATATGGGATCGTCGCTGACCGTAAAGATGTCGAGATCGTTTGGTCCTACCTTGCCTTCCCCCAGTAAACGCTCCCGTAACCATGCCAGCAATCCGCTCCAGTAGTCGGAGCCGAACAGGACGACGGGGAAATGAAGCACCTTGCCCGTTTGGATCAACGTCAGTGACTCGAACAGCTCATCGAGTGTGCCGAATCCTCCTGGAAACACCACAAAGCCCTCGGCGTATTTCACGAACATCGTTTTGCGAACGAAGAAGTGTTCGAAATCGATGGCGATGTCGACGTACGGGTTGGTCGCCTGCTCGAAGGGCAAGTCGATATTGCAGCCGACAGAGACGCCGCCTGCTTCCTGGGCACCTCGGTTCGCAGCTTCCATGATGCCGGGCCCCCCGCCGGTGATCACTGCCAGTCCGGCGGACGCGATCTCTGCCCCGACCTGACGGGCGGACGCATACATCGGGTCGTCCTGCGCTATCCGTGCGGAGCCGAAGACGCTGATCGCTGGAGGGATCTCGGCCAGCGCATCGAAACCGTCGACGAACTCAGACAGGATCCGCAGCACCCTCCAGGGATCCGACGCCAAGAACGAAGTAGGGGGCCGCTCGAGGAACATCGAATCTTCGGTAACGCCGGCGGGGCGCTTGTTCGCCACCCGGCCATGGCGGTTGCGATCAGTTACTGCCGATCTTGTAAACCGGTCGTCCGCCACCGCTCGACCCTAAACGGGCCTATCAGAAGAAGCGTCTCGCCAAGCTGAGCAACAAGCTCAAGAAGATCGAGATCAGCAGCGAGGAAACGATGGGGATGTACACCCTGCTGTGCTCGTTGTGGATCCTGATATCACCAGGAAGCCGGCCGAACCAGCTCAGAGCCCCCGAGAGCGCCAACAATCCCACGACGACTATCGCGGCGCCGATCGCGACGATCACGATTCCCACGGAGCGGTCCAT
>JAXDJO010000052.1:0-3808 GCA_034667525.1 Actinomycetota bacterium
GAGACGCGACAAAGCGGTCGCGATCGCCGCCGAGATATTGGGCTTCGACTGGCGCGCGAGGTAGGCGAGATCCTGGTAGCGAGGTTCGCCGGAGGTCTACGTATCCCCGGTGTGGAATCACCTCGGCTCCGATGCAGCAGACGTTTCCCGCTCTCCCGGACACCGCCGACGAGGCGCGTTACATGATCCAGCATCCAACCCACGAGCTGAACGGGCTCCCGGGGGCAGGCGAGGGGGTCTGCGGATCTCTCGTGCATCGCGGTGGTGGAGTGCATGGTCCAGACCATCCACATTTGCGGAGAGATATCGGAGAGAAAACGGAGAGATATCGGAGAGCGGCCCTACTCTCCAGGACCTAAACGGCCGCCAGGAAGGGTTTTCGGAACTTCGACGCGACATCCAAGCCACGCGATCAAGAGCGCCGCGGCGTTCCTGTCCGGTGGGGAGATTTCGGAGAGATTTTGGAGAGATATCGGAGAGATGGGTGTCACACTCGGACCTCGAGGTGGAAATTCCGCCGGCGTGTGGCGCCTACCTCCCGAGGAGAGGCTGGACTAGCCGGATCGTGGGAAGGGCCGAATCTCTTCTCGCCAAGCCAAGCTCACGTATGACATTGGCTGCAGAGTTCGTTGGGCGGCTTCATGGCCGTAGGTGGTGGTCGACGCCCCGTGGTGGTCGTCCCGGCCTTGGAGGTGAGGTTGGCGCTTTTACTTTGTGATCATTCTTAAGGCGAACAGCGCGAGAAGTGCCAAGACAAGCCCGACGGCTGACCGGCGCCTATTAGCCTGAGCCTCCGAGGCATCCGACGGTGGACGACTCCTCCGAGCGGCAGCGAGGGCAAGAAGCTGCTACCAGAAGAGCGATGCCCAGGATCCACGCATGAGCAGAGAGGGATGACTAAGCCCTCAGCCCCGACAAGAGCGGCCAAGCCAGTTAGGTAGATTCCGCGAAGATTCAAGTCGTTTCCCGCGTCGAACCTGCGCTGTCCGATCAGCCTGAAACCGCCCGAGTTGTGGAGTCCGCTAACTGGATTCCTCATGCCTCGATCCGGACCTGGGGTTGCTCGAACGTTACCGAGGTGAGCATCCGAAGAGCGCTGTGACGACGCTGACCGTTGTGGCGGCCTCGGGGTATCCGAAGATCGCGTTCGCCAGCGCCCACCGGTTGTCCAGCGTTTGCCGAGATAGAAACTCCACCTGCATCCTTGTCCAGAGCGATTCCGTCGCCCGGGCGAGACATCGGGAAGGGTCCATGCGTCTCTAGGATTGATGGGGCCTTTAGGTGAGCAGGTCATAGGGATCGGGGAACGGGCGACTACTCGCGACGAAACCAAGCAGACCATCGTGCACCTCTACATGGTGCATGGCCCTCGGGCGAAGCGACTCGCTTACCTGCTCACGAGCGACTGGTCGATCGCGGAGGAATTGACTCAAGAAGCTTTCGTTCGCTTGATCGGAAGGTTCCGCCACCTGCGCAAGCCTGAAGCTTCCGACATCTACCTCCGCCGCATCGTTATAAACCTCGCGAATAGCCATCTGCGAAGGACTCGGCTCGAAAGGACGCACCGGTCCAGCCCTGATCGCACCCAGAGGGAGACCATCGAACTGCCCGACGTGGAAACGAGGGATGAATTGGCAGCAGCTGTGCGTGAGCTGCCTCCGAGACAGCGCGCCGTCGTGGTACTCCGCTACTGCGAAGATCTCTCCGAACACGAAGTCGCGGCCATCATGCGAACCTCCGAGAAGGCCGTCAGATCACTCGCCGGCCGCGCGCTGGTAACCCTCCGCAAAGCATTTGAGGAGCCTGGATGATCGACGTCGAGCAACGACTTCGAGAACTCGGCGAGCAAGTAAGTGACTCTGCCGCCATTCCCAACCTTCCAAGTCCAAGAACCCTAAAAAGGATCCGAGTCCGACAGCGGGCAGTCTCGCTCGCCTCCGTCGGAGCGGTTGCTGTCATCGTCGGTTCGTTCTTCCTGTGGGGCCCTTCTCTTCACTTCTCGATTGGCAATGGTCCCGCTGGCGGCGGGACCGTGAACAAGGGTCCATCGGGGGGGCCGGCGCTAGCTCCCCCAGGCTGGGTTATCCATCACACGGGCAGCGGACTGTCGATCGCGACCCCAAGGCACTGGATCTTCCGTGCGGGCAATGTAACCGTCCGTCGTCCCACAATCAGTTTCCGACTAGGAACGTGGAGATTTCCTTCCGGCGGAGCTTGCGCGCCAACCAAAGCACTGCAGGCGATACCCAAGAAAGGGATGCTCCTCTACATGTTGGAGTACTCCCCGCTTGCGAAGCCCCCAGGTTCTTTCATGCGTCGTCCAACTCGCTTCACGATTGAACCGTCGCAAGCGTCGTTTGAATGCATCGGTGTCAGCGTGCATACAATTTCCTTTCGCGAGCATCACCGCTACTTTCAGATTCATATCAAGTTTGGCCCTGACGCCACAGGTTCTCTTCGACGAAAGACCGTCGAATCCCTGAACACGCTTCAGATCGCTCGGCGATGACTCCAAGCCTGGAGTTCCCGCCGAACGGCCGCAAGCGCGTCGAGCAAACGGAATCATCAGCCTGATGCTTGCCATTACGAGTATTAGCAATCCACAGATCAGAAGGAGCCGGGGGGCCTCCTGTGGTCTGTTTCTTCCGTCGGGCACCCGATGACGAAGACCCTCTTTCTTGCGTTGCTGGTACTACCTCTCTTGGTCGCATGCTCACGATCCGGCGTGAGCCGGTTGCTTCCAACAGACGACACTCGGTTCGTCGCGTCGGCTCGGCCAGCGCGTCCACCCGCGCAACTCCGGTGCGGGCAGACCCACCAGAAGCCGGCGGGAAGAATTTACTGTAAACGCCAACACTGGTTCCGATGGCGGGTCCAGAACATTGGCGACAAGGATGCCTTCGCTCTGTGTCACATACAGGCATTCGCACACAACAAAGCTCTAACAAAGAGCCAGCTGTGGTTGCCGTGGGCGGGAAGAAACGTGATCAATGCAGGGGATGTTGCTCGCCGACACGAGATGATTTATCTAAGGACCACTCGACGGGTAACGCGTTACGCGTTGAGCTGCCATGCTGCGATGTGGACCAATGGAGCACCGATCTAGGCATCTTGGTCTCCTGTTGAGGCTTGCGACAACAGGCTTGGGAGGCTGGCGCCAGTGACGAGTTCCTCGGAACCTTTGGTGACTGATTGACGTCAAAGGAGTGTGATGAAACCGCTTCGAAGGCGCTTGCTGGCGATGGTCGTGTTGTCGCTCATGACCTCATGCACGAGCTCAGCCAGCTCCTTCACACCTCCAACCGTGCTGGCGCTGGCCAAACCGATCAGGCTGTCGGGTCGCCCGTTCGCTTTTGGCGCGGCTGCTCACTCGATCTGGGTGATCACTAACGGCGCGTCGCGGCAATCACAACTGTGGCGCGTCCCCGCGCACAGCGACCACGTCCTGGGCAGACCAGAGAGCCTGCCCTTGCACGCTTCCATCTGGACCGTGATGGTCGGCGATGGCCGGATGTTGTGGATCGCTGCCGGCCGCAACCTAGGTAAGAGCGGCAGCAAGGATCGCGGGGTTCTGGTCGAGTTCGACCCGTCTCGTCGCAAAGTGGTCAGTCGCACACCGATCCCATCGAGACCCACTGCCATCGCGGTGATCAGGCACGATGTCTGGATCGGGATCGAGGGCACCAAGCTAGGGCGCGGAAAGCTGATTCGGGTGGATGCTTCGACCGGCCAGGTGATGCACACGGTCCGAGGTCTGGACTTTCCCGACGTAATTGCACCGGGTCCCACTGGCCTTTGGGTCAGCGGA
>JAXDJO010000053.1:0-22319 GCA_034667525.1 Actinomycetota bacterium
ATCGAGGACAATTGCCGGCATGAGCGGCCCCACCAACAGAGCAGACGTATTCATCGACTCCGCCCATGACCCGCGGGAGGGTGGCCCCACCCGTGGCGATGAGCGCGCCACGCTCGTCGAGTACCTGCGCTACCAGCGTCTGACCTTGGAGCTGAAGTGCTCCGAGCTCGATGCCGAAGACCTCGCCCGCCGCTCAGTGGAACCGTCTACCTTGTCGCTACTCGGCTTGGTCCGCCACATGGCCCAGGTGGAGCGAAGCTGGTTCAGGCGAAGGCTGGCGGGACAAGACGCACCTCCGCTCTTCTCCTCCGACGGCGACCCTGACGGAGACTTCGACGGGGCGGTGCCCGATCCGGAAGTTGTCGCGCAGGCGTGGGACCTATGGCGTGTCGAGATGGCTTTCACGGATCATTTCGTGTCCGAAGCGCAGGATCTTGACATCACCACCACCGATGGAGAGTTCTCGCTGCGCGACGTGCTCGTCCACATGGTGGAGGAATACGCTCGCCACAACGGTCATGCAGATCTGTTGCGCGAGCGGATCGACGGCAGGGTGGGGCAATAGAGGTCGATCCCGCTCGAGCGGGCCTGCCTCTAACGCTTCTGTTGCGGTCCATCGATGGCGGTCTACGGCCCCCCAGAGGGGCCATAGGGAATACTGGACGGCAGATGTGCATCTGCGGCTGACCGCTCACATCTGACTCTGATCTTTTGTGACCAACGCGTTCCCCGTCAGAAACAAACGACGACGGCACGGAGCGGCGAGGAATGGGGTAGGGAATCATGAAGAGAAGCGTCTTGGTGTTCTTGGTCGCCTGTTTGGTGGCGCTACCGGGTATCCCCGGGTGGGCAGCACGGAAGGGAATCGTGCGCGTCAGCGTCAGCAACACCGGAAGACAGGGAAACGGCAATAGTTATGGGCCCTCGATATCGACCAACGGTAGGTGGGTCGCTTTCTCTTCCGACGCCACCGATCTAGTTCCGCACGACAACAATGGATGGCCCGATGCCTTCGTCCGCAACCTCCGAAACGGACACACGCAGCTAGTCAGCGTGAGCAGCTTAGGTAAACAGGGAAACGACTTCAGTGGTGGGCCCTCGATCTCGGCGGATGGACGGCGAGTCGTGTTCACGTCACTTGCCGACAATCTGGTTCCTGGCGACAACAACGACACTGACGGGAACAGAGTCAGCGATATCTTCGTGCGTGACCTCTTTACGGGCACCACCACGTTGGTTAGCGTGAGCAGCTCGGGCCAGCAGGGGAACGGTCCCAGCTACTTCGGTTCGATCTCGGCCAATGGACGCTGGGTGGCGTTCACCTCTCAAGCAAAGAATCTGGTTCCCAACGACGCCAATGGCCGCCAGCCCGACGTCTTCGTGCACGATCTGCGTAGCGGTGCCACCAAGCTGGTAAGTGTCAGTAGCTCCGGTGACCAGCCGAAGGCTGCGAGCTTTGCCTTTCCGCATGCGCTCTCTACCGATGGCCACCTGGTGGCGTTCGAATCGCAGGCGGGCGATCTCGTTCCGGGAGACCATAACGGTCAATCGGACATCTTCGTGCACAATCTTCGTACCGGGAAAACCAGCTTGGTCAGCGTCAATAGCTCAGGACAGGCTGCGAACGGGTCGAGCTCCTATGCGTCCATGTCGGCAGGGGGCCGGCGAGTGGCGTTCTATTCGAGCGCCGAAAACCTCGTTCGAGGCGATCACGATGACCAGCTAGACGTCTTCGTTCGCGATCTCCGTACTCACACGACCAAGCTAGTGAGCGTTTCCAGCGCCGGCCGGCCCCTGGATGATCAGTACAGCTGTTGTCCGTCGATCTCTCCCAATGGGAGAAGGGTTGGCTTTCAGTCGTCCGTGCCGCGTCCAGGTGGTGGTGACCGGATCGAGGCGGTCTTCGTCCACGACATCCGCACCGGCACCACGACGCGCGTCAGCGGAAGCAGTTCCGGGAAGCAGGACGATGACAGCGGCACTGCCTCTCTGTCGAATAGGAGCGTAGCGTTCGAGTCCTACCTCGACGATCTGGTACCGGGTGATACCAATCATTCAAACGATGTCTTCGTGCGCAGCGTCTTGCCGCGCAGCGGCCGCTGATCAGATCTAGAGCGAACCCGCCACCTCGAGGATCGCGGCTACCGACTTGGTGACGTCGCTCTCTGTCGTGGACCAGTTGGAGACCGAGATCCGCATCGCTTGCATGTTTCGCCACTGTGTACCCGACATCCAGCAGGTTCCCTCTTGCTGAACCCCCTTTATCACGGCCCTCGTCTTAGCGTCGTGTTCGCCGTTCTCGGCTAAGAAACGCACGAGCACTTGATTCAAGACGACATCGTTAAGGATCTGGATATTGGCGTCGGCCCCCAAGAGGTCGGCAAAGCGTTGAGCGTGATCGCAGCACCGATCGATCATCGCCGTTATACCCGCCCGTCCAAGATGACGGACCGCGGCATAGATGGCGAAGGCGCGCGCCCGGCGTGAGAATTCGGGATTCCAATCCATGGGATCCCTCTCGTCCCCTTCGGCATGTATCAGATAGCTTGCGTGAACGCTCATCGCGGCTCGATGTGACTCGGGGTGCGCGCAGAAGGCAACGCCGGAATCGTACGGAACGTTCAACCACTTGTGAGCGTCTGTAGCCCAGGAGTCTGCGTGCTCGATACCCTCAATCAGATATCTGCGAATGGGGCTTACCGCGGCCCATAAGCCGAAGGCGCCGTCGACACATGCACCCAGGCCTGGTGCTCGTGTGCGGCAGCGCACACTGCGGTGAAGGAGTCGAACGCGCCCGAGTTCACGTTTCCTGCTTGAGCGCACACGATCGAAGGGCCCTCGGAACGAGCCAACGCTTCACGTAACTTCTCGACCGAGATCCTGCCTTGATCGTCGGCGGCGATCGGTTCGATGCAATCCGTTCCCAGCCCCAGGTAGCGCAGGGATCGATCGATCGTGTCGTGACGGGCCTCGTTGGCAAGCACTCGTATCGCAGGGGCCCCTCCCAGCCCCTTGAGCTGTACGTCCCACCCCGCGGCGGCCAATACGTGATGGCGGGCAGCTGCAAGGCACGTGAAGTTGGCCATCTGGCCCCCGGTCACCAGGCCGAAAGAAGAGCCCGGGGGCAAACCGAGAAGCTCTTGCAGCCATCTACCCGCGACCTCTTCGGCAACCGCCGCGGCTGGTGACGCGACAAAGAGACCTGCGTTCTGGTCCCACAGTGAAGTCAGCCAGTCCGCAGCGATGGTTGCGGGAAGCGCCCCTCCGATGACGAAGCCGAAGAAGCGGCCTGACGGCGTTGCGACTAGGCCGGGCTCCGCAGCATCGATCAGTTCCTTGATGAGGCGGCCGGGGGACGCTCCCTCTTCTGGAAGGGGCATCTCGAAAGCCGCGCGCATCTCTTCCACTGTGGCGGCAGAACCTACCGGTCTTGTCGGGAGACTCTCGAGGAAGTCGTTCGCATAATGCGCGACCTCGGCAAGTAGTGCGTTTTTTCGGGAATCTTCCATGTGCGACATTTTTGCCCAAACCGGAGAACCGAGCAACCGTGTTTTGCAGATTAGCTTCAGATAAACAGAGGCTCGTCTTGTCGCGTCGCATATGGTGCGTCAGCAGTCCATGAGGGGATGGCTGTGCATCCAAACAAGGGGGTTGTGGATGTTCATTCCACCGAGGTCAATCTCGCCGTCGCAAAAAGGCAAGCGCAAGCAAGATCGGGTCAATCGCTTAACCACAAAGAGTTCGGATGGCAACAGGAGGGCCGCCCTCGTTATGGGTGCTCTCTTGTTGAGCGTAGGAGTCCTCGCTGCCGTGCCTAATGCTCGCTCCGGAGCGCAAACGGCAACTGCGGGAACGGCGCAAACTCCGATCCATCACGTCGTCATCATCGATCAAGAGAACCGGAGCTTTGATCATGTCTTGGGGAAGCTCTGTGCTGAGGTCGCCAGTGGCAGGATCGTGCGACCTGGCAACAACTCACACTGCGACGGTGCCACAAAAGGCGTCCTGGCCAACGGGAGCAAAGTTTCGTTGACGTCGGCGCCGGACGCGAATCCGGAAGTGGATCACACGGTTGCCGGCCAGCAAGTGGTGATCGACGGCGGAAAGATGGATGGATTTTCGAAGATCAGTGGTTGCACGAGTACCGACCCCAAACCGTACGGTTGCCTCGATCAATACGATCCGCTTGCTGGACCCTGCCAAACCGCCACCGGTTCATGCATCCCCAACATCTCGCAGCTTGCCGAAGATTTCACCATCAGCGATCGCACTTTCGAATTCCGTGCGACGCCAACCTGGGCGGGCCACATGGTTCTTGCCTCGGCATCCCTGGACGGATTCATCGGACACAATCCGCGCGCGACTGCTCTGTCCCCAAGCGGTTCTCATCCCGGGTGGGGATGCGACTCTGGTCTGGACTCGCAATGGTGGAACGGCACCAAGGCAGTTTTCGAGCCGGCCTGCATCCCGGACAAGAGCGGAGCCGGCCCCTATCGTGCCTCCCCGGTCCAGTATGTGCCGACCATCTTTGACAGGCTGGACGGTGCTGGCTTGGGATGGCGGATCTACGGGGCGACAGGCAGCACGACCAGCGGGGGCCAGTATGGACACTCGATCTGTCCCACGTTCTACGAGTGCCTTAGCACGCAGCGATCACACCTGGTGACCAGCACGTCGTTCACCACGGACGCAACTACTGGTCATCTCCCTGCGGTCTCATGGCTGATGCCGCCGGCAGGTTCAGGGCAGCATCCTCCCCACTCGATGGTGCAAGGCGATGCCTGGCTCGGACAGATGATCGACTCGATCGAACATGGGCCCGAGTGGGGCAGTACGGCGATCTTTCTCACCTGGGACGACTGCGGCTGCTTCTACGATCACGTCAATCCGCTCAGCTACGGTCCGAACCTTGGCGTCAGGGTTCCGATGATCATCATCTCGCCCTATGCCAGGCAGGGTTACACCGATTCCACCCCGGCCACCTTCGTGTCTCTACTCGCCTTCATCGAGCATGACTTTGGGCTTGCGCCCCTGAACCAAGCCGACGGCAATGCCTATGACTTCTCCAACGCCTTCAACTACTCCCAGACTCCATTGTCGGCGGTGAGTCTGAGCAAGCATGCGACGATCTCTGCAGCGGAGAAGAGGTTCATCGCCAATCATCCGGAGGCAAAGAACGATCCCACGTGATGAACGTACGCGCCCGGGCAAGATGAACATCTTTTCGGCGACGCCGTCTGGGCAGGTCTGAAGATAGGGAACCAGCCGCGTTCTGCCGGCCTAGACAAGCCACCTAGGATGCGGCCCGGCATGGAATCTCCGATGATCTCGTTGCAGCGTGTCTCCAAACATTTCGGGGCATCGGGAGAGAGCGCGGTCCAGGACCTCACCTTCCACGTGAATGAGGGTAAGACGGTGGTTCTCGTGGGCCCGTCCGGTTGTGGGAAGACGACGACCATGAAGATGATCAATCGTCTGGTGGAACCGACCTCGGGGCAGATCCTCGTGGGAGGTAAGGACATCATGAAACAGGATCCCGTGGAGCTCCGCCGAGGCATCGGATACGTGATCCAAAGCGTGGGACTTCTTCCGCACCGAACCATCGCTCAAAACATCACCACGGTTCCCCAGCTCATCGGGTGGGACAGAGAGAGGATCCAGCAGCGCGTTGACGAGCTGGTCGGGATGCTGGAGCTCGACCATGATCTTCTGAAGCGATACCCCTCAGAGCTTTCCGGTGGGCAGCGACAGCGGGTGGGAGTCGCACGGGCCCTCGCGGTGGATCCACCGGTCATGTTGATGGATGAGCCTTTTGGAGCGGTCGATCCGATCGTGCGCGAGCGGCTGCAGGATCAATTCCTCGACGTTCAGCGCCGTTTGCGCAAGACCATCATCTTTGTGACTCACGACGTCGATGAAGCGCTGAAGATGGCAGACCGGGTGGCGATCATGAACAGGGGCGGCATCCTCGAGCAGTACGCCTCGCCCCACGAGATTTTGAGCGATCCATCTAATGACTTCGTGCGTGACTTCGTGGGGCTCGACCGGGGATTGAAGCGGTTGGCTCTCAGAGACGAAGACGATGTGGGGGATTATCTGGAAGCCCTTCGTCCTTCCGGATCGCCCAACGATCCATGACCGGGGAACCTCTGGTTCGATGGGACTGGATCTCTCAACATCTCAACCTCGTGGGTCAGCGCTTCATCGAACACGTTGAACTGACCTTGATCGCGGTAGTTCTAGGACTGCTGATCGCTTTCCCATTGGCTGTGATCTCCTACAGGAATCGTTCGGTATATGCGGTAGTGGCCGCGATCACCGGCGTTCTCTATACGATCCCGAGCCTGGCTCTATTCGCCATCGTCGGCGCCTACACGGGGTACTTATCGAGAACAACCGCGGAGATAGGTCTCGTCGGCTACACGCTGTTGATACTCATCCGCAATATCGTCGTCGGGCTACGGGGCGTTCCCGAGGACGCGCGCGAGGCCGCCCGAGGCATGGGGTATTCGGATTCCCAGCTGTTGTGGAGAGTGGAGTTGCCGCTTGCCCTCCCGGTGATCATCGGGGGGATCCGGCTGGCGACCGTAACCACGATCGGTTTGGTGACGGTGACGGCGGTCCTGGGTCTCGGTGGATTCGGTTTCTTCATCCTCGACGGCCTGAGGACGTTCTTTACAACCGAGACGCTGTTGGGAGCCGTGCTCTCGGTGCTGCTCGCCGTTGCGGTCGACGCGCTGCTGCTGTTGATTCAACGCGCTCTAACACCCTGGAATAGAAGAGTCGGGAGCGCGTGAGTGGGAGTCATCAGCCGCGCGATCCATTTCCTCACCACCGCACACAACTGGCACGGGAGCACCGGCATCGCGCACCGCCTTGCAGAACATGCGGGGATGTCATTGCTGGCAACGGTCATCGGGACCCTCATAGCGTTGCCCGTGGGGCTCTACATCGGCCACACCAAGCGGGCACAGTTCCTGGCGGTCTCGGTCGGGAACATGGGGCGAGCCCTGCCTTCTTTCGGGGTTCTCGCCCTGGTTTTCCCCTTCACGCTCCGCTACTCCGTCCTTCGATTCGGTGGTCTCGGGTTCAGCGCAACCCTCATCGCTTTGGTATTGCTGTCGATCCCCCCGATACTCACGAACACCTACATAGCGGTCGACGGGGTGGATCCGGACATCATCGAGGCGGCCCGGGGTATGGGAATGAACGAGGCCGCAGTGCTCCGGAAGGTCGAGCTTCCTCTAGCTGCGCCCCTCATCGTGGTCGGGATCAGGACTTCAGCGGTCGCCGTGGTTGCGACGGCCACCCTTGCGGCCCTCGTGGCATGGGGGGGCTTAGGCCGCTTCATCGTGGATGGATTCGCCACCACCGACGATGCGCAGATCGTGGCGGGCGCCGTCCTGGTGGCGCTGTTGGCCATGGTGACCGAACTGCTCTTGGCGGGCATGGAGAGGCTGGTCAGGCCTAAGACTGCGACACGGGTACCCTTCGCTGCGACCCCGGGGTTGATCCGACGATCCCGGCCGACGAAAGGGAGGAGTTGACCCATGCGGAGATTCCGCAGCACCGTCCTTGGTGCGAGCTGCGCGCTGATCGTCTTGCTGACGGCGTGCGGTTCGGGTGGGGGCGGATCCAACAGCAACAACAAGTCAGGCGGGGGGGCCGCGGCCTGTACTGGCGGCAGTGGGAAGAACCTTACGGTGGGGGTTTCCGGTGCATTCACAGAAAACATCTTGGTGGCCGAGATGTACTCACAGGTGCTGGCTAATTGCGGATACACGGTTACGAAGAAGCTGGACATCCAGACTAGGGAGATATCCGACAAGGCCCTTCAGAAGGGCGAGATCGACATCAAGCCCGAGTACATCAGTTCCGAGCTGGCCTTCGTAGACCCAAGCGCGCCGTCGAGCGGTGATCCTGCTGCGGTTTCCGCCAGGCTACGGCCGCTCTTGGCCAACGAGGGGATCGCACTTCTTCCCTATTCTCCTGCGGCGGACCAGAACGTTTTCGTCGTCACCCAGGCAACGGCCAGCAAATACCACCTGAAGACGGTGGACGATCTGGCGCCCGTGGCGGGAAAGTTGACGCTCGGAGGTCCACCGGAATGTCCGCAGCGACCCTTCTGCATCATCGGCCTGAAGAAGGTGTACGGCATCACCTTCGGCAACTTCAAGGCGCTGGACGCCGGAGGGCCGGAGACGGTTCAGGCCCTCGATGCTGGTGCGATCGATGTGGGCCTCCTGTTCTCTACGAATCCGATCATCCAGAGCAAAGGATGGGTGGTGTTGAAGGACGACAAGGGCCTGCAGGCTGCGGATAACATCGCCCCGGTTGTCAAGCAGTCGGTCCTCGACAGCACGATCAAATCTCAGTTGGACAAGGTCAGCCAAGCTCTGAGTACAGATGAGCTCACCAAACTCATCGCTCGCGTGGACGTGCAGAGGGAGGATGCTTCGGCAGTCGCGACCTCGTTCCTTCAGGATCACAACCTCCTGTAGAGCCTTACGGAGGCGCGCCCCGTTGGGGCGCGCCTCCTCAGCAGGCTGGCCTCTGCCCGTGGTGGGTCGTAGCGCTGGACACAAGGCCCCGTCGCACAGCATCATGGGGGCCCGGACAGGTGAAGGAGAGTTACATGGCAAGCAAGGACAAAGGCACCAAGGCTGCAAAGAAACCTGCGAAACAGAGCCTGAAAGAGAAAAGGAAGGCAAAGAAGACCAAGAAGGGGTCGTAGCGGGGATCGCCCCCCCCACAGCCCTTCCGGCATCTGCCGCGGCGGAAGCTCTTAGCTTCGACGCCCCGTGAGTGGCCGGCGGATCGCCATCGTCGGCAGCTTCTCGACGGGTAAAACGACCCTCGCCGATGCCCTGTCGGCACGACTGGGGCTCCCGCTCCTTCCGGAGGTAGCACGGGAAGTGGCGGGTATGGGCTTCCGGCTCGACAAAGACGCCCTGCCCGAGACTGAAGCGCTCATCTTCCTGAAGCAGTACAACAACGAGGTCGCAGCCCGAGAGTTCGTGGGGGACCGCTCATTGATCGACGTCATGGCCTACGCGGGCTGGGTGCTCGACAACCAGCCCCGGCGCAAGGAGATGGCGTTGTGGGATGAATGCGTCACTCTGGCCGAGCGCAGCTTGAGGTCGGCCTACTCACACGTCTATTACTTGCCCATCGAGTTCCCGATCGTACTCGATGGCCTCCGCCCGGACGATCCGCATTTCCAGCAGGACATCGACACACGGATCATCGCGTTGCTCAAGGACCATAGATTGACGTACACGACTCTCACCGGCAACGTCCAAGACCGTCTTCGCGAGGTGGAGTCCGACCTGGAGAAGAGCTTGCCTGATGCCGGATGACGGCCTTCGTTAGGGGACGCGCAGCACCAGTACGGCTATGTCGTCGGCAGGGTCGCCATCCTGGCTGGCTACCACCTGCCTTTCGATGGTCGCCCCGATGGCGGCGGCATCCATGCCGATACACGATTCCAGTACGGACTTCAGGGCGTCCTCCCCGATGTCCGCCTCTCGCCCTTCCACGACGCCATCCGTGTACATGACGAGCGCATCACCTGGAAAGAGCGTGACCTTGCGGTTGTGAAGGTCCGGGTCATCGAAGAGGCCGATCAACATGCCGGTGCAGGGGATGGGCACTACCTCACCTGATGCCCGCAGCACGAGGGGAGTCGGGTGACCGCCGGACGAGAGCTCAAGCTCTCTTGCCTCGCTGCCGGGTAGCAGCCGGACGAAGATCGCGGTGCAGAATCTTTCTTCGATATCGGCCCGCAACACCGCCTGGTTGAGGATCTCCAGAACATGGTTGGGACGTTTCTCGCGCATCGCAGCGGCGCGGATGGTATGCCGGGCAAGACCCGTGACGGACGCGGCCCCGACACCCTTTCCACAGACGTCCCCAATCGCCAATGCCCATTCGCCATCGTCGGTCTCAAAGACGTCGAAGAAGTCTCCCCCGACCTCGTTGCCGCGTCCGGCGGGTCGGTAACGGGCCGCCACTTGCGCACCAGGTATCACGGGGAGTCTCGGGGGCAGCAGGCTGTTCTGCAAGGTGCGCGCCACGTGGCTGCGTTCTTCGTAGAGACGAGCATTATCGACGGCGAGAGCGGCGCGGCGAGCGAGGTCGGTCGCGAACGCTAGATCGCCTTCGTCATAGCGCCGGCCGGATTCTGCCGACAGAAAGCTGAGGGCACCGAAGATCCTTCCACGGGCCCTGAGAGGCAGGATCATCGCCGAACGAAGACCGAGACCCCTGAGCATCTCGAGGTGGTGACCGTTCTGTGCCGATGCCTGCAGAGCCTCATCGGAGATCTCCGGATAGATCTCGCTCGCTCCGGTTCTGAGCACGTAGGGCACACCCGACACCGCTCCCGGGTCCAGGGGGTAGGCGCGGCTCAGGCGCTGAGCCTCTTCGACCTTTGATGGGTCGGAATGAGCAACGGCCACGTTGAGAACCTTGCCGTTCTCAAGAACATCGATTGCGCACCAGTCGGCGAGTCCCGGCACCGCAAGGTTGGCCACTTGCTTCAGCGTCTCGCCGTAGTCGAGGGTCTCCGACAGCAGATCACTGGCCGTTGCGAGGAACGCTAGTCGTTCTGTTGCTCGTTCGGCCTCAGTGCGTGCGGTGCGCTCGCGCTGCAAAAGCAGTGAGACATCGGCCTCCGACCGCTTGCGATCGGAGATATCGCGGATGTAGGCGGTAAACATGGGCGGCCCCGACACCTGAACGCGAGTGATCGTGATCTCAACCGGAAATTCCGCTCCGTCGGCTCGCTGCGCGCACAACTCCATCCGTTTGCCCAGCACCGGCCCTTCCCCGGTGGCGAGATAATTCGCAAGCCCCGCACGATGGGCATCGGCGAAAGCGGGCGGGATGATCAAAGAGGCCATCTCCCGGCCGATCACTTCTTCGCGCCGGTAACCGAAAGTCAGTTCGGCTGCAGGATTGAACTCGATCACTTCGCCCTTGTGGTTCATTGTGACGACGCAGTCCAGGGCAGCCTCGAGGATGGCGCTCTTGCGCGCCTCGCTCCGCTTTACTGCTTCTTCGGCGGATTTCCTGTCGATGAACTGGCCCAGCTGGCTTCCGACGGCAGCCATCAGTTGCATCATTCCCGGATCTGGTTCTCCAATCTCACTTGTGAACGTCTCGATGACGCCGAGAACCTCGTCGTGCAAAACGATGGGAAAGGCAAAGCTACCCCGAAGACCGGAGCGCTCAGCGGCGTCTCGGCGGGGAAAGGTGCTCTCCCTTTGGATGTTTGCCAGCCATGCCGGATTTGCTGTCGCCCAGACACGCCCCGGTAGCCCGACGTCTCGACCGAGCGTCAGCTCCTTGGTCTTTTCCCGAAACTCTGGCATGTCTCTTCCGGGTTGTTCCCAGACATTCACGCAGCGAAGCACGGCGGCGGCACTGTCGATGACCCATAGCGTAGCGAGGTCGAACTCGAGAGTGCTGCACACGGCCTGGAGCAACTTCGGAGCTGCTTCCTCCAAAGTCCGGGATTCCGCCAGGGCCCTAGTGACTTGGTACTGCGTGGTGGTTCGGCGCTCTTCCCGTTTGCGATGACTGATGTCGACGCAGACCGCAACCGCGCCCACGATGCCAGATCGGCTATCGCGTATGGGGGAGAGCCGAGCCTGAACCAGGACGTCATTGCCGTCCTTGTGCTTTACCAGGTATTCGGCTTCGATGGATCCGCCTGCGGCGGCGTGACCGATGGCGTCGACGCCGCTGTCCTTCCGGCCGGTCTCGACCAGTACATCGAAGAGCCGCCGTCCAACTGCCTCTTCCCGCGTTAGATCGCAGAGTTGCTGCGCGAAACTATTCCAATGGGTGATCCGCCCGCCAAGGTCGAGCCCGATGACGGCGGCTTCGATCTGGTCGAGCAGGATCGGCTCCAAGGAATCGATCACCGCGGGTGCTATCTGACTTCGAACCAACCTGCTGCGCATCCCCTCTGTTCCGAGTAAGAGTAAGCGATTGTTCTGCTTGGGCGTACGCCTGGTTTGCGAGCATGGCACCGTAGAGGGATGGATGCGACCTTGAGCCATTTCACGACGATCGAAACCGCGGGGCAGAGCACCCGGGTCGTGGACACGGGGGCCGGAGAGGTCGTGGTGGTCCTGCATGGCTGGGGGGGCCGGATCGAATCGATGGGTCCGGTTATCTCCTGCCTGCAGAGCCGTTTTCGGGTGATCGCGTTGGACCTGCCGGGCTTCGGGGAGGCCCCGCCTCCCGCGTCCGTGTGGGGCACCTCCGACTACGCCGCCTGGGTGTCAGAAGTTGTCGCGATTCGGTGGAGCGGCCGGGCGCACTTTCTGGGCCATTCCTTCGGCGGAAAGGTCTCGCTCAACATCGCTGCAACCGAGCCGGCGGCCGTGGACAAGCTGGTCCTCGTTGATCCATCGGGGCTGCGCTCGGCGCCGTCAAACAGCGCAAGGGTCAAGCGAGCGCTATCTCGGGTCGCCCGGATAGCCGGGCAGATGGGGGGGCCCGGAAAGAGGTTGCAGCAGAAGTTCTACGACAGGGTGGCCTCGGATGATTACCGGAAAGCCGGGCCCCTTCGTCCCACCTTCGTCAGGATCGTCAACGAAGATGTCTCCGAGCTGTTGCCCCGGATAGGCGCTCCAACCCTTCTCCTCTGGGGTGCGCAGGACCACGATGTGCCGCTCGCCCACGCTCGCACCATGGAGAGTCTGATCCCCGACGCTGGATTGGTCGTGCTCGACCCGGCAGGGCACTTCTCGTATCTCGATCAGCCCGACCGCTTCTGCAGGATCGTCAGACACTTCCTCGGCGCCCCGGTGACGCCGTGACCCTGTTGCTCGCGCTGGTCCTCCTTTCCGCCGCGTTCCTGGCGCTTCATTTCGTTCGCTTGAAGAGGGCGCTGCACGTGTTCCAGCTCGAGGGCTATAAGCGAGGGCGTTTCCTGCGCTGGTGCCGGCAGCATCTCGGTGCCGCATTGTTCCTATCTCCCGCCCCCAACAAGAAGCCGCTGGTGATGACCGATCGCGCGCAGAGGCTTCTGGTGGGATCGATGTTCATCTCGGTCGTGTGGCTGCTCCCGGCGGTGGTGAAGGCAAGCGGCGAAGCGGCCACGCCCTCCGTTGCAGCATGGGCGTTCCAGGCGTTGCTGCTATCCGTGGGAGCTCCCGTGGTGATCGCTGCGGCGGACCTCTTTCTGATCCCGGCGGAACGGTCGGTGAACCGGCGGTTCATGGATGCAGCCACCGCCAAGCTGCGAGAGCTTTCTCCATTGGTCATCGGCGTTACCGGCTCTTTCGGCAAAACCTCTACGAAGTTCGCGATCCAGCAGCTGCTCGACGGAGGCACGGGCATCGCACTGGCCACGCCGGGATCGTTCAACACACCCCTCGGTATCTCACGCACGATCAACGAGCGGCTAGACCCCCGCCACAGGTTCTTCGTTGTGGAGATGGGGGCCTATGGCGAAGGGGAGATCGCGGAGTTGTGCAGATTCGTGCATCCCTCCATCGGCGTCCTGACCGCCATCGGGCCGGCCCACCTCGAACGCTTCGGTTCGATGGACGCGATCCGCAGGGCCAAGTACGAGATCGTGACGTCTCTCCCCGAAGACGGCATCGCCGTGATGAATGTCGATGATCCCGAGGTACGCACGCTGGCCGATTCAACGCAGCGTCACACGGTGATCCGCTACGGCGTTGATGACGCAGGAAGACCGGACGTGACCGCCATGGACATCCAGACGACCCCGGCCGGCATGGTGTTCTCGATCGTGGACAGTCGTGATGGTTCATCGCTGCCGGTACACACGGGATTGCTAGGGGATCATTCGGTCGGCCACGTGCTGGCCGCGGTCGCCGTTGCGTTGACGACCGGAAGCCGTCTGAACGAGCTTCAACAACCGATCGAAGCATTGCGTCCCGTAGAGCACAGGCTCCAACTTCTCGAGGGGGCGGGCGGGATAACCGTCATCGACGATGCCTACAACTCCAATCCCCAAGGTGCTGCTGCCGCCTTGGAGGTGCTTTGCGCGATGCCCGCCCGTCGGCGGGTCGTGGTGACGCCCGGGATGATAGAGCTGGGCGAGCTGCAGTTCGCGGAGAACAAGCGGTTCGGCGAGCGCGCGTCCGCCGTCGCCGACGTGCTCGTAGTCGTTGCCAGGACCAACCGCGAGGCGATCACATCGGGGGCACGGAACGGGGGCGCCGAGGTCGTCACGGTGGATTCGCTTGCGCAGGCAACCGAATGGCTGCAAACGATCCTGGGTCAGGGTGATGTCGTGCTCTTCGAGAACGACCTCCCCGATCATTACGAGAGCTAAGCGTGGCGTTCCTCTAGAAGACGGTTCCCATCCCTGTGGCGCGAGGCGCCCTCGGCCCCCGTCGGAGGGGCCACTTACACTCCAGGGAATGAAAAAGCTGTGTGTTGGGGTGATATTCGGCGGTCGCTCCGTCGAGCACGAGGTTTCGGTAGTCACCGGTCATCAGGTTATGGAGGCGCTGGGACCTCGCTACGAGATTGTCCCCATCTACGTCACCCGAGAGGGAGCGTGGTTCAGTTCACCGCGTCTGAACGATCTTTCCGTCTACCGCGAGAACAGGTGGGAGACCGTCGGCGACGAGGTGCTGTTAGCAGCGGGCTCCGGGGGACTGATGGCACTCGGTGGTCGTCTGCGGGGCCCCCGCACGATCGGCCTCGACGTGGTGATCCCGGCGATCCACGGCACCTTTGGGGAGGATGGCACCCTGCAGGGTCTCCTCGAGCTGGCCGATCTTCCCTATACGGGCTCTGGGGTCGTTGCCTCGGCCGTGGGGATGGACAAGGTGATGATGAAGGCGGCCTTTGGGGCCGCGAGCTTGCCGACGGTCCCGCACGCCCTGGTCACTTCCACTCAGCTTGATGCCGACCGGGAGCAGGTCGTCGACCGGTGCGAGCACACGATCGGATATCCCGCGTTCGTAAAGCCTTCGCGCCTCGGCTCCAGCGTCGGCATCAGCAAGGCGAGGGACAGGGCGTCTTTGACCGGCGCCCTGGAGGTGGCCCGCAGATATGACCACCGGATACTGGTGGAGAAGGCTGTCGAAGGCTGCATCGAGATCAACTGCTCGGTTCTCGGCGGTGGAAGCCGCCGGCCACGGGCCTCGGTATGCGATCAGCCCATCCCCTGGGAAGAGTTCCTGTCGTTTTCGGACAAGTACATGCGGGGCGGAAAGGTTGCCAAATCCGGGGGTATGGCTGCGCAGGAGCGCATCATCCCGGCCCCCATCTCCGAAACCTTGGCCGAGAAGGTAAGAGCAAATGCCACCGCTGCCTTTGGCGCGGTGGATGCAAGCGGGGTGGCTCGGGTCGATTGCTTCCTTAACGAGGAAACTGGAGATACATGGGTGATGGAGATCAATACGGCGCCCGGCTCCTTCTCCTTCTATCTATGGGAGCCGACCGGCCTCAGCTTCAGCGACCTATTGGCAGAGCTCATCGATATAGCTCTCGAGACCCACGCGGCTAAGTCCCAGCTGATGTTTTCATTCGATTCTGGGATGCTCGCGGGCGTCGGGGGGGTGAAATCGGGTGGCTGAGGTTTCTCCGGTCAACCTCACCGACTTCGACAAGCAGCGCTTCCGGGATGAGGCGATACCACTGCTGGACTCCCTCTATGCAGCTGCCCTCCGGATGACGCGGAACCCGGCGGATGCAGAAGACCTGATCCAGGAGACGATGCTGCGCGCGTATCGCGCCTTCGATCGCTTCGAACAGGGGACGAACATTAGGGCGTGGCTGTTCCGCATCATGACCAACGCCTACATAAACACGTATCGAAAGCGCCAACGAGAGCCCATCAAGGTTCCCCAGGACGACGTGGAGGAGTTCGATCTTTACCAGGAGCTGAAGAATCACGATCCACAGTTCTCCATCACTCCCGAGACGATCGTGTTGGATTCACTGTTCGAAGCAGACATCCTGACTGCCATCGAGGACCTGCCGGAGCAGTTTCGCCTGGCCGTGATCCTGTCCGACATCGAGGGTTTCACTTACGCGGAGATGGCCGAGATCATGGGGGTGCCGATGGGTACCGTCATGTCCCGGCTCCATCGGGGAAGAAAAGCCCTCCAGAAGCGGTTGTGGCATCTAGCAACGGAGAAGGGCATCATCAAGGCCGGTAACAAGGCCGGCGAGGATGCTCGGAAGCGTTCGGAGGCGGGAGAGCTATGAGCCGGGGTGTCGTGTGAAAGAAAAGTGCAGGGAGGTGCTGGAACGCACCTACCTGTTCCTGGACGGTGAGCTGCTATCGGTTGCAGAGCGCCTGGAGATCCAGGGACACCTCGAAGATTGCGCCCCCTGCCTGGAGCGCTACGGGTTGGAGAAAGAGATCCACGGCCTTATAGCGAAGCTGAAGAACCATGAGGTTTGCCCGGATGCCTTGAGGCACAAGATTTTGGACCTGCTCGATCGCAGCTAAGGACTCAACCAAGAGCTTCGCTCGGCCGATAAGGGAATCGACAAGTTAGGCGGCCGTTTGGATCGAGGCATCATGGCAGGTTCGCTAAGCGAAGGCTCATCCGGGACCGACGATGAAGCCACCAGGTACGTCACCACCGGAGAAGCCGCGAGGATCCTCGGTAAATCCCCGAAGACGGTCGCCCGTTGGGCACGCAACGGGCGATTACCCCACATCGTGACCTTGGGCGGCCACCGTCGCTTTCCTGTTGCCGCGCTGAACGAGATCGCTCGCCGGCTGCATAGCGTTTGAAGGAACTGCATCTTCGGTTTGTGTCCTGGCGTTGTCCTCGGCGACGATAGGCTTTGGCTCAATCCAACGCCTATCGAAAAGAGCGGTACCTGTGGCGCGAACCAATCTGCATGAGCTCGCCAACCGATTGCTGGGAGGGTTGAACGATGCTTCACAAGATTCAACCTTCCAGGGAAAGATGCGTGATGTAGCCATTGCTGCGGGCCTGAACTCAGTCCGGAGCGCGGAAGCGATCAAGGTACTTCAGGAATCTGGCCGCATCGATGTGTTACAGCGGGGGAGGCGAGGCCGCGACAGCATCGTCTCCATCCTTTCGACTGAGCCTCTGACCTTGACCGATGCAGAAGGCGCATTGCCGGCCCGGAAGCGAGCGGCGAGACTGAATTACGAGGAGCTGGGACAGGCTGTGGTGGATCGGCTGCTGGCTTTAGCCCGCGATGATGCGCTGCGCTCGGCGCAGGTGGAGGTCTTCGCCGGCGAGGCCGAGAGCCAGAAGCAGAAAACTGCAGAGCTCGAGACGGCTGTCCAAGAAGCGGCAACGCGCGAAACCGACCTTCGGATCAAGCTGAGGTCGGCCGAAGAGGCTCTCGAGCGGGCCGAGGAGAACCTGCGCAGAGCATTCGGTTCAAAGCGATCGCCTCGAGACAAGCCTGCGGTGGTCGAAGACGATGAAGCCCGCGCAGTGTTGGACATTCTAAGGTCGGGCCGCCTGTAGCTTCAGAGGGGCATACGGCCCGAGAACCCTCGGTCCGCGAAGTGCCAAAAGGCAACTTCCGGTTCGCCAAGCCGCCAGCAGAGATAAGCGTCCTTACCCTCAAGGACCGTCGGGAAGTCGACGAGCCCGGTGGATACATCGCGCAGCAAGACGTTCCATGTCTGGATGCGCTCGATCAGCTCGTCGACACGGGCCAGGGTGCGGGACCATTCCTCTTTGTGGTCGGTCCATCCGTTGCTTGCTGCTGCGGCTCCCACCAGTTCCCGGATCGTGACCGCCTCTTCGTATCTCTCGCGTAGTTCCACCAGGGCCGGTGCGAGATGGGGGAGAAGAGCGTTGGCCTCGGCCACGCTGTATCTCTTCTCGATCACGCCTGAACGCCTGTGTGAGCGAAGTAGATGTCAGCTACCGGGCCGCCCACCGCACGCGCCTGGGCGAGCGCACCTCGGCGGTCGAACGAGACTCGGCGGATCCGGAGCACCCATTCCGCGCCTTCGAGGTCGATGAGCAGGTAAGAAGCCGTTTCGGCATCTTCCGGAAATCCGACCGAACCCGGATTGGCGACGATCGTTCCATCAGATAGGCGACGAACGAACGCCTTGTGGACGTGCCCGTAGACGACTACGGCCGCCTCCCCGAAATAGGGAGTGAACTCGGCTGCGGGAGCATCCGGAGGCGGGGCGGTGAAGGGAGATTGAGGGGTTCCATGCACGAGCAGGAGGGAGCCCGCCCCGGAATGGCCGACGGGCAGGCTCAGAAGCCAGGCCGCGTCCTCTTTGGAGATGTTGTGAGCCTTGGCGACGCTCTCCATCTGTTCCCGCTCGGCCTCTCCTTCGACCGTCTGTGGGTCACCAGTGATCCAGACGTCGGTATTTCCACGCACCGTGGGCCAGCCCGCCTCTCGCACCCGGTTGATGCACTCCGATGGCCAGGGACCGCCCCAGGCGAGGTCGCCTCCGCACCAGATCTCATCTGGATGCTGAGTCTCGATGTCAGTCATAACGGCGTCGAGCGCCAACAGGTTTCCATGTATGTCGGACAGGACCGCGACGCGCAATACAACCCCTCCTCTTCCTCGTGAGACGCAGCCTAAGGGTGGCTGACGGCGAAGCTAATCCTCCAAGGCCTCGCGAAGCTTGATCAACGTCCTGTTGAGTAACCGAGAGACGTGCATCTGGGAGATACCCAGCTTGTCGGCGATCTCCGACTGCGTCATCCCCTTGAAGAATCTCAGATAGAGGATGTCGCGCTCGCGCTCTGGGAGCTTCGCCATCTCGGGGGCCAGCGACGCGCGGTACTCGAGGTTCTCGAGATGCTCGTCCTCCGTCCCCAGATGCTCGGCGAAGGAGGTGGTTCCCCCATTGTGTCCGTCCATCGGGGCGTCCAGCGACGTGAAGTTGTACGCCTGCGCGATCTCCAACCCCTCGAGGACCGCCTCGTCGGACGTGCCTGCGACCTTGGCGATCTCCGAGACGGTGGGGGAGCGGCCTAGCTCTTGACCCAAGTCTGCAACGATCTTGGTTAGCTCCAGATGGAGCTCCTGAAGCCTGCGGGGAACCCGCACCGCCCAGCCCTTGTCGCGGAAGTGCCGCTTCAACTCGCCCACGATGGTGGGCGTGGCATAGGTCGAGAACTCGACTTCGCGCGCCAGATCGAACCGCTCGATGGCTTTCAGAAGCCCGATGGTCCCTACCTGAGTGAGGTCCTCAAGCGGCTCCCCCCGGTTCCGGAATCTGCGCGCCAGGAACTCGACAAGTCCGATGTATTGCTCGACGAGCTGCTCCCGGTAACCCGCGCGCTCCTCTTCTGTCGGGGCGGCACCGTAAGAGACGAAGATCTCCCTGACTTCTTCCTTGCTGAGGACTGTTCTCTCTGCCATCAGTTTCTCTTCTTGGTCAGGTCGAAGGTTGGGACACCATCGAGTTGCTGAAGGCGCGCAGAGTCTGCAACGCTGGTCAGAATCACCCGCGAGAATTCGGTTAGCTCCCTCCGGACCTTGGTGGCGGATGTGAGATGACCCTCGCCGTGGATCTCCAGGCCGTCGTCCAAGATCGAGAAGCGGATCTCGAGCGTCCCCTCCCGGCCCTGGGGCCCGATCACATAACCCGCAAGCTCATCGACCCCGATCTTGAGGTCCTCGATCTCGTCCAACGTGAACTTCAGACGTGAAGCCAAACCTGCCGCGACAAGTCTCACTACCTGGACGTAGGCCGGAAGTGCAGGGATCCTTATCGAAACGGTTTCCAGCGCCCTCCCCCCGGATGAAAGCGTCAGGAAGCCGAAGCTTTCGGAGCAGCCGTTTTCTTTCGCGGCGCGGCGTCGGCGGGTTTCCTGGCCTTCTTAGCTTCGGCGACCGAGGCCTTCAGTGCCTCCATGAGGTCGACGACCTTCGTGGGTTCGGGCTCGGCTTCCGGCGCAACCGTTATCTCTTCTCCTGCAACCTTCTGCTCTACCAGCTCTTCGAGTTTTTCCCGATACTCATCGTGGAATTCTTCGGGATCGAATCCAGCGGTCAATTGTTGAATGAGCTGACGCGCCATCTTCACTTCCGCGTCTCTAACGTCGACCCTCTTGTTCAGCTCTGCGAACTCGGGTTCCCGGATCTCGTCCGGCCAGTACATGGTCTCGAGGACGAAGACGCCGTCCTTCAGTCGGATCGTCGCCAGGTGCTCCTTGTCGCGGAGGGCAACCTTCGCGATGCCCACCTCCCGCTCGGCCTCCAGCGCTTGCGCCAGAAGCTTGTACGCCTTCAGCCCTGAAGCGTCCGGGATGACGTAATAGGTCTTGTTGAAGTAGATGGGATCGATCTCCTCGAGGTCCACGAAAGACACCACGTCGATGGCACGGATCGAATCCACATCGAGGGCGGCGAGCTCGTCGTCATCGAACGTTACGTAATGGTCCTTAGAGTATTCGTAACCCTTGACGATGTCGTCCCAGCCGACCTCTTTGTTGCACTTGTCGCAGACCCGCTTGTACTTGATCCGGCCCCCGTCCTCACCGTGGAGCATGTGGAACTTGAGGCTCTTTTCCTGGACCGAGGAATACAGCTTTACCGGGATGCTGATCAACCCGAAGGTGATCGCCCCCGACCATAATGATCTCGCCATGGCCAGATTCTAGGGGACTTAAGCCAATGTCTTACCCAAAACCGGCACCGGAGGGCTCGTTTCATCGGCGGATGCGGCAGGATGATGGGTCTGGGTGTCGAAAGTTCCATACAAAGGAGTCGAGGCGCGTGAAGTTCGTCAACGATCTGAGGGGGCCACGTGGCGGGAACAGGCAACGCAGCGGCTGACCGGGTGGAGGATTACGCGAAGGCTGTCGGTGAACGCCTGCGGAGGATAAGAGTCCAGAAGGGCATGTCGCTGCAGGACGTGCAACAGGCCTCAGAGGGGCGGTGGAAAGCGGCGGTTGTGGGGGCATATGAGCGAGGCGACCGAAACGTGACGATCGCCCGGCTATCGGAGCTCGCAGCCTTCTATGCGATCCCCATATCAGAGATCCTTCCCGATGACGGCCTCAGCGGGCGCGGTCCTGTTGAAGCCAGGCGAAGGGTGGTTCTCAATCTCGAAGGTCTCGATCGCGTGCCGGAGTCTGACCGGGATCCGCTGTCTCGTTTCACCACGGCGATACAGATGCAGCGGGGGGACTATAACGGCCGCGTTTTGACGATCCGAGAAGACGACCTGATGGCACTCGCGCTGCTTTATCAGACAACCGCGGAGGAACTGGGGCGCCGTCTTATCGATTGGGGCCTGATCGACGCCAACTAGGAACGCTCTCGGGAGGGCCTAGACGGCGAGCGCGGCGATCACGATTACGAACAAACCCAGGGCATAGATCGCGGTGAAGGTGTAGTCGAGGACCTGCGGCCGCATCGGGATCAGGACACCCAGGATCCATATAGGTAGAACGGCGAGTCCGAATAAAAGCCCATAGACGAGCGCCCCCCACCGGGCCCAATTCCCTCCCGTGCCCACCAGGACTGCATCCGTTGCCAACAGCACGCCTAGGATCGCCTGGCCCCAGACGTCGGCTATCGGACCCCCTTTGCTCAGTCTGTAGACGCGGTAGCCAAAGCCGAGAGCGGCGTTGACTGCGAGTGCAACCACCAAGATCGTTCGCCAGACCATGGGCGGAAGGCTATCTTTCTCGGTCATGCCGAAAGATCGCGGAAGAGATCGCAATGGGGGCGACCTCGAGTCGCAGGGTCCTGCCACGCGCCACGAGCGGAAGCTTCAGCGACTCGAAGAACGGCGGCGTGCCCGCACGGCTGCGCTCGCGGCGCAGCGGCGCGCCCAACAACGACAGCGGGTGGTGCGAACCGTGGTGCTGTTCGCGGTCTTGGCCCTCCTGGTCTTCTTTGTGTTCTTTCGGTCTGGCAACAAGGCTTCGCCCCCTGCCCCCAAAGCAACCCGAACTACGCAACCCAGCGCTACTCCGCTGTCTTCTCCTAGCCCGAGCTGATGCATGACGGGCCGGGCGCGCGAGCGCGGGACCTCGCGGTGGCCGCGGCCGCCATCGCGATCCTGGCGACGAACCTCGCTTCGCACTTCGGGCCTAGGTTCGCAGTGAGAACCGAGCCTTCAGCAGTGGCAACCGCGGCGGGCCATACGCGGTCTGCGCAGCGGCTTCAGTCAGGCCCCACTATGGAAGGGGGCGGGGAGCTTGCTTCGATGAGCCTGGTCCCATCAGGGGGAGGATCGATCCTGTTGGCGGCCGCTACGCCCTCCCCCTCACCGCGCTTCGAACACTCGACAGGGAACGCTGGTACGGCGATCGTTTCGTTGCTCGTGTTGCTTGCATTCGCCGGCTTGTTCCTTTTGACGCGCAACAAATTGCGTCGCAAGT
>JAXDJO010000054.1:0-15718 GCA_034667525.1 Actinomycetota bacterium
CGGAGCATTTGCCTCACCGAGCATGCGCTCTATGAGGGTTATCCGGTATTAGCAGCGGTTTCCCGCTGTTATTCCGGTGTCTGGGGCACGTTACCCACGTGTTACTCACCCGTTCGCCGCTTTCCCCCATCGAGGGTTACCCCTCAACAGGTTCTCGCTCGACTTGCATGTATTAAGCACGCCGCCAGCGTTCGTCCTGAGCCAGGATCAAACTCTCCGTAGAGATTCGATCGACACTTCCAACTGCGAACCGAAGCTCGTCGTTGGTAGTGCGAATTCCTTGCTTCTAGGAGAACGACTAACGAACTTCCGAAACAGAAGATTCGAAAGCGTTTCTTCCAGATTTATTATTGAGTACGCCACAGATCGCTCTGTGACGAGGGTCCACTGATCTCCGATCCACCT
This sequence comes from Actinomycetota bacterium, assembly GCA_034667525.1. Lineage (GTDB taxonomy): Bacteria > Actinomycetota > CADDZG01 > CADDZG01 > WHSQ01 > DATAPE01. The sequence goes on from JAXDJO010000054.1 coordinate 406, forward strand.
CTCATACTCCTAGGAGAGGCTTCTCGGCAGGCACACTGTTCAGTTCTCAAGGTGCGTGTTCCACAAACAAAAACGCCGGTCTCAAAGAGCACCGGCGAGCCACCATCAGAACCTTCCCTTTAGGTCGGGTACCGATAGGCGACTCTCCTGTTCTCTCCGAGCACATCCTCCGGCAGGAGAGCCAGCGGACATGCATGCCAACGTTCTGCTTGCTTGGAACCTTTGTAATTTACAGCCCAGGGCCCGCCGGGTCAACCACGACCGTTTCTTTGCGAGCTTGACTACCTAGACGGTAGCGCACCGACCACGAAACCCAGATTCGACCCGGATCGGTCCCAACTAGTCTTGCCGCCCATGAGCGGCATCGAGGTGGTTCCGTACAACCCGGCCTGGCCGGCCCTCTTCGAAGAGGAGCGCCGGCGCATCGAGATCGCCCTGGGGGAATGGGTGCAAGGGGAGATCGAGCACGTCGGCAGCACCTCCGTTCCAGGCCTTGCGGCCAAGCCGGTCATCGACATCATGGTTGGAGTCGCGAACCTGGAGAAGGCCCGGGCGGCTTTCGACGATGTGGCAAGCCTCGGGTACCTGTATGCCCCCTACAAGAGCGACTTCATGCATTGGTTCTGCAAGCCGAGCGAGACCGTACGGACGCACCACCTCTACCTCATGGAGAGGGGTCACCGCGAGTGGCAAGCGCATATCGCCTTCAGGGACTACCTCCGGAACCACCCCGAGACCGCCGAAGCCTACGAACAGCTCAAACTGGACCTCGCCCAAACATTTCGAAACGATCGCGAGGCCTACACGGAGGCCAAGACTGACTTCGTCGCCGATGTCGTCAGGATCGCGCTGAATGCTCCGTCGAGGCCGCTCGAGTGAACAGGTCAGCGGTCTCACTACTAGATGCGTCGGCAGCCGGAGCGTTCCAGAGTCCCAGCCCCCTCGCCCTCGAGGGCTCTACTTGAGGCGAACGAAGCGGCGCTTGCCGACCTGAAGCGTGGCGCCCACAAGGTCTTCCACCGGCTGCTCTTCTCCCGCAACGGGTTCACCGTTGATCCTCACGCCCCCCTGAGAGATAAGTCGGCGGGCCTCGGAGCGCGATCCCGCGAGACCCAGCTCAGCCAGGACCCGCGGAAGGTAGACCGAATCCCCGTCGACTGCGCTGGGTGGGATTGCGACCTCAGGCATCTCCTCAGGTGCTTCCCGCTGTTTGAAGCGACGGTCAAAGGCGGCTTCCGCTTCTCCGGCTGCACGCCGACCGTGATACAGGGCCACGATCGCGCGCGCCACTTCGCGTTTGGCATCTCCGGCCTCGGGGCCACCGGCCGCGGCGGCAGCCTCTAAGGAAGCGACGTTCTCCTGCGGCATGCAGGCGGCAAGGAACGCGTATCTCGGGATCATGGCGTCGGGAATGCTCATCAACTTTCCGAACATCTCCTCCGGTCGCTCTCGGATCGTCACGTAATTGTCGAGTGACTGCGACATCTTCTGCACCCCGTCGGTTCCCTCGAGCAGGGGCATGGTCATACACACCTGGGGGCGCTGTCCGTAGGCCTGCTGGATGTCACGCCCGACGAGCAGGTTGAAGAGCTGATCAGTGCCCCCCAGCTCGACATCGGCCTCCACCGCCACCGAGTCATAAGCCTGGGCGAGTGGGTAAAGAAACTCGATGATCGAAATGGGCCGGTGCTCTTTGAATCGTTTTGCAAAATCCGCACGTTCCAACATCTGAGCAACCGTGTATCTAGAAGTAAGTCGGAGGATCCCGGCGAAGTCCAAAGGCTCCAACCACTCTGAGTTGTAGCGAACCTCGAGGTTCTCTTCAGACAGGATGTCCATGAATTGATCGAGCACGGCTTGTGCGAATCCCACGACCTCCTCTTTGGAGAGCTGCGGTCGAGTTTGGTTCTGGCCGGAAGGATCCCCGATCCGCGTTGTGAAGTCACCCACGATGAGGACGGCGATGTGACCAGCATCCTGGAAGTCACGCAATTTCCTAAGGGGTATTGCCCACCCCAGCGTCACGTCGGGTCGGGTGGGGTCGAGCCCCAGCTTCACTCGCAGAGGACGCCGTTCTTTTATCCGCTCCTCGAGGTCCTCGCGGCGAACCACGTGCTCCGCCCCATAGAGCAGCGGCTGAAGCTGCACCTCGTGGCGATCTGCGGTCATCAAGCGATGGTATGCGAGCCATTTGCCCAGGTCCCGGCTAAAATGACCACCAGCTCATGCTCTTAACTTCCCATCGCAGGCTCATCTCGATCTGCGCGCTCCTGGCCTTATCTATGTCCTCGTGTGCGAGCTTGACCTCTCAGATCTCCCATCTTCCTCACCTCACGCGGGCGGAGCTGCACCGGGCGCAGGCTCAATCTTCGAAGATCTTCGATTCTCACGGTCACCTGATCAGGACCTTGCACGGCGAGCAGAACCGCACCGATGTACCTCTCAGAAGCGTGCCCATGCACGTGCAGAACGCAATCATCGCGATCGAAGACCAGCGCTTTTATCAGCACCATGGGGTGGACATCCATGCGATCTTCAGAGCCCTCGCGACCAACGTCACAAGTGGTTCGGTGCAGCAGGGAGGTTCGACGATCACCCAGCAGTACGTGAAGAACGCCATCATCTCACCCGGGCACGAAGCGGCCCGAACCCTCACCCGCAAGCTCGACGAGGCGGCGCTTGCTCGCCAACTGGAAGAACGGTGGAGCAAAAGGAAGATTTTGGATCGTTATCTCAACACCGTCTACTTCGGCGAAGGAGCTTACGGGATCCAAGCCGCTGCAAACACCTATTTCGGCAAGCCGGTTCCCAAGATCGACTTGGCAGAGGGAGCACTTCTGGCAGGGATGGTGCAGTCACCCGACTATTTCGACCCTTATAAGGATCCGAAAGCAGCAAAGGCGCGGCGAGCCGTGGTGCTCGGCAAGATGGTGCAGCTGGGGTGGGTCTCCGCCGCGAAAGCAAAGCGGGCGGCCGCGGCGCACCTTCACCTCCAACGAGCGAAGGGCAAGAACCGCTACCCGGCCCCCTACTTCGTCGACTACGTGCAGCGCCTCATCACCTACGACCCTCGCTTCTCGGCTCTGGGAAAGACGGTTGCCCAGAGAACGCAGAGACTGTTCCAGGGAGGTCTGCGGATCCACACAACGATCGATCTGCGTGATGAAGCGGCTGCGGAGCAGGCGATAACAACCGAGTTGCCGTACGCAAGCGATCCCCATGCTGCGCTCGTAGCGATAGATCCGAAGAATGGTTACGTCAAAGCGATGGTTGGAGGGCGCGATTGGTTCGCACCCGTGAACGCCGATCCTTTCTCGAAGCTTAATCTCGCGATACTGGCGGAACCGGGTCTCGGCAGCGTGAAGGACGCGACGAGCTCCGCGAACAGAGCGCCTGGGACCGGCAGGCAAGCAGGTTCCTCATTCAAGCCGTTCGCATTGGCCACGGCGATCGCACAAGGAATCACCCTTTCCAAGGTCTATCAGGCGGCGCCGTGCATGACCTTCCCGCACGCCAATAACGGTGGACCATGGAAGGTGTGCAACTACGAAGGCGAGGCTTTCGGCAAGATGCCGTTGCTCGAAGCCACCGTTAACAGCGTCAACGTTGTTTATGCGCAACTGATCATGCAGGTGGGCGCTCAGAATGTAGTGACCACCGCCAAGAGGATGGGCATTAGGACACCGCTGCTCCCGGTTGACTCCGCCGTCCTCGGAACAAATCCGGTGAACGCACTCGACATGGCATCGGCGTATGGCACCTTCGCAACGAACGGCATCCATCACCCCCCCGTTGCGATCACGAAGATCGAAGACGCCAGGGGCAGAGTTATCTATCAGGATCACTCACGAGCCACGAACGCGTTGGACCCGGCGGTGTCGTACGTGACCACTACCGCTTTGGAGCAGGTCATCCAGCGCGGCACCGGGATCGCCGCCGGCATAGGCCGTCCGGCGGCAGGGAAAACCGGAACGGCCGAGCAATACCGCGATGCTTGGTTCGTGGGCTACACCCCTGACTTGGTCGCGTCCGTGTGGATGGGGTACCCAGAAGGTGAGATCGAGATGAAGCCCTCTTGTCTGGGCGCGGTGGGCGTCTGCCGAGTTACCCGCTCGATCACTACTGGTGGGGTTGTGGGAGGTTCCTTCCCGGCCCGCATTTGGCACTCCTTCATGTTGAAAGCCCTGGTAGGGACACCTCCTCATCCCTTCCAGAAACCGAACGTACAAGTGGTGACCGTCACGATAGACACCCGCACCGGATGTCTCGCCGGCCCCTTCACGCCTCTTGTCGATCAAGCCCCGGCCGCATTCCGGCCAGGTTTACAGCCGAAGAAAACGTGCCCGCAGAAGGGCGACACCGCGGCGATGCCCGACGTCAAGGGACTCCGAGTAGCGCAAGCCCTGGCGACCCTCACCAACGCCGGACTCCACGTCACCCAGAAGAAGCAGATCTCGCACACCCACCCCGCTGGACGCGTGCTCGATCAGAGCCCGTCCGCGGGAACTCGCGTCAAACCCGGCGCAAGCGTCGCCATCACCGTCTCCGCAAAACCAGGAACCGGCGGGGCGGCCGCTGCAGCCAAAGCAGATGTCCCCAACGTTCTTGGTCTGTCGCGATCGGCCGCGCGACGAGCACTCTCTCCAGATTTTCAGGCGAACGTGGTAATCAAGAAGGAACCCAGTCATTGGAAGCACAACAGGGGCTTGGTGTGGAAGCAGTCACCCACCGGCGGGAGTCGGGCGGAGGTGGGCTCGACGGTAACGATCTGGGTGAATCCCGGCTGACCCCTCGCAGGATCAGCACGATCGATAGGTAGCGCGACGCGTCGCGCTACCTCTGAGCTACCCCTCGGTGCAGCCCGGTTCAGCCGCGACGAGAAACGAAGGGGTTGTCCCTCACCACGAAGCGCCATGGCAGATCCTCGCCGCGTCCGGCTCCCAGCCCCACCCTTACCGTTTCGGCGATGTCTCCGGTGCGGTAGCCGGCCGTCCGATCGTCCTCGGCGCACCAGAACGCCCCACCGCGCAGGAGCGACGCTCCGTTGTGCTCCTTTCCGATCCCAATGGCTTGCGCCAGGCGCGCGGGACCGGCAGCAAGCAGGCGCGCCGAGGTAACGCCACGTCGCCGCGTCATGCCTTGGACGCCGATCAGAGGCTCACCGGCGCGAAGCAGCACCGCCTCACAGACGCCTGGCGGTCCGCAGACGATATTGGCGCACCAGTGCATCCCGTAGGAGAAGTACACGTAAAGGCGTCCCGGGGGCCCGAACATCACCTCCGTGCGCGCGGTGACGCCGCGATATCCATGGGAGCCGGGATCCTGGGGCCCCCGGTAGGCCTCCGTCTCGACCAGCCTGACTCCCAGCAGACCATCATGGGTCTGGTGCAGGAAGAGGCAGCCTAGAAGCTGCCGGGCGACGGTCAAGGCGTCGTGCTGGTAGAAGCCCTTGGTCAGTCGTCGCACGACTCGGGAGGCGCAGGGATCAGGGCAAGAGCCAGGCGAGCAGCGCCTTCTGCGAGTGCAGTCTGTTCTCGGCTTGGCTCCACACCACGGAATGCGGGCCGTCCATCACGTCGGCAGCGATCTCCTCACCCCGATGGGCAGGGAGGCAATGCATGACGATGACTTCCGAGGCGGCCTTGTCCACCAAAGCTGCATTGACCTGATAATCGGCCAACGCGTTTGTCCGCTCGGCCGCAGCCGCCTCCTGACCCATGCTGGTCCAGACGTCGGTGTACAGGACGTCGGCCCCCTCGGCCGCCTCAGAAGGATCCTGCGTCACTCGCACGCTGCCCCCGTTCTCCCCCGCAAGCTCCTGAGCACGATCGAGGATCTCGGGCCGCGGTCCGTATCCCGCGGGCGCGGCTATACGCACCTGCATGCCAGCCTTCGCCCCGCCAAGCATCAGCGAATGGGCGACGTTGTTGCCGTCACCGATGTAGGTGAAAACAAGTCCGGCAAGTGCGCCGCACTGCTCGCGCACAGTTTGCAGATCGGCCAAGCACTGGCACGGATGCTCCAGATCGCTAAGGGCGTTGATTACCGGGACCGCGGCGGCCCCCGCTAACTTCTCGATCCGATCCTGCCCGAACGTTCGGACGACGATCGCATCGACGTAGCCACCCAGCACCCGGCCGGTGTCTTCGATCGTCTCTCCTCTGCCCAATTGCAACTCGTCTCCGCGCAGAACTATCGGATGGGCACCCATCGACGCCACGGCGACCTCGAACGAGACACGCGTGCGGGTTGAAGGCTTTTCGAAGATCAACGCGATCTGCTTACCTTCGAGCCGAGTCGCCCACGACGAGGGCACTCGTTTGACTTCATCGGCATCATCGAGCAGCCCGATCAATTCGGCCACGGAGAGATCATCTATAGAAAGGAAATCGCGTGTCGCGAGTGTGGTCATGTTCGCAGCCTCGCTCCGAATCGCTCTTCGAGCTCCTGCATGATTCGCTCCTTCACAGCGCCGGCATCCTGATCGGTAAGCGTTCGCTCCGGCACCTGCAGCTCGAGAGCGTAGGCGAGACTCTTCTTCCCCTGGGGCACTTGGGGCCCCGCGTAGACGTCGAACAAGCGAACGTTCCTGGTTTCCGATCCTCCGGCCCTGCGGATCGAATATTCGACGGCGGCCGCATCTTGCGCGGCATCCACCACTATGGCCAGGTCGATCAGGATGGCCGGGTAGCGCGGCAAAGATCCCGCCGTCGGTCGTCCCGGCAACGCGGCGAATACCGGCCCCAGCGGAATCTCGAAAGCTACTGTCCCCGCGGCGACCTCGAAGGCGTCACAAACGTCGGGGTGGAGCTCACCCAGGACGCCGAGGGAGGTCTCGCCCCAGGACAAAAGCGCGCCGCGCGTCGGATGGAAAGGCATGGCGGCGCTGGCCCTGAATCCCGGAGGTGGAACGCGAAGAGACTCCAGTAGCCCCATCACGATTCCCTTCACCGCGAAGAAATCCCACCCGACCCCGGGTGCGTTCCATCCCTGCTCCCGCCGTCGGCCGGAAAAGATGCCGGCCAGCATGGTTCGTTCCGCAGGAAGGGGGTCGCCATCGGGCCCATAGACACGGGCGATCTCGAATACGGCCGCGCCTCCGGAGCCCCGGGCAAGGTTGTGGCGGGCCGCCCGAAGCAAGCCCGGGAGCAAGCTCGTGCGCAGCAGTTTCTCTTCCTCCGACATGGGATTGGCCAGCTCGATCGCATCCCGGGCGGCAAGGTCACCGTCCAGGCCGAGGCGATCGAGGTCTCGCGGAGACATGAAGCTGGTCGTCCACGCCTCGTGAAGCCCTAAGCCGGCGAGTGTCCGCCTGATCGCACGGTCTGCAGATCCATCGGCACCTAATCCTCCAACACCTCCGGCGGGCAAGGTCGAGGACAGCTTGTCCAGTCCCTCGAGCCGGGCTACTTCCTCTACCAGGTCCACCTCTCTCATCGCGTCCGGGCGAAAACTCGGAGGCTGCACCGACAAGGCCCTATCTTCCTCGGCAACGCCGAAACCGACCGACTCCAGCAAGACGGCCTGCCTGCCGGCGTCGACCTGGATCCCGAGAAGCGCGTCCGTGCGCTGGGGACGGAGGGTGATCCTCGGACGAACTATGGGAGCGGGGTACTGATCGATGACGTCGTTCGACGCGGCTCCCCCTGCAACCTGCACGATGAGCCGGCAGGCGCGCGCGGCCGCGGCGGGCAGCACCTCGGGATCCATCCCTCGCTCGAACCGCGCCGAAGCCTCGCTTCTGAGCTGGTGTCGCCGGCTCGTCAGCGCGATAGATGCAGGGTTGAAATAGGCAGCTTCCAGGATGATCTGCGAAGTGTCCGGCGAGACTTCGGAGTCCTCTCCTCCCATGACTCCCGCCAGCGCCAGCGCGCGGTCCCGGTCCGCGATCAACAGGTCGGCTGCAGACAGGCGTCTGTTAACACCGTCCAGCGTCGTCATCTCTTCGCCATCGGCCGCCCGGCGCACGATGATGTAACCATCTGCAACGTTCGCCGCGTCGAAAGGGTGCAAAGGCTGGCCGGTCTCCAGCATCACGTAATTCGTCGCGTCTACGACGTTGGAGACTGGGCGCACGCCACAGGCCAACAAGCGGGCAGCCAGCCATGCCGGCGATGGCGCTACCGCTACGCCTTCTACATAGCGGGCCACGTAACGCGGACAGCCCTGCGGGTCGCGGACTTCGACCGAAACCGGTGAAGCGACATCACCGGCAGCAACAGCGGAGTCGGGCCACGTCATCCTTGCCCCGGTCAGCGCGGCTACCTCTCTAGCGATGCCAACCATGCCCATGCAGTCGGGCCGGTTGGGCGTCAGCTCCAGCTCGAGGATCGTGTCGTTCAGACCAAGAACGGCTGAGACGTCTTCTCCTAGAGCGGCGTCCGGCGGCAGAACGAGGATGCCTGAGTGATCTCTGCCGACACCAAGCTCCCGTCCCGAACAGAGCATCCCGCGGCTGACCTCTCCTCGGATCTTGCGCTCGGTGATCGACATATCCGGCAGGCGGGCTCCCACCGTGGCAAAAGGAACAAGATCCCCCACCGCGAAGTTCCTCGCGCCACATACCACCCGCTCGGTTCCGTTGCCCGTTTCAACCACCACGAGCGTGAGGTTGTCGGCGTTGGGATGAGGCTCGATGGAGATGACCTTGGCGGCAATCACGCCTGCGATCGAACCGGCAGACCGATGAACCGCCTCCACCTTCGTGCCCGAAAAATTGAGGAGGCTCACAAGTTCATCCACGGGGATCTCAACGGGGACGAGCTCCTGCAGCCAGTTGATGGGAACCCTCACATCAGCCCCCGGAAGTAGTCGAGGAAGCGCAGATCGTTCTCCCAGAAGAGCCGGATGTCGCCGACGCCATGGGCCAGGGCAGCCATCCTCTCGATGCCTGCTCCGAAGGCAAATCCCGTGTAACGCTCCGGATCCCATCCCACCCACTCCAGTAAGTAGGGATGAACCATCCCGCAGCCCAGGATCTCGATCCACCCCTCCCCTCGGCACACGCGGCAACCCTCGCCTCCGCAGACGAAGCACTGGACGTCCACCTCTGCCGACGGCTCGGTGAACGGGAAGTAGTGCGGGCGCATGCGGATGTCGAGGCTCTTTCCGAAGAGTTGACGGGCGAAGGCCTCGATCACACCCTTGAGGTCGCCCATGGTGATGCCCTCGTCGACAGCCAAGCCCTCGATCTGCTCGAAGCAGTCCAGATGGGTCGGGTCCTGCAGGTCCCTGCGATAGCAGCGGCCGGGGATCACCACGTACACCGGCGGTGATTGCGTCTCGAGTGTGCGGATCTGTACAGGTGATGTGTGCGTTCGCAACAACACTTCATCGCCGCGTCCTGCGACAAAGAACGTCTCCTGGGGGCTAAGCGATGGATGCGATGGCGGAAAGTTGAGGGCCTCGAAGTTGTAGCGGCTGAGCTCCACCTCCGGCCCGTCTGCCACACCAAAGCCCAGCCCGGTGAAGATGTCCACGATCTCCCAGACAGTCTTGGTGAGAGGATGCAGCGTCCCCGGTTCCAACGGTTCGCCTGGCAGAGTGACATCGATACGCTCTCGGTCCCATCGTTGTTGCAGCTCTCCCGCGAGAAGCAGGTCACGCCTTTCCTCGAGGGCTCTCTCGACATCGGCCTGGACCTGGTTGACGATCTGTCCCGCCTGTTTGCGATCCTCCGGAGGCATCTCCCGCAGGGATGATCGCGCCTGCGAGACCGCTGATCTCCGGCCCAGGGCTCGCACGCGCGCCTCATCCAGCGAGGCGACGTCCGTGGCGGCGTTGATCTGAGCCAACGCCTCGGTCTTGACCTCGCCGAGACGCTCGCGCAGGTCGCTAGCCGACGGGGACATTGGGGGCCTGGGCGGGAAGGCGGACCGTGAAGCTCGACCCTTGCGGGGCCCGGTTCTCCACTGAGACCGTGCCTCCCTGCGCCTCTGCCAACTTCCTGGTGAGGAGTAGCCCCAGCCCGGTTCCCGAAGGCCCGACCCGTTGTCCTGACGGTCCGGGACCGTCGAAGAGACCCGCCACCCGCGCGGGATCGATACCGATGCCCTCATCCGAGACAACGACATCGACGGTGCCGTTGGACTGTGTCGCGCGCACGATGACCGGGCCCGCATCCGAGTACTTGATGGCGTTCTCGACCAGATTGAAGATCATTCGCTGCAACCGGACGGGATCCACCCATGCACGACAGCCTTCCGGGATCTCGAGCACGATCCGCTCGGCCCCCGGCACTTCGGCAAGCTCGCCGACTGCACGATCCGCCGCTTCATGGATATCGGTGTCCTGGGGGTAGAGCTCCAGACGTTCAGCTTCAAGTCGAGCAAGATCCACGACCTCGGAGACGATCCGAGCCATACGATCGGCATCGCTGTGGATGCTCTCGACGAACTGGTAGCGCTGCTCGTCTGAGAATCTGTCCCACTTTTTGATCAGCGTTGACGAGAATCCCTTGACCGACGTCAGCGGCGATCGCAGCTCGTGGGCGATCCCCGAGATCAGTTCGGCGAACCTTGCGTCTTCCATGCCGCCGAGGATAAACGGACGCTGACCAGCCTCCCCGAGGAAGTCACTTCTTCTCGGCCGCGTCCCGGCGCTGCCGTACCGCTTCGAACAACAAGATCGAGCCCGCCGCGGCCACGTTGAGCGATTCCCCCGATCCGGGCATGGGGATCGTCACGACATGGTCGACGACGTCCGCTATGTCCGGAGGCAAGCCGCGTGCTTCGTTTCCCAGCACCAGAACCGTTGGCTGGGTCATGTCATATCCGTCCGGGGCCGTTGGTCCGTGCGCATCCGTCGCCACGATGGAAAGTCCCCGCTCGCGTAGAACCCATAGCGACGGCTCCAGCGGGACGTTCAGAACGAGCGGGATGCGAAAGATCGCCCCGGCCGCCGACCGCACTGCCTTACCCCCAAGGGGATCCACTGCACGGGTAGAAAAGACGACGGCATCCGCACCCGCCGCGGCTGCGGACCTGATGAGGGTCCCCGCATTGCCCGGATCTCTCACTTCGGCCAGAACGACGACGAGATCCGCCGTCTCAGGCAGATCGTCGAGTCCCACGCCGGGTGACCGCACCATCGAAACCACGCCCGGTGAGCTTCCCGATCCCGCGAGGGCCCGGCCCACATGGGCATCGACCCGATAGCACCTGAGTCCATGAGCGGCGCACAATCGTTCCGCCCCGCTTCCCTCTTCCGACTCCTCCAGGAAAACTTCCAGGATCTCAGCGCCTGCATCAAGGGCGGCCTGGAGCTGGAGGAAGCCCTCCAAGAGGAAGGCGTTCTCCGCATCGCGGGCGCGGCGACGGTGGAGCTTGCGAGCTGCTTGAACCCTCGGGTTGCTGGTGCTGGAGAGGTGGAGCGTGCTAGGAAGCCTTTTCGAGCGACCTCTTCGCGACGGTTACAAGCTCCGAGAAAGCCGCCGGCTCATGCACCGCTAGTTCGGCGAGCATCTTGCGATCGATATCCAACTCGGCCGTGCGCAACCCGGACATGAACCTGGAATAAGAGAGGCCGTCCAGGCGCGCCGCAGCGTTGATGCGCTGGATCCACAGCCGCCGGAAGTCACCCTTGCGTGCCTTGCGGTCCCGGTAGGCATAGACGCCTGAGTGCAGGAGCTGCTCGTGGGCGGCGCGGTAGTGCCGGCCACGGGACGAGTAGTAGCCCTTCGTTTTCTTGAGTACCTCCCGGCGCCGGTTGCGGCCGGTTACACCCCGTTTGACGCGTGGCATCGATCCCTCCCGGTCCTATCTCGCCAGCATCCGGCGAACGCGCTTCTCATCGCTCTTGGCCACGACGTCTCCAGCTTTGAGGTGGCGCTTCCTCTTGGGGGCCTTCTTCTCGAGGATGTGGTTGGCGAAAGCCTTGCGCCTCAGGATCTTTCCGTTGGGCGTGACCTTGAAGCGCTTGGTGGCGCCTCTGTGCGACTTCATCTTCGGCATTTCATCAACCTCCCTCTGCCCTGGTCACCTTGACCGGGCGAGCCGCGGCGGGTGCGGAGACCGCCTCCACAGGCTCTTCCTCCTGTTGTCTGGGAGGGCGCTGCTTGGGCACATAGGCCGCTTTCGGGGTGATGGCCTCCCTGTAAGGGCCCAGCACCATGGTCATGTTACGGCCATCGACCTTCGGCGGTGTATCTACCTTCGCGATCTCCGAAACATCCTGGGCAAGCCGGTCGAGCAGCTTGCGCCCGAGCTCCGTGTGCTGCATCTCGCGTCCCCTGAACATGATCGTCACTTTCACCTTCGCGCCCTGCCTCAAGAACCTGACCACGTGACCCTTCTTGGTCTCATAGTCGTGACGGTCGATCTTGGGGCGCATCTTCATCTCTTTGACGACGATCAGAGACTGCTTCTTGCGGGCTTCCTTCTGCCGAACTGCCTGCTCGTACTTGTATTTGCCGTAGTCCATGATGCGACAGACGGGCGGATCGGCTTGATCGGCAACCTCCACCAGATCCAGATCGAGGTCCTGGGCCATAGCCAGAGCCTTTTCGATCTCGACGATCCCCACCTGCTGTCCATCGGCCCCCACCACCCGAACGCGAGGAACCCTGATCTGGTCGTTTATGCGTGGTTCTACAGTTATCCGGTTCTCCTTATCCTTGTCCGTCCGATGGAAATATCCAACCCCGCCGCCGAGCATGCCAAAAGCACCAAGTTGGGGATGAAGGGATCATCGGTCGCCCTTCGGAACCATGCACGGGCCCCGATCGGTCGGGGCATCCGAAAGCTCTAACGAGATTCCGGATCCCTCCTCCGCGGCAATGGCACAGAAACGAGTATAACGACCAGCCTATGAGCGAAGAAGAGCAAGACGAGGGTGCGCCCCGCCGGCCCCGGGTGATCGATAAGAGGATCTCGGCCCGGACGGCTCCACAACCCAGTTCCGCCGAGCCTCCGGCCGCGCCAGTGGAGGGAGCCGCATCCCCGGTCCCGGGCAGCGCCGCGCCTGCAGCGTCCCCAGATCCTGGTAGCACCGTGCCTGCAGCTCCACCCGCCCCTCCGGCAGCCACGCCCCCCGCAGAGCCGGCTCCCGCGCCGCCCCAACCCGCCGCAGGCAGCCGCGGGGAGTCGATGGGAGCCGAGCCGTTCGGAGTGGGACCGGAGGTGCCCGCCGAGCAGGTGTGGACCCCCGAACAGGAGGCCGAGGCGAAGCGGATGGCTCAGGAGATCGCAGAGACGCCCAGCTTCGAATGGGTCGTCAACGCGGCCGTCACGCTGGCCAATGTTGCGGCCACGAAGCTGGAGTTGGGGGCGGGGGCCGACGCGCAACTGGCGATCGACGCCCTCGCGGGGTTGGTGAACTCAGTAGGGCCGAGGATGCAGCAGGCGGAGTCCCCGCTGCGGCAAACCCTTGCTCAATTGCAGCTCGCCTACGCGCAACGTCTATCCGCGCCTCCGGCGCCCTGAGCGAGCGAGGCGACCCCTAGAGCAGACGGACGTTAGCGGCTTGCTTGCCCTTGGGTCCGTCGGTCACCTCGAACTCGACAGCTTGGCCCTCTTGGAGCGACTTGTAACCGTCAGTCTCGATGGCCGAAAAGTGAACGAACACGTCCTCACCCTCGGGCTGTGAGATAAAGCCGTAGCCCTTCTCGTTGCTGAACCACTTCACCGTGCCTTCTGCCACCTCGCCACTTCCTTTCGTGCGGAGGCGGCAGCTCCCCTGCCGTCAACCCCCGCCGCACGGCGAAAGCTAGCACAGGCCCAATCGCGATTCCCAGCCGGAGCTTCCGAAATGGGAGTGGGTCAGAGCTCGGTGGCGGGCTTGGGCAGCGAACCGAACAGGTTGGCCATCTCCAGCGCCGCCATCGCGGCATCAAAACCCTTGTTCCCGCTTTTGCCTCCAGCGCGCCCGCCGGCCTGCTCCGCGTCGTCCGTCGTTAGAACGCCAAAGGTGACGGGAATACCCGTACGGAGCGAAACTTCACCTATCCCCCGGGCAGCATGCCCGGCGACGAGGTCGAAGTGGGCCGTGTCGCCACGGATCACGGCGCCAAGGCAAACGATCGCATCGACCTCTCCCGAAGTCGCGAGGCGCTGTGCTGCTGCAGGAAGCTCGAAGGCGCCCGGAACCCACACGAGGGAGATGTCCTGATCCTCCACGCCGTGCCTGCGCAGACAGTCCAGAGCGCCATCCACCAGTCGCGCGGCGATGGCTCCGTTGAAACGGCTGGCAACCACGCCCACGCGCAGATGTCTGCCTTCGAACGATCCTTCGAATGTCCGGGCGCTCACGCCTCATCGCCTCCAGCTTCGACGGTTTCTGCGAGTGCGTTCAGCAGGTGACCCAGCTTCTCTCTCTTTGTCTGCAGGTATCGGAGGTTCTCGGGGTTTGGACTGCTCTCGAGCGGAACACGCTCCACGATCTCAAGCCCATACCCTTCCAGACCTGCCCGCTTGGTGGGATTGTTGGTGAGCAATCGCATCGTGGTGATCCCCAGGTCGACCAGTATCTGGGCGCCGACACCGTAGTCGCGAGAATCGGGGGCGAAGCCGAGCTCGACGTTCGCCTCGACCGTGTCCATCCCGCCGTCCTGTAACGCGTAGGCCTCCAGCTTGTGGCGAAGGCCTATGCCGCGGCCCTCGTGCCCACGGATGTAGACGACGGCTCCCGTCTCTTCCTCGCCGATCCTGCGCAACGCCTCAGACAGCTGGATCCCGCAGTCGCATCGGATGCTGCCGAGAACATCTCCGGTGAGGCATTCGGAGTGGACGCGCACGAGAACATTCGGCTTGCCCGCAGGATCGCCCTTGACCATCGCGACATGCATCCGCCCATCAAAGGATTCGAAGGCCACGGCCCTGAAGGTTCCGTAGGCGGTGGGGATCCGCGCTTCGGTAACTCGGTGAACGAGCTTCTCTGACCTGCGCCGGTAGGCGATCAGATCCGCGATCGAGATCATCAACAGGCCGTGCTGGCCGGCGAACCTCTCGAGATCGTCCAGCCTCGCCATCGTGCCGTCTTCGTTGACGACTTCGCACAACACGCCTGCGGGATAGAGGCCGGCGAGGCGGGCGAGGTCAACCGACGCTTCGGTGTGTCCGGCGCGGCGCAGGACGCCCCCCGGCATGTAGCGCAACGGAAAGATGTGACCTGGGCGCCGTAGGTCGTGTGCCTTGGTATCAGCATGCACGAGGGCCCGGATGGTGGCGGTCCTGTCGGCTGCCGATATTCCGGTGGTTGTGTTCGTTCGAGCGTCAACGCTGATCGTGAAAGCTGTGCCCATCGATTCTGAGTTGTCCGGCGTCATCAACGGTAGGTGAAGCGTCTCGAGCCGGTCCGCTTCCATCGGCACGCAGAT
>JAXDJO010000055.1:0-30964 GCA_034667525.1 Actinomycetota bacterium
TAGGCCCGCTTAGCCACAGTTCGGTAGAGGCTCCTCACCTCGTCAGGTGTGAGGTGGCGGGCCGTTCCCCCTTTCAGCCTCCCGAGCTCGAGGGGCCCTATCGACGTCCGGACCAGGCGCAGCACCTTGTGGTCGAAGGCCTCGAACATCCGGCGGACCTGCCGGTTCCTTCCCTCTCGGATCGTGATCTCGACCAGAGAGGCACCTGGCCGCCGGTCCAGAACCTTGACCGTGGCTGCGGCAGTCTTGCCATCTTCCAGCTCCACTCCCCCTGCCAGGGTCCTTTGTTCTGCGGAGGACAGGTGCCCGCCTATCTCTGCGAGATACGTCTTGGGGACCCCATAGCTTGGATGGGTCAGGCGGTGCGTGAGCTCCCCATCGTTCGTTAGGAGCAACGCCCCCTCGGTGGCGATATCGAGGCGCCCCACCGGCCACACCCTCTGGTTCGTCTCGATGAGATCCAGCACGGTAGCCCTCCCCTCGGGATCGTCGGCGGTAGTCACGACCCCCTCGGGCTTATTCATCAGGTAGTAGACGAGGTCCGGTTGCAGAGGGACGGGAGAACCATCAACTTCAACTTCATCCTTATATGGGTCGACCTTGCGACCCAGGATCGCCACGTCGCCGTTAACCTTCACGCGGCCCTGCTCGATCAGGCCTTCGACCGAACGACGGGAGCCGAGCCCGGCCCGCGCCAGTACCTTTTGCAGGCGTTCGGGATCTGACGGCGCGGAGGAGGGAGTCACGCGTTCGGCGAGAGCTTCGCCTCCATGTCCTCGACCGCTTCTGGCGTCGGCATGAAACCGCTCAGCGGAGGAAGGTCGTCCACCGACCGGAGGCCCAGCCTTTCGAGTACGGAATCACTGACGGTGAACAGCACGGGTGCACCTGGACCAGAGTCTCGTCCCTGTTCGCTCAGGAGACCTCTTTGCGCGAGTGTCTTAACCACACCGTCGGAGTCGACCCCTCTGATTTCCGCTATCTGGGTGCGCGAGATCGGCTGCCGATAAGCAACGATCGCGAGCACTTCGAGGGCCGCACCGGTCAGCCGCGCATGTTGGTGGGTCTGCACGAATCGCTCCAGCCATGGGGCGCAGTCCGGATCGGTGTAAAGCCGCCATCCTCCGGCAAGCTCCCTCAGGACGAAGCCGCGGTTCTCCGCCGCGTATTCACGCGCCATCTGTTCGAGAACGCCCTCGAGCTCTGCCGTGGGCCGTTCCAGAACCTCACCCATCAAGCCGGCCGAGACGGGCTCGTCTGCGAGCAGCAAGATGGCTTCCAGAACCTTCCTGTCCGAGACGGTCACGGAGCTCCTTGATCCATGCTGTATTCGTCCGCTTGGCGGATTACCTTTTCCGCGTCGATCTCTCCGGTCCACCTGGCCATGATGTCTCCGAACAGCCGAGCTTGCTCGAGCAGGACGGCGCCCGACTTGAGGAGCTCCAGAAGCGCCAGAAACCGAACTATGACATCCATCCGTTGCTCGCTGCCGGCACAAAGCTCATCGAAAGACATCTCTCCGGCGGACGCGAGCCGGCCGCTTACCTCGGCGATCGCATCGCGTACCGAGACGCGGATCGGCGTGAGGTGAGATGTGTCGAGCTGGGGGACGGGCTTGAGGGCCAGAACTCGCCCTGCGGTGACACCGAGCTTGGAGGCGGTCACCCTCTCAAGCAGATCGGGTGCAACCTCCAGGAACTGTGGCTCCAGAGGTACCGACCGGCCATGAAAAGCGGCGCCTTCTTCCAGCTTCGAAGCAAGCCAAGTGCCGGCTTCCCGGAAGGTCGAACACTCGATCAGTCGCGCCAGCAGTAGATCGCGTTCTTCCAACAACTCCACATCCGAACCCTCGGTGGGGCCGGCTGGAAGCAGGCGCGTCGACTTCAACTCGAGAAGAGTGGCGGCCACCAGCAGGAATCCGGTGGCAAGTTCGAGGTCAACGCTCTCCATACCGGAGACGACCTGCAGATACTCCCCGGTGATCGTCGCCAGCGATACGTCATAGATCTCGACTCGCTGACGGGTGATCAGGTGGAGCAACAGGTCGATGGGACCCTCGAAGATATCGAGCTTGACTTGGTAGGCCACCAGGCTCCTATGTATTTGTCGACTTGTTGACCAACCGTTAACGGACTGACACGAGCCTATGAGGACGGGCTCGAAATAAGGTGGCTTTCGAGCAGACCCGCCGCCTCCCTTGCCCGGGACATCGTGTGCGCGGCGACTTCGGAGGCTCTCCGGGCTCCCGCACCGAGGACCGCGTCAAGCTCCGCTCGATCGGCGAGCAGAGTTAGGTAGCGCTCCTGGATCGGGCGCAGGGCCTCGACGACCACCTCGACCAGAGCCGCCTTGAAATCCCCATAGCCCGAAGAGGAAAAACGCTCCTCCAGCTCAGCGACTGGGGTTCCTTCGAATAGGGAATAGATCGTCAAGAGGTTCGACAGGGCCGGCTTATCCTCTCCCCCCCGGATCTCTCTTCCTGAATCCGTAACCGCGGACCGCAACTTCTTGGCGATCCGGTCGGGCGGGTCCGCGAGTTCGATACTCGCCATCGGTCTGTCGTCAGACTTGCTCATCTTCTGTCGAGGGTTGTCCAGAGCCATGATCCTGGCGCCGGCACGTGGGATGAGGGGCTCCGGCAGAACGAAGGTCTCCCCAAGGATCGAATTGAACCGGCCCGCGATGTCACGGGTCAACTCCACGTGCTGACGCTGGTCGTCACCGACTGGAACCAGCTGGGTGTCGTAGAGCAGGATGTCAGCGGCCATTAGGACGGGGTAGGCGAAGAGACCGGCAGTCACCGACTCGGGGGGCCCTTCACTCTTTTCTTTGTACTGGGTCATCCTCCGGAGCTCGCCCATCCGAGCGAGGCAGGTCAGCAACCACGCAAGCTCAGCATGAGCTGCCACGTGAGACTGGACGAACAGCACCGCCCTCCCCGGATCCACCCCGCACGCAAGCAATTCAGCCGCCTTGATCAACGTATTTTGGCGGAGCTCGCTCGGATCCCACGGAGTTGTCATGGCGTGCAGATCGACCACGCAATAGAAGGTGTCGTAGTCATCCTGCAGCGCAACCCAGTTCCGGATGGCGCCCAGATAGTTCCCGATGTGAGCTGCCCCCGTGGGTTTGATGCCGCTAAAGATCCGAGCTTTGCTATCACTAAACGTCTGGTTCAGAGTTACTTGTCCCCTTATGTCGACGGTCGACCTAGAATAGCGGCCACATGCTCGACCTTCTCCGTACATCCCCTCTGACATTCGTTCTGCTAGGAATCTCGTTGATCGGGGCTATCAGCCTCCACGAGTTCGCCCATGCACTGGCTGCCGATCTGCAGGGCGACCGCATGCCTCGAGCCCTCGGCAGACTAACCCTCAACCCCGCCAAGCACCTTGATCCGCTTGGCACATTGTGCATATTCCTGGTCGGTTTCGGATGGGGCAAGCCCGTGCCGTTTCGCCCCGAAGCCCTGTCTTCGAAGCGCTTTGGTGCCGCTATCGTCGCCCTGGCGGGGCCCGCCATGAACCTGGTTCTGGCTATCGCCACCGCTTTCCTGATCCGCCTCTCCGGGCTGTTCGCCGGATCTGTGTGGTATTTCCTCCAGCTGTTCCTGACCATCAACGTGTGGTTGGCGGTTTTCAACCTGATCCCGGTCCCTCCCCTCGATGGGTCTCGCCTGCTGACGATCTTTCTTCCACCCGCCAAGCAGAAAATCGTCTTCTTCCTGGACCGCTATGGATTCATGATCCTCCTGGCGTTTCTCTTCTTCGCCGGCAATACCCTGACGAGATTCCTGAATCCCATCACCGCTGCGATCCTGCACCTGGCGGGGGCTCAATAGCCGAGCCTGAGCGGGATTAGCGCCTCCGCCCATGTCCCCTTATCGACTTAGCAACAAATAGCTAGATGGACCCAAACGCCCCTGACGTCCACTTGGCATTCCATTCCCACATAAGGGCACCAGCTCCCAAGGTGGCCGAGTTGCTCACCGCCGCCGCTCTAGTGGAGTTCCCAACTAGGGGGGCGCCAGACTCCCCTGCCCTAGTTTGCAGAGGAGATCGGTAGCTTGCCGGCATCGACACGTTCTCTGGCATGAACTGCATTGAGCATCGACGAGGGTGCCGACGTGACCGTGGAAGTTAGCAACCGGCTGCGGGCATCCTCGCCCTACCATCACCCTCCGCCGAAAGGCATCCTCGACGGGGCCTCAGCAAACCTCCAGGGTCCACCTCGGCGGCGGCCTCACCGACCAGCCCGCCTTGTGCCCTGACCCCCGGCCGGGGGTCAGACATCCAACCCTTTGCTTTACCTCTAGACCTGTTGGGGCGAGAACCCATAGCCACATCGCTCTACCGGAATGCGTGCAGGGCTGTCCTCGTGGTCGTCCATCCCTCGCTTTTGGGCCATGGCCGAGGCGACCCCCAATCTCATGTCACCGATCTTGCCCAGCACCAAGATCTTCGAGGTGTCGATCCAGAACGGCGGACCTGATCGGACCTTCCCTACCCTGGGCATCCGGTTCGATCTGGCTAGCTACTTATCTACTTATTTATGAGTCTCCTCAACGACAAAGAGACGGGCCTCCCCGGCACGCCTATGGCTCGCGAGCCGGAGAAACGTCGAGCAGCTACTTATCTATAAGTCGCTTTCTATCCTCATCGACTTACGGTCATGTCGCTTTTGAACCGACCGTCGGGGAATCAGGGGCGGAGCCGATGCGGTGCCCCAAGCAACCCTTCGAGACCTAGCTGGTCCCCTCCTCCCGAGTGGGCAATCCCCTCCGAGCCCTGCCAAACCCGCCGATTCCAAGCGGTGGGTCCGGCCTGGATCGACCTTGGCCCCCGATCCCCCAGAGTGGGATCTATCCAAACGCTCACCTCAACTGAGTCGTTAGATTGTTAAAGGTCTACTTTACCTTTGGTTAGCAGAGAGCGAGATCCTCAGAACAGACTGGCAGCCCTTCTAATCTGCCAGTCTCCTCAGGAGGATGGAATCTTCGGCCCGGGCATCGAAGTCTTCCAAGACATACGAGAGGGCGGCGCGCACGATGCGTCCTCGATCCGCGGCGATGCCGTGCTCTCCTCTGAGCTTCAGGCGGGCTCCATCAAGGGCGAGCAGATCCGAGGGGGTGCAATAGAAGGTGACCTTCTCCTCGTGTTTCGGCCCCTTGCGGTCCGCCACGTTCGCCTCCGGCGGGACAGTGGCCACTTGTAGATTTGTCGCCTTAGATTCTTGTTGCCTGGACACTGCGGGCTTCTTGTCGGGGCTGGTGCGCCGGAAGAGCTCTTCAGCTCCCGGCAGGCTGGCGCGTGGAGACACGCTGCATCACCTCCTGGGCTAGTGCTCGGTAAGACGCCGACCCCGGTGAGGTCGGTGCGTAGGTAAGGATCGGCTCGCCCACCACGGGCGCTTCGGCAAACCGGATCGTCTTTCTGATGGTGGTCTCGAAGAGACGAGGCCCGAATGCCTCATGGACCCGTTCCAGGACTTCGCGGCTGTGCAGCGTGCGATTGTCGTACATCGTGGCGACGATGCCATCAACCTGGAGTCGAGGGTTCAGTCTCTCCTTGATACGAGCGATCGAGTCCATCAACAAACCCATGCCGCGGAGCGCGTAATACTCGCACTCGAGGGGCACTATGACGCTGTCTGCGGCAGTCAGGGCGTTGATAGTGAGCAATCCCAGTGAGGGAGGGCAATCGATGAGAATAAAGTCATAGTTGACCCTTAGGGGAGCCAGGGTGCGCATCAAGGACTGCTCACGGGCCACCTCTTGAACCAACATCAGCTCGGCCGCCGCGAGATCGATGTTGGATGGCAGCAGCTCGAGGCCCTGAACGTGCGTCTTCAGGATCACGTCCTCTACCTGGCAGGAGCGATCCAACAGAGCGTTGTATACGGACAGCTCGAGGCCACTGGGCTCGATGCCCAAACCCAGGGAACAGCCCCCCTGGGGATCGAAGTCCACCAGCAGGATCTTCTCGCCAAGCTCGGCTAGGGCGGCGCCCAGATTGATCGCAGTGGTCGTCTTCCCTACCCCACCCTTCTGGTTCGCCAGAGCCACGATCCGGGCGCTGCGAGCCGTATCGGAATCCTGCAGCCCATCCTCCGAACCGGGCCAGTGGGAAGGGGTTGCGGCTGCCGGGATGGACTCCTCCCCCAGAGCGCTTCCCGAGACTTGACTCGGCTCGGTCGAGACCGCCGGCTCCTCGCCGTTGCCCTCTTCCATTTACACCTCCGCGCGCTTGGGGGACAGAAGGAAACTTGTCGATAAATTTACTTGTGGCCGGCACAGTAGCGGAAGGAGTTGTCCCCGTCTACAGCGATCTAGCGAGGGCCCACCCCATCTACCTCTTTGAGGGTGTCGCCGCGCCCTTACTGACGGGTCAGGGCGTCCGTGGCAGCCTGTTTGCAGGCCACGCACAAGGTAGTTGTCGGCACCGCCTCCAGCCGCTCCTCGGGGATCTCGGCCCCGCAGTTCTGGCATCGCCCGTAGGTGCCGTCGTCGATACGAGCAAGCGCGGCGACGATCTCCTTATGAAGGCTCTCGTGCTGCTCCTCTACCGCAATGAGCTCTGACCGCTCCGCGGTCGCCTGCGCCGAGTCGGCAAAGCCCTCGTCGACATCGACCTCACCCAAGCCCTGCTCGGCGAGTTGGCGCTCGAGCGAAACCCGTTCCTCTTCTAGGTGCGTCTTTAGTTCACTCAACCTGTTTGCGTTCATCGATTCCCCCCGGCGGCTCTCGGCTGGGACTATCCCTTTGCCCGTGGGTGCGAGGACTCGTAAACCTCGCGGAGCCGGCTGTCGCTTACCAGGGTATACACCTGTGTAGTTGTCAAGCTCGCGTGGCCCAGCAGCTCCTGAACCACTCTGATATCGGCCCCCCCATCGAGCATGTGGGTGGCGAAGGAATGCCGCAATGTGTGGGGCGAGACGGTTCGGTCCAGCCCCGCTGCCTTCGCCCGGCCCTTGAGGACCTTCCAGCATCCCTGCCGGCTCAGTCGCCCCCCCCGGGCGTTCAAGAACAAAGCCCCGCGTGAGCTCTTGGTCCGCCCTCTGCGGGCAAGGGCGGGCCGAGCGGATCCCAGGTAGGACTCCACTGCCCGCCGGGCGGCCCGCCCCAGAGGGACCTGACGAGATTTGCTCCCCTTGCCTTTCACGACCAATACCAGGCCCCGGGTGAGATCAACATCGTCAACATCGAGGTCAACAAGCTCCGAGATCCGAAGACCGGCGCCGTACAGCATCTCCAGGATGGCCCGATCGCGCCGGCCGAGAAGGTCTGCGGCAGGTGACTCCAGCAGACGCTCAACATCCGCAAGGGGTATGGCCTTGGGTAACGAGCGGGTTCGCCGAGGCACCCCAACGGTCACGGTCGGGTTCGCCTCCAGCTCGCCTTCCTGCGCAAGGAAGCGATAGAAGGATCGGATCGACACCAACATTCGTCCCACGGTTGAGGGTTGATAGGGCTGGGAAGCAGGCGGTCGGCCGTCACGCAGTCTCTCGAGATATTCGGTTACGTCTCGGGATGTCACGGAGGTGGAGCCCACCCCCGAGTGCTCGCAGAACCTTCGCCACATCGCTAGATCGCGGCGGTAAGCCTCCACCGTGTTCTGGGATAGCCCCCGCTCGAACTGGGCGTGAGACAGAAATTCGTCGACCCAACGGTCGAACTTTCGATCAGGAATCGGTTTCTTTACAGGAGGTCGTCGAGCGCGACCCACTCGAGTCCATGCGCTTCGGCAACCGGGGCGTAGACGACGGTTCCTTTGAAGACGTTGACGCCCTTTGCGAGGCAAGGATCCTCACGCACGGCTCCCTCCAGTCCTTGCTCCGCCAAGGCGATCACATAGGGCAAGGTCGCGTTCGTAAGGGCGTAGGTAGAGGTGTGGGGCACCGCACCGGGCATGTTCCCCACGCAGTAGTGCACGACATCGTGAACCACGTAGGTGGGATCCGAATGGGTGGTCATGTGCGAGGTGGCAAAGCAGCCGCCTTGGTCGATGGATATGTCCACCACCACTGCGCCAGGACGCATCTGCTTGATGGCTCCCTCGTCCACGAGCTTGGGCGCCTTGGCGCCCGGGATCAGCACGGCCCCGATCACGAGATCGGCGGACACAACCGTCTCGTCGACCGATAGGCGATTCGATGCGAGCGTCAGGATCTTGCCTTGGTGGATCCGGTCGATGTCCCGCAACTTGTTGATGTTTTTGTCGAGGACTATCACTTCTGCCTCCATCCCCTGGGCGATCCAGGCGGCATTCATCCCTGCCATCCCGGCGCCGAGGACGACCACGCGCCCGGGTCGAACCCCGGACACCCCGCCCAGAAGAACCCCGCGGCCCCCGTGCTCCCTTTGAAGATGGACCGCGCCAACCTGCGGAGCCATGCGACCGGCAACCTCACTCATCGGTGCCAGCAGAGGAAGCGACCCATCGGACATCTCGACGGTTTCGTACGCGACCGCAGTGGTCCCCGATTCGATGAGTGCTCTGGTCACCGGTTCACTCGCGGCGAGGTGGAGGTAGGTGAACAAAACGAGCCCTTCGCGCAGGCGGTGGAACTCCTCCTCGATGGGTTCCTTCACCTTCAGCACCATGTCGCTCTGCTCAAAAACGGCGTCTGCGTCCGGAAGGATCGAGGCGCCCGCCTTCTCAAAATCTGCGTCGGCGATACTGGAGCCTCGGCCAGCGTCTCTCTCGATGACCACGTCATGGCCATGCACCACGAGCTCGCGGACGCCAGCAGGCGTGATCGCCACCCGGTATTCGTTGTCTTTAAGCTCACGAGGCACGCCGACTTTCACAGTGCGACCCTACGCCCCGCCGGGCTGGACGCGGGCAGAGCGAGCCCTATGAGGTTAGGGGGCCGAGCGGAGAGCGGGGGCCGGAGAGGAACCGGGTTCGTCCCCCGTTGCCGGTTGGCGCTCCTGCCGGAGGGCGATGGCGGCGCCTACGAAATCCCTGAACAGCGGGTGCGGCCGGTCGGGCCGGCTCTTGAACTCTGGGTGGAACTGGCTCGCCACGAACCAGGGGTGGTCCTGCAGCTCGATGATCTCGACCAGAGTGCCATTGGGCGACTCGCCCGAGCAAACGAATCCGGCATCTTCGAGTTTGCGACGGAAACGAGGGTTGACCTCGTAGCGGTGGCGATGCCGTTCGTAGATCAGCTCGCTTCCGTAAGCAAGTTGAGCCTTCGAGCCTTGAAGGAGGCGGCATGGATAAGCGCCCAATCGCATCGTCCCACCCAGGTTCCCCAGGTCCTGTCCCGCCAGGATGTCGATGACGGGGAACTCGAAGTCCTGATCGAACTCCGAGGAGTTGGCCCCCTCGAGTCCCGCAACGTTGCGCGCGAAATCGATGACGGCGCACTGCAATCCCAGGCATATGCCCAGGAAGGGCACCAGCTTTGTGCGCGCGTAGTTCGCAGCAACGATCTTGCCCTCTATACCTCGCACGCCGAAGCCCCCCGGTATCAAGATCCCATCGAGATGGCCGAGGGCGGCATCGAGATCCGCCGTCTCCAGGTCATCTGAGGGGATCCACGAGACCTCGACCTCACGACCGTGAGCGAAGCCTGCGTGCTTGAGGCTTTCCACCACGGAGAGGTATGCATCTGGCAACTGGACGTACTTGCCGATCACGCCGATGGTCACCTTCTCCTGAGATCCATCGATCCGTTCCACGAGGCGACGCCATGGACCGAGCTCCGCCTGTTGCAGGCTGGACAGACGCAGGTGGTCGACGACGAAATCATCAAGGCCCTCGTCGTGCAGGACGAGGGGGATCTCGTAGATGTTGCGAGAATCGACCGCCGAGATGATCGCGTCCGTATGCACGTCGCACAACAGTGAGATCTTGCGCTTGAGCGAAGGGCTGATGGCACGGTCGGAGCGGCACACGATTGCGTCCGGTTGGATGCCGATGCTGCGTAACTCTCGTACGGAGTGCTGGGTTGGTTTGGTCTTCAACTCCTCGGCTGGACCCATGAACGGCACCAGTGTCACGTGGATGTAACAGGTGTCGTCCCGGCCGAGCTCCGTCTTCATCTGACGGATAGCTTCGAGGAAGGGAAGCGATTCGATGTCGCCTACCGTGCCGCCGATCTCGGTGATCAAGATGTCGCAACCTGAATCTTCACCCAGTGACACAATGCGCTCTTTGATCGCGTTGGTGATATGCGGGATCACTTGGACGGTGTCACCCAAGAAGTCCCCGCGTCGTTCCTTCGAGATCACATTCTGATAGATGGCTCCCGTGGTGACGTTGGAAGCCTTGAAGAGGTTTTCGTCGATGAATCGCTCGTAATGACCAAGGTCCAGGTCGGTTTCACCACCGTCCTCGCTGACGAACACCTCCCCGTGCTGGAAAGGATTCATGGTTCCCGGATCCACGTTTATGTAGGGATCGAGCTTCTGCATCATCACCTTGACGCCCCGGGCCTTGAGCAGGCGACCCAGAGACGCGGCCGTGAGCCCCTTCCCGAGACTGGACACGACCCCACCCGTTACGAAGATGTGCTTTGGCACCGAGCCTCTCTTTCGTCGCATGGGACGGATGCCCGGCGGAGCTTGTGACACCCGACCCTTGAGTCCAGGTGACTCACCCCTTCATCGAAAGCCGGCATGCCTTAACAAGCGGTTCCGTTGCAGGAGGAAGTCATCACAAGCTAGCACGCGCGCCATGATGAACGATTCATTTCGGCGCGTTATCTCCGGCCGATCCGATCGAAAGCATTGAGCATCGGTATCCGGGCGAAGAACTGCGAGAAGGACCACCGCTCGGACGCGAGGTTGAGACCAAGCATCACGGCTATAGCAATCACGAGCCATATCTCCGGCAGCGATACGCCCAGCCCAAGGCCGAGGAGGGCGCCCACGGGATTGGCTCCGGCGTCTCCCAGCATGGCCTTCTCCTTGAGATCGGGAGGAAGAGCGACGGCCAGCGAGGCGATCACTCCTGCGGAGCAGGCAGTCCACGCTCCTGCCCCAAGCACCGCCAGAGGCAGCATCGCGAGAAGTGCGATCTTTCCAGCTCGCCCTGGGGCGCGATCGAGAAGGTTGATCAGGTTGGCTCCAAGGGCCACCGCCAAGGCGACCTCAAGGATGTCCATCCCGTGCGCCACGATTGCCCCCGCGATGAGTCCGGCTGCACATCCCACGAGGAGCTTCAGGATCCCGCCTGTCAGCCGCAATCTTCGTGCTGCCTCTAGATGCCCGGTGAAACCGCGAGGCAGCTCGTCCCCCCGTCTGTCATCCCACGTTCCTGCGAGCCACAGCGATACGAAGACCACGCAGGATGCCGCCGCGAGCCGTGCCGGGACCGAACCTCCTGTAAGCCCAACGACTACCAGGCCCACCAGGAGCCCTGCCCCAGTCCCGCAGGCGATCGGTGGTGCCAAAACGATAGGGACCCTGCGGCCACTCACGTTGACCCTCATCAGATGGGGTGGGATCGCCGCCCTCAACCGTCTACGGAGAAGGCTCCCGCACACCGCTGCCCCGGTAACCGCTGCGGCACTCGCCGCCGCCAACTCGGACCCGGTCATCCCGCGCTCGTCGGCATCAGCGAAAGGTGCAGCAAGACCGCCAGGGGGACGAAGAACGACAGAACAACCGCCGGAATGACGATCCCGGAGTCGTTCGCGGCGAAACCGATGACTCCTATCAGGAGGGCCCCTATGAGACCCGCTCGGAGGCGGGGGTAGGTATCCACGAGGACCGCCCAGCGGCCCTTCGGGCGAAGCAACAACCAGCCGAAGGCGGCCAGCGCTGGAGGTACGAACAGCGTCCAAGCCGTCGACTGGAACACCTGCAGGTTTGCCCGGGCCTTTCGGGCGATGGTGTCTGTCAGGGCAGAGCTTCCACGCGCCCGGAATTCCTCGAACAGCCGCGCGAGATGCGTTTGCGACGAGGCGGGACGCGCGAGGTCAAGGACGAGGAAGATCGCCACCGCCACGGCAAGTGAGAGCGCGGCCACCAAGAACAGCTTTACGGTTGGCCGCTTTCCCGCTAACAAGATCCAGGTGACGAGGAGCGATGGGACCAGGGTAATCACTCCGCCCACGTCACTTCCCAACGAGGGAGCACCGTCCGCGATGATGGTGATCACGAATAAGGCCGCTGCGAACGCCAGCGCTGCACGGGAGCCGTTCCAGCGATGAACAACCAACGCCCCGGTGAGCACCGAGGACGAGGCGAGGACCGCGAACCCTATGTTGCCGAGACCCGCGAACCGGCCCGCAACGATCGGTGAATAGCCGAAGAAGCTACTCAACTGCAGCCTGCCTCCGAAGGCCAGGTCGATCACCAGCACGAAGGTGGTAACGGCGGTCAAGGCCAGGAGTCTGTCCAATGGCGTCCTCAAAAGGAGAGTGACTGCCGCAACCAACAAGATGTCGATCGCCACCAGCAACGCCACGGTGCTCCAAACGCCAAGCTGATGCGTCTCGACTCCGCCCGCCAGGTAGGTCGCTAACGGGAATCCGACCACCAAAAGCACCACTATCTCGAGATATCGGCGGAAGGCGTCGGAGCCAGGAGTTGCCTTGTTCTCGCGCCGAATTATCAGCAATAACGCCATCAGGTAGACCGCTACTTGGAACGCCACAAATCCGGTGTTCACCCGTGGCTGAAGATGGTCGACGAACACCGCCTCGGCGTCGGCAGCGGTCGCGGCTTGCACGCGGTCTGTGGTTCCGGCCTTGGTCGCGTACCAACGCCGCCCGTTCATCACAGAGGGTTGAGCTACGTGTAGGAATGACAGGACGGTGGGGGCAACGTCCGGCAATGTCACGAAGCCGGGGCGGCGCGTCGACGCCGATTCCAAGCTCGTTCCCGCGGGGAAACCGGGGCCAACCGCTATCGCAACACCGAGGTGCGTCTCCGGCAGGTATCGCGGTGAGGTAGGAGTCAAGATCATGAGCAGATCATGGTGGACGTCAAGGGACCCTCTTATGCGGCCGACCAGCGCGTCCCCAGCGGCCAACGCGGAACGCCTCGCCGGGACTGCTCGATCTCCCTTCAAGAGAGAATCCAGATCGGCACGCTCCAGGTCTCCTTCATCTACGACCGTCACCGAGCAGGGAGTTGCTAGCGACGCGTCGACAGCCGCGAGTTGGCGGGCCCCGTTCGAAGAAACTCCGAAGCTTCCGCTGCCGCGGCGCAACAGATCGGGGCCCACAGCCGCATCGGTTACTCGTCCACCCGCGTCCATGGCAGCCAGAAGGCTCCACCGGCCGAAACCGGCAGGCACCGGCGGGGGGCGCCCGGCATCGCCGTTGCCGACGGCCGCGATCTGCACGTGACTCCGCTCCAGAGCCGCTCCCAGCGCACCCGGCTGGGCTCCGTAGCCGGCACTGCGAGCCAGCGCCTGGATCTCGGGCACTCCCGCCGCATGGACGGTTGCGAAGGGTGGAGGCAGGGACGAAGACGTGGACTCCCCCCAGGAACCGAACGCGACGCCCCCCGCCGTCACGCCGCCCTGTGCTCGGGCGCCGGCGCCGATGGTCGCGAACGCGTCGGCATACGTAGTAACCGGCTCTATGGTCCGAACGGACATCGACCCGACCGCTCCGTCATGCACCGCGCGCATAAGGTTGGGTGGCCGGTACCGCGCTAACTGCGACCAGGTCACACCAGGCAGCGTCACGAGAACCACGCGCCCACACGTGTCTGCGCGCGCGGGTGCCACTGCGAGCAGGGAGCACAGACCGATCACGCACACGAGCAGTGCGCTAAGAAACCGCAATCCACCGACCCCGGTAGGCCGCTGCAAGCCGATCGAGCATCGTTGAGCGGGAGAAGTGTTGCTCGAGGTGCGCTAACGCGTTTGCAGCGAGTCGCCTCCGTTCGTCTGGCGCCGCCAACAGATCCGCAACTGCGCCAGCGAGGGCGTGGGCGTCCCCTGCAGGCACGAGCCGTCCAGAGATGCGGTCTTCGATCAGCTCCGGCATGCCGCCCACGTCCGTCGATACCACTGGAATGCCCAGGTGTATCGCCTCTTGAGCCGCCAGAGAGCAGGCTTCCCACGCGGACGACAGACAGAAGACGTCGGCAGCGGCGACGTAATCGTGCGGCGAGGCAAGATGGCCCAAGAAACTCACGCGCGTGGCCAGCTCCGGCCCCGCGGCCAGGCTTTTCAAGTGAGATTCGAGAGGGCCGCTTCCGATGAGAGCAAGGTTGACTCGTTCCGGTAACAGTTCGACCGCCTTCAGCAGCACGTCCAAAGCTTTCTGAGGCGCCAGACGAGCGACCGTCACGAGCAGTTGCTGCCCGGCCCCCAGCCCAAGCTCGCCCCGCACCTCCTCTCGGTTCCTGGGAGTAGGTGACGGCGGTACACCAAGATGAAGAACTTCAACCTTGGACGCGTGACGCGGCGCTGCCTGCGCCAGGCGCTGAGCGATATCGGCCGACGGTGCGAAGACGTGATCGCTCCATCGGACCGCTCGGGATTCTCCGCGCCGGTACAGGACCGAGCGCAGGGTGCCGGATATCTCAGGAAGCACCAAGTTGTGGATCGTTGCGAAAGTCGCAGCTGTCGAGGATGCGGCTGCCCTGGTGGCGTCGATCGCCGCTCGCAAGCCATGCGCGTGGACCACTTCGTAGTTGCCGGCCGAGATCACGTCCTGGAGTGTCCTGATTGCGCGCCGGTGTCCGACCAAGCCGGTGGGGATGACCACCGGAATCACGTCCGCAGGCATCCGCACCTGCAGGTCAGGGGGCGCCGCGATATCGATGTCTATGTCCGGCTCTGATCCGAGTGCCTGGCTTATGTCTGCCACATGACTGCCGATCCCCCCCGTGGACATCCCCACCACCTCGAGCACTCTGTGCGCGGCAGTCATCCGGTGCGTCTACCGATCAAGGCTCCTACTCGCGCAAGCTCGGGTGAGCCAAGGCGCACCATGGCCCCCGCATACACGGCCAGTCCTGCCGTGACGGCGACGGCAAGACTGGCAAGGCTGGCCGCCTTGCTCGGCCCTGACAACAGCGACACGATCGCTGCCATCACGAGCGTTGCCAAAACGGTCACAAACACCGACCGGCGCACGGAGATGGAAAAGGAAGGGTCAGTCACTGGATGGGTGCGGCGTCCCAACAAGATCCCCAGGACGATGGCCCCCATCGTGAAGGCGAGCGAGTGGCCCAGAGCAAGCCCGGCCACGGCCCAACGCGGGGGAAGCACCACAAAGAGAAGCGCGCCGGTGGCGCTTGCGATGACTACGGTTGCCGCGTTGACCAGCGCGGGTGTCTTCGTATCGGCCATCGCGTAGTAGCCGCGGGTCAGCACCAGAAACGTGGAATAGCCCGGCAACCCGATGGAGAACCCCGCGATCACCCGCGCCACCATCGCGGCGCCGGCCCCCGTCATGACACCGTACTGAAGTGTGATGTTCGCGAGGGGGCCAGCGGTTGCCAGCAGGATCGCGGCGGTGGGCAAGAGGATGAACGCGATCATCTTCAAACCATCCCGCAGCCGTTGGATCAAACGTGATTCCTCTCCCTTGGCGACGTGCTCGGACATCTCCGGAAACAACACGTTGAATATCGGGACGGCGAACAGCGCGTACGGCAGATAGAAGAAGGTGTAGGCCCACTGGTAGGCCGCAACCCCTCCCTGAACCTTGTTCGCGAGCACGAGCACGACTATCAGACCCACTTGATAGCCGCCTGCGTAGCTGAGTGCCCAGAGTCCGAGCCGAGCACCCTTCCTTACGGCAGGATGGGAAAGGTCAAAGCGGAAGCGGAAGTGCCAACCCAAACGAACGAGCTGAGGCGCCAGACAAATGGTCATCGCCACCACGCCGAGTGTCGTCCCGCCTCCCAGCACCCATTCCTGCGCCGGAGTTACTCCAGCGATCGAGGGACCTGCACTCCCCCGCATCGCTGCGTAGATCAGATAGACCGCGATAACAATCACGTTGTTGAAGATCGGAGCGATCGCGGCCATCGCAAACCTCCGATGTGCCTGTAGCGCAGCCGTCATGATCATCCCTACCCCGTAAAAGATCACCTGGGGGGCGAACAGCCTCAAGAGGACCGCGCCCAGAGCCACCTCGTGGGCGCGAACAAGAGGATCTGCAACCCCGACGGTCAACACCCTCATCACCAGCGGAGCCGCTATCGCGACGAGGATGGCTAGAAGAGTCAGGCCCACCAGGGCCACCGACGTCAGCGCATCGGCCGCCTCCCAACCCTCCCGTTCCTCACCCCTGACTAGGTAACTAACGAACGTGGGAACGAACACGGACGTCAAAACGCCCGCGGCCACCAGCTCGAACAAGACGTTCGGTGCGCTGTTGGCGGTCTGGTACGTGTTGGCAAGAAAAGTGGTGCCCAAAGTTGCCGCCACCACGACGACCCGCGCGAATCCGGTCACTCGTGACACTGCGGTAGCTGCCGTGATGACGGCGGCACCCCGGGCCAGCGACTGCGAACGGGCCGGCCGTGAAGGAGGCATGTTCAGTTTCTACGACGGGCTGACGGCAGGCTGCGGAATGACAGCGTCGGCACCCGGCCCAAAGCCGTAATTCCCGATACGGCCCCTGATAGCTTCCCGGAGCCCGAGCACCGCCGCGATGCCGCCGGGAACGGTGTCGGCGTTGTCAACGGTTGCGACGGTCTTTTGCGCCCTCGCATCACTACGAACGGTTGAGACGAAGTTCCAGGTACTCGTGGATGGCTCCGCGGCCAGAACGACGGCGGAATGCGCCGCTAGGGACCGCGCCAAGGTCAGGCAGAAGTCTGTGGCGGGGAAAGGTGGATGATCAACGCTACCTGCAAGCACCACGAACAGTGTCCCGGGCGCGGCCGCCATTCCGCTCTGCGACTGGTCCCGCGTTATGAAACCATTGCGCTCGAGCTGATTGAGTAAATCGTCGAACCGCAGAGCATCTTCGGATGGTTTACCTGTATCAACCGACAGAGAACGAGAAGCCGCCGCCGCCGCTCGCTCACCTAGTAGCATCGCCGCTTGATCGCGCAGTTTGCGGCCGGCACCAGAGGTGCTGTGGATAGTCAAGGCCAACTGGTTAACCGACGTCGGATCTGCGAGCGCAAGTTTGTCGGTGAAGGTGATCGTGGATCTGACCGTTCCCCCTGCAGTGGCGATCGCCGACACGATGTTGTTGGACGCGGCGGTATCCGTACCCTGTGGTTCCAGCAGCACGATCGCGCTTCCCGCCAATGCGGTCTGCACGAGCCAGGGCTCGGTCGCTTGGGCGAAGACCTGGTTCTGCTGGGTGGTCTTACGAAGAGTAGCGACATCCTTTTGGAGCCCGCTGTTGTCGGTCGCGATGTTGTTCAGACGGTGTCTCAGATCGGAGAGCACCGGCCCTCCGAGAAAGCCGGAGCCAGCCAGGATCCCGATCGCAAGGGCGAGCAGGACTGCGATGATCGAGATCAAGTGATAACGGAAGTCGATCATGAGAACACCGCCTGCTCGATGTGGAACCACAATCCATGGATCTGCAGCCATATGGCCCGCATCTCCAGGCGCATGACAGGTGACATGGCGACTACCACAGTCATAGCCACGATCGCTGCGCCGATCAACATCAACAGGTCCATACTGCGGACCCGACCTCGGTACAACCGCCCAACCCCCTTGGCATCAACCAGGATGGGTCCGACCCGGAGCCGCACCAGGAAGGTTGAGGCCATGCCCTTACGGCCCTTGTCCAGAAACTCGATCAGGTTCGCATGCGTGCCAACAGCCACGATGAGCTCAGCCCCGCGTTCGAACGCCAGCAGCATCGCGATGTCCTCGGAGGTGCCGGGCGATTCGTAGAGGATGCAAGGGATATCCAAAGCCTCTATCCGCTCCAGTCCGGGTGCATGTCCGCCGGGATAGGCGTGCACGACCAGCTCAGCTCCGGACAGGAGGGCCTCGGTCGTGACTGAATCCATATCGCCGATGATCATGTCGGGCTGCATCCCCGCATCGATAATGGCGTCGGCTCCTCCATCTACCCCGATCAACAGCGGCTTTACTTCCCGTATGTAGCCGCGCAGGGCGACGAAATCTTCTTTGTAGCCAGGGCCGCGCACCACCACCAAGACGTGTTGGGCGCGGAAGTCGGTTTTCACATCCGGCAGGCGGGCAGCTTCGAGCAACACATCTCGCTCGTCCTTGATGTAGCCGATGGTGTTCTCGGCGAAGCGGTCGAGCTCTACCGCGATGCCCTGTTTGGCCACGTCCAGCGTCTTCTCCACCTCTTGCAACTGCAGCACCTTGCCCTTGGCGATCTGCTGACGCTCTCCATTCATGATCCCGAAGATGGCGCCGTCTTCGATCTCGACGCGGGTGCCTTCGGGAATCTGCATCACCTTGGGACCGGCTTGGTCGATGACATTGATGCCAGCTGAGCAGAGCAGAAGGGGGCCCAGGTTCGGATAGCGTCCGGTGGAAGAACGAGCTGCGTTGATGACCACCCGAACCTGTTTTTGAACCAAGCCTTCGGCGGCCAGCCGATCGATGTCCTGATGATCGATCACGGCCACATCCCCTGGCTCGAGCCGGGTCAGCAAAGCCTTGGTTCGATTGTCGACGCGCGCTCGGCCCCCTGGGATGGAAGCATCAAGCTGGTCGGTGTTGCGGTGTCGCAGTCTTCGCATCAGGCACCATCCACGGCAAGCTCCAGGAGCTCTCTTGCGTGTTCCTGAGCCCGGCCGCTCTGCGGCAGGCCGGCCAGCATCCGCGACAACTCAGACACGCGACTGTCCCCGTCGATCCGAACCACAGTAGCCACAGCTGGCCCTCCACCAGGGACCTTCGAAACGCTGTAGTGATTGTCGGCAAAGGCCGCCACCTGCGGGAGGTGGGTCACGAGCAAGACCTGACTCCCGGATGACCTGGCCAAGCGTGCCAAACAGCGGCCGAGAGAGCGAGCGGCCTCTCCCCCCACTCCCGCGTCGACCTCGTCGAACACCATGGTGGCGGCGCTGCTGTTGTTGGTTACGAGGTGCAGCGCGAGTGCGATCCTCGACAATTCACCGCCGGAAACGACCCGTTTGAGAGGGCGAGACTCACCCGTTCCGTTGAGATCGATCAACAGCTCGACCCTCTCGGATCCTCCTTCGTAAAGCGCGCATTGCAGCAGGCGAACCTCTATCCTCGCCTCGGGCAAGGCCAGCTCGGCAAGCACTTGCTCGGTCGCTCGCTGAAGCCTGGGGGCCGCCCCTCGCCGCAGCTTCGAGAGGCGCTTCGCCTTGGCTTCCGCCTCCGTCGTGACGAGATCCAACTGATGCTGAATATCCGCCTCGGTTTCAGGGGTACGGCTCAGCTGAGCGGCCCGCTCCTGGGAGGCCTCCAGGTAGCGGAGAACCTCTTCCTCATCGCGGCCGTACTTGCGCAACAACCGGTTTATAAGCGAGAGACGGTCGTGGCCTCGCTCCAGAGCGTTGGGATCGGGCTCGATCTCTGCCGACCGCAGCTCGAGAGCGATATCCGCAACCTCGCGCGACGCGGACGTCGCTCGTTCGTGGAGGGCAGCCAGCCCTGCATCCACCCCGGAAACACGCTCCAACGCGTCGGTCGCGCGAACGAGCTGCACTTCGGCGCCACCCTCTGAGCTCAGGGCCTCCACCGCCCCGGTCACCGCCGCCGCTATAGCTTCGGAGGATCCCAGGCGCGCGGTCTCGGCCACAAGCCGGTCGCGTTCTCCTGCATGCAGCTGGGCGGCCTGGATCTCGGCGATCTCGTAACGAAGCACGTCCAGTTCTCGAAGTCGCTCTTGCTCGGCCGCTCGGAGCGTCTCGAGCGATCTCCCATGCAGGGAGATAAGGCGCGCCGCCTCGGCCACCTCTCGAGCCAACGCCAGGGCGTCGGCACCGGAATAGGCGTCAAGACAGGCTCGCTGGAAGGTGGGGGTGAACAGCCGTTGATGCTCGTGCTGACCTACGACATCCAGCAGACCCCGTCCGAGCTCGCCCAACAAACCCACGGTTACCAGCCGGCCATTGATCCTCGTTTTGCTCGCCGAGGCCGTGACCGACACCGAGCGGGACACCACCACTTCGATATCGTCGCCCACGGGATCCGTGCTGCCGTCTGGATCGATGATCCCGTTCCGCACCAAGACTTCGGCCACTGGGTCGCCGTGCGCGAGTACGAACCGGCCTTCCACACGCGCCTCGCGCGCCCCTGGCCGTACCGCTCCGGGGTCCCCGCGCCCCCCGGCCAGGAGGCTCAGCGCGTTCACAAGCAGCGTCTTGCCGGCACCCGTCTCACCGGTAAGCGCGCTGCAACCAGGTTCCAGGGTCAGAGAAGCCGTTTCGATCACGCCGAGGTTTTCGACGGCCAGGTCTGTCAGCATCTTCTCAAATCCTATGTTCGGCCTGCGTCATAGCCGGTGGTTTCGGCCGTTACGGAGCGACCCCCGGACCCGGATCAGCCGGGAAGACCCAACTTGCTCCTCAACCGCTCCAGGAAACCGGGGCCCGCCAGCCTTATCAATCGCAACGGTCGGCGATGACGTTTGACCACAACGCTGGCCCCCGGCGTGATGTCGCTGCCGCCCGCTCCGTCTAGCGACATGGAGGCCTTCTGATCGGAAGCTTCGAGAGTTATCTCCACGATCTCGTCGGGGGCCAGCACGAAGGGCCTGGAGAAGATCATGTGAGCAGCTACCGGCACGACTATCAAGCACTCGGCTCTGGGGGAAACTATGGGTCCGCCGGCGCTCAGTGCATACGCGGTGGACCCCGTCGGGGTGGCCACGATGATCCCATCGGCATTGAAAGCCGCCAGGCTCTCTCCCCCGATGCGGACACCCAAACGGATCAGCCGGTGCTGGGACGAGCGCTCGATGAGGACTTCGTTGAGACCCACATAGGACCCGCGTTCGCCACCGCTGATCTCACAATCCAGCATCATCCGTTCTTCGAGCTGATAGTTCCCCGCGATGATGGCGTCCAGCGCATGATGAGCTTCGTGGGCCTCCACCTCGGTCAGATAACCAAGGGTTCCGAGGTTGACGCCGAGCAGCGGGGCGTCAACCGAATGGGCAAGCTGAGCAGCCCGCAGCATCGTGCCGTCGCCGCCCAGTGACACGACCAGGTCGGGCTCCTCTTGGGATACCGCGATGTCCCTATCTCCGAGATAGCTTTCGACGTCCCGAAACAGTTTCTCGGCCTGGGGCTTACCGTCATGGAAAACGATGGCCACCCGCGCAACGGTCATCGTGGCGCCTCCGACAGCGCCTTCTCGACAACCTCGTCGCCATCTCGATCGGCTCCCGCCCGAAGGTGGAGGAAGAACTCGCGGTTGCCCGAGGGCCCTTTGAGCGAGGATGCGGTGGCTCCGGCCACGCCCAAACCAACGTCGGCGGCGGCCTTGATGACGCGCCTCATGGCCTCGCCCCATGATTCCTTGGCGCGCACGACACCACCTTTGCCCACCGCAGCCCGCTCCAGCTCGAACTGAGGTTTGACCAGGAGGACGAAGTTGGCATCAGGTCGGGCGATCGCCACCAGTCCCGGAAGGGCGGTGGCGAGCGAGATGAATGCGAGGTCGGCGACCACTCCTTCAGCGAGCCACGGGAGCCGATCGGGATCCAGGAACCTGACGTTGGCGCGTTCGAGCACGGTGACGCGTTCATCAGTTCGCAAGCGCCAATCGAGCTGGCCGTAACCCACATCTATCGCAACCACCGCAGCTGCTCCTCGCTGCAGGAGACAGTCCGTGAACCCTCCGGTTGAAGCTCCGGCATCGGCCCACCGCCTCTCTCGCACGGCCACATCGAGCCGGTCGAGGGCACCATCCAGCTTGTCTCCGCCGCGCGAGACGAAACGAGCTGCGGCTTCCGAGATCGTGATGGGGACGGCCGGGTCGACCAGCGCACCCGCCCGGGTGACCTGGATGCCCCCGACGTTCACCTGCCCGTCATCGATCGCCCGGGCTCCCTCAGAACGTGATCGCACCATTCCGCGCCGGACCAGCTCGACATCGAGACGGTTCTTGAGCGCCACGTATGAGGATCGACTACGGACCCGGCCGCACGTCCGCGTCGGCGTCGTCCAGCTCGGCTTCCAGCTCGCCGTGGAGCCGTTCGAGCGCGTCGAGCCGGGCTTCGTGCTCCTCAGCTTGGTCCGAAAGCTCGTCAACGTCGGCCAGGGCCTGGTCCAGGGGGGGCCGTGCGTCCTCATCCTGGGGCAAAGGCGCGCTCATTCGGCTCCTCGCCCCGTCCCATGCCCGGTCCCTCCAGCGGCGGGTCGCCGAGGCGGAACCGTCCTTCCCACAGAGGTCTTGCGCCCAGTCGTCTTTTTAGCAGTGGTCTTCTTCGCAACCACCTTGCGCGCGGTGGTTTTCTTCGCGGTCGTTTTCTTCGCGCCTAGCAGACGCGCTGAGCTCTCCACCCGGCTCACTCGCCGCTCGAGCCGGTCCAGATCCTGCTTAGTTGCAAGACCTAGTCCCTGAACCTGGCTCTGCATCTCCGAACGGATGAACCTTGTTATCTCCTGACGATTCTCCCTGCTTGCGTCAAAGAGCATCTTGGCCCAACCAGCGGCTTGCTCGGCGCGCACTTCGCCGGACTTCACCAACTCCTTCGCGATCTGCTCGGCGCGGTGCCGCGTTAGATCGCCGACGCCGGATGCGAACAGAGCGATCCTGCGGATCTCATCTCGCACGCCGCCTCCCTTCCTCTTCGATGACCATGCCCGAACCTATACTCGGAGCGGTGCTTGGCCTGATCCCCATCTCGGATTCCAATCCCACCCGGCGGTTCCCCATCATGACCGTCGTCATCATCGCGTTGAATGTTCTCGTTTTCTTCCTCGTGGAGCCGGACTTCGGCCAAAGTTGCCGGGCAGAGAACTACTTCGCCAAAGAGGCTGCGGTGCCCTGTCAGGCTACCGGTTGCCCGACGATCCCCGTCCAATATTGCCAGGGTCAAGCACCTGTGCGGATCCCGCAAAGAGGAGCCGTCCAATTCCTCGCAGCGATGGTGTTCGCCATGTTCTTGCACGCAGGTTTCCTGCACATAGGCGGCAACATGCTGTTCTTCTGGATCTTCGGGAACAACATTGAAGACTTCCTGGGAAGGATCAAGTTCGTCGTCTTCTATCTGCTCGGTGGGCTTGCGGCGGGGTTTGCTCAAGTGGTGACCCATCTTCATGGGATCGATCGCCTGATCCCCGCGGTGGGCGCGTCGGGTGCGATCGCCGCGGTCATGGGCGCCTACCTGGTCCTGTTTCCCAAAGCGCGGATCAGGGTGCTCGTTCCTATCTTCATCGTGTTCACGATGGTGCAGTTATCCGCCTACATCGTTCTCGGCCTGTGGTTCGTATTCCAGTTCTTCACCGGCGCCGGCAGCGGCGTGGCGTGGATGGCGCATGTTGGAGGCTTCGTCTTTGGAGTCGTGGCGATCTATCTCCTCGGCGGGCGGCCACAGCGGGAAGCTGCCATGTACCGTCCGGGATGGCGCTAAACCGGATCAATCCAGATCGGCGATCGAATCGAGGATGAGGTCGGGTTGGGGGCTCAATGAACCCGCCTGTGCCCGGGACGTCACACCGGATAAGACCAGGATCGTCGTCCAGCCCATGTCAAGTGCACCCTTCAGGTCCGTATCCGGCCGGTCCCCTATCGCTGCGATCCGTCCATCGCTCCCAAGTCGCCGCACGATGGCGTCCATCATCGGCCGGTAGGGCTTGCCGAGGATCTCTGCCGGCTTGCCTGCCGCCACCTCGATAGACGCGAGGATGGCTCCTGCGCCGGGAAGCGGCCCGCTGGGGGCCGGAAAGGTAGCGTCCGCGTTGCTCGCTATCAAGGCTGCGCCATCTCGAACCGCGGTAGCAGCGCGCTGCATCTTTCCGTAGTCGAATTCCGGGTCCCATCCGACCAGCACGACATCGACCTCGGAGCCCGGATCAGTCGGGATCTCCACCGCCGCCTCGCGAACAGCTTCGTGCAGACCCTCTCCGCCGACTATGAGCGCCCGCTTTCCTCCGAACCCGCGATCCTTCAGCACCTCGCCCGTCACCACGGCCGAGCTCAAGATGTCGGCAGAAGTGGATCCGATGCCCATGTGGGCGAGCTTCTCGCGATACTGATGCACCGTCTGGTTGGAATTATTGGTGCAAAAGAGCACCTGTACGCCGCGGGCCCTCAGGCGCTCGATCGCCTCGGGAGCTCCGGCGATCGTGTCCGATCCCCTATAGAGAACGCCGTCCATGTCACAAACCAAGCTGGTGAAATCAGCGCTTATCATCCCTGCGCCATGCCGGATCTGAATGCGTTTCGAGGCATCCGCTACTCCTCCACATCTGGTTTGGCAGAACTGGTCTGTCCTCCATTCGACGTCATATCCGATAGCGAGCAACGTCGGCTCCGGGCACTGAGCCCCCACAATGCCATCCGACTGGAGCTAGCGGAAAAAGATGCTGATGGCGGCTACGGAGGAGTTGCGGAGACCTTCGATCGCTGGTTGCGCGCGGGGGTTCTGAAACAAGATCCTGATGGATGTTTGTACATCTACCGTCAGGACTTCACCAACGGTGACGGCCGAAGGCACCGGATCGCCGGCGTGATCGGTGCTCTTGGCCTCGAACCGTTCGGGCGAGATTCCGGAGTACTGCCCCACGAACGGACGATGCCCGGTCCCAAAGAGGACCGCCTCGCCCTGATGAGAGCGTGTCCCGTCAACTTCTCCCCCATTTACGCCATCTATCGGGGTTCCGGACAGCTCGGCCCTTACCTCGATTCTCTCGAACACCGGCCCCCCGCTGCTCGGTTCGTGGGGAGCGAAGAGATCCTCCATCGGCTGTGGATCATCAACGCGCCCGCGGAGATCGCCATGCTGCGAGAGGCCGTACGGATAGGGCCGTTGGTGATAGCCGATGGACATCATCGCTACGAGACCGCCCTCGCATTCCAACAGGAACGTTCCGAGCTTGCCAATGCGGGTTCGATCATGTGTTTCTGCGCCGACGCCGACGGCGAAGACCTCGTCGTGCTCCCGTACCACCGCGTGCTGCGCGCGGCGACCGCCGCGTCCGAGGTGAAGCGTCGAGCCACGGAACGATACGCAGCGCGCTCGGTTGCCAACGAGGACGCCGCCGCCTCCGTAGAAGCTTCGTCGGCGGACCATGTCTTCGCCATACCTCTCGGGGACGAGGCATTGCTCGTGGAGCTCGCCGACGACGATGTCGCTAAAGAACTGGAGGGGCGCGCCGCAGCATGGCGGCGGCTCTCGGTGGTCGTTCTGCACGAGATCGTCTTGCCGCAGCTGTTCGCCGAAGGGATCCAAGAGGTCGCCTTTGTACGGGATGGTTCCGAGGTGCAACGGTTGGTCTCACGCGATGGCTGGACTGCGGGGGTCCTCCTCCAGGCAGTAGCACCAAGCCAGATAGTCGACGTTGCGGCATCAGGAGAGCGGATGCCGCAGAAAGCAAGCTACTTCTGGCCCAAGGCCATCACCGGATTGGTCTTCCATTCCCTGCAGGAATGAACTTCACCACCCGCTGGCCGCCCTCGGAATGTGAAGTCCGATAACCGCTAGCCGAGCCTCCGCCGGGCTGTCACGATGCCACCATGATCGAGGATTTCGAGCGTTGCTATCGGGCAGTAACGGCCAAGGACCGCCGATTCGACGGCTGGTTCATCACCGCCGTTACGTCTACCCACATCTACTGTCGACCGAGCTGTCCCGCCCTCACTCCGAGGCGGTCCAATGTCAGGTTCTTTGCAACCCCGGCGGCCGCTCAAGCCGCGGGTTTCCGCGCATGCAAGCGGTGTCGTCCGGATGCAAGCCCGGGGTCTCCGGAGTGGCATGCGCGAGGCGATCTAGTAGCGCGAGCGATGCGGCTCATCTCGGACGGAATCGTGGAACGCGAGGGTGTGGGAGGTCTCGCCCGACAGTTGCACTTCAGCGAACGTCACCTCCATCGGCAGATCACGGCAGAGTTGGGGGCCGGTCCCCAGGCGATCGCGCGCGCATACCGCGCACAAGCTGCTCGCACTTTGGTCGAGACCAGTGACCTGGGGCTCGCGGAGATCGCCTTTGCCGCAGGTTTTGGAAGCATCCGGCAGTTCAACGACACGATCCGTGACGTATTCGCGACGACGCCTTCTGAGCTGAGAAGCAGGTCGCCGCGCGATGGGCGCCCTCATGGCGTCCTCGTTCTGAGGCTCGCCCGGCGTGAGCCGTTCGATGGGCAAGGCCTGTTCGACTTCCTCGGCCAGCGCGCCGTACCGGGCCTGGAAGCATGGGACAGTGATCTTTTTCGCCGAACCCTGAACCTGCCGCACGGCGGTGCTATGGCGGATCTCCGCCTGTGTCCGGATCACGTCTCTCTCACGTTGCAGCTCGAGGACATGAAGGACCTGGCCAGCGCCGTTAATCGCTGCCGTTCACTCCTCGATCTCGATGCTGATCCCGAGGCGATCGACGAAAGCCTCGCGCATGACCGGCGCCTCGCCGGATTGGTGCGCGCGGTTCCAGGGCGGAGGCTGCCAGGTTCCGTCGACGGTTTCGAGTTGGCCTGCAGAGCGGTAGTCGGCCAGCAGGTGTCGATCCGCGCCGCGCGCACCCTCTTGGCCCGGCTGGTCGAGGCCTTGGGCTCGCCACTGCCCTTCTCCGGCGATGTATCGCTGCGCCGCTTTCCGACTGTCACCCAGGTGGCTGAGGCGGATCTCCACGGTCTCGGAATCTTGCCCCGCCGGGGCGCCACGCTGACCGCGCTCGCAACGGCGGTAGCGGAAGGAGAGATCACGCTCGATCCGGGGGCCGATCGAGACGAGACGGAGTCCAGGCTTCTGCAGATAAAGGGAATCGGCCCCTGGACCGCCTCTTACATCCGGATGCGGGCGTTGGGAGATCCTGATGTGTTCCTCCCCACCGATCTCGGGGCGAGGCGCGCGGCCGAGCGCGTCGGTCTCAAAGGCAATCTCGCCGAGGCAGCCGTGAGCTGGCGCCCCTGGCGCTCCTATGCGCTTCAACATCTCTGGACAGCCGCCTAATCAAGGAGGATCGATGACCTGCCATACCGCTTACACGAGTCCGGTCGGCGACCTGATCGCCGTAGCAGAAGATGATCACCTCACCGGCTTCTACGGCGCCGAGAGAACACCGGCGGAGATCGGAACGCTCATCGGACGGCGCGACAACGGTGTCTTTTCTCGGCTCGGTGAGCAGCTTGCCCGTTATTGGGAGGGCGCCCCGGTGACGTTCGATATTCCGCTCCGCCCGTGTGGGACTTTGTTCCAAAAGCTCGTATGGAAGGCGCTGCTCGATATCCCCTATGGGCAGACGATCAGCTATGGGGAGCTTGCGCGGCGAGTAGGCAGGCCCGCAGCGGTACGAGCGGTGGGACGCGCTAACGGCGCCAATCCCATCTTGATAATCATCCCGTGCCATCGCGTGATCGGGGGCAGCGGTGCCCTTACGGGTTACGCCAGTGGGCTGGAGAAGAAACGCACCCTGTTGCAGCTCGAAGGTGCGCTAGATGCGGTTGAGTCCGAGGGCCCGGGCCGCAGCCGGGTGCGAAACCTCTAGCTCCAGCCGCGGATGCCCGGCGAGGTCATCACCGGCGTCCACCGCTTCGGCCACGGCATCCGCGGCAAATGCGTTGCGGCGGAACAGTGTCCGGTGCCGGGGAGTATGCAGGACGATGTAATCCAGTCCCGACGATCGCAGCATCTTCACGCACGAGATAGTCGACCCCGCAGCAACCACGATCACTCGGTCAACGGATGTTTGCGATGCTCCGGTGATCACGGCGTCGAGCAAATCCGTCATCCGATCGTCGATGTCGAACAGCACCACGGTTCGTGAATTCTGGGCAGCTCGCTCGATCAGATCGGCATCGCCTGGGGAGCCGTGCGCGACACGAGCTCCCAGCGCTTTCCACCGATCCGCCTGCTCGAGATCCGCTTCGATGACTCCAACCTCGTCACCCTGGGAGGTCAAGCGCTCTATGACCGCGTCACCCGCACCTCGAGGCGGACCGAGTAGTAGCACGCTCATACGAAGACCCGGAGGGCATCTCTCACCAGGTGGAAGGTTGCTGTGTGCGACGCAGCAAGAGGTTCTCCGTCAACGTGTCGAGCGAACGGTTTCTCGGCGGCCACCTCGAAGGCATCCAGATCGTTAGCGTAGAA
This sequence comes from Actinomycetota bacterium, assembly GCA_034667525.1. Classification (GTDB taxonomy): domain Bacteria; phylum Actinomycetota; class CADDZG01; order CADDZG01; family WHSQ01; genus DATAPE01. The sequence goes on from JAXDJO010000055.1 coordinate 28,107, forward strand.
GGCGTCCGAGTGCCCTGATACGTGACCCGACATCACCGACCCCCAGATGTAAGAGGGCAGCGCCTCGATCCTCATCTTTCGGAGAGCGAAGACGTCCAACCCGCGCTCCAGCTGGACCTGGGGAGCGAGCGTGATCGGCCTGCCGGCGAGGTACGCGTAGGGTCCGGCATTGCACGCGATGGCCATAGCTACGGGGATGCTGCCGAACGCGCCACGCAACTCCATCGAAGGATTGCGATGCCGGTAACTCCCTGCAAGTACACGGAACGCGCTCCAATAGAAGAACAGCTCGCCCAAGTGTCTCTTCACTGGAACGTAGCGTTCAACGCGCTCGGCGGCTTCCGCATCGAAACCACATCCCGCGGAGAAGGTGAAGAGTCGATCGTCCATCCGCCCGAGTGGAACTGTTCGAGGAGAGCCGTATGCGGCCTTCTCCAGCCGTTCAACCGCCTGGAGGGGATCCATCGGCAAACTTAGGGCGCGAGCGAAAACGTTCATGGTCCCTCCGGGTATCAACCCCAGAGCGGTCTCGCTTCCCGACAGACCGTTGGCCACTTCATTGACGTGACCGTCTCCGCCGAAGGCGATAACGAGGGGGAAACCGCGCGAGGCCGCCTCCGCAGCGATGTCGATGGCGCTGTCACGGCCAGTGGTCGAATGAACCTGCAGATCGAAGCGCCCGCGGAGCGCGTCGATAACTTCATGGTGGAGGTGGGCCGATAATCGCCCCGCGTTCGGGTTGATAATCAGCGCAGCCGGGGGCCGGGATCGCGCAGCTATCATCCGCCCACGCTATGGGATGAGAGCAGGGAAGATGACGGATCTAGAAATCATCGATACCGAGATGCATGGGGAGCCAGGGCTCACTGGGACCTTCTTGCTGCGCGGCGAGAAAACTGCCCTGGTCGAAACGGGGCCCAAGTCCTCGGTCGACCGCGTGCTCGCCGGTCTGGGGAAGGCGGAGCTTGAGACCCTCGACTACATCGTTGTCACTCACATCCATCTAGATCACGCAGGAGCAGCCGGCACGCTGTCGCAGCACTACCCCGGCGCGAGGGTGGTCGTTCATCCCGCCGGCGCGGTCCATCTCATCGACCCAACGAAGCTGTGGCTCAGCGCCGGGCGCATCTATGGCGACCAGATGGAACGGTTGTGGGGGGGGATCGACCCCGTGGATCCTGACCGGATCCAGGTGATCGGCGATGGTGAGAGCCTCGATCTCGGCGGCCGCTCCCTGCGGGCGATCGAGACACCAGGCCACGCTCGTCACCATCATGCCTTTTACGACGATGCAACCGGGATCTTATTCGTAGGTGATGCCCTTGGCGTGCGCTTGGCGGATATCGGAAGGTTCCGGCCGGCGACACCACCTCCGGAATTCGATCTTGAAGAAGCTATCCACTCCATAGGCAAGATCAAAGAGGCAAAGCCAGCCGAGCTTTGGCTCACGCACTACGGCTCACAGGCCGCGGGAGCCCGGGCCTGCACGGTGGATGAAGCCTGCAGCCTCGCCACCGATTCTCTGCGCAGGTGGGCCGAATGGGTGAGGATCGCACGCCGAAGAACGAGGGACCTCGACACCGCCGCCGCCCTGGTGCGAGCGGAGGCCGAGCGAAGTATGGATGCAGATCTAAACGAGCTCGAGATCGCCCGGATGGAACGGACCACCTCCTACTGGATGAACACCTGGGGCTATATGCGCTACATGGACAAGACGGGGGGCGGGTAGGTCCCTGCGGAGCTAGGTACTGCTCATGCCCCCGTCGCCGGCAGCAGGGCGGGACGGAGCCCGCAAACGGTCTGCCCTCTCCTGCGCGTCTGTGAGCTCGGGATCGGCCTCCGCGACGGCTTCGAACCAGGATCGCGCTTGAGTGAATCGTCCTCTCCGCTCCGAAAGATCGCCAAGCACGTACCAGGCTCGCAGATGATGTTCTTCCGCTACCCCTGGGCTTAGATCCAGCGCCTCCAACCGCTCGATGGCCTCGTCCAGCCGTCCCATGTCCGCCAGCGCACCGGCAGCCACGATGGCTCCTTCGTACGCGACCGCCGCCGGAACGCTCCCGGGACGGATCTCGTTGCACAGGGCCAGAGCCTTCTCCGGTTTGCCCAGGGCGCGGTAACAATCGGCCAGAACGGGATTCTGATCCGAGGCGCCGGACAGCCGCCGGAAGGTCGAAAGTTCCCGTATCGCCTCCTGCCATCGTCCTGCCTGATAGAAGGCAAGGCCCAACAGCTCACGCGGCGCCACCGCACGCAGGGCCATGTGCTTCGACTGCTCCGCGAGCCGGATCGCTTCGTCGTAGTCCTCGGCGACGAAAGCGGCGGCTGCGTCGGCGAAGATCTTCACGAGGATGTCACCCTTGCCGGGACGCACCGTGGAGCGAAGCTCCCGGACGACATCATCGGGAACGTGAACGGGTTCATATGAAGATCGGCGGGTCACGGTGACATCACGCTACCGGTTCGGGCAGGGGGGTCCTTCTCGTTGTGGTGTGGAACAGAAAAGAGCGGCCTTTCGGCCGCCCTCACCTTGAGCACTGGACAGTGTGCCTGCCATGGAGATCAGTGTCTTCAACTAGGAGTCGAGACATCGCACACTCAGCGTGAACCGAGTTGGCGTTTCTCATAAATGGCTCCTTAGAAAGGAGGTGATCCAGCCGCACCTTCCGGTACGGCTACCTTGTTACGACTTCACCCCAATCGCGAACCCCACCTTCGACGGCTCCCTCCCAAAGGGTTGGGCCACCGGCTTCGGGTGTTGCCCACTTTCGTGGTGTGACGGGCGGTGTGTACAAGGCCCGGGAACGTATTCACCGCAGCGTTGCTGATCTGCGATTACTAGCGACTCCGACTTCATG
>JAXDJO010000056.1:0-6697 GCA_034667525.1 Actinomycetota bacterium
GGTCGTCTGAGACTTCTTTCTCGAGTGGAGAGGGCCCGCTGAATCTGGACGCCCTGCGATCATTGGTGGAGCGCTTCAAGGGTGGCCGCCACAGTCACTTGGCTCGAAGAGTCGGGCGAGAAGGGTACGAAGCCCTGACCAGGGAGATACTGCAACAGACTGCGAAGTCGGCCGGCGGCAAGAGCATCTGGGCGTGGAGGGACGGCCAACCTATTGGGCTTGCAGTTGCTCGACCAGCGACCTGGGATAGCGCCCGATTGGGTGTCAAGTGCATGCATCTAGAGATTGCGATGCAGTCCGGCGACGAGACCGCTTATAAAAGCGCCCGAGGCTTGATCGATGCCACGGTGCAAGCGTGTTGCGGTTCAGCCGATCATCTGTCACTTCGCATCGGTGGTGAACAAACAGCGATATTGCACGCCCTCGAAGATTCTGGATTCAACGTTATGGACTCCCTTCTCACCTTTACTGCCAACGCGCCTTTCCAGCAACCCTCACCGGGTGCATCGACCGTCCGAAAGTTCCGCCCCTCGGATCTGGACCACGTAAAGAAGCTCGCCGGCTCCTCCTTCGTCATCGACCGTTGGCACTCGGACCACAGGATCCCCAGGGGAGTTGCCGACGACGTCTATTCTGCGTGGGCTGAGGAATCCTGTCGCGACGTCGGGAACCGCGAGACATTTGTAGTCGAACACGCGGGCGAGGTTGCTGGCTTCATGTCCGTGAGATTGGACGAGGATGCGTATGCCATTTTGGGATTGAGGGTTGGCATTGTGGAATTAACTGCCACTTCGACACAGGCTAGAGGTGCCGGAATAGGAAGCTCTTTGATGAATGCCTCGCTCTTGTGGTTCAAGGAGCATGGGATGGATGTTGCTCAGGTCGGTACACAAGCATCAAATACCACAGCCTGTCGCGTCTACGAGAGGGCCGGCTACAGGATTGCTGAGTCCAGCTATGCCATGACCCGGTGGCTCGACCATGGATAACGCGCGTCGTTCCGAATTCCTGCCGTTCAGTCGCCCGTGCATCGGGGAGGAAGAGATTGCCGAAGTAGTGAAGACACTGCGGTCGGGATGGCTGTCTACTGGGGCGAAGACCAGAGCCTTCGAGCAGGCTTTTGCAAGCTACACCGGAGCTAGGCATGCGGTCGCCGTCAATTCCTGCACGGCAGGGCTCCATCTCGCGCTGATCGCGTTCGGCGTTAAGCCCGGAGACGAGGTAGTCGTGCCGACGATGACCTTCTGTGCGTCGGCGAACGTTGTTGTACACGCCGGCGCCCGCCCGATGCTGGTCGATGTTGGCGAGGACCTCAACATCGACGCAAACGCCGTCGAGGCGGCCATCACTACAAGGACGAAAGCCATAATGCCCGTCCATTACGGGGGCCAACCTTGCGATCTGGACGCCATATACAAGATCGCCGAACGACATTCCCTCGTGGTGATCGAGGATGCAGCGCATGCCGTGGGGGCTGAATATCGAGGCTTCAGGATCGGGTCCGATGAGCTCTCCGACTCATATCCCAACGTCAGCAGAGCGACCGTCTTCTCCTTCTATGCCACCAAGAACCTAACCACTGGGGAAGGGGGAATGGTCACGCTGGCTGACGACGAGGCCGCAGACAGGATCCGGCTCCTAAGTCTCCACGGAATGAGTCATGGCGCTTGGGACAGATACTCGCAGGGACAATCCTGGAAGTACGACGTCATCGATGCCGGATACAAATACAACCTCAGCGATATCCAAGCTGCGATCGGTCTCTGTCAGCTTCAAAAGTTCCCATCGATGCAACGGAGCCGAATCGAGCATGTACATGCCTACGACGTCGGGTTTGAAGATCTTCCTCTCGTCAACATCCCGCCCCGTCATCCTGGCCGGATGCACGCCCATCACCTTTATTCCATTCGCCTGGCGCTCGACGGATTGTCGGTGGACAGGTCCCAGTTCATCGAGGCTCTGAACGAGCTGAATATCGGGACAAGCGTGCACTTCATCCCAGTGCACCTACATTCCTTCTATAAGAATCAATTCGGTTATCGCGAGGGAGCATTTCCGGTTGCCGAAAAGATCTACCGCGAGTTGGTTTCGCTGCCACTGTACTGCTGCATGACCCCCACCGACGTCGAGGACGTGGTTGCTGCAACGAAAGTAGTGCTGGGATCTCCACGTCTTGCCGCCGCGAAACGGCGGGAGAGAGAGAAGGCCGGGCGCCGATGAGAAAAGTGGCGACCCTTGCGCACTGATTGGCGTGATCCAATGACCCCGGGGGTAGAGCTGCCGTCACTGACGATCAACATCACTGTTTTCAACGAAGAATCGCGCATGCACGCGCTTTTAGATAGCATCGCGATGCAGACCTACCCCGCGGATCGCGTCGAGACCCTCATCGTGGATGGGGGTTCAACGGACCGAACTGTCGAGATTTCTCGCTCGTACGGTTGTCGGATCGTTTCCAATCCTAAAAGGCAGTCGGATATCGGACGCCGGCTCGGTTGCGAGCTCGCTACAGGAGAACTGCACATCTATCTCGACGCTGACATGGAATGGTCGGATCGGTGGTGTCTCCTGAGTTTGGTACAGCCTTTCCTGGAAGTGCCTTCGCTCGTCGGTTCATTCCCTCGGTTCTTCGTCGATAGATCAGATCCACCGCTGAACCGATGCTTGTCGTATCACCCCCTCCAACAGGACCCTCTCATGCGCTTCCTTTCTACGCAGATCGAGGAGACTGTCTTCGAGACCGGGGAGGCTTACAGCTTGTGCCGGTTTGAGTCCGGGAAAGCCCCGGTGTTGGGCGTTGTTCTTTTCAGAACCTCACTGCTCAGAGAGTTTCTGGATGCGTGGGGCTCGTCGTGGCGTTGGTCTGATGTCGACTTCGTTGTCGAATGCGCCGAGAGAGGGCTTGCTCCATTCGCATATGTTCCTTCCGCAGGTATCTACCATCGAAGCTTTCTGAAGCCGGCCATTTACCTTAAAAAGAAGCAACGCGACGTCCGATGGTCGTATCTGGACACTGTGGGGAAGCGCAAAGCCGCATACCTCTCCTGGAACAACAAGCGTGAACTCCTCAGTCTCGTCTTGTGGATCTCGTACGTGAATTCTCTCCTGCCACCCACTGTGGTCGCGGCTGCGCGCTCAGTGAAGCACCGGGACCCAGCGTTGCTCTACGAGGCCTTCCTTTCCATCGTAGGTACCGACTACGTGTTGTGGAACTTCATGATGGATCACCGTGGTCGAGCTCTTGCCAGGAAGGCTCTAATCTCACTTCTGGTCGGCACCTTGCTCAAGCCGCGACTTGGCGCCAAAGGATGACCTGGACCACTCACTTCTTAAAGGGAACGATCAGTCATCGACGCGCCATCATCGTTGGGGCACATGCTGCTCTGGTTGTGTCCGCATATTTGGCAGCATTCGTGTTCACCACCGGTTTCCCATTAGCTGAACAGAACGCCCGATGGTTGCTTCTCAGCCTTCCGATCCTGCTGGCCATCCGTCTTCTGATCTTCCGCTTTCTGCACCTGTACGAGGCAGTGTGGGTCTTCGTTGGGACAGGTGACCTGATCTCGATCTTGAGGGCAACCTTTTTCGGCTCCGTCATCTTCGCGATTCCCGCTGTGTTCGTGCCTCATCATCCGCGACCTTCACTATTCGTACTCGACTGGATCCTCTGCTCGACTTTGGTGACAGGGGCTCGTTTGGCGGTACGGCTGTCGGCTGAGCAGCAAGCACGCCACGAGGAAGAGGCACGACGAGCAAACAAACCTCGCAAGCGCGCTCTGATTGTGGGCGGCGGCGATGGTGCAGTGACGCTGCTACGAGAGAGCCGCCGCAACCCTCACATCGACTATGACGTTCTTGGTTTGGTGGATGACGATCCTTCGAAGCACGGGCGGCGGATCTATGGGGTAGAGATCGTGGGGGCCGTGGCGGACCTTCCGGATCTAGTGAAATCAATGCGAATCGATGAACTGCTGCTCGCCATTCCCTCGGGAACGCCGGTGCAACGGCGGGAGGTCATTGCAAAGTGTTTGCAGAGTGCCGTCCCCTTGAAGACCGTCCCAAGCCTTCATGAGTTGGTGGATGGCCAGGGCATAGGCGATTTAAGAGAAATAGATCCCGCTGACCTTCTCGAGAGAACGCCGATCGAGCTTGATCGAACAATGGCCAAGAGCGAGGTCCGAGGCAGGCGCATATTGGTCACCGGGGCCGGAGGATCGATCGGGTCTGAGCTTTGTCGGCAAGTGGCAGCGCTAGATCCCGCTGTGATCGTGTTGTTCGAACGGGCCGAGAGCACTCTCCACTCCATCGCTTTGGAGCTGAACGAGGAGCATCCGAACGTCGAGACCGTGCCAGTAGTCGGCGACATCCGCGATCGAGCAAAGGTTGACGAAATTATCGCCGCCTACTCTCCAGACACCGTCTATCACGCGGCCGCGTACAAGCACGTCCACCTGATGGAAGTCCATCCTCTTGAGGCAATCGACAACAACATCTTCGGAACAGAGTCCCTTGCCGAAGTTGCAAGAAAGCGAGGAGTTTCGAAATTCGTTTTCATCTCCACCGACAAGGCAGTCAATCCTGTTGGTGTGATGGGCATGACGAAGCGAATAGCCGAGAATGTTCTCAGGGCTCGCCAAGGTGGTCCCACCACTTTCGTTGCGGTGCGCTTCGGGAACGTCTTGGGAAGCATAGGAAGCGTTCTGCCCCTGTTTCGAAAGCAGATCTCCCAGGGTCACGCCTTGACTGTGACGGATCCTCTTGCAACGCGGTACTTCATGCTCACATCAGAGGCAGCCCAGCTCGTATTGCAAGCGGGCCACGTTGGCAAAACGGGTGAAATCCTTTTTTTGGACATGGGAACCCCGGTGCGCATCATGGACTTGGCGGAACGAGTAATCAGGCTCTCGGGGCTTAATCCTGGCGTGGACGTGCCGCTGCAGGTGGTCGGGTTAAGGGCCGGCGAGCGGCTATCGGAAGAGTTGAGACAGGATGACGAAGAGCTAGTCCCCACCGACCACCCCCAGGTCCTGCGCTTGCAAAGCGAGGGATTCGACCCATTGGCGTTCGAACAGGATCTGGAAGATTTAAGACATATGTTGATGTCCAGAGACGAGACTGGTGCGAAGATGCAAATCCAAGAGATGGTGAGTCGCTTCTAGGATCCGCCGCTCTGATCGACGCGGAAGTGGCTTCGCCACCGCCTCACTCGATCAATCACGAACGCAATCTCACGTGGGCTTCGACGGTCAGAATCGAACCAAGTAATCGTCGTCGATATCTCAAACATGAGCGCGAAGCTGATCAAGGCCAGGCCAAGGCAGAACAGGAAACCGAAGGTATCTGCTGCTTGGACATTGATCACATGCGCCTGCATCCACGCTGCAGTATTCGTGGCAATACGATCCAATGAGGGGCTTGTGTGCAGCAACCAGTATGTGACTGGTTCGATGAACAGCGTCACCAGTACTCCCGAGGACCAAGCGGCCACGGCACTCACGACCAACCATTTCGCTCGTGGAGAATAGGGAAAACCTACGATAAGGAAAGGGATGCTCCACAAGGCAAACCCAGCAACGCTCAAAGAGTTGACACTCGCTGCCAATGTGAGAACGGCCCCAACCGCCATTAAGGCTCGCGGCTTCGTTGGCCGCCCCGCAACGAAAAGACAGACCACGAGAGCGAATAGTCCAAGGAGGATAAGAAATGAATGTGTCTCCAGGGTCGTCACCCATCCTCCGAGCGATGCCAACGCAAGTATGTGGCGGGGAATGTTGTACAACGACCAAACTGTTGAGTAGGAGGACGCTTGGGATCCAGCAAAGTAAGGAAGTCGCTGGTGGAGCAGGCGCACGAACTCGCCCAAAGATCCCATCTGTAGATAGGTAATCCCCCAATAAACGATAAATAGAAGACTGGTGACCGCAGCGCTAGAACCAAGCCAACGGAGTGCAGCAGCTCTTCCCTGGGTTCGCCAAACGTACAGGAGAAGGAGTGGCCCGGCAAACAAAGGCCAGTATTTTGCGGCCACAGCCAAACCGAACATCACCCCGGCAGAAATAGGTCTATCCTCGAACACAAGCACAACTCCAACGACCAATACCCCGACTATCAGGGCCTCTGGGGTCCACAAAGCCATTTCGATGATGACGGGATTAAGCACAAGTCCATAGAAGGCGATCTTTTTTGCCCGTCGGTCCAGACCCACGCAGGTGACCAAGCGAGCGGTGGCACCGATCATGAATACGCTGCCCACTATGAGTGGGATGCGCATAGCGAGATTGAGCGCGAATTCACTCGACATCCCCATCAACTTGGAAACGATCAAATAGGGAAGCATTGGCAGCACGAATAGGGCGTCCAGGATTGGTCCGTAGCCCGAAAGGGTCAGCCCGGGAGCGGGTCCATATAACCAATAACGCTCCGCCTCCCCCTTGAATATCTGGAGGTCAAATACGGTAGTGATTGTCGTCAATAGAATCATGGCGACCATGACTGCACCAAAGATGGTCCACTCGCCCCGCTCAAGCCCTAGATTCTTGAGTTGAATGAAAGACCAACGACTTATCACTGCAAGCAAGAGGTCCAGCCCCAAGGCCATCACGATCACGAGTCCGAGGTGACGTTCCCACCACGCCGTCGTCCGCGATCCACTCTTGGACGAGATAGGTGATCGTAAGTTCTTTACTCGGCTGCCAGG
>JAXDJO010000057.1:0-3642 GCA_034667525.1 Actinomycetota bacterium
TGATCATCGTGGACCGTCACCTCACTCACCTGAGCGTTCTCCCGCATGTCTGCCCCTGCGGCAACCGCAGCAGAGGCCAGCGCTCGCCACGCACGTTCGGCCGCGATCACTCCGGCGTCCGGTTGGATGAGGACCCTTTCGTCGGCGGGAAGAGTCAGCCCGGGGAAGCGATGATTTACTTCGGCCCCGTCGAGCAGGTCGAATTCGGCGTCGCAGCTCCTAAGTGCGGCCGCATGTTGCGGCACGATGTCTCCCGCGTCCAATCCGCCGGTTTGCGTCAGCAGCGCTTGGCCCGTTTCCACCTCGAGCTCGCGCCACAGAGGCAAGGCTTCTTGCGCCATGGCCACGTAATGCGGATCGGGATAAGAGAACCGGAAGATGCGGGCGGAGCCGTGGCTCGATCCCCTGCTGTGCCCGATCTCGAAGCGTTCGAGCATCGCGACCTTCTTGCCTGACTTCGCTAGCGCTCGGCCGGCAGCCGCACCCATGACGCCCACACCGACGACGGCGACGTCAAACGATTCCATGGTCTAGCTTGATTTCATGGTCGAGCAGCCACGCTATGCGTGGCTGAGCTCGCAAAGAATCAGCCGACGCTTCCTTCCATCTGGAGCTCGACCAGGCGCTGCAGCTCAACTGCGTACTCCATCGGGAGCTCTTTGGTGATGGGCTCGATGAAGCCCCGCACGATCATCTGCATCGCTTCGCCTTCGCTGAGGCCACGCGACATCAGGTAGAAGAGCTGCTCGTCCGAGACCTTTGAGACGGTCGCCTCGTGGGACACGGCCGCAGACTCTTCTTCTATCTCCATGTACGGGTAGGTATCCGAGCGAGAGTCCTCGTCGAGGATCAGCGCGTCGCAGATGACGTGGGACTTGGCGTGCGCGGCCCCCTCTTCGATCCGGATCAGGCCGCGGTAGCCCGCGCGGCCCCCGTCCTTGCTGATCGACTTTGAGGTTATGGAAGAAGAAGTGTTCGGCGCTGCGTGGATGCACTTGCCGCCCGCGTCCTGGTGCTGACCCTCACCCGCGTACGCGATCGACAGCACTTCGCCACGGGCGTGGTCGCCGAGAAGGTAGATCGACGGGTATTTCATCGTCACCTTCGAGCCGAGGTTGCCGTCGACCCATTCCATGATGGCGCCCTCGTAGGCCGCGGCGCGCTTGGTAACCAGGTTGTAGACGTTGTTCGACCAGTTCTGGATCGTCGTGTAGCGGCAACGGCCGTTGCGCTTGACGATGATCTCAACCACCGCAGAGTGCAGGGAATCGCTGGAGTACACGGGGGCCGAGCAACCCTCGACGTAGTGCACGTAGCTACCCTCGTCAACGATGATCATGGTGCGCTCGAACTGGCCCATGTTCTCCTGGTTGATGCGGAAGTAAGCCTGCAGCGGGATCTCGACCTCGGTGTTGGGCGGCACGTAGATGAACGAACCGCCGGACCAAACCGCGGAGTTGAGGGCCGAGAACTTGTTGTCCGCCGGCGGGATGATCGTCCCCAGGTACTGCTTGACGATGTCGGGATGCTCGCGCAGCGCGGAGTCCATGTCCATGAAGATGATGCCGCGGTTCTCCAGCTCTACCTTGGTCTTGTGGTACACGGATTCGCTCTCGTACTGCGCGCTGACGCCGCCGAGGTAGTTCTTCTCGGCTTCCGGGATCCCGAGCTTGTCCCAGGTGGACTTGATGTCATCAGGCATCTCGTCCCACGAGTTCACTTGCGAGGTGGGTTTGATGTAGTAGTAGATGTCATCGAAGTCGATCCCGGACAGATCGGCGCCCCACGTCGGCATCGGCTTGCGGTAGAAGACGTCGAGGCTCTTGTGGCGGAACTTGCGCATCCAGTCGGGCTCGCCCTTACGGTCGCTCATCATGTCGATGACCTCGTGCGAAACACCCTTCTCGGGCTTGATGTCGTAATCGACCGCGTCGTGCCAGCCATACTTGTAGCTACCTTTAAGGGCGCGTACTTGCTCGTTCTCTTCGAGCGCCTTTACCTCTTCAGCTTCGAGGGCCATTGCGGCTCCTTATGGGGATCTAGTTGAGGGTTCAGTCTAGCAGTTAGGTATACCTAACCCAAGGGCCGGGAGACTTATTTCCGCTGCTCAGAGGCTTGATTCGATCACCGGGTCGGAGCGGATCGCGGATCCGCAGGAGGGGTCGCGAGATCGACATCCGGGTCATCGGTGTCGGCGTGGAACCCTGGCCCCTGAGCGATCACCTGGAAGGTCTCTGCGAAGGCGTACCCGGCCGCCTCTCCCGCCTTCGCGGAGTACTCCCGAACGAACCCCTCGATCTCGGAAGAGTTGCTCCCCACCTGGCTCTCGTGGCAGAGCAGCGCCTCGATCTTTTTGTCTATCGTCGCCGAGATATCGACGACCGTCGGTTTCGAACCCGGGCCTGCGATCCATAGTTCCCGCAGCCCTCGCCACGGCTCCAAGCCCTCCTCGAGAAGTTCGGGAAAATGTCCCGGCGTGGTTCCCGCGGTCATGGTGACATCGAGGGAAGCCTGGCCCACCGCGCGGTGATCGGGATGATTGATGAAACGGTCTTCGATCGTGGGGGCCGGATCCATCACCATGAAGCGGTGCGGCCGGTATCTGCGAAAGACCGCGGCTATGTCCTTACGTAGATCGAGCGTGTATTGCACGTAGCCATCACGGCGATCGAGCCAGATGAGGTCGCCGATGCCGAGAACGTCCGCCGCCTTGCGAGACTCTTTCTTGCGGATCGAGGCCAAACGCTCGCCCATAAGCTCTCGGTCCTGGGTGCCGGTGGAGCCGTCGGTCACTATGCATAAGGTGACGTCGGCTCCCGCGTCAGTCCATACCGCGAGCGTGCCCGCGGCTCCGAATTCCATGTCGTCCGGATGCGCGGTCACGGCAAGCGCTCGAAAGTTCGGACTCATCTAATCGGGCCTTCTACCGGGATGCACCGGTGAGAGGATTCGCTCAAGATCGGATCCCTTCCATCGGGCGCACTGCGAGGGTGCAGCGCGCTACCGCAACGGCCTTGCCCTCCTCATCGATCAGGTCGATCGCCCACACCTGCATCGTGCGTCCCCTTCGGATCGGGGTGGCGGTGGCCGTAACGGTGCCACTGTTCTTGGCCCGGAGATGGCTGATGTTGAGATCGGTACCTACGGTGAACTGGTCATCATCGCAGTTGAGGTACCCGCCGATGGACGCAGCACTCTCTGCGATCACTGCAGATGCTCCTCCGTGGAGCAGGCCCATGGGTTGATGCACCTTGGGCCCCACATCCATCTCCAGCACAACCCGATCGGGCGAGAGTTCCACCTGCCGGATCCCGAGCGACTCGTGGATGGTTTTCTCGTAAGGGATATCCCGCGCCATGGGCGGATGGTACGGCCACGGTGCCGAACCCGGGGCCCCCTTGGAGGAGAGAGACAGTGTGTCCACCCCATGACCGATAGCACCCCGCGACGTGAGTGGGAACCAGAGACCGGCTCACAACCTGGCTCCCAAGCGATCACGCACCTACGATCGGGACATGGACCGCTCCGTGGGAATCGTGATCGTCGCGATCGGCGCCGCGATAGTCGTCGTGGGATTGTTGGCGCTCTCGGGGGCTCTGAGCTGGTTCGGCCGGCTTCCTGGTGATATCAGGATCCACAACG
>JAXDJO010000058.1:0-12211 GCA_034667525.1 Actinomycetota bacterium
GGCTTCCTGCAGCGAGTGCGAGTGCAGCGGCGAAGGCGACCGTCGAAGAAGCGATAACAGCGGATGGTGCCTCCGGGACAAGTGACGAGAACACGGCTAGGAGACCGATCGTTCCCGGACGCGACTGCAAGGCAGGGACCCGCAACCCAAGCGCCGATGCCAGACGCGACCACCACACGTAGACGGGGGTGTCCGCCCCGAGGGGCCCGTGCCAGCCCTTTAGTGGGTAGGCGGAGAGATAGGTGAGCAGAAGGAGCCCACAGGCAGCGGCAATCGGCACCAGTTTGACAGTCTGCTGGTGCCCACCGATGTTTCCCTGCCAGATGGTTTCACGCCTCTCTGCCGGCGCGTGGGATGCTCTGGCAGCGCGCCGCGTCCCCCGAGGCGGTCTCGAGCGCCTCCGCCCAGTCTCATCAGCCTGTGTAGTAGAGATGTTCCAGGGTCTCGGATCGGTCATGACACCAGGATGAGAAGGAACGATGGTCTCATGGCTCGCGAATCCTTCCGGGCAGGATCGTTCAGTCAGGCTGCCTTCGCGCCTCTGCGGGAGTGCATTTTCCATCACTCGTCGGCGTGATCGTGGAACTTGCCACGATCTCCGGGCATCCGGAGGGGTCCGGGAGCCCAATGTTCACGTAAGCGTTAATATCTGCGGGATCCCGGAAAGGTGAGGAGGCCCAAGGTTTGAGATCGCTGCAGCACGAGTCGGGAACTCAAGCGGCACCCGCAGGTGATCGCTACAAGTGGATGGCCCTGTCCAACACCACGCTCGGGATCTTCATGGCCACGCTGGACTCGTCGATCGTCATCATCTCGCTGCCCGCCATCTTTCGTGGCATCAGGCTGGATCCTCTGCTGCCCTCCAACATCAGCTACCTGTTATGGATGTTGATGGGGTACCTGGTCGTCACCGCGGTTTTGGTCGTCACGTTCGGCCGCATCGGTGACATCTTTGGCCGCGTCCGCATGTACAACCTTGGGTTCGCGATCTTCACGGTGGCCTCGGCAGCCTTATCTCTTACTCCTTGGACCGGGAGCGCGGGTGCGTTGTGGCTGATCATCGGGCGCGTCATCCAAGGCATCGGCGGAGCACTGCTCATGGCCAACTCCACCGCCATCCTCATCGATGCCTTCCCCGTCGAGGAACGCGGAATGGCTATGGGGATCAACATGATTGCGGGCATCCTGGGTTCTTTCATTGGCCTTGTGGTCGGCGGGATCCTCGCCGACGTCCATTGGCGGCTGGTGTTCTGGGTCAACGTCCCGTTTGGAATCTTCGGAACCATATGGGCGTACGCCAAGCTGCGAGAGCTGGGTGTCCGTACGGCGGCCCGGATCGACTGGTGGGGGAACGTCACGTTCGCAGCGGGTCTCATCATGGTTCTTGTTGGTATCACCTACGGGATACAGCCCTATGGAACGCACACCATGGGCTGGACAAGCCCCTTTGTGCTGACGTTGATCATTGGAGGCCTCGGGCTCCTCGTGCTATTTGGCTGGGTCGAGCGCCGGGTCGAAGAGCCGATGTTCAACCTGGGTCTGTTCAAGATTCGGGCGTTCACCGCGGGCAACACTGCGGGTTTGCTCTCTTCCATCGCACGCGGCGGTCTCCAGTTCATGCTCGTCATCTGGCTACAAGGGATATGGCTGCCGCTGCACGGATACAGCTTCGCTCGCACTCCGTTGTGGGCAGGGATCTACATGTTGCCCATCACGGCCGGTTTCCTGATCGCGGGCCCCGCTTCAGGATGGCTCTCGGACCATTTCGGAGCCCGCCCCTTCGCCACCGGAGGGATGGCGACGGCCGCCTTGACGTTCGGCCTTCTTCTGACTTTGCCCGCTAACTTCAGCTATCCACCGTTCGCCGTGATCCTCTTCCTCAATGGCATCGGCTTCGGGTTATTCGCAGCACCAAACACGACTGGGATCATGAACTCAGTGCCGGCGCGTGACCGGGGCACCTCCTCGGGTATGCGCGCCACTTTCCAGAACAGCGGGATGCTGCTCTCTATCGGGATGTTCTTCTCGCTCATGATCGCGGGACTGGCCTCGTCTCTTCCCCACACGATGAGCAGCGGACTTATCGCTCAAGGGGTGCCGGCGGCCGTTGCCCACAAACTTGCCGGCTTGCCCCCGGTCGGAAGCTTGTTTGCCGCTTTCCTTGGCTACAACCCGATCCGTACGCTGATGCCGGCCTCGGTGCTGCACGCCCTTCCGGTCGCGCGAGCGCATTACGTGATCGGCAAAACGTTTTTCCCCAAGCTCATCTCGGGCCCATTCATCCACGGCCTGCGGATCGTGTTCATAGCGTCTCTCGTTATGTCATTGATCGCCGCCGCAGCTTCGTGGCTCCGTGGTGGCAAGTACGTCCATATCGAAGATCAGCGCGGCTTACCCGGGTCACATGATCTGGAGCCATCTCTTAGTGAGGATCGTGAAGTGGCAGAGGGCGGAGCGTTCGGCGCTCCGGGGGAGGAGAGCCCAGAGGCCGGGGAGGGACCTACGCCTGAGGAGTGGGTGCCCGCATGAGTGGCCGGGCCGAGGGGGGACGGTCGGTATCCCGTCAGGATGCTTCGAGGATCGGCGAGCTGGCGCTTCGTGCCGGTGTCTCGACCAGGACCCTTCGCTATTACGAGGAACTGGGAATCCTGTCGCCTTCGGGTCACTCCACAGGGGGCGCTCGCCGCTATTCCGAGGCCGAAGCCGACAGACTGCTTCGCATCAGAGAGCTCCAGGACCTCATGGGTCTCAACCTGGAAGAGATCCGCACCATCCTCCACGGCGAGGACCGTTTGCAGGCTCTTCGTGCCGAGTTCCGCACGGGCGGGGTCGCGTCGGAGCGGCGGAAACAGATCGTGCAGGAAGCGATCGAGATCAATGCCCGGCTCCGCGAGAGGGTAAGTGAGCGGATCGTGAACATGGAGAGGTTCCTGTCAGAGCTTGAAACGAAAGGTGACCGCTACAGGGCGATGCTTGCGAGTGATTCAGCCCTTGATGGTCACGGGCGTACCCGGCGCGATGTGAAAGGCGAGCCAATGGATCGCCCGGGTGGCAAGGCGGATGCACCCGTGTGAAACGGCGGTCCCGGGTACACCGCCGATGTTGTCCAGTCCGTGGATGGCGATCTGCCCCGGCCCCCCCGCGAACTCCTGGAATACATCGGAGCGTGCGCTCAGCGCCAAGGCATAGGGCGCGCCTACATCCGTAGCCGGCAGGGCCAAGGACTCTTCGACGAAGAAGTCGCCTTTCGGCGTCGGAGTGGATGGTTTACCGATGACCGCCTTGAAGCTTCGGACGCGGCGAGCCTGCCGATAGACCATGAGTTCCCTGCGGGACAGGTCGAGAAGGAGGTGCCACTTCGTGATCGACAGAGATGTCCCCGACCGGGTGATCCAGCCACTGTGCCCATTCGGGCGTCCCGGGAGGCGCACTTTGAGCCATGCTCCTTTCGCAGCCAGCACCGGAAGCACGGTCCGTTCCTCGGTGATCGGCGTTTTGGCAGGCACGAGATTTACGGGCGCGGACTGGGCGTCCGGCTTCGAGCGAGCCTCCTGCGCGACAAGCACGGCCGCGAGCTCCTGGGTGGGGGAGACGACAGCTTTGGCGGCGATGGCCTTGGGTGACGACTTGGGGGAGGCCACTGGCCCCGAAGGCGTCGTCGCGGGGGCCCGCTTGGTTGTCGCCGGCTGGGTCGCGGCCCGGCTGGAGCACGCAGAGGCCAGCAGCCCCAGCGCGAGGATGGAGAGGAGAAGCCAGCGGCCGCGCACTCGACATCCTCTCTAGATCGTCGACCTTGATCTCAACCGGTCAGGCCGAAACTGTTTCTGGGCGCTCTCGGCCCCGGGTTCGAGTTAACCCCCGTAGTCGGAGTGGGGCTTGGCGTCGGAGTGGGGCTCGAGGTGGGTCTCGGAGTAGGGGTGGGGGCCGCACAGGTGGGTGTCGTGATCGTGTTGCTGTCGAGCGTGACGGCGCCGTTGCGTGCGAGCAGGCGGCCGCGCACCACGGCTCCCGTATTGGCAGTAATGCTCGTTCGGGCGAGAACGGTGCCGCGGAATTGGGAAGTGGTATCCAGCGTTGCCGAACTACCGATCTCCCAAAAGACATTGCAGGCCGAGGCGCCGTTGACCAGAGCCACTCGGCTGGCCGGCGCGGTAGTAAGCGTGGAGCCAGCTTGGAAGATGAAGACAGCATCAGGGTTCCCTCTGCCGTCAAGCGTGAGCGTCCCGGTCAGCCCAATCGATGAGCCGGAGTTATATACGCCCGACCTGAGCGTCCGGCCCCCGAGTTGACCTCCTGCGATGGGCTTAGTTGGTCCTTGACCCGCGGCGTTTTTGAATGCAGTCACCAGGTCCGTCTTGGCCCTTTGGGTTACGGCGTCCCCTCGATGGTTAGTCCCGTTCAGCGTGATCGTGTTCCTCCCGGTGATGGTGGTGGTGGGGAAGGTGCCGATATCGCCCTTGATCGTGGTCGCGCCGGTGTTGGTGATCCCGGAGCCAGCGAGGACTGCGAATCGCTTGGCAGTGCCCAACGGCACTGCAGTAGCGGCCGCGTCGGCGGTCGTTGCCAGAGCCACCATCGCCACAAGCGCGGCCACCAACAGCCCGACCGCGGGACTCGCGACCGAACCTGAGCGTGCTTGTGACCGGGGTTTGAAGAGCTTCATCTCGGATCCTTCCCCTCGCCTGTCCTTCCCTTATATCAGGTGAGAGTCGACAAAAGGGATAAGTAGCCTAAGCGTGGCCCTCGGGGCGGGGGTACGGAATTCACCCGGTGAGACCAAAGCTATGCAGGGGAGCTCTCGGAACCGGCCCGTCGCGCGTCACGGATGTCCGTCTGGACGTCCGTGAGGTCGCCGCGGCAAGGGTTGTCGTCGGTGCGGTGGTCGCGGTTGTAGTTACGGCCAGCGTGGTCACCACCGGCGGAAGCGTCGTGGTGGTCGTGGTCGTCGGCAAGGTCGTAGTCGTGCTCGTGGGAAATGTTGTCGTCGGCAACGTCGTAGTAGTGGGCAACGTCGTGGTCGTAGGAAGCGTCGTGGTCGTCGGCAACGTCGTGGTCGTGGGAAGCGTCGTGGTTGTCGTGGGCAGCGTGGTTGTCGTGGTGGTCGTTGGCAACGTCGTGGTGGTGGTCGCCGGAGCGCATGTAGGAACGGTGAGGGCATCTGCGATCAAGGTGACCGTTCCGTCTTGGGCCAGAAGGCGGCCGTCCACGACGACGTCAGATCCGACTGTGATGCTTGTCTGGGCCAGGATCGTACCCTCGAAGAGGGAGGTGGCACCGAGTGTGGCGGAGCTGCCAACTTGCCAGAAGACGTTGCACGCCTGGGTGCCCCCTGTAAGCACAACTTGGCTGCTTGCTGCTGTCGTCAGTGAGGAGCCTGCCTGGATGACGAAGACCGCATTCGCGTCACCCCCACCGTCGAGGATGACGTTTCCTGTGATCGCCACCGTGGAGGCGGAGTTATAGATTCCCGGTGTCAGCGTGAGACCACCGATGTCCGCTATCGGGGGTGGGGTAGCAGGATTCTGGCCGGCGGTGTTCGTGTAAGCGCCCGCCAGATCGGTCTTCGCCTGCACTGTGATTGCGTTAGCGCCCTGATCGACGCCGTTCACGAGCGTGGGGGAACCCGTGACGGCGCTAGTTGGCGACGAACCGATATCGCCATCTGTGATGACGGTGATGCCTGTACTAGTGATCCCCGTGCCGGCCAGAATCGCGAAATTAGCGGCCGTTCCGAGGGGAACGACGCTCGCGACGGCTGCCTGGGCGCTGCTGACGAGGGCGAGGACCAGTACCGAAGAGAACAAGGCGATCCATATCGTGCTTGCCCGGGCCCAACCTCGAACCCACAACTTTCCGATTTTCACGACCGTGTCCCCCTCATCGCCCGTATCTCAGGCGTTATCGCCCGTATCCCAGGCGTTTCTTCATCTATCGGAAGAAATGGCGCCGATATGAAGGGCACAGGGCCCGTGTGTCGGTACCTGCGGGTAGCTTCGATCGCATGGAAGCACAGATCTGGACACTCACGAGCCTTCTGACCGCCACCCTTGTGGGGACCGTCTTCTATCTGGGCAACCGCATGGATTCTCTGGACAACTCGCTGGGAAGCCGCATCGACTCGTTGGGCACTCGGATCGATTCCCTGGACAAAAGGATCGATTCCCTGGACACGAGGATCGATTCCCTGGCCAGCCGGGTTGACTCCCTGGCAACAAGGATAGATGCGCGTCTCGACGGGCTTTCAGCCGGATCGACAGTCTTGCCGAGCGCGTGGAGCTTCAGGGCAAGCAGCTTGCTTCCGAGATCTACGCGCTGGCCACCAAACTGGACGACCACGTCCGGCATCAAACTGGCTGACCACTTGTGCCGGGGCCGTTAGCGCAGTGGACGCGCTAGCCTGGTAGCCCGATGCGTCGAGCGCCGGCAGGCCAGGGACGGGTTCTCCAGAAACCCAGAAAGAAGGCGTGCAAAAGTGACTGAGAAGATAATGAAATCCGAAGAAGAGTGGCGTCAGGAGCTGACGCCGGAGCAGTACAAAGTCCTGCGGCGCAAGGGCACGGAAGCTCCTTTCACGGGAAAGTACGTCCATTCGAAGGTCGACGGGATCTATCGGTGTGGGGCGTGCGGGGCGGAGCTATTCGGGTCGGACACCAAGTTTGACTCGGGCACGGGATGGCCGAGCTTCACCGAGCCCGCCAACCAGGCCAACGTCACGCTGCAGAAGGACCGCAGTCTGTTCATGACCCGCACAGAGGTCCTGTGCAGCCGTTGCGGCTCGCACCTTGGCCATGTCTTCGACGATGGTCCCGGCCCCAACGGAAAGCGCTACTGCATCAATTCCTGCGCGCTGGAACTGGATCCTGTCAAAGAGGGTTCGGCGTAAGGGACGTTCGATCCGCTAGCGAGCTTCGGGACGGCGGTCGTGGTGCAACCGCCGGTTGAGGGCCTCCAGACGAAGCTGTTCCTCTGGCGTCGTCGGTTCGACATGCCAGGCGGGATGGTCATCGTTGAGATGACTCGCTAATTCCGTGGCGAGTCGAAACTTCAACTCGCATTCCGGGCACTGGAAAGTCTCCATAGATCAAAGATTAATCCGCTCTCTTCGCCCCTTTATCCTCTGCGATATGCATTCGCTTGTGCTGACTGCGTTCACCACCTGGGCCCGGCCTAAGACGCGTCGGCTGGAGGGAGTGAGGACGCTCGAATGGGGATGAGGGACGAGGTACGGCTCTCCACCTATTCGCACGGCGGGGGCTGAGCATGCAAGCTCGGAACCTCCGAGTTGGCGCAGGTTCTGCGCCACGTGAATACAGAGTCTCAGGATGGCGGAGTCCTCGTCGGGCTCGAGGCGCCTGATGACGCCGCCGTCTACCGCATCTCAGACGATCTCGCCCTGGTTCAGACCGTGGATTTCTTCACGCCGATCGTGGACGACGCGTTTGCGTGGGGTCGCATTGCAGCCGCCAACGCGCTCTCGGATGTGTATGCGATGGCTGGCCGGCCGATCACGGCACTGAACCTTGTCGCGTGGCCGCGCTCCTTGGACCTTGAGCTGTTGGGCCAAGTGCTCGAGGGTGGCGGCGACGCCTGTGCGGAGGCCGGGGTCACCGTTGTAGGCGGACACTCGGTAGAGGACCCGGAGCCCAAGTTCGGCTTGGCCGTGACCGGAACCGTGGCCCCCGATGGGTTCGTCCGGACGACGGGAGCATCACCCGGGTGCGACCTCGTGCTGACCAAGCCGCTTGGCACGGGGATCATCTCCGCCGGGATCAAGGAAGGAAAGACCGGAGAGACGGCGGCCGCCGAAGCCATCCGCATCATGTCTCTGTTGAACCGGGGTGCAGCCGACGCAATGACCGAGGTTGGCGTCGAGGCCGCAACGGATGTGACCGGCTTCGGTCTCGCAGGACACCTTCTCGAGATGCTCGGCCCCCGGTTGTCGGCGGAGCTTTCCTTCGACGCCATCCCCGTTTTGGAACAGACCTTCGAACTCGCGAGCCAGGATGTCGTGCCGGGTGGAAGCCGGCGGAATCAGGAGGCTATGCGGGCGACGGTGGAGCTGGGTCGCCTGGACGAAGCGACAGCGATCGTTCTCTTCGACGCCCAGACTTCCGGCGGGCTTCTGATCGCGGTGGCGCAGGATAAGACCCGGATGCTCGTCGACCTGTTGACGCAGAAGAACACACCCACTGCAGCGGTGATCGGTCGTCTGGTTCCCGGGGATGGAACGATCTCGGTTGTCTGATCTCCGGCTCTCTCGCGACCTCGTCGCTGAGATGATCCAGCACTCGCTCTCCGGTCGGCCCAACGAGGCATGCGGATTGCTTGGGGGAAGGGACGGGCGAGCGAGCAAGCTCTTTCCCATGACCAACGCCGCGGCCAGCCCGGTTCGATATGCACTGGACCCCAAGGAGCAACTGCAGGTCTATCGAAAGCTGGACCGGGAGGGACTCGAGCTTTCGGGGGTTTATCACTCCCACACGCGAACAGAGGCCTATCCCTCGCCGACCGACATCCGCTTAGCGAGCGAAGACGTCCCTTACGTCATCGTCTCGCTGGCAGAAGAGCCTGCCACCGTTCGAGCCTTTCGAATCTCCAAGGAGTACTGGACCGATGAAACAGGCGATATCCAGGAACTTCCGGTGGTCTCCGACGGTTGAATAGCATGCGCAGAGTCGATCAAGGAGGCACCTTGCCAGTCGAAGTTCGGATCCCAACGGTCTTTCGCAAGTTCACTGCAGGCGAGTCGGTAGTAGACGTCGAGCCTGGGACCATCGGCGATCTCATAGAGGAGCTGGACCAACAGTACCCGGGGATGAAGAAGCAGCTGATGGCCGAGGAGGGCCGCCTGCACCGCTTCGTAAACGTCTATGTCAACGACGAAGACGCTCGTTACCTCGACCGCCTCGAGACCGAGGTGGCCGACGGAGACGTGGTGTCGTTGCTGCCGTCGGTTGCAGGCGGCGCTTGAAGTACGGGTCCATCCTCGACCTGATCGGCCATACGCCACTCGTCGAGACTCCTCGGCTCAGCCCGCATGGATCGGTCCGCCTGTGGGTCAAGCTCGAGGGTCAGAATCCGACGGGATCGGTTAAGGACCGGATCGCGCTGGCGATGGTCAAGGCCGGCGAGGCCTCTGGGGAGTTGACTAAGGAGAAAGTGATCCTGGAGCCGACGTCCGGAAACACGGGTATCGCTCTTGCAATGGTCTGCAAGCTCCTGGACTACCGCTTCACCGCGGTCATGCCGGATAACGCAAGTGCCGAGCGCGTCCAACTTCTCCGAGCGTTCGGAGCCGACATCATCTTCTCTGACGGAGCCAAAGGCACGAACGGATCCGTCGTTCTCGCGCAAGAGCTCTCCGATGACTCCAAGTACTACATGCCGTTCCAATACGGAAACGAGGCCAATCTTCTGGCGCACTACCACGGCACCGGCCAGGAGATCGTCGCCGATCTGCCCGGCGTGAAAGCGTTCGTTGCAGGGCTCGGAACCGGCGGAACCTTGATGGGAGTCGGCCGGCGCCTCAAGGAACACGATGCGCATATCCGAGTGGTCGCGGCAGAGCCCGAGCTTGGCGAGCTCGTTTATGGACTGCGCTCCTTGGACGACGGCTACATCCCCCCGCTGTTCGATCCCGACATGCTCGATGGCAAGGTCAAGGTGCGGGCCCGGGAATCCATCCTCTGGACGCGTGAGCTCTTGCAGCGCGAGGGGATCTTCGCGGGCATCTCCTCGGGCGCGGTGGTCTGGGTAGCCCAGCGGATAGCAGAGCGATTGGCTGCCGACGGAGGCGGGGACGTCGTATGCCTGCTTCCGGACGGGGGCTGGAAGTACCTTTCTACAGAGGCCTGGACACAGGAGATCGACATAGCCGAGAACAAAGTGGAAGAGGTTCTGTGGTGGTAGACGCAGCGGAGCCCCGCCAGCCGATCGGCATGTTCGATTCCGGCATCGGGGGCTTGACCGTCGCGCGTGCGGTGATAGATCTGCTCCCCCACGAAGACGTCGTCTATTTCGGCGATACCGCGCGCTGCCCCTACGGGCCGCGCCCGATCGAAGAGGTGCGGCAGTTCGCTCTTGAGATCATGGATCTGCTCGTCGAACAAGGCGTCAAGTTGTTGGTGGTGGCGTGCAACGCAGCCGCCTCCAGCGCGCTGCATGAGGCACAAGAGCGTTACGACGTGTCTGTGTTGAGTGTTATCGAGCCGGGGGTACGGGCGGCAGTTGCCGCAACCAGCAACGATCTGATCGGCGTGATCGGGACCGAGGTGACGATCGCGTCCCACTCCTACGATGAAGCCGTCGCCCATCTGGATGCGGGGGTGACCCTGGTATCCCAGCCTTGCCCCCGCTTCGTGGAGTTCGTTGAGAATGGCGACACGACCTCGGACGCATTGCTCCGGGTGGCCGAGCAGTATCTGGCTCCTTTGAAGGCCGCCGGCATCGATGCTTTGATACTCGGCTGTACCCACTACCCTCTCCTGTCGGGAGTGATCCGATACGTGATGGGAGACGAGGTCGTGTTGATATCCAGCGCCGAGGTAACAGCCCAAGAGGTGTACGCCCAGCTGCGAGACGGCCGGCTGTTGAACCCCGGGCCCCTGCCTGGGGAACACCGGTTCATCGCCTCGGGGGGCCAGGCCATGTTGGGGGACCTGGCTCATAGGCTTCTCGGCTCGGCCTTCACCGAGGTCGAGCAGCGCCCGTGGCTGCAGGAGCCTGTCCGGCCGTGAGCTTCTCCGTGACGGTCCTCGGTAGCTCGGCGTGGTACGCGACCAGAGAGCGGGCGGCTTCCGGATACCTCGTTGACTTCGGCGATACCCGGATCTGGCTCGATGCCGGCGGCGGCACGTGGCAGCGGCTCATCGAACGCGTCGATTTCACAGACGTCGACGGCGTGATCCTGTCGCACCGGCATCCAGACCACACGATCGATCTCTTCCAGCTCTTCCATGCGCGCCAGTACGGCGGCTCCAAGCCCATGGATCCGATCCCACTGTGGGCACCGCCGGAAACCATCGACCGGGTGTTGGCATTCACTTCTCAGGTGGATGAGGCCTTTGATCTTCGCCCCGTCGAGACCAGCGACTCGATCGAGCTGGCAGGCGCCCAGGTGTCCTTCTTCCAGATGACGCATCCTCCTCAGACCCTGGGGGTGCGGATCGAAAGAGACGGTGGCGTGTTCGCCTACTCCGCCGACAGTGGCCCCGAGTTCGACGTCGCCGGCCTGGTTGGAGGTGCCAGCGTCTTTTTATGTGAGGCCACCTACCAGAATGGCGACGACCTGTGGGAAGGGCATATGAGCGCGACGCAGGCGGCGGCAGCAGCCACGGAAGGGGGAGCGGCCAAGCTCGTGCTCACGCACCTGCCGCCGAAGCGCGATCTCGCTATCTCGCTCGCGGAAGCCCAAAGAGAGGCCGGGGGCATCGACGTCCAGCTCGCCGCAGACGGATTGAAGATGGAGATCGAAGGTTGAGCCGTGCGAAGGACCGGGCCCCCGACGAGATGAGGTCGATCGCGCTGACGCCTGGGTTCATGCCCTATGCAGAGGGATCCTGCCTCGTGGAAACTGGTGACACGCGCGTTATCTGTTCGGCAACTCTGGAAGAAGGCGTTCCTCGCTGGCTGCAGGGACGCGGCAAAGGGTGGGTGACTGCCGAGTATTCGATGCTTCCCCGCTCGAGCCCCTCACGGATCCCGCGCGAGGTGAACAAAGGCCGGCCCTCGGGGCGTACCCAGGAGATCCAGAGGCTGATCGGCCGGTCACTGCGCGCGATCATCGACATGGCGCAGCTCGGAGAGAGAACGGTGTGGCTGGACTGTGACGTGCTGCAAGCGGACGCCGGAACGCGAACCGCATCGGTGACGGGGGCCTACGTAGCGCTGGCTCAGGCCGTGGACCATCTCACCACCGCAGGCGCATTGCAGGTATCGCCACTTCTCGACACGGTGTCGGCGGTAAGCGTGGGGATCGTCGAAGGGGTTCCCTGTCTTGACCTCGACTACGAGGAGGACTCATCGGCGCAAGTCGACATGAACGTAGTGATGACAGGAGCCGGCAAGCTCGTGGAAGTGCAGGGCACGGCGGAACAGGGCGCTTTCGAGAGATCCGAATTGGACCTGCTCTTGGATCTTGCAACCAAAGGGATCGGTGAGTTGACCGCTCGGCAGCTACAGGCTCTCGGCCCCGCAAACCGAGATTGAAAGC
>JAXDJO010000059.1:0-8229 GCA_034667525.1 Actinomycetota bacterium
GGCATCGATCAGGTCGAGGACCTTGCGGCGGAACTCCGGTGGTTAACCCGTCTCCCCATCCCTGTGCTCCTTGTTCAGGTGACACAGGAATCCAATAACGAAACTCGCATGAAACCGGGGGAAGACCGTCGTGTCCGAAGAACCGGGTCAACTTCAACTTCGGGGGCATCGCATACAAGCCGGGCGAGACCTTCCAGGCCGATGAGATACCCGGCTCATTCTTATCGCTCGACTACATTGGACCGGCTAATAGGCCGGCGAAAGCGAAAGCCAAGAAGTAGATAAAGGTTGGGCATTACACGAAGGTGTATCTGCTGGGTGCTCGTAACACCGAGATATCTGACGGATACACCGACGCTAAGAGGCCGGTCCCGCAAGATTAGGGGCCGGCCCTTTTGCGCGTTCCTTACTTGCCCTGCTTGTATTCAAGGCTTCCTCTGTCGCCTAATAGAGCAATCAAGGAAAGGGATCTCAAGTGGATGTCGGTACGGTTCACGCGTACGCCGATGGGTTCGCCGTGGCTGTCGTGGCCGATGACACCGACAGGATTTCAGGCTACCTATCAGAAGAGCTAAAGGGGAACATCGCCGAGGTTCTCGGCGGACTCCCCCGATCCATCCGTGGTGCGGAGGTTCTTAGTGTCACTTGCCCGGAGGATGACGAATGCATATCGGTTACGAGGTTCAGCGGCTTCCGAGGCGCGGCGATGCTGCGAGCCACCTGGATAGAAGAACAACAACAGCACCAGCCTGTGATTCGAGCGGCTTGGATCGTCGACGGCAAGGTTAAGGAAGGCCAGGGGGCCGAGCGGGCTTCGTAAGGGGGCCGCGGCCCGGCACGCCCTGGGCTACGTGGCTTATCGGCAGCGGATGGGTCCGCTTGAGCTTTGGACCCTTCAGGCTTTCTATTGCTCAGAAAGCTTCTGCGATTTCGTGTTCCAGCATGGCCTCAAGCCACGCCGCTAGGGGGAGCTCCTCGCGAAACTCCGCGGTCCTCAGACGGTCGAAATGACGGCGATCAAGGCCACGTCGATCACCATCTAGGCACGGATGGGCTGTTGAGTCATCGCCTCGGCGATCAACGTCGCGGCGATTCGGTTCGATATTGGATCCGCTCATTATTCTGTGTTCCTCTCCTCGGCCTGCCGCCGTCAGACCCTCACCGTGAAGAGGGGCCCACAAGGGATAAGATGGTTGTTCCGAAACGGGATGTTGGTTGTCGGCGGATCATTGGCTGTCACACCGACTCCCCAGGAACCCAAGCCTATGCTGCCGGGACATGCTTGTCTAGCTTAAGTGCCGCTACGATGTTTGCGAAGGTGGGGCTTCCCCCGCTCTTTTGTTGACCGGCGAAGCCGACCCCCCCGGCGCCTTCGGGCGGGCCTAACCACCGCAGCCCTCCTATCAGGTTCTTAGACCACTTGGAAATGAGAAGACCCCGAATGATTGCGGCGCGTCAGACAACCCACTCCCGCCACACGATCTTAGGATTTTTCCTGATACCCACGGGCGTCACCGACTCGATAGCGAGCTGAAGCATCCGGCTCGGTCTGGGTAAGAGGAGTATCTGCCGGATGCACCGAACACGCTAAAAGGCCGGTCCCGCAAGATTAGGGGCCGGCCTTTTGCGCGTTCCACGGGGCCGGCGGCCTGCTGCAAGCAAGGTCAATGCTCCAGCGACGGCGAGCATCCGCCACGGATGCGCGCTCGCCCGCAATGTCGCCCTGAGCGTGGCGCGGAGGATGACCGCGCGCGATGTTCCTTTCGGAGCGGTCACCGCTTCTTTCCAGTCCAAGGCCCGGAGCCGGGAAAGAAAACCCTGCTGGACGCATCCCTCGAGGCTGTGGATCAGGATGTCGTCACACCAGTGCCGAGCCAGGAGAAGATCTCGCGCCAGTTCCTCCCAGCCAAGGGTTGGCATCTGTGGTGAGCCCGGGATGTCCGGGCCACCACCGGTGGTGCCCACGCCGATCGCCTCCGCCTCAGGGCCGTAGCTCCACAGGAATCCGGGTCCGACGCCCGGCATGAATGAGGAGTACAGCATCCAGACCTCGCGATCGGTTCTCACGTCGACCAGCGCGAGCCGCTGCAACATCGTCGACCGGGCCTGTCTTTCCTCGGCGATCAGGGGGAATTGGTAGTTCTCGACGAACCATCCGTCCGCCCGGATGCGCTCGACCAATTCCTGGTAGGCGGCCCGAGACAGTCTTGGTCGCTGTCGATCGAGTAGCCGCGGCAGCAGCATGGGGACGAGGCCCCATGGGTTGTCAATGATCTGGCGGTAGATGCGGGCGTCCGGCTCGATGTCCAGCCCGACCCCGTCCCAAACCAGCCCATGTTCCTTCGTCCAGGCCCTCCATTCGTCATAGCGGGCCGCGGCCACGGGCGCGTTGTCGGCGGTGAAGTAGTAACCGTCCTCGAGGGGGACCAGCGGGATGCCCACGACGGGGATGCTGGCCCCATTGAGCTGGCGGACGAATGCGGCGCGCTCGTCGCTAAAATCCGAAACCATCAGTGCGACACGGGCCGCCAACGCTTGCAGATCGTTGATGACGACCTCGTCGGCCAACAGGGGTGCGAGGTGAGCGCGATCCAGTTCACATGCGAACGTCAACCTCGGTCGCGCCGCGGTGAGATCTTCCGACAACACGGTCCTCATCATTCCACCCTCCGCCATCACGCCTCGATCTCTACCAGCACGCGGGAAGCAGTGAGGCTTTCGAGCCGCCAACGACCGCACTGAACAAGCTGCGCATTCTCTTGCGTTGGATAATCTCCGCTGCGCCGTCCGCTTTCCCGATCACAGGGCGGTCGGAAGGACCGAGCTTTCTGATTGTTGTTGCGGGGCGAGTGGTTCCCTTGTTTCGGAGAGATGGGCCAGGCGGATTCCGGCGTCCCAGCCTGGCGCACGTCCGCCCATGGGGGGACTGATCTCCTCCGGTCGCATACCGGTTCGCGCCAAGAGCCATGAGATGACCGAGTTGGAGTTCCACATCTCGCCCAGGTCGAGCTCATCTCGTCCCCAGAGAAGGGGCGGAACAGTTCCGACGAGCTCAAGCAATCGAAGCGCTTTAGCTTGATCATCGCTGAGTCGTTGGGGACCATCGACTGCTTCGGCGACATCCGCGATGAGCCCGTTCGGCCAACGCCGGATCTCATAACGGAATGCCCTGAACCGAGCTAAGCGTCGACTTCCCACCGGGCCTTCGACCGCGCACCCTCGGCTCGCGCCGGCCCCGTCGGGTATCGGCCACGCATTCTCGATTACGAAGCGGCCTTTGGGCAATGTGATCTCCAGGGCTGAGTGGTAGAGATCGAGCGGTCGCCGGCGTTCTACGAGTGCGTGGATGAGCTCATATGCGCGACCGTTGAATCGAACGAAGCGTCCTCCCGCCCCTAGCGGGAGCCAGTACAAATCGATACTCGCGCTTAGGCCAGGCCCTTCGATCGAGGGAAGCCGCTTAGACGGGGGGCGAAGCAAACCAGCGTCGATCATGCGCTTGTCAAATAGCCCTCTGAGGGGTCGGGTGCGCCTCTCCCAGACGGCTTTAGATAAAGGAGAGAAGATCATGGTCGCTCACCGAAACGCCGGCAATGTTTGCGACTGTGGTCTAGACGCTCAGCTCGCCGCTTGATACCGAGGAGGCACTTGCGCATCATGGGGAAATCCGCCACCTCAAGTAATGGGATCCACAACACGGTCGAGGGGTGCCGCCACGTGGCGTGAGAGCGCACTCGAGTCACCAAACGCGTTCTCCCATGGCGCATCGGAGTCAGTGTCCAGAGCCAGGTGGATTGTTTGCTCTCTTGATTCCACCATATGATCGAGCGGCCCGGCTTGAAGTCCTTGACCCATAGCCCCGTGCTCCCACCAGGGCCCATCGGGATGGCGTCGCCCACGTGGATGTGCTGGAACTCCGGCACGATCGTCTCAGTGCTGTGGTGGCCGAAGTTGTCGAGAAGATCGTAGCTGTACCAACCTGCGCGGCCGAAGCCAATCTGGACGATCCACGGCCATATGGCCTCCGGAAGGGCGTCGACGGTGACGGCTCGAGTGGCGTTAAACATCGGGTGTGTAACGACTTCGTCTCCGGGCATGCTTCGAGCGATTTCTTCATGCGTGGCGCCCCAATTCAGTTGCCAGGGTCGGTAGAACCGGAAGTAGCCTGCGGCTATCACTCCGCTGGCAATAAGAACCAGCGTCGGCGTCACGTCGCCCGCCCTTCGCTCTGGACGTCTGTTGCGACGAACCGAAGCCCAGGCGAGGTCACCTGCCAACAGCTGTGGAGCAGGGACGCGCCCATGGCCGCGAAGGCCAGATCGCGGATGCCAGCCGACGCGGTCTTAGCGAGGTCGGGAAGTCCCGACGATGCAGCAACGAGAACGACCCCTGCCATCAACGTCCACGCGGTCCAGCGTGGAAGCACTGCTGCTTGGAGCATTGTGAGCCCAAGCGTCAAGCCAGCCACGACCATTAGGATTCCGTGGATGGCAATCGCAGGGCCTAGATGCTGAACGAGGACGTCCCAGTTGCTCGTGCGTTGCGCAAGAGCAAAGACCACGGTACCGGAGAAGAAGACGAATGTGTACGCGTAACCGATAGTAGCGACAAGACCGAGGCGACTCATCCAGGGCCGCTGGAGCACGTACAGCCCAACAATGAAGAAAGGGATGGCGGCCTCCGCAGCCAGAGTGAGAGTTAGCTGCATGGTGGAGAAACCACCTTGGGCGAACTCGATTATATCGGAGATGAAATAGAGGATCGAGAAGAGAAGCGCCGCCAGGCCGATGGTGAAGGACAGTCGCTTGGATGGGCCGCTAACCAGCCTGGGATCCGGAATCACTTGTGTGGCCATGCTTACCTCTTAGGACGCCTGCTAGGAAGATGCGCCTGTTATCAGTGTGTCTTGTGTGGGACGGCTACGTAGGGGCCGAACGGCCCCTCTTCTGCGGGAACCTCGATCTGAACCGACGAAGTCGTTGGTGAGACATGCGCTGGTCGGTGGTTGCGGGCCGAGCGTCACAGGGATTGGGAGCCGAATCGACCCAAAGACTTCTCAAGCTGAATCGATGGTTCTGAAAGCTTCGCAACAATGAAGAGTTCAATGCAGAACAAAGCACATCTCAACCGGCTCAAGTGCTAGGCCGGATGGCCCCCTTAAGTGGGTCCCTTGGACCCTAGGTCTCCACCGGCTTCTTGGACATCATGGGAAGAAGGATTAGGAAAGACTGAGAAGGAAAGAAGGATGAGGACCATGGTTGTGACGGAAAGGTCGGTTCCCCGAGTCGAGATCGATGAGCTATCGATTCCCGAGGCTGAGATTGTGCGGCCAAAGGGGGGCAGGTTCTGGGGCGTGCTTCGTCTCCTGATGGGGTTTACGTTCCTGTGGGCATTTCTCGACAAGACGTTCGCTTTAGGCTTCGCAACCGGCCGCAATCCCAAGACCGGTGGGATCAACTTCTTCGGTCCTGACGCGTGGATCCGCGGCGGTTCCCCGACCGACGGGTTCCTTGGCTTTGGTCTCCACACCAAAGAGCCATTCCTTAGTTTCTTCCACGGCATGGTGGGTTCGACCTTTGTCGAGTGGGCCTTTATGATCTCGCTTCTGGGGATCGGCATCGCGCTGATGTTGGGAATCGTCACCCGTATCGCGGCGATCGGCGGGGCAGTCTTGTTGGTAATGATGTACTTGGCAGGATCTGTCTTTCCTGCAAACAATCCGCTGATCGACGAGCACATCATCGATGCGGTAGTCCTCGTCGGTATCGCTTACGTTGGCGCCGGCCGCTACCTCGGTCTTGGCAACAAGTGGCGCAAGACGAGGCTAGTGAAGAGGTTCCCAATTCTCGAATAGCCCATGGTCCTTAGCACACTGACACCAGGGAGGCGGCCGATCTCGGCCGCCTCCTTTTGCGACAGGGGCGTACTAACTCACAAGTCATCGAACATTCGACACTCGGATATCAGGCCCGGTTATCGCGGCCAAGCTCCTGGGGCGAAGTCGGCGACCCCGCGGATTCGCTCCAAGGGGGGGGCGTTTGCCATGTTGTCGGGGACAGCTCCGTGTCGCAAACCGATCCCGATTGGGCGAAGGAGAGCGGCAAAAGGCACTATGGCAGGCGCCAGATACGGTTCGGCCCAGCTTGATTCGCGCGGCCCCTCTCCGCACTGTCGTCGACGACACGGCATCGCGACACTTCCTGCCCGGACGATACCTATTTGGAGAATCCCGTTAGAGAATCCGTGCCGCGGATTTTGCCTAGAAGCCTCGCTGGAAGCGAAACAGGGGACGGAAACGAGGCTCGCTTCGATGGAGGACCTCTTGGCTTTGATATGAGGGATGAGCTACGCGTTTATTTAGGCACCGATCCCGAAACCGGGCAGCGCCGGCAGGAGACCCGGACGGTGCGGGGAAGCCGAACCCAGGCACAACGCGAACTCCGCAGCCTCGCCGCGCTAGCGAGCGTCGGTTCCACCGTGGGAGCCCGCACCACCCTCGACGAGCTCCTCGAGCGGTGGTTTGCGGCCAGCGAACCCAACTGGGCTGCGACGACTGTTCGCAGCACCCGCTCGATCATCGATTGCCAACTCAAACCTAAGCTCGGTCACGTCCTGCTGCGCGAACTGCAAACCGTAACGATCGACGATTTCTATGCGTCTCTCCGGGTGAACGGTTCCTTCCAAGGCGGATCGCTTTCCCGCGGGAGCGTCCTGCGGGTGCACGGGGTTCTCCACCGGGCGCTCGCCCAGGCTGTGCGATGGGAGCGGATCTGGAGCAATCCCGCGACCACGGCTTCACCCCCCGCTTGGAGCCGCCGGAGATGCGGCCTCCCTCTCCACAGGAGATGCTGCGGCTGCTCGACCATGTCGCGACCGACCAGCCTCTGGTTCATCTGTTCTTGGCGCTGGCTGCAACGTCAGGCGCTCGTCGCGGCCAACTTCTAGCTCTGCGATGGAAGGACGTCGACTCGAGCACGGCAGCCTGGCCTTCCAGCGTGCTCTGGTCGAAGGACCGAGCGGTCCGGTTCTTGCCCCTACCACCCAGCATAAGGGAGGGCAAACCTTGTGCCTTTCCCTATGTGTTGTGGTCGCTGCACCTAACGGACCTGTTGAATGGTAGCTGCCCTGTCACTCTGCGAAATCGAGAGCCGCACTGGTCCATGTGTGGCGGACGGCTGAAGCTGCTACCCGGTTGAGGGTGCAATAGATCGCTTCGCTTGTGCCAGCCTCGCTTCTGTCCGTTTAATAGATGCTTGGCGCGTCTGGCTACCTGAGAAGGGAATCCGAAGTGGATGTGAGAGGAGTACTTGAATACGCGGATGGGTTCGCCCAAGCCGTGGTGGCAGAGGAGCAGGACCTGATTTCCAGCTATCTATCCCGAGGCATTGAAGTGCAGATCGCCGAGGTCCTTAATGCCCTCCCCCGACCTATCGAGGAGATAGAGGTTCAGATCGTCAATCCCCTTGCGTCAAAGAGATTCAATCCTTTGGTGTCCGTCGAATTCGTTTCTGTTACGTCGTTTGCGGGACCACAAGGCAGAGCCCTGTTGCGAGCCGTATGGACGGAGGGGCAACGACATCTTCTAGTCCAGAAAGTCGAGATCGTTGACCGCGCTCCGGATGGACAAGTGGGCACCCACAGCTGAGAGTCGAGAAGCATTGGATTGGTCTCCTCGTTCGATTGCTAACGGGGAACACTAAGGGGGCCCGGGCCGCGAGGGCGATCGAGTTAGTACAGCCTTTGGGGCTGCCAGATACGGGCCCAAGCCTCTCTGGGCCGGTTGCCATCTCCCTTGGCCTGTCTCAACTCCCGGATCTACCTGTGGGGGCGCCTAAGAGGAGCGCCACCATTCTCCGACGATCGAGGGCATCCGATATTGCATCTTGCCGGTTGCACGGTCTTGCCACACCTCGAGCGGCCACTTCTTGTCTCCGAACTCTCGACTGGTCAAGCGGCTCACCGCAGCGAGCTCGTTTCGCACCTGTATCTCCGGCACACCCGCTCGAGCGACGACTTCCTCATAGGCGATGGTCTCGTCCGGCCGCTCAGCGGCCATCTCGAAGAGACTAGTTGCGCCTCCCCAATGCATGATGCGAGGTTTCAGCCACGCGACCATCCGCCGGCTCCACTCACCCTGTCGAGGAATGAATACGACCTGCTCGTCGCCGGCTATGAGCTCCCGTGCCTCCTTGGCCAGCGCTTCGATCTCTTCGATTACAGCAACGAGCC
>JAXDJO010000060.1:0-6352 GCA_034667525.1 Actinomycetota bacterium
GATGGAACCCAGACGCGCGACTTCGTCTACGTGGATGACGTCGTATCGGCCTATCTGGCGACCCGTGACAAGGGCAGCGGAGAATTGATCAACGTGAGCAGCGGCAACGAGCTGTCGGTCAACGATCTCTTCAGCCAACTGGCGGAGCTCACCGCCACGAGATTCGAGCCGGTGTACGCCGAGGCCCGGCCGGGCGAGGTCCAGCGGATCGTGGTCGACAACACGAAGGCGGGAGCCGTGCTGGGCTGGTCGCCGGCGACCGACCTCCAGGAAGGGCTGCGCCGCACCGTCGCGTCCTTCCGCGCTAACAGCTGACCAATCCCCAGAGATAAGGGGGCCTTCGGCCCCGCCGTCAGCCACCCCGAAGCCGGTCCAGAAAAATAGATCTTGGTGGGACGCTCAAGTTTTCGGTGGCAGATGTCGTTAAGGGCGTAAGGAGTCGCACTCCGCAGAGCGACGAAATCTACGTTCTGACGACGTATGGGTTCCTAGTGTTTGGGTTCCAAGATACGTAGAAGCCTCTACTGACTGCCGGTGCTTACTGGGAGAAGCTGTAAGCACCCCATCAGAGCAGGGCATTTCCGCCCTTAAGAGGAGAAGAGGACCCAAATGATTGGTTTCAAGAGAGCCCGCCAGATTGGCGCCGGCTTAACGGTAATCGGGATGATGACCCTGACCATGGGTATGTTCGTGGCCCAGGCCTCGGCCGCCACGTCGACCATTCCACTGAACACAGCTTGCAACGGTGCTTTCACACCTGGGCAGCTCGCATCACTCCACAAGGAGATCACCATCGTTGAAGACCCCGATGGACTCTTCACCGTCAATTTCGTCATCACCTACCCCATGGACACCTCCAGGAATGGTGGGCGACTCCTCGACTGCATCATGGTTGGCAACACCAAGCACGGCCTGATCGGTTCCATCGAGGACACAAGCAACCACAACAGCGGTACTTTCACCGGCTCCTACACAGTTGCGCTTAGCGGCAGCTACCCCGATGCCCAGATCCACATCGACTACGGTCAGCAAGTCTGCGACGTTGCGTTCTTCACAGGCAACGACACCGGCAACGTCCAGGGAGCCGGCCAGAAGACCCCGGCGCCGATCTGCACGCCTGTTCTCTTCCCGCCCACGACCACCACGACCACAACGACGATGCCGACGACTACTACGGCACCGACCACGACCACAGAAGCAACCACGACAACGCTTCCCGAGACCACGACCACCATGCCGGAGACCACCACCACGGTCCCCGAGACCACGACCACCGAAGCAACCACGACAACGCTTCCGGAGACGACAACCACTGCGCCTCCGATCGTTCTCGGCAAGCAGCTCACGACCACCACGACCATGCCTGCAGCGCCAGTTCTGCTTGGCAAATCGGTCACCCAGCCCGGTCAGCTTC
The DNA here is from genome assembly GCA_034667525.1 of Actinomycetota bacterium. Taxonomy (GTDB): domain Bacteria; phylum Actinomycetota; class CADDZG01; order CADDZG01; family WHSQ01; genus DATAPE01. The sequence continues at coordinate 1,415 of JAXDJO010000060.1, forward strand.
CCTTCACAGGAAGCAACCCCGCTATCTTCATCGCAGTCGCAGGGCTCCTGATGCTCTCAGGTGGTGGGCTGCTTCTAGCCGGCCGCAAGAGCCAGGCGTAAGCGGACTCAGGACAGAGAGAGATCTGGCCAGTGACTCCGCTCACGGTTGAACACGACCTCGAGACAGTGGTGCGTCCTTCACAGGACGCACCACTTACCGCCCGGTCGCTGTCAGTCGTCATTCCGATCTTCAACGAGCAAGAGATCCTCAGGCAGACCGTCACTACGGTCCTCGCCGGGATCCGCCCCCTGGATCTGCAGTTCTTCGAGATCCTGCTCTGCGAGAACGGGAGCCAGGACGACACGCTCCAGATAGCACAACAACTCGAGAGAGAGATCGCAGAAGTTCGAGTGATCGTTCTCGAGGAGGCCGACTACGGCAAGGCGATGCGAGCGGGCTTCCTTGCTTCTCGCGGCCAGGCCGTCGTTAACTTCGACGCCGACTACTACGACCTCGACTTCCTTGCTTCGGCCCTAAAGGTCGATGGTGACATCGTTGTCGCAGCCAAGGGCCTCGCCGGCTCTGAAGATGCGAGAGTCATCACCCGCAGAGTCGTATCGAAGAGCTTCGGTTGGCTGGTCCGTCACATCCTGAACGTCAAGGTCACCGAGACCCACGGCATGAAGCTGTGGCACCGGTCCGTGATCGCTCCCCTGGTTCTCCAAGTGGGCTCATCGAAGGACATCTTCGACACCGAGCTGATCGCTCGGGCGGAATGGTCGGGGCTCGCGATCCGTGAGTTGCCCATCCGCACCGAGGAGCTTCGCCACTCTCGTTCAGGCATCGTCCGCAGGATCCCTCGCACCATGGTGGGTCTGGTTCAGATGCGCTTCCGTCTGAGGGCAGTCCACGCAGTGAGGATCAGGCCCGAGCTCGTCACTATGTCGGTGCCGGCCGCCACACGAATCGCGGCCTAGCCCGAGCTAGAACCTAGCCTCAGATAGCAGCTTCGGCCGGCTTGGGAGCCGGATACACCCATCGTTTGAACGTGACGAACTTCAACACCCACGTCGTGACTCCGGCAGCAAGCTTGCCGGCGTCCAGGACCAGCGTCGAACGACCGAACTCGCGAGCCACGATCGCGATAGCGCCGTTGTTGAAGGCGAGGCCGACGATGTTGATCGCGAGGAACAAGCCCATCTCATGGCTCCGGTTGTCGCGGCCCCCATCCCGGAACGTCAAACGCTTGTTGAGCAGATAGCTCACGATGACACCGGCGCTGTAGGAGATCGTGTTCGAAGTCACTAGCGAGAGCGCCGTTGTCGAGATCAGCAGGTTGAAGATCGCAAAGTCCATCGCCGTTGTCCCCACGCTGACTGCGCCGAAGGTGATGATCTCGCGCGTCATCAGGCCGCGTGCGCGTTTCACGGTCGGGATCAATGCAATCACTCCGACCTCCATATCAAGGAGAGCACCTCGAGAGTCACCGCGACCACATCGCCACCGCGCGGCGGCGAACAGGTGGAACGGCCAAGCCGATGAGGGTCAACAACGTAAGGGTCGATCCTGTCCACTCGACCCACGTGCGCTGGTACTTGAGCGTTACGTGCGCCTGCGTCGGGATCACCATCATCATCGAAGGCGACGCCAGGTATGGCCCCAAGGCCCCCTCGGCCTTCCAGTTCGGGAAGTAGGAGGTCTTGATCCAGGTGGGCTCCCCGATGGCATCGGTGGTGAAGCTGATCTCGTTGTCGGTGGTGTGGGCGGCGATCGCCTCACCTCCATGCGCAAGCGGGACCTTGGGCAACGGTGACGCCAGCGACGAGGTGTGCGCCCACGTGCTCGGCCCTCCCCGCACCAGCGGGACGCCGAGATCCGACATGTTCGAGAACCATTTGACGTTCGTATCCACCCATGGCCCGTCCAGCACGACCGGCTTGAATCTCGGGATCACGACCTCGGGGGCGGGAGCGATCTTGAAGATCGAGAACTCACCGACATCGCCGAGTGGCACGAGGCGGTGCGAAGCCTTTGCCGCGTTGCGGGCGATGTCCGAGTAGGTGATGTAGTACCTGATCCCGAGCAGTTGCATGTGCGTGATCCCGCGGTTCAGATCGAAGGCGTGATACGGCAGGCCCGGTATGGGATTGGAGGGCCGCTGCGCCACCTCGGACGCGGTTAGGAAGTGGAACGGCGTGGTGATGCTCGATTCGAAGTAGATCCCTTCCATCGTGGGTCGGCCGGTCCAGTAGGGGATCGATTGCAGAGCGACCGCGGACCCGAACTTGCTCTGATCCGGAGATGGCTCCCACATCACGCGGCCGGGAGGCAGCTGCGCGATGCGCTGCATCAAAGAGTGGAACTCGGGCCACGCAGCTTTGCTCTCGTATCCGGTGTAATTGAAGCGGATCCAATCGTCGACGAAACTCGCTTTCTGCTGCCACAAGGGAAGAAGGACTGCGATGACCAGGGCCGCGCACACCATCCCTATAGCGGCAAACCCCGCTCGTCTCCTGGAGAAGAGGCGGCCGAGCATCGGGATGCCGGTGCCAATGAAGTAGGCGAAGCAAAGGAATACCGACAGGAACCAGAACGGGATGAAGCGTCCGTTCCATACGTGGCCCTCGGGAAGCAAGAAGTACAGCAGCAGCGACCACATGCCCAGGCCCGCCAATAGAAGGATCCTCCGGTCGCGCCGGGCCGCCGCCAGGGCGATGCCGAGGAGCGCTCCGACCAGATACACCCAGGCCTCCCCCGGAAGGAGGTTGGCCCAGCCACCGAGTTGCTGCCAGTGCATATTGGTCGAGTAACCGATGCGCACCACGAAGGGGATCGACCACACCGCCGTAAGTGCGAAGGCAACGATCACCACCGATCCGAGGCGCAGCAGCCCGCGAGCGAACCCGTGAGTGCGGATCGCCCAATAGCCCAAGAGCGGCAGGAGCAACACGATCATCATCACCGGCACCACATGGCTCAGAACGGCGAGCGCTAGAACAACAGAGGCAAGAACGGGGTGGCCGCGCTTGCTCGTTGCTATCTGATAGGCGAGCCCGAGGAAGATCAATGACAAGGCAAAGCTGACCGCGAACGAATATTCGCCGACCAGGGAGCCAGCGATGTTCCCACCGTCGATGGTGAAGCTGTGCATGAACAGCAGCCCCAGAGAGCTGATTGCGGCGATCGCTGGGACGGGGAACTCGAACCGCAGCAATCGGAAAAACGCGTAGAAGGCGATCGGCAACAGAATTATTCCGATGACGGTGCCGAGCTTGAACGCGATCTGATAGGGGATGACGTAGCTGGCTACCGCTTGCAAGGTTGCAACCAAGGGGAAATAGAAGGTAAGGAGCGGGAAGCCGGCGTACCAACCCGGCGACCAACCGGTGAGAAGGCCATGGGGCAGCAGATGGTTGCGGAGATACCACGCGGTGTAGATGTGGGCCGCGGTATCCCCTCCTGTGTCCGTGGTGCGCGATAGGAGCAGGCTCGGGCGAAAGAAGAACAGCAGCAGTCCATAGATCCCGCAGAAAACCGCGATGTGAACGATCAGCCGCTGGCGCTTGTGGAGATAGATGGGCCGTTCCCGAAGGAGCGCGCCCAACCGCGTGATCGAGGCTGGGCCTTTCCGCCGTGACCTTGCCGGCCGGGCGACCTCAAGCCCTCGCCAGAACGTTCCAGGTACTTCGATCACGGTGAGGTGACTCGCGCGGCTTCGAGCGACGCCACTGGAGAGCCGCGCGTCCACAGCGCGATCGCTTGCCCATTCGCATTCCGCAGGGCGGTCGGGAAGTAATCACCTTCCGGCAGCGCGGCGACCGAAGTGGCGGCCTTCCATCCCGAGTTCGGATCACGGATGGCAACGCGGATCTCAGGAGCCGTCTCGAACTGGTCGCTTTCGAAGAACAGATAGACCAGCTTCGAGGAGCTGTCGAGAACCAGCGCGGGGAAGTCGACCTGAGAGGTAGCGAGCGCCTGCACCGCTATCTCCGGCTTGCTCCAACCCAATTTCTCTGTGTGTATGAAGTAGAGAAGCCGGTAGTCGGTGCTGTCGCGCAGTATCAGGTGAGCGGTGCCCTGCCCGTCGAAGGCGAGCGCCGCGGCGCCGATGGAAGCGTTCGTCGGGAGACGCTGAGGCGCCTGCCATCTCCAGGCCCCCGACCCCGCGGGGGTGAGCGTTCGCGATGACCATCCCGTGTCCGAGGTCCCCTGACGGTAGGTGACCAGGACACGCCCGGAAGAGGGATCGACGGCTTCGTTCACCAAGACGGGCACCGTCTTGCCGGGCGCCGCCACCGCACCGGAGTCCACAACGACTGCTTTCCCTCTCTTGGGAGCGATCGCAGCCCAGTACGGCTCCTGGCCTGCAGGGGTGTCCTTGGCCCACACCACATGGGCCGTCTGCCGGGACTGGTCCCAGCCCACATCGACCAACGGCGTCTTCGTGTGGGTATCGAGCCTGACGATGGATGAGGCGCGCCAGCCGCCGGGGGTCTGAACAAGTACGGCGTAGGCCACCCCCCGGGCATCGGTGTAAGCCAGATGGAGCCGGTCGGCGGCGTCGATCGCCACTGCGAAGGAAGCTGGCTTGACTGCGGTAACGCTCGATGGCTTGAGCCAGGTCGCCCCGTTGTCACCGCCATCGGACACGATCTGCATGCCGCCGGGGACCGCGAACAGGGCGAGCAACCTGCCGTCCGAGGTGTGGACGAGGTGCTGTTGGGCTATCCATTGCGTGTTTGTGGCGCTACCGGGCACGCCCGAGGCCACCGTCTTTATGGTGGGCACCAGGCTCGCTGCGGTGGGCACAGCGGGGGCGGGGTTGAAAGAACGAACCAGGGCGACCAGCATTAGGCCCACACCGAGAACCACGGCCCCCACCGCCAAGGACGTGCCCAGTGACATCCGCGGCCGTGAGATGACCGGACGCGGCGCTGCCTCGGGGGGAGAAAGCAG
>JAXDJO010000061.1:0-88101 GCA_034667525.1 Actinomycetota bacterium
TTCTCGAGAGTTGCCCACTTGATGAGCGCGGGGTCCCGGTCGAGCTTCGCTGGTTCATCGAGCAGGCCCTGCGTATCAAGGCGGCGTACGTCGCTGCGGACCCTGAAGACCTGGGTGTCCGCCAGAGCCTCAACCTGGGTCACACCTTCGCTCACGCCATAGAAGCGTCGAGCCGCTACCGCGTGCCCCATGGAGAAGCCGTGGGGCTGGGCCTGGTTGCCGCCGCCCGTCTTCAGACGAAGCTGGGTGGAGACGGAGGCATCTCTTCGGAGAGGTTGTCCCGCCTGCTGCAGCGCTTCGGACTTCCCGTTCTGTTGCCCTACGACATCGACCGACAATCGCTCCGGGACGCGATGGGCGGTGACAAGAAGTGGCGAGGCGGGGTGAGTACTTTCGTGGTGCCCGCCGCGGAGGGGGCAGAGTTGGTGCAAGGCGTCGATCCGGAAGCCGCCTTGGAAGCACTGCTTCCGCCGGAGGGCGAGGGGTCTGCGCCGGATGCGCAACCTTCGCCCTTGCGCATCCTCGTCTTACACGGCCCCAATTTGAACCTGCTGGGATCTCGGGAGCCGGAAACCTACGGATCCACGACGCTCGAGGAGATCGATGCCGCCTTGCATCACCGCGCAGAAGAGCTATCGATCGCTCTCGATTGTTTCCAGTCGAACCTCGAGGGAGAGCTTGTCGATGCCATCCAGGACGCGGCCGGTTCTGCCGACGCGATCATCATCAATCCGGGTGGCTACTCGCACACCAGCGTCGCGATCCGAGATGCGATTGCGGCGGTTTCGATTCCCACCATCGAGGTACACCTCACCAACCCTGCTGCGCGCGAAGATTTTCGTCGCAACGCGGTGGTAGCGAGTGCATGCAGGGCAGTCGTTTCAGGTTTCGGATGGCGAAGCTATCTGACGGCGTTAAGTGCGATCGCCGATGCGCAGCGGGCTACCGGCGAAGGACCGCACTCAGGGTCGGTTAAGGAAGTTCCCGACTAGATCTCCGCCGTCGGGGGTCAGGATCGATTCGGGATGGAACTGGACGCCGTGGATTGGAAGGCTTCGGTGACGTACTGCCATCACTTCATCGCCGGCCGTGGCGCAGACGTGGAGGACCTCCGGCACTTCAAGCGCGGTCAGTGAGTGGTAACGGCCCGCTTGCAGCGGATTGGGAAGCCCCTCGAAGATTCCGCCCCCGTCATGTTCGACCGTGCTCGCTTTCCCGTGAACGAGCTCCTTACTGGGCCCCACTCGTCCGCCCAGGGCTTCAACGATTGCCTGATGTCCGAGACAAACACCCAGCACGGGGATCGCCGGCGCTAGTCGATCGAAGATCGCGATCGTGTTCCCCGCGTGCGAAGGAGTGCCGGGCCCGGGCGATATGACGAGGTGGGTTGGTTGCAGGGCCTCGGCCTCATCCGCCGTGATCGCGTCGTTGCGAACCACTGTCACCTCAGCCCCCCGAACCTGTAAGAGGTGGGCCAAGTTGTAGGTGAAGCTGTCGTAGTTATCGATCAAGAGGATCATCGCTGCTCCGAAAGCTCGATCGCAGCCTCGATAGCGCCCAGCTTCGCTAGACATTCATTGTGCTCGGCGGTGGGATCTGATTCCGCAACGATGCCGGCTCCCGCTTGGAGATAAGCGATCCCGTCCTGCAACACCATGGTCCTGATAGCGATGCAGGCATCGAAGCTGTCACCGGGCAGCGCGTATCCGACTGCCCCCCCATAGATCCCTCTGCGATAACCCTCCAGCTCCGAGATGATCTGCATCGCCCGAACCTTCGGTGCACCGGAGACAGTCCCTGCAGGGAAGCACGCCCTGAGCAGATCGAATGAGCTCACCCCCGCGCGTAACTCGCCGGTGACCTCCGACACCAGGTGGACGACATGCGAGAAACGCTCCGGCACCAACAGACGTTCGACGTTGACGGTACCCGGCAGGCAGACCCGCGAAAGATCGTTCCTGGCCAGGTCGACGAGCATCATGTGCTCGGCGCGGTCCTTATCCGAGGCCAGGAGGAGCTCGGTGTCTCCGTGGCCCACTGCCGCGGTTCCGGCGATGGGATTGACAGTGGCGCGCGCTCCCGCACGTTTCACCAGGGTCTCCGGAGAGGACCCGATCACGGAGAGGGGGCCGAGCTCCAGCAGGAACATGTAAGGAGAGGGATTGACGCGTCGGAGACTCCGGTAGAGATCGACGGCCGAGCTTGAAGTTGCGCGCTGGGCGCGTTGAGAGAGAACGATCTGGAAGACGTCACCAGCAACGATATGCCGTTTAGCCTCCAGAACCATTTCCTCATAAGCCTCGCGCGATGGAGTTCGCAAGGTCTGGTGATCCCCGGCGTCGTGCTGGTCGGAGAAGTGGATCTTCGGAGCGTAGGAAGAAGTGATCGCTTCGGGCCGCCCGAGGAGGACATGAGCACGAGATGCTGGGTGATCGAAGCGCACGAGTGTGTCGGCCACGATGAATGCGCTCTCCGCCACGTTCGGTCCCGGGGTCACCAGGTCGACGGGCTCGAGCCCTGCGACATAGTCGTACCCGAGGTAGCCAATGACGGCTGCCCCTTTGGCATGCAAGACTTCGGCCTCTTCCAGCCCGACGAGGCGCGTGCCGGCTCCCACGAAGCTGTAGCGGCCCAACCTGCCCTGCTCCACCGACTCCAACAAGAATGAGTGGCCGGTGTCTCGCAGCTGCAGGTAGGCGCTCAGGGGCGTGACGAGGTCGGCCTCGATCTCGGCAAGGTGATCGATCGGATCCTCTCCGGTGTGGTTCTGCATGACGCCCATCATGGCCTGCGGCGCAAGGCGTTGGAGGTATGGGTCAGCGACGCCAGCGCGCGGCCAAGCTCAGCCTCCTCCATCGTCGAACCGGGTTCCCACCCGCTCTGCCCCCAGGAATCCGGCGAGGCTGTCGAGCGCCTCATCCACACGGGAAGTGTCGCCCCACGCGCCCCGAACCGCGAGTTTTCGATACTTGCGATCGAACCAGGGTTCGATCCGGCCGACCATACGGTCGCCCACGAGCACCGGCAGAACGTAGTAGCCGTACTCGCGCTTGCTGGGAGGGACGTACATCTCCAAGCGATAGCGGAAGCCGAACAAGGCCTCCGCTCGCGCCCGGTCATGGATCAGGCGGTCGAAGGGAGATAAGAACGTGACCCGCTCGGCGACCTCAGCATCCGCGATCTCTGGATGAGCGATCCATTTGCCTCTCTCCAAACGCACACCCAGGGCCCGGAACCGCTGTTCCTTGAGCACGCGCTCGGCGTCGCGCGACGAGATCCGTTCGGTCTCGGGATACCAACGCCCGGCGACATCCCACAGACGTTGGCCACCGCGGCGGCCCACTATCGCCACCTCGCCGCGGATGTGGAGGAGGGCCAGCATCTCGCCGACACGGCGATTCCCGTACCAGCGATGCTCCCCGCGCTTCTCCTTTGCCCGATCTTCTAGCTCGCGGCTGAGCAGCGGTCCACGTTGCTCGAGCTCCCGCATCACGTAACGCCGAAAGCCCGCATTGTCTTTGAGGAACGCCTGTCTGCGGCGTGCCCACGTGTCAGTGGGAGGACGACGGGCCTTTCGCATCAAAGCTTGGATGAGTGGAAGTGATTCGATCGGATAGATGTAGGCATCCCATTCGAATAGTTTTCGATCGACCCAGAGCAGGCGGTCGAGCTCATTTCTGTCATAGGGGCCAAGGCGGCTCCACAGCACGAGATGCTGAGGCGTCGCAACGGTTGCGATGGGATCGATCTGGAGGAAGCTCAACCTTCTCACCGTCGTGAGCACTCCGCGAGCGGAACCGTCCAAGAGCTGGGCCCGTACTGCGATCCGTCGTGCTTGGTCCATGGTGACTGTCCGATCCGGAGCTTCGGCTTGTCCTCCAGCCCGGGTCAACTTTCGAGAACCATGACCAGTTGGAGGATGCCGTGTTCTTCGTTCTCGCGGTCCAGCGTGAATCCGCACTTTTGAAGAACGCGTATGGAGCCCTGGTTGTGCCGCGCGACATAGCCATAAAGAGGGCGCATGGGCACGATCTCCAGGAGCTGTGAGAGGGCCGAGGTGGCAACACCCCTGCCCCAAAAACTCTTCCCGATCCAGTAGCCGACGTTGCGTTCGCCCTCCTGCTCCCAGCTGCCGACGTTTCCGGCGACCCGGCCCTCGACGGTTACGGTCCGCGAGATGAGGGTGTTGTCGCCAAGGACCTTGTGCCAGTGAGCAAAATGATCCTTCCGGTCCCGAGCCGGGAACGCCGCCATTGCGGTTGCCTCCGGATCGTTCTGCTGCTCGAAGAAAACCTCGAGATCGTCCTCGGTGACTTCACGCAAAGCGACGTTGCTTTTCCTGGTCTCGTTGCCGGCCACGACCCTCCTCCATGTTCTGGTCCGCTTGTTGCACGGGACCGTAACCAACGGTGACGCGGGACCGCTCCGCTCGGGTGCCGGCCCCCTCCGTCAGGAGGGTGGCGCCCAGCCCATGCTCTGTAGTTCCGAGGCGGTGATGAGACCCTGGGCCCCGCCGATCGAGGCCACCTTATGGGCAGCGGCCACCACTGCGCGTTCGAGTGCCCACAATGCATCCCCACTTCTGAGGTAACCGTCGACGAAGCACGCCCACAGGGCATCACCAGCGCCGACAGTCGAGGCAACCCGTGCCGCCGCAGCAGGGACATGGTCGATGCGCCTGCCCCTGTCGCGAGCCAGCAGCGCCCCGCGCTCGGCCAAGCCGAGGACCATAACTGGTGTTCCGTAGCGATCTCCCATCTGCCGCAGCCACTCCTCCGGGCTGCAGGGGATGTTTGCGGAACTCATGGCGAGGACCTGGGCCACGTGACAGAACGGCTCCAGGTCTGGATCGTTCACCGCGGCGACGGATTGGATGTCAACGAACACCGGCGTCTTGGCCTCCTCTGCTCGGGCCAAGGCCGGCAGGTTCGCAGGGATGCTTACCGGGACGAAGGCAGAGCATCCCGCCAGATCCAACTCCGTTCCGATCCGGGCCGACGGCGCTGCTCTCAGATCGCTCAACACTGCCCGGCTTCCATCTCCACCGAGGAGCACAACGGTTTGCGGAGAGTCGGGCAGATCGACGTAGGTGACATCTACTCCCGGCAACTCGCTGAGTTGATCTCTGATGAAACGGCCAACCCTGTCGGTGCCGGTGATCGCCGTGAGGCGCACAGGGGAGCCCAGGGCCGACAATCCCGCCGCCACGTTCCATGCGATTCCCGATACGTGGGACTCGATGCCGTGCACCTTCCGCCGGCGAGACGCAACGATGGGGAAAGCCCCTACAGGAACCGAGGTCTCCAGATTGACCGGGCCGCATACCGCTACCGGGTCCACCCCCACAGGCTACCCAGTGGCACAAGGCACATGACGCATCCGGTAAGAGACCTTCTCGCGCTCTATATATATGGACGAGGATCGGTGTCCCCGGATCGGCGCGAAACGTTGGGTCCGTGGCTATCCTGGTGCGCCGTGTTCGTCTCCTAGGAAGGGGTATGCAACGTGGATTTCCTTGTGGTGGTGCGTCCTCGTGATGGGCTCCCGATCGATCACATCTCGATGATGCTGGGCGCTTCTCGCGAGTGGTACAAGCGGCACCAATCTTCCTTCCGGGCTTTCGGCACCTTTCCGGGTGGCGGGGGTTTTGCAGTGATCAACGTCCCGGACGCTCAGACGCTTCATCGGATAACGGCGGAGATGCCGTTCACTTCGGTCAGCGATACGCGCATCGATGCCTTCATCGAAGGCGAAGAAGGTTTCGTGATTGCGCAAGAGGTCTTCGGGGCGATGATGCAACAGATGCAGGGAGCCAGACCCGCCGGAGGTTAGGAAACCCGCCTTCGTCGGTGCGTGGGCGAAGGTTCAGCCGGACCGAGCCACCGGACTACCGGTCCCGGCCGATCCTGCCTACGCGCTCGATCAGATCTGCCGCTTTGGTCTTTCCGTCCAGAGCTTGGATCGCCTTCGCCTGCCCAGCCATCCGGCGACGGAGTCCGGTGTCCGCCAGCAACTGGTCGATCGAGCGTGTGAGCTCGCGCTCCTCGAAGCGGTAGGTATCCAGCCGGATGCCGTATCCGATCTCTTGTACTCGCTGGGCGTTGTCGTACTGATCCCAGAACAGAGGCAGGACGATCATCGGCTTGCCGAAGTGAAGCGCCTCGGTAGTCGTGTTGTTGCCGCCGTGCGTGATCACGAGGTCGGTGAGCGGGATGATGCTGGTTTGCGGAAGACGTGCCTCGCCCCACATGTTGTCCGCAAGCTCGTACTCTTCGGCGCGGGGCCCTTTCGAGACTATGTATCGATGCGGCGTATCGGCCAGTATCTCGACCAGCCGCTTCATCAGGTCGACGTCGGCTGAGCCCAGGGAGCCGAGGGATAGATAGATCAGGCCCCCCGGCCCCCCCTCGAGCTGGCTCGGTACCTCGAAGGCGGCCTCGGTCTCCCGCACCGATGATTCGAGGCGGTGCCAGTTGGCCGGCAGCGGGCGCGAACGCGGATAGTCGGCAATCTCGGGAAATAAGTAGAGGTTGAGCTGCTCGGATCGATGGATGAACTCGAGTGGCGGCAGCGGTGGCGCTCCTTGCTCGATCACCCATTCGTTCGATGCCTGCCACAGGTCGCGATGGGTCCGGTCGTACTCCTCACGGAACTCCTGCCACCCCGCGCGGCTGGCCAGCGGATAGCCGCTGAACGGCGGTGGAAGTTCTGGATCCTTCACTTCGAGGGGATTACAGCTGACTATCCGAACCCAGGGGGCGTGGTGCGTCATCAGCGCGGGGAAGCAATTGATGTTGTCTTCCACGATCACATCTGGGTTGGATTCTTCCAATATCTTCTCGAGCTGGGGTTCCGCATACTTGGCCCCCTCGAACAACGACTCCCAGACAGGTTTGATGAAGCTGTCGAGCTGCTCGATGGTGGGCTTGCGGAACTCTCCTGCAGTTTCCACGATGAAGTCGGTCCAGAACTGGCCGGCATCCTGCTCCTCTTCGGGAGGTGGCGCCAGATCGACGAGGTTCTCTTCGAACCCCAGCGGCTCCAGGCGACCCTTCCACGAAGCCTCCGCCGCAAAGATGACTCGATGGCCGCGCTCCTCCAGTACCTTGCCGATCCCGACGCAGTTGTTGGTGGGGCCGTAGGCGCTCTCGGGCATGAAGACGATGGTCAGGTGATCGCTGCCTATGTCTCTGGCTCCTTCCCTCGATGCGGGCGGCTGTTGCCGGGCAGGTTAATGGCACCTGGGATCGGTCACCGCCTCGTGACCGGGGGGGGCCGAGGTATCGTCCGGCGATGGAGACAGCCGAGCTGATCGAGAGGTACGCGCAACTAGCCGTTCACGTGGGCGTGAATCTTCAGCCGGATCAACCGGTGCTGGTCACCGGCTTTGTCGAGCACACTCCGATCATCCGAGCGATCACCAGGATCGCCTACGAGGCGGGGGCCCGTTACGTGTCGGTCCTCTACACCGATCAGCATGTTCGGAGACAGATGCTGCTGCATGCGAAGGAGGAGATGCTCTCCTGGACGCCTCCCTATTTGCTCAAGCTCTTCAAAGACCTTGCAGCGGACAAGGGAGCTCTTATTGCGGTTTCCGGCGACCCTGACCCGGAGCTGTTCGCCGACATCGATCCCCAGCGGACGGGCAAGGCGAGGATGCTGGAATTGTCCGAGGAGAGTTTCGAACAACTCAATCAGAGATCGAGGGCGTGGACCATCGTTGCTTGCCCCAACGAAGGTTGGGCGAACGCGGTGTTGGGCGAGCCAGACATCGACCGACTCTGGGACGCGGTGGCGCGCGCAACCCGCCTGTACGACGAGGATCCGATCAGAAGCTGGTGGAGCCGGATGGACGAGCTCGCGGATCGCGCCGACAGCCTCAATTCCTGCTCGCTCGACGCGATCCATTTCAGCGGTCCCGGAACGGACTTGACCGTGGGACTGCTGCCTAAGTCGAGATGGATGAGCGCAGGGTTCGAAACCGCGTGGGGCCAGAGGCACATCCCGAATCTGCCTACCGAGGAGGTCTTCAACGCTCCCGATTGGCGGCGCACCGAGGGAGTCGTGGCTTCAACCCGTCCTCTCTATCTGGCAGGTACGGGAGTGATCGTGCGCGACCTGAAGCTGCGCTTCGAGCGCGGCAAGGTCACCGAGGTCCAAGCAAGCTCCGGGGCCGATGTCGTCAAGGCGCAGCTGCAAACCGACGATCAAGCGGCCTTCCTCGGCGAGATCGCGCTGGTGGATAAGAGCTCGGCCGTGGGCCAAACCCAGCTGGTTTTCGGCAACACTCTCTTTGACGAGAACGCCACCTGTCACATCGCCTATGGGAGTGGGATAGCCCACAGCATCGAGGGGGCCGGCGACCTGTCGGGCGAAGAGCAGATCGCCATGGGGCTGAACCACTCCAAGGTGCACACCGATTTCATGATCGGGGGGCCCGAGGTCGAAGTTGACGGCATGACCGCCGAGGGCGAGACCATTCCGATCATCCGCGAGGACACCTGGCAGCTCTGAGCAGAGAGAAAGGCATCGGTTTATCGCCATCACCATGTGGATGAATCTGCCGGATTGCTCGTCGTGGGCCCTTGCCTCTAACTCAGGCCACAGCCAAACTCGGTCACCCTGATCGGAGCGGCCGACGCGCTCGACCTCGACTGCTTCTTCTCCGAGCGCTGAATCTGGAGACGCAGTCTTTTATCCGGCGATCTCGCGCGCCCACCTGACCCATGATCCTGGGAGCTGGGGAGCCAGCAAGAGCTCTCCTGCGCGCGCATGCTCCGCGTAATAGATGTGAGCGATGTCTCCGACAGTGACTCCGTGGTTGGGGACGTCAAGCCGTTGGATCGGCGCGCCGGCGCTTACTTCTCCCGGCTCGATGATCCGCAGATAGGCGCCGGGTCGGTTTGCTATGGAGAAACGGCGCGGGAAGCCGGCGTCGCCCATGCGTATGCCCAGCTTGAAGCAGGGGATCCGCGGTTGGGCCACCTGAAAGACGGCGGTTCCTGCACGCCAGCGTTCGCCGACCACTGCTTGGGTGAGGTTCAAACCGGCGGTGGTTAGGTTGTCCCCGAAGGTTCCCGGCCCTAGTTCTGTTCCCAGTTGTTCGCCCCACCACCTGTAGTCCTCGGACGCATACGCGTAGAGAGCCTTGTCCTCGCCACCGTGCACGGTGCGGTCGGCTTGATCGTCGGCTGTGAGGTTGACTCCTTCCGCTCTTACTGGGCCCGGCACTGGAGACTTCCAGATTGCAGTGGTCACTGGTTTCCCGCGGAACTGGACGGTGCGTGGACGGCCCACGTTGACCGACTCGATCCGCCCCGTAAGCCCGTTCGTCATCATGGCGACGCTCGCGCCGGGTCGACGGTGGAAGCCTCGCCCTCGCTCACGCGCATCTTCGAGCCCTGCAGGAACCTATCGCGACAACGGTCCGAGCAGAAGAGGTAGGTCTGGCCCCCGATCGAGGCGCTGGCCGCGGCGTTGCTCGTTCGCACTTGCATGCCGCAAACGGGATCGGTCTCATAGCCGCGGTCACCCTGGCGGTTCCGATAGAGCCAGAACAGCACGGCGAACACTCCCAGGAAGACCGCGTTCAGGAACGTCGTGTAGTTCCACTGGAAGCCGCTGTGAACGATCTCCGCGGGCCGCTTCGAGGGGATCGCACCAAGCGCGTTGAAGATGCCCTCCGTCGCAAGGCCGGCAGCGGCCATCACTCCATAGAAGAGGGCGACGAGCTGCGCCGTCAGTTTGGGTCCGTAGAACCTTCGATAGATCAACACGAGTGGCAGAGCAACAAGATCCGCGAAGATGAAGCTGATGACTCCGCCGAAGCTGATTCCCCCGTGCCACAACGCGGCTGCCATCGGAACGTTGCCGATCGAGCAGACAAAGCTGATGAACGCGATCAACGGACCAACGATCGCGTTCTCGAGGGTCGTCCAGAAGCCGTGGCCGTGCAGGAAGACTTCATTCCAGATCGAGTTCGGCACCAGCACCGCCAGGAAACCGGCAACGACGTAGCCGATGATCAGTTCCTTGCGCAACATCTTCAAGTCGCCCATGGTGTAGCTTGCGGCATCAGACCATCCCGATAGGGAGCGCAACTTCACCCTCCACGCGAGGTGTTGGAGGTGCGTGTCGTCCGCGGGTTCATGCTGATGCTCACGGGGTGTAGCGGATGGAATGCTGGCTCTGGCGGCCTCGATATCACGTTTGCTCAACACGATGGCTCCCAGGATCACGAGCAGGATGATCATGATGGGGCCGCCAACGAACTCCGCGGCTGCAAACTGCCAGCCGAGGAGGATGACGAGAACGACTCCGAGCTCAACGACCAGATTGGTCGAGGCGAACATAAATACCATCGCCGCGATGAAGTCGGCTCCTTTCTGAAACAAGGACTTGGCCATCGCCGACGCCGCATACGAACAGGATGACGATGCCATTCCCAATGCGCTCGCCCGCACGATGGAGCCGGGGCCGTGATCGCCCATCGCTCGCTCCATCTCGTCGCGCGAGACGAAGGCTTGAACCGCGCCCGAAAGGCCAAAGCCGAGCACGAGCGCCCAAAAGGTCTCCCAGAACATGAAGAATCCTTCTCGCAGACTGTGCGCGACATCCACCAGGACGTTCATGCGCTCGTCTCCTTTTCGGGTGCCGGCAGAGAGAAGGTCTGCTGCGCCCCCGTCCCTCTAAGCGGTAGGTACCCCCCTAGGGTATCCGACGGGTCAAGCCTGAGCACCGGCGGGGTGCAGGGCTACTCGAGCCTCTCCAGGGAGTCCCCGATCAGCCATATCGTGGGTGGCCATAGACCTACGAATAAAGCCCGTCGCTCCGCATTGCCTCGTTCTTCTTGGTCGACGGTCTTTCCCCGGATCCACAGCGTGATGCACAGGCCGACCGACGCCAGCGAAGCGATGTGCAGGTGCCATCCTCGCAAGCCTCGGTCATACATCCACTCGGTAAGCATGCCGGGTAGATTACTGCCGCGAGGGTAAAGGAACCCGATGCCCCGAGCGCTCCCCCTGTCACGCCGGATCTCGACCGCGGCTCGATGGCCCGCCGGTGTCGGGCTGACATCATGGCGCTACATGTGGCGGACGACTCCCTTGCATCGAACCGAGAGACACGCAGAGCCGGATGACTCGTCGCCTCCGGAGCTGCCGACCGACGTGGCGTCGGAGGAGATCCAGACGATCGATGCGGGGGCCGGCCCTCTATTCCACCGCCTCTACAGGACAAGGATCCGCGACGCGAGTTGCTCGGCGGAAGAGTTGATGCAGCAGATCGGGTCCGATCCCAACGCGGTTGCGCCCACCGAATTCGCCCGCTTCTTCAAAGTGGTAGGTGAACCGCATCGATTGCGAGCGGGTGACGAGTTCACGGTACGCATGCCAGGACCTTGGGACGGACCCGTGCGGGTGGTGGACGTTACTCCCAGTTCGTTCCGCTTGGCGACCCTGGAAGGGCATCTCGAAGCCGGCCAGATCGAATTCAGGGCTTACGAGGACTCAGAGCTCGTCTTCGAGATCGAATCGTGGGCGCGCAGCGGCGACCGCCTCTCCAGCTTGCTGTTCGACAGGCTGCGCATCGCCAAGGAGGTTCAGCTTCATATGTGGATCTCCGTCTTGGAGCGGGCCACCAAGCTGGCCGGCGGCACGAGGGCCGGCCTCAACAGCATCGAAACATTGCGGTTCGACATGGATGACTGACCTACGGATCGTTTCGCATCCCGATTTCCGCGATCGACTGGCCCGGCTGCGCACCACGGAGCTAAACTTTCAGCCCCGCCAGGACGGTCCCTTCACTCGCCAGCAGGGGTGGCGCCTCGACCATTACCGCCGCCGTTTGCCTTCCGAGCCGCCGGGACCGCCGGTGCCCGGCGGCAGTTGGGAGCTTGCCAAACGACTTTCGGAGACGTACGAATTCGCCGACCCAACCCTGGTACGCGCCTTCTACGATCCGCGCGAGCCCCTCATTGGGCGCACCATGCTGCTAGAGGTTCACTTCTGGGGACTACGGATCTATGCAGGAGTGCGGGTCGGAGGGGCGAGTGATGGCATCAGGGAGCACGATGGCCGGCGCGCGCGCGTGGCTGTGTGGAACTACCAAACGCTCGAGGACCACTTCGAAAGCGGCCAGATCGATTACGAGGTGTGGAAGTGGCTCGATTCCGGTGAGGTCGAGTTTCGTGTGGACGCTTTCTCTCGTCCGGCCCCCATCGATCAGCCGATCGTGAGGATGGGATTCAGGCTCTTCGGTCGCCGGACGCAGATCAAGTTTGCTCGTCACGCGGGACTGCGGATGGCGAAGCTGACTGAGGCGGCGCTGAGCGGTGATCCCCGAGCAGAGCCCGCTCCGCTTGTCGCTGCAGATCTTGCCGTACGACCGCAACCCGACAAACAAACCCTGCTGGAACGATCGGTGCGGAGAGTGAGAGGCCGCAAGCCGCCGAGAGAGTGAGGGCGACGGATCTTTGGGAGCGATTGAAGCGGCGGTGACATGCTGAGGGCATCTCTGGTAGAGCAACTCGTAGGTTGGCTTGAGCCTGCCTTCATCGTCGCCGGTTACGAGATCATCGCTCTAGCGGTGCTTCTCGAGCGTTCCCTCTTCATCGGCCTCATCATCCCGGGAGACATCATCCTGGCGCTCGGAGGCGTCTTTGCGTCGGAGGGCCGGCTAAACCTGGCTTGGGTGATCGTGATCGGCATCGTTGCTGCGCTTACCGGGGAATCGGCAGGCTTCTGGCTCGGTCGTCGCTTCGGGGTCACCCTGATCCGGGCGATCCCCGTCGTGCGCCGGCTCGAACCGCGTCTGAAAGACGCGCATGCGTACTTCGAAAGGCACGGTGGCAAGACGGTCGCCATCGGTAGGTATGCAACCGCCGCTGGTGCCTTCATTCCGTTCTCGGCGGGCGTAAGTGAGATGCCGTTCCGGCGCTTCATCGCCTTCGACGCGCCCGCGGTCGCGCTGTGGGCCACGTTGATCTCGGGCTTCGGCTATGTGGTGGGGCGGAATCTCGCCTTCATCGACCGGACGCTCTCACGCTTCGGCTACGTCGTCCTCGGCATCGCCGTCGCAGCGGTTCTCATCCGCGCCGTTCGGAAGAAACTCGCCCGTTCCGATTAGCGATGTGCCGCTGGAGCAGCGCTCGCTCTGGAAGTAGCAGGCAGCTGTCGCCGAACTCGTGCCACAGATAGCCGGCGGCCAGGGCAGCATCGTAGGCAGCCTGTACGAGTTCGGGGCCGGCAACGGCTTCCAGCAGGGCGAGGTGCGAGGCTCCGGGAGCGTGCCACCCGGTGATCAGCGCGTCCACCGCTCTTGCCGGACGCCCCGGCCCCAGGACCAGGTTGGTCCACCCCGCTCCCGCGGCAACGGTCCCGTCCGCCCGAGCGACTGTTTCGAGGGCCCGCACAGAGGTTGTTCCGACCGCCACGACACGACCCCCGGCTGTGCGCGTCTCGTTCACGAGCCATGCGGTGGTGGGAGAGACTACGAATCTCTCATCCAGAGGAAGTTCGCCCGCCTCGAGGGATGAGACACCACAGTGCAGCACGATGGGTGCGAAATTCACGCCGCCGGAGATCAGCTCGGTAACCAGTTTGTGGGTGAAGGGCCGAGCCGCGCTCGGCATCTCCGCGCTCGCGTGCTCGCGCGCAAAGACCGTCTGGTAGGCGGAGAGAGGCCAGCGGCCGCGGACGTAGCTGTAAGCGATCGGCTGTCCGTGCTCAGCGAGATGCGGTTCGACCGCGCCGTCGAACCAAACCCGCCACAGACGCGTGCGGGCTCTCGTGCTTAGTAGGGGGCCGATGACGTGCAGCGGCATGGCCGACGGCAGGACCACGGTCTCTTCCGCGTGCATCCCTTCGATGGAGCTCGTCCCGTCGGGGCTCCGGAACTCGACGATCCAGCTGCCGTCGTCGAGCGGAGTCGAGAAATGCACGATGATCTGCTCACCGGTGGGCCTGAGGGCTTCTACGGCTGCCGCCCGAGTCGATGACGTGTTGACGATCAACAGATCCCCAGGCTCCAGGATCGTTGGGATGTCCGAGAAGCTGGCGTGTTGCTGCCCATCCGCCCGGGCGACCAGCAAGCGAACTCGATCGCGGGCCACACCTCGTGCTTCGGGGGGCTCGCCGGCGGCGAGACGGTCGGGCAGTTCGAAACTCGTTCGAGCACCGTCGAGATACGTGCTCATGGGGTGCTTTCCGCTACCGCCGGCAGATCGCTTGCACGGTACCTTCCGCTCGGCGGCCGCTCGTGGATGAGCCGGAGCAGCGACGGGACGACCGCTTCCGGCAGCGGCCGGTCGGAGATGTCCTCACCCGGGAACGCCTCCTGATGCATCTGAGTGCGCATATCCCCGGGGTCGAACGAATAGATCCTCAGGTCCGGCTGTTCCACCGCCATGACCGCGCTCAGTTGATCCAGGGCGGCCTTGGAAGAGCCATAGCCGCCCCAGCCCTCGTAGGCCTCGGCTGCCGCATCCGAAGTGACGTTCACGATCGTTCCCCGCGACGTCATCAGAAGCGGGAACGCCGCTTGGATCAGCGCGAGCGGAGCGATGGTGTTTACCTGAAGCACCCGTTCGAGCTCTTCGGTTGGATACTCGGACAGCCGGGGGAGGGGAGTCGCCCCGATCGTGCTGGCGTTGTTCACCAGCAGGTCCAACCGTCCTTGCTCGCTCGCCGCTGCGACGAGCTCAGCGCGGTGGCCGGGGTTGCTCACATCGCCCGGAAGCGCCGTGATGCGACCTGCCGCCGACAGCCCGATCGCTGCCGCTCGCAAAGCCTCGGCATCTCGAGAGTCGACGATGACATGCCAACCACCGCGGGCGAGCTCTTGCGATAGGGCAAAACCGAAACCTCGTGATGCTCCGGTGACCAGGGCGACGGACATTTGTGAACTCCTTGGGTGTTGACGCGCTGGTCTCATCGTAAAAGTTAAAGTAAGGTTTAAGTCAAGGCCTGATCTCGATAGGAGTGAATTTTGTGGCACAAGGCTCTCTGACGGTTGCCGAAGTGGCAGCAAGAAGTGGATTTGCCGCGTCGGCCCTGCGCTACTACGAGCGCGAGGGCCTGATCCATGCGGATCGCACGGAGGGCGGCCAACGGCGTTACGAGAGGGTCGTGCTGCGACGTCTGGCTTTCATCCGCGCCGCGCGGCATGTCGGCCTAACACTGGACGAGGTGAGAGACGTGCTGGCGGAGCTGCCCGCCTCCCGAACCCCGACCCGGGCCGACTGGTCGCGCATCTCCCACCTGTGGCGCAAACGCCTCGACGAGCAGGTCGAGGCCCTGGTGGCGCTGCGTGACGGGCTCGATTCGTGCATCGGGTGCGGATGTCTTTCTCTGAAGCGCTGCCGGACCCTGAATCCTCAGGACGTCGCCGCGGCTCACGGACCCGGTGCGGTCTATCTGCCGAAGCGTCTACGGGAGCCCCTCGCCTCGGGTGAGGGATGAAGAAGGTCGCTACCGACCTGTGGTTCCGTCGATCTGCTCCCGGAGGATGTCCGCGTGGCCCGCATGACGCGCGGTCTCTTCGATCATGTGCACGAGGATCCAGCGCATCGACTGCGTCGGCCGGTTCGGCCGGCGGGAGCGCGCCGCTTTTTGATCGAGCTCGGTATTCGACGCCACGACCGCCTGCGAGCGAGCAACCGCAGAGCGGTACAGGTCCACAACGCCCGAGATGGTGTCCTCAGGGCTGACCTCTTGAACATCCGGCGTGACGTGTAAATCGCTGCCCTCAAAGGACCATACAAACCAGCCCAGCTCGACGATAGCGAGGTGCTTTATCAGGCCCAGCAAGCTCGTGCCCGACGGCACCAGGGAGCGTTTAGCTTGCTCGTCGTCCAAGCCATCGAGCTTTGCGATCATCCTGGCGCGCAGGTAATCGAGGAACGCCACGAGCATGGTGCGTTCGTCGGTGCTGTCTGATGGGGGCGGAACGTCTTGGTCCAGCGTCATGTCGGGTCGCGCTCCTTGGGGAGAACCGGCTGATCTGCGGGGCTTCGGCTGCGCGCAGAGGCTACCCTGCTGCGATCGTGAGAGGCGGCGAAGATGGTGCGCAGCGGGGCTGCGGGGGCCGGGACTCGACGTCTCGGGTAAGGGGTGCATCCTCGGGAAGTCTCCCGACAGAGACAGATCGCACGGCTCCCGCAGCCGGCCTTGGGCCAAACCCGTCTGCTGGACTGTTCTTCGGCGCCGATCCGATCCTTCTTGAGCTTTAGCCCCGCGCCGGCCAGGGTCGGGCGTAACTTGTGCGCTCGGTGAGCTCCGGGCACGGAGCTCCGCGATTCACGGGAGTGGAGTGGTTCTTTGAAGGCGGGTGATGCACGGCTCGGATGCCCGCGGTGGCGTGGCTCGGTACTGATCGCGGTGGCGCTGTGCTGAGCGATCCATCAAGCGCACACATCGCTGCACTTCAGGCCCTGGTGGTGGCCTTGCTCGGTTTGGGTTTCGGCCGGTTGGTGGTTGACGCTTTAGCGGGCCGACGCGAGATCGACTCGCTGACGCGATGGGCGCTTGCGTTCCCGGGACTGGTTTTCTTTTCGTTCGTGCTGATGTTGCTGCACCTTGCGAGCGGGGGCCGGGTGTTCTCCGATGTGTTGCTCACGCGGGGTCTCACGGTAGTGAGCGCGGTCCTGCTTGCAGGATTGAGATGGTGGCGCCGGCCCACAGCTTCAGGGGAGAGATTGCTCGGGTGGCAGTCGGGGGTTGTGCTGGCAGCCTGCGCGTTGGGAATCGTCGTGTGGGGAGCGCCGGTCGCCCGAGTGATGCCCCTGAATTTCACCCCCGACACGAATCTGCACATGGGATGGGCTTCGCAGCTGATGATCGGAGAATCGTCACCTTCCACAGTCGTTACCGGGCACGTGCCCGGCTACTACCCCTGGCTCTACCACGCGCTGGTCGCGCTTCTCGCTCGGTTTTCGCCTGGTGGGCGCGCGTTCGACGCGCTTGGACCGATACAGCTCTTGCAGGTGGTGGGGGCAATCTTGGGACTGTTCGCAGCCGGCAGGTTCATGACGGGCAAGTTCACAACGGGCGCGGCCGCGGCTTTCTTCGGGGCTCTGTGTGGAGGATTCGGAGCCGGCATGTTGTTCGACCATCGGCTGCAGCGACGAGCGGTGAATATGAGGGCGACCAAGATCCCCTGGCTGGGAGATGTCCTGTCAAGGCGCCCCTACAACTTCGCCTTTAACGACATCGCACCCGCGTACCCACGCGACCTCAGCTTCTCGTTGTTGGTTGGATTCTTGCTTCTGCTGTTCATGGGTCTGAGACGACAGAGCTACGCCTACCTCGCAGCTGCCGGCGTGGTCCTCGGTCTGGTTGGTCTGTCCGGGGGTGAGGCGGTGATCGTGGGCGCGGCAGTGGCATTGGTGGTGTCTCTGCTGCAGAGGAAGATGAGGCCGTTGCGAGCAGGTGCCGCCATCCTCCTGCCGATGACAGTTGTGTACGGAACCTGGCTCGTTCCTCTGATCGTCAATTACATCCACTACGGCGGATTCGTCAATACGACCCATGTTGGTCCGGTCGTCCTTACCTTTCCATTCCTGATCCTGTCCTGGGGGCTGGCGACGCCTTTCGCGATCATCGGGCTGACAACCAATCTGCGCTCCTGGAGGGAGCCGGGTGTATTGGTGGCCCTCGCGATTGTCGTTGTCACTGCGATCATCATGGGATCGAACGTGATCCCTCAAGCGTTCGGCAGCGCTTTCCTTACACTCGGGCGGGACCATCGCTATTGGGCGCTCTGCCAGTTGGGTGCTGCGTTGCTCGCCGCCCTCGGCGCTACTGCCGTCCTTCAGCGGATCCGGAGCTCGGTGCTGGCCGCAGGGCTTGCCATCGTTGTTGTCTTCCTGGGCATCATCTCACCTGCGTTTGGCAGCGCCATCTATCCCCAGAAGGACCCGGCCAATCCCCTTATCGCCGCGTCTCTCGAGGGACGGCCGACTCTGTTGAACGCGATGGCGCCCGCACCCGATCGGCGTTGCGTGGCGGCGGTTCCCGGAAACGCCTTGGCCCGGGAGGTCTTCGCCTATACGGGTTATCGCCTGGTTCAGTGGGTGACTGCCAAGGGGCGCCACAACTGGGCCCGGATCCGCTGGCACGACATCTATCGCTATATCCCGGGCGATATCGAACGCGCTGCCGACAATCAGCTCCTCACGCTGGGTTTGGGTTCGCGCGCCCGGTGGCGATCGCTGGCCCAGAGATACGGCCTCAATCTGGTGGTGGTGCCACAAGCTCGGGCGGCCTCGCCCGTGTTCGCGGGCTATCCCCAGCAGCGATTCACCGTCGCCGGGCACCCCTTTACTCTCGTGCGAGTGAAGCCCTGTTGAAACATTCGCTTCGCGCTTGCATGATCTCCACGGTCCGCGCACTGGTATGCGTTGCAGCGCTTGCACTCACCGCTTGTCCGCAGCAACCGGCAGTGCGATCTGCCGGGGTAAAACCCAACGTGCTGATCATCGTCGTCGACGATCAACGCATCGGCAGTCTCTCCGTCATGCCACAGACGCGCCACTACTTCGTGCAGGGGGGAACCAACTTCAAGCAAGCTTTCGTGACCACGCCCCTCTGCTGCCCTTCACGTTCCTCTATCTTCAGCGGCCTTTATGCGCACAACCACGGCGTTATAAACAACAGCCCGGGCCTGGCAGAAAATCTCGACCAGAAGACCCTGGTTCAGTACTACCTGCATCGCGCGGGATATCGCACCGGCCTCTTCGGTAAGTACTTGAACAAGTGGAGGACTACTCAGGCTCCGCCTAACTTCGACGACTATTCGTTCTTCTCGAAAGGAGAGCCTTACTACCGGGGCAACTGGAACCACAACGGCAACCTTGTCAGTCCACGGATGTATTCCACGACCTACATAAAGAAGTTGTCGGAGCAGTTCCTACGATCCGCCGAGCATCGCGACTCCAGACCCTGGTTCCTCTACGTGGCGACTGCTGCGCCGCACGGTCCCTCGGTCGCGCAGGACCGGTACAAGAAGGCGCCGGTGCCGTTCTGGAAGGGAGACCCTGCGGTGTTCGAAAGGGATCGCTCGGACAAGCCTCCCTACGTGCGACAGGATCATGCCAGCTTGGCCCACGGAAGATCCGTGCGGAAGAGACAGCTTCGCTCACTGATGTCCGTGGACAACATGGTGGGTCAGATCATCAAGCTGCTGCACCAGCTCGGCGAACAGCGTCGCACTCTGGTCTTCTTCATCTCCGACAACGGGGTCGCCTGGGGAGACCATGGGCTCCGCGGAAAGATCGTCCCGTACACCCCTTCGATAGAAGTACCGATGATGATGCGATGGCCGGGTCACGTGGCCGCCGGCAGAAGTGATGATTCCCTCGTTGCCAATATCGACATCGCGCCAACCATCCTGGCCGCGGCCGATATCTCGCCCAGTCACGCCATGGATGGACGGTCGCTGCTCGGCCATCACACCCGCCGCTCGTCGATCCTCACCGAATACACCAGAATGCCGAAGTACAACGTTCCAACGTGGGCCTCGATCAGGACGGATGCTTTTCAGTACATCGAGGATTACAACCCACCGGGGACGAAGGTTCGATTCCGCGAGTACTACGACTTGAAGCGTGATCCGTGGCAGCTGCACAACTTGCTGGGGGACCGCAATACGGCCAACGATCCTTCGGTGCAGGCGCTGTCCCGCCGCTTAGCCCAGGAGCGAAGCTGCGCGGGCTCGAACTGTCCCTGAGCTACTGCTCGGCTTCGGTCTGGCGGGGATTGTCCTGCCCGAACGTGTGGATGCCGCACTCGGTCTTATCCACACCTGACCAGCGGCCGTCCCGCTCTTCTTCTCCTTCAACTATCGCGCGGGTGCAGGGCCAGCACCCTATCGACGCGTAGCCTCTCTCGAGCAGGGGATGGGTGGAGATGTCGTATTCCGCGATATAAGACTCGACGTCGGCCTTGGTCCAGTTGGCGAGAGGATGGATCTTGAGGATGGCGCGCCCGGACGGCAGGATCTGCGGCTGCGAGATCTTCACACTGGTGGCCCGCTCGGGTGACTGGTCTCTTCGAAGACCAGAGATCCATCCGTCAAACTCGGCCAGGGCCTCTTGCAAGGGCTCGGTCTTATTGATCTGACAGCAGAGATTGGGATTCCTCCGGTAGAGCTCCGGTCCGTATTGCTGCGCTTGTTCTTCGGGGGAGCCGTGCTTGCCTCTCAGCACCACAAGCTTCAGCCCCCACTCCTCGGTTTTTGCTCGGGCGAACTGCAGGGTCTCCGGGAAATGGAACCCCGTATCGAGGAAGAGCACAGGCATGTCGGGCTTTATGTCCCGCAGCATGTGCAGGATCACGAGCCCGGAGGATTGGAACGAAGTGGCAACCACCAGCCGGTCTACGGAATAGGTCGCCCACTCCAGGATCTCGCGGGGATCTCCCTCGCGATCCATTCCCGGCGAGGGCGTCGCCGCCGCGCCAGCTTGCGTTTGAGGTTCCTGCTCTACCGACATGGTTACAGGAACGCGCTTTTCTGGCGCCGGCCATCCCAACGGACGTTCGGTATCAGCGCGTCCTTCTTGGCCTCGATCCGGTCCCGGTACTTCTGTAGATCGCCAAGCATGATCGTCAATTCGGAATCGACGTCGTGGGTGGGCTTGTAGCCGAGATCGAGCAGCTTCTGGTGATCGGGCTCGTAGAAGTGCTCTTCCATCTCCATCCGGGGGTTCTCCAGGTTGTGGACCTCGACGTTCATCCCCAGCCCGGCAGCGACCGTTTGCACCTTGCGGGCCAGCTCACCGACGTCGTACACCTCTTCGAACTGGTTGAAAACCCTGTATTCCCCTTGGGCGGGAGGATTCTCCAAGCCAAGAGTCAGGCATTGCATCGAGTCTCTTAGAGGGAGGAAACCCCTCGTCTGGTGGCCCTTGCCGAACGGTGTCAAGGGTTCACCGATCACCGATTCGCAGCAGAACCTGTTGATTGCGGTTCCGAAGCATTCATCGAAGTCGAGCCGGGTCAGGAGCCGCTCGTCGTCGCCCATCTCGTCGATCCGAGTCCCGAAGACGACTCCTTGCATGACATCCGTGGCGCGGATGCCCCAGATCTTCGAGGCGAACATGATGTGGTTCGATCCCGAAACCTTGCTCCAGTGATAGAAGGAGCCGGCTTGGCGGGGGAACGGCAGCCGGTCGGTCCTGCCGCGGTAGTCGATCTCGAAGAAACCCTCCGGGATGGCGACGTTGGGCGTCCCGTATTCGCCCATCGTCCCCAACTTGAGCAGATGCGTCTCCGGGCTGAGGTCGCGGATCGCGAACAGAAGATTGAATGTGGAACCGACGTTGTTCTTGTGGACGAAGGTAGCGTGATGGACGTCGATCATCGAATAGGGGGCCGAGGGGCACTCTCCGAGATGGACCACCGCGTCGGGCTTGAAGTCCTTGAAGATCTCCTCGACCAGTCCATAGTCCGCAAGGTCCCCTTCCCAGAACCGAAGCTCCTGGTCGAAGGTTTCCTTGAAAGCGCGGATCCTGTCATCGGGAGAGGCAATGGGGGTGGCGC
This sequence comes from Actinomycetota bacterium, assembly GCA_034667525.1. GTDB lineage: Bacteria > Actinomycetota > CADDZG01 > CADDZG01 > WHSQ01 > DATAPE01. The sequence goes on from JAXDJO010000061.1 coordinate 21,537, forward strand.
TGTCCGACTTCATCTCTTCGACCCAGGCGCGCCGGGAGAAATTGTCCGCTCCGCCAACCTCGTGACCCCGGGCCGCCAGGTACTGGGCCAGGGACCATCCAAGATATCCATCCACTCCACAGATGAACACCCGCATGTGCTTCCTCCTTAAGGACTGGGCTCACCGGATCCAGCAGCCGAGCCGATCTGCTTCACGCTGCCTCCGGTGGTCCGACGATTTGAGATGACCGCAGTTTCCGGCCCAAGGATACCCATGCGCGCCGCCGGATCGGCGGCAAAGCGGGCGGAGGCGGGGCCGGGACCTGCCTCTCCTGCCGCCAATGAGCACTCGGTTCCTCCGGGGTGGGGGCCACACCGCAGGCCCTTCCAGTATGCCCCCCGGCGAGGATCCAGGCGGGAAGTCGTCCCTGGGAGGGGAAAGTCGCGCTACAGACCGTCTCTGGGGTGCCGATAGGAGGGAATGAGAAAGTTTCGATCGGCGGTGGAGCTTGTGGGTGGTGGCGCCCTTTTGGTGGGGTTCCTGACTGCCGCGGCCCTGGTCGCGTCCCCAGCTCGTCCCGTCCCGATGCTGGTTCTGTCCAACTTCGGATTGATCCTGATCCTCGTTCTTGTGCTTCGGCGCGTGGCGCCTCAGGGCACAGAGGTTCTCACTCTCGTCGACGCTTTGAGCGACAGGGACGTTGAGGTCCAGACGCTGGCCGTGGAGCTCGAGGAGTTGAGTCTGATCGATCCTCTAACCGGGGCACGCAACCGTCGCGGTTTCATCAATCTGGTCGAGCACCAGATGCGAGTCGCGACCCGCGAGTGGAACAAGCTGCATTTCCTCTTCGTTGACATCGATGGATTGAAGCAGATCAACGACCAGTACGGCCATAACGCCGGCGACTCGGCTTTGACGACAGTCGTGGAGATCCTGTGGGCAAGCTCGCGCACCGTCGACATCGTCGGACGACTTGGCGATGACGAGTTTGCGGTTGCTCTGTTGAACGCGGAAGACCCTTCTATGATTGCCGGTCGCATACGTTCTGCCGTCTCGGGGAGAACCTGCACCCCGCAGCAGCCCTACGAGCTCCACGTCACCGTCGGACTCGCAACTTTCGATCCCGCTGCGCCGGTCTCGGTGGAAGAGATGGTGCGACAGGCAGATCGAGCCATCACCCAGCAGAAGGCAGATGCGGCGGAGGCTCGCACCAAAGGCCTGACCGCTCCCGTCAAACTCTAAGTTCTCCGGAGCCTCCACCTACACTAGGTGCGTCAGCAATCGCTTTCCAGGAGAGTTTCGTATGGCCACGCGTGAGAACCTTCGTAACGTCGCGATCGTCGCTCACGTGGACCATGGCAAGACCACGCTGGTCGACGCCATGCTCTGGCAGACGGGCACCTTCCGCGCCAATCAGGACGTAGCCGCTCGCGTTATGGATTCGATGGATCTCGAACGCGAGAAGGGCATCACGATCTTGGCCAAGAACACAGCTGTTCGCTACGGCGACGTCAAGATCAATATCATCGATACTCCGGGCCACGCCGACTTTGGCGGCGAGGTTGAGCGCGGCTTGACGATGGTCGACGGGGTCCTTCTTCTCGTCGATGCCAGCGAGGGCCCCCTTCCGCAAACCCGCTTCGTCCTCCGCAAGGCTCTCGAAGCCCGTCTGCCGGTGATCCTCGTTGTCAACAAGGTGGACCGACCCGACGCCCGCATCAAGGAAGTCGTGAACGAGGTGTACGAGCTATTCCTCGACCTCGACGCCGAAGAGGGCCAGATCGATTTCCCGATCGTCTATTCCAACGCGAGAGCGGGTTGGGCATCGCTGGACGACGGGCAGGAGGGCAGCGACCTGAAACCGCTCTTCGAGCTGCTTCTCGAGCACATCCCGGCCCCCTCCTACGACGAGACCCATCCCTTGCAGGCGCTGGTGACCAACCTCGATGCTTCCCCCTATGTCGGGCGTCTGGCCCTTTGCCGCATGTTCCACGGAACCATCAAGCGGGGCGATCGCATTGCGTGGTGCCGCGCCGACGGCACGACGGAGACTGTGAAGATCACCGAGCTGTACGTGACCGAGGCGCTCGAACGGGTGGACGCTGCCGAGGTGGGCCCGGGCGAGATCTTTGCGATCGCCGGACTCGCCGACGTCACGATCGGGGAGACGCTGTCCGATCCCGATGACCCGCGGCCTTTGCCGGTCAGTCATTTCGACGATCCCAGCCTGTCCATGACTGTCGGCATCAACACCTCTCCTCTGTCGGGTCGCAGCGGTGACAAGCTCACCGCCCGGCTTGTCGAGAGCCGTCTTGCGGCCGAGCTCGTGGGCAATGTATCCATCCGAGTGTTCGACACCGACCGTCCCGATGCCTGGGAGGTGCAGGGCCGCGGCGAGCTACAGCTGGCCGTCCTGGTTGAGATGATGCGGCGAGAGGGTTTCGAGCTGACAGTGGGCAAACCTCAGGTGGTGACCAGGCAGGTGAACGGGAAGCTTCACGAGCCGGTCGAGCGCCTCACGATCGACGTGCCCGAGGACTTCATGGGCGTCGTCACTCAGCTCCTCGCGTTGCGCAAAGCGCGGCTCGAGAACATGGTCAACCACGGAACCGGTTGGGTCAGGATGGAGTATCTGGTTCCGGCCCGGGGGTTGATCGGATTCCGGACCGAGTTCATGACCGAGACGCGCGGGACCGGTCTTCTCCATCACGTGTTCGATCGTTACGAACCTTGGCATGGTGAGCTCCGCACCCGTCCCACCGGAAGCCTCGTTGCCGATCGCAGGGGGCCCACGACTTCCTATGCGATCGCCAACCTGCAGGAACGCGGCTCCTTGTTCGTTCCACCTGGTGTCGAGGTCTACGAAGGGATGATCGTCGGCGAGAACTCCCGATCCGACGATATGGATGTCAATCCCACCAAGGAAAAGAAGCTCACGAACATGAGATCGTCGACCGGCGACGAGTTAGTTCGTCTGATCCCTCACAAGCAGATGTCGCTCGAGCAGGCGCTCGAGTTCATCCGGGAGGACGAGTGCGTAGAGGTCACCCCTGACGAGATCAGGTTGAGGAAACTGATTCTCTCCGCCGGTGACCGGGTCCGCGCGTCCCGGCGCTCTTCGAAGGCTCAGATCAAAACAGCGTGAGCTAGAACTTGCGCTTGGGCCGCGGCCGCATCATCGAGCGCTTTCCGCGGTGGGAGGAGTACACGATCTGAGGAGCCGCCGTAGTCATGCCTTCCTTCTCGAAATCGTTCTGTAACTCGAGTCGCGCTGCGATCCTGCTCATTCCCGACTGTTGGTCGGGCATCACCAAGGTGGTTCCCACCCCTGCACGTCCTGCCCTTGCCGTGCGGCCGACGCGATGGACGTAGGCCTTGTCGTCCTCGGGGGGATCGAAATTGATCACGTGGGTGATCTGATCGACGTCCAATCCGCGCGCTGCGACGTCGGTCGCAACCAGTACGTCGGCGGTGCCCGTTGACAGAGCCTTCAAGGCGCGCTGCCGTGCGGCCTGGGTGAGATCGCCGTGCATCGCCAGAGCTCTCACTCCCTTGGACTTGAGCCTCTGCACCAGGCGATCTGCGCCTCGCTTCGTTCTCACGAACACCAGGGTGGTCCCACGATTCTCCCGGAGTACCTTGACCAGCGTCTCCACTTTGTCGCCGCTGGTTACCGGCAAAAAGCGGTGCTCTGCCTCTTCGACCGTTTGCTTGGCCGACTCCACCTCATGCAGTGCCGGGCTTCGCGTGTAAGCGCGGGCCAGGTGGCCCACCTGTCCGTCGAGGGTGGCCGAGAAGAACATCGTCTGGCGATCCTTGCTGACGTCTCGCACGATGCTGTCCACCTGGGGTTGAAACCCCATATCGAGCATCCGGTCGGCTTCGTCCAGGATCAGGATCTTCACGCCTTTCACCCCCAGCAGCTTTCGGTCCATCAGATCCTGGAGACGGCCGGGGGTGGCCACGACGATGTGGGCCTTCGCCGCGTCGCGAGCTTGGTCGCGGATGCTCACCCCGCCGTAGACCGAGGCGATCTTCAGCCCCCGCGCCTTGGCCACTCCTTTGATCTCTTCCGTCACCTGCACGGCCAACTCGCGCGTGGGTACAAGGACGAGTGCAGCAGGACGGGGGCCCGATGGCGTCAGGCGCTCGACTATCGGCACGCCGAAAGCCAGCGTCTTACCCGAGCCCGTGCGCGATCGCGCCAGTACATCCCGGCCCGCCAGAGCGTCCGCCATGACCAGAGTCTGGATCTCGAAAGGGGAGTGGATATCGCGCGCCGCGAGGGCAGCGCATACGGGCGGGGATACGCCCAATTCAGCAAATGAGGACAACGTGTACTCCTTTGGATGCGTCGCATCCGGTTAGCGGAGATTTATCAACCGCTACGCCACAAGGAGAAACGGAGAGCAATCTCACAGGCAGCTCCATGCTGCCTTCCCCAAAAGCTTATCAGTAACTTGGCGATCGCTCCAGGATTCAGCGCTAGAGCGCGGGAGCAGGGGGCTCAAACGCATCTGGCTCGGGCCAGAAATCGCCGGTGACGGCGTCATATATCAGGTGCGAGGGCGCTTTTGCTTCCGTTCCCGGCGCCGGATTACGACCGAGCATCTCGATGTCGATCATCAAGGTGGGAAAGATCTCATGGATCTTCATCGGTACATCGCCCACATTGTGCAGCTCGTGGATCGCGCCCTTGGGGACAAACAGGGTGCTGCCCGCGCTCACCTCGAGGCGTTCTTCGTCGAGCACTACCTCGGCGCGGCCCTCGAGCACCACGAGCATCTCGTCGGTGCGATGACGGTGCAGGGGTATCCGGTCGCCGACACCCACTTCTTCAACGATCAGGCATAGATCCTCCACCGCCCCCGAAGGTCCGCCCGGGTCGGTGACGAGACGCCACTTCGACCGGGGACGGTAGTCGTCCGGGTCGGAGATCATCGGTTCCAATTCCCCTGGCCGGGCAATGGCCATCACGGCCTCCTTTCGTGGCGCCTCTTCGGATCCGCCGGGCTCATCACCCTGTCGAATACATCTCGTGGGTCCAAAGGCTACACACCCTTCCGGATTTCGCCCATTTCGCCCGATGCCGCGCGTTGCCTGGGTCGCGGGGATGATGCCCCAACCTCACAACTCAGAAGGGGTATACGCTGATGAAGCCCTATAAGGGCACCGCATGCGACAGGGTATAGCCCGCGCTCTCTCTGATGACGGTGCTGAGAGAGGACTCCACGTCGTGGCCGAGACCGAGCAGAGCGACATCAATGCCCATTTAGCCGCGCTTCATAGCGCGCTGTTGGCCGAAGAAACATTGCAGTCGGCACTGGATCGCGTGGCGGCCGTTTCGGTCCGAACGCTTCCCGGATGCGACGGCGCCGGAGTCACTTTGCTGGAGCACGAAAAGGTGACGACAGCGAGCGCGACGGACAAGCAGGTCGAGGATGTTGATTTCGAGCAGTATCGAACGGGCGAGGGACCTTGCCTTGAGGCCATCCGTCAAGGCACCTCCTTCATCGTTGAATCCATGGTCGAGGACGAGAGATGGCCTGCGTTCGGTCCTCGGGCCGCGGGCAAAGGCATCCTGAGCTCTCTGTCGCTTCCCCTGAGGGTCAAGGACCGCACACTCGGCGCTCTGAACCTCTACTCGCGCAAGCAGTTGGGATTCGACTCGCAGGATGAGAAGACCGCCACTCTGTTCGCCGCGGAGGCATCCGTGGCGCTCGCGAACGCCCACGCCTTCGATCAAGTGCGCGCGGTCGCGGCGCAGCTCGAAGAGGGTCTGAAGTCGAGCCGAGTTATCGGACTTGCTATGGGGATCCTGGTCGAGAGGGAGCACTGCAGCGAAGATGAAGCCTTCGACATGTTGCGGGTCATCTCCCAGAACGCAAACGTAAAGCTGCGCGACGTTGCCCACCAGATCGTCGACGCGACGCAGGGCCAGAGCCACCCCCAGTAGCACGCGCCGGATCACCGCCATAGTCGGGGCCCGTTGGACTGGAAGCAGACCGTCATCACGGTCGGCTAGTTTGAGAGCGTGAGCGGGGAGCGATCGGGGGTGCCACGCACCGTCAAGCGGACATTGATGCTGCTTGTCATCTTTCTGGTGGTCGAATACCTGATCCTTCCCCAGATCGCCGGCGTGCGGAAGTCTCTTTCCCTGCTCTCGGAGGTCAACCTCTCTTTGGTTCTTCTGGGCGTTCTGCTCGAGGGTGGCGCGCTGACCGCCTACGCACAGCTCACGCGCGCGGTGATCCCGCGGGGCCAAGGTCCTTCGTTCTTCACGCTGCTCCGCATCGACCTCACCACTCTGTCTGTCAGCCACATCCTGCCGGGGGGTGCTGCTGCCGGGAGCGGTCTCGGCTACCGCCTGATGACAGAGGCCGGTATCTCCGGCCCGGACGCAGCCTTTGCGCTCGGGACCCAATCGATCGGCTCGGCCGTGGTGCTCAACGTCCTGCTGTGGTTGGGCCTGGTGATCTCCATACCGCTACGCGGGTTCAACCCGATCTACCTGACGGCCGCGGTGGTTGGCGTCATCGTTATCGGCGCATTCTCGGGACTTGTATTGCTGCTAACGCGCGGGGAAGCGCGGGCCGCGGTGATCCTCCGCGCGATCGCCAGGAAGATGCCATTCCTGGACGAAGCCACCGTCGATGGCGTTGTGCACCGGCTGGCGCAGCGCGTGGACGCGCTACTGTCGGATCGTGCTCTTGTTCGACGAGCAATCTTGTGGGCGACTGCGAACTGGTTGCTCGATGCGGCGTCATTATGGGTGTTCCTGGCCGCTTTCGGTTACCGGGTCGGCGTCGATGGGTTGATCGTTTCCTACGGCCTCGCCAACGTGCTCGCGGCGATCCCTATCACGCCCGGTGGATTGGGGGTCGTCGAAGCCGTTCTCACGTCGAGCTTGGTGGGATTCGGATCCCCGCGCGGCGTCGCGATCCTGGGAGTCATCGGATACCGGTTGGTGAATTTCTGGTTGCCGATCCCGCTAGGGGGCCTGGCGTCGATCTCCTTGCGGGTTGATTCGGGAGCTCCAACGAAAGCTAAGGAAGAGTTGCGCCGACTTGCGGAGGAGGGATCCGAGGAAGCCGAAGATCCTCGCACCTGGGCCGCCAGGCACGGCATCAAGGTGGGCCAGACCAGCCGCGGTGCTGCGGAGAGCTAGGCGTCAGTCGCCGATGATGGAAAACACGATCTTGCGCTCGCGCGGGTGATCCAGCTCTAGGAGGAAGAGTCGCTGCCAGCGGCCGAGGATCGGTTCTCCCGCTTCGACCGGGATCACGTGTGATGCCCCTCCCACGATCATCTGGATGACGTGAGCCTGGCCGTTCTTGGGCTCGTCCACATCTTGCAGGTTCTGGGTCCGTCGCCCGAGGTCGTCGTGTGCGTAATAAACGTCTCCGGGCACCAGGGACTCGATCCGATTACAAAGGTCTTCGAGCACCCCGTCTTCCCACTCGTTGATGATCAGCGCGCAGGTCGTGTGGCTGCAGTAAGCGATGGAGATGCCGCGCGTGATCCCCGAGTCCTTAATCGCGCGCCGAAGCTCATCGGTCACATCGACGAATCCCAGCCGACGGTCGCAGCGGACCTCGATCGACAGGTTCTCCAGTTTCATCGGGACCTCATGGTACGAGCTTGATGTCGTGCGCGATCTCAGGCTTTGCGATGTCCACCTGCGCAAGTACGCCGTCGAGGATCGTCCTCAGAACCTCTCTGTACTCCTCTGCGGGCAGGCCGGCGAGAGCTTCTCTCCCGCGCGCCGTGTAGGAAGCGGCCATGGAGTACGCATCGTCGATGGCTCCGGTCGACCACAATGCCGGCAGCAGATCATCCAGATCGAACTCGGCGCGAGCCAGCTTGGCCTTGAACTCGGCATCGCGTTCGCACGCCAGCAGTACGGGGGCGGTGAAGACACCGGCGCGGATGTCGGTTCCCGGGATCTTTCCTGTAACCGCCGGATCTCCTACCAGATCGAGGAGATCGTCCACGATCTGAAAAGCGAGCCCAAGGCTCTCTCCGTAAGTGGCCAGCAGCTCGCGATGCTCGGCGTCGGCAGCGGAGGTCGCCGCTCCAAGAACGCACGCGCTGCGGAACAACGCGGCCGTCTTCATCGATATGACGTCGATGTAGTCGTCGACGCGCCGCTCGGTATCCCCAACGGCTGTCGTTTCCACGATCTGTCCTTCGCAGACCTCAGCGATGGCGTTCGCGAGGATCAAGGGAACCTCGCCGCCCGCTGCCGCACCCAATGAAGAGCCGCACGCGAAGAGATAGTCGCCCGCGAGCACCGCGATGTCCGTACCCCACTTTGAGTGGGTAGTGGCGACTCCTCGTCTGGTTGCGGTTCCGTCGATCACATCGTCGTGGTACAGGGTCGCAAGGTGTACCAGCTCGATGGCCGCGGCCGCAAGGTCGCTTCCCAGCCGGCCGGCTTCTCCCGCATGGGAGGTAATCATCACCAGCGCCGGCCGGAGCCTCTTGCCACCAGCCTTCATCAGGTAGAGGGAGGCCTCGCTGACAAGCGTGTGCCGCGACCCACCGGCCGCTCGGGTCATGACTTCTTCGACCCGCAGCATGTCCTCGACCAACCAGTTCTCTCCGGCTGCGTCCCCGAGAGCTTCCTGGCCCACCGACGCCGCTCTAACCACCGGATGCCCCGATCGGGATGACGCCGTGGCCCGGCCGGGGCGCGCTTCGCGGCAGCCGCGGCTGGGAACCGCACGCCCGGGGGGTGATTGGGGTCTGGCTAAGGCTGAAGGTCACTTGCACGGCACTCTATCGGCCAGGGCTTTCTAGATGGGCCCTATCGCACGCAGCCGCTGGCGCGGAGCCCGTCGTGGTGGGCTGATGCCTGACAGCTCGATCAGCCTGACCGCCCGGGCCCGCTGGCCCCGGTAAGGCTCCAGTAGCTCCATCATCCGTTTGTCGTCCGCTCGAGGCTCCGCCGCCAAGGCCCAGGACACGATGTGGGGGAGGTGGTAATCCCCGAGCCTGACAGCATCGGTATCGCCCAATGCCACCCGTGCGACCTCGGCGGCGGTCCACGGTCCTATCCCCGGCATGGAGGACAGCTTTCGCTGGGCCTCCCGGGAAGACTCGGCCGCAAGCCGTTCCAGCGCGTTTGTTCTGCCGCACGCACCCCGGATCGTCTCGGCTCGCCGTCGCTCGATCCCGAAACGGTGCCAGTCCTGGTACGGCATCCTCGCCAGGGTGCACGCAGCCGGTGGAAGCCTGAGCCCTGGTGGTCCCGGAGCGGGCTCGCCCCAGGCCAGGACCAGAGCCCGGTAAGAGCGGAGCGCTTCGACCGTTGTCACCTTCTGTTCGAGGATGATCGGAACGAGGATCTCGCAGACGGTCGGGCAACGGCACTGCCGCATCCCCGCGCTCCTGCGGTGCATCTCTCGAACGATCCGATGACGCGGGCGAAAGGTTTCAGGTCGATCGGTCGCGCCCACCAAATCTGGGAGCGCACCGATTATCCAACCCGCTCCCGGCCCCCAGGCTTCAGCCTCGACCATGCTTCCCTTGCTCTGCACCCGCAACTGTGTCGCGCCTTCCGGGGTGCGCATCGCCCGACTCACCGTACCGCCGTCGATGCGCATTGTTGGATCGCCCCGCCCTCGCATAAGCGGAGCAAGCGTTGCGGGTAGATCGATCGGGCCGTCCACCTCAAGCAAGCACCACACGTGGAGAGATTAGGAGACTCGAACAAGACTGGTGCGTTTTTCTGAAAAGTGGGTACTGTGGGGTCATCGGTTCAGTCGGCAGCCGTGTTCAGGAGCCTCGGCCTGATCGCTGACCGATGGCATCAATCCTCCATCCGCTCCTGCGATTTCTCGAAAAGTTAAGGAGCAGATGTGAGCACTTACGTCGATACCAAAAGACACGCGCCCGGTGTCATCCCCGGAGTAAAGATCCTCAGCGGGAAAGCGTTGAAGTTCCAAAAGGGCGCCGTCCTTGTGATCACGGTCGCTCCCTTCTTGGGGCTTCTGTTTGCCGTGTGGTCGCTCTGGGGGTGGGGGCTGAGTGGCATCGACGCGGGCATCTTCCTAGCCACCTACATCTTCAGTGGGCTAGGGGTCACCGTAGGTTTCCATCGTTTGCTGACACACCGCAGTTTCGAGACCAAACCATGGCTGCGAGCAGTGCTCGCCATCGCCGGGTCGCTGGCGATCGAGGGATCGGTCACCAGTTGGGTCGCCGCTCACCGCCGTCACCATGCATTCTCCGACCGGGAGGGCGATCCTCATTCACCACACCTCGTCGAGGAGGATGGTTTCCGGGGGGTCGTCAAAGGCCTGTGGCACGCGCAGGTGGGGTGGCTGTTCACGGCCGACGAAACATCGATCGAACGTTGGGCTCCAGACATGCTGCGCGACCCGGTCATGGTTCGCATCAATCGCCTCTTTCCGGTCTGGGTCGTTCTGTCGTTGTTCGTTCTCCCCGCGGGGCTGGGGCTTGCTCTCACGCATTCATGGCACGGTGTTCTTACCGCGTTCCTCTGGGGGGGCCTGGCGAGAGTGTTCTTCCTCCATCACGTAACGTGGAGCGTCAACTCGATCTGTCATTTCTACGGCAAGAAGGATTTCTCAACGACCGATGAGAGCACCAACAATTGGGCCTTGTCGTTGGTTTCTTTCGGCGAGTCCTGGCACAACAATCATCACGCTTTCCCGACGTCCGCGGTGCATGGACTCAAGCGCTGGCAGCTCGACGCAAGCGCAGCGGTGATCGTTCTGCTCGAAAAATCGCGGCTGGCTTGGGGAGTCAAGCGCCCCAGCTCCAAGCAACTGATCTCGAAAGCAGCCACAGACTTCCAAGTAGGAGCGCAATAAGCTTCTGATCTTCTGTTGTCAGCCTCGCGCGATCATCAGGATGGCCATCATGGCCAGCGTCAGTCCTGAGAGCTGGACCCTCTCCAGCTTCTCTTTCAACACGAAGCGGGCGAGAATGACGGTCGTTGCCGGATACATCGAGGTAAGGACGGCGACGAGAGACAGCAGACCGGAACGGGTGGCCAGCAGGTAGAGGAGGTTGGCCCCCATGTCGAAGAATCCGGCCACGGCGATCAACCAGAACGTTCTGCGGGAGACGCGAATGACCTGCCGAAAGATCGATACCCCGGCCGCGGCGATCGAGATCGAACCGAGCTTGACGCCCACCAGCGCCCACAGCGCATTCCCACTGCTGGCGCGGGAGAGCAGTATGAAGAAGACGCCGAAGGAGAGGCCCGCGCCGAAGGCGTCGAGGAGGCCGGGCTGCGCAAGTCCGCGCTGTCTGCCCTCGGGATGATCGCTCGACCAGGAGACCAGTCCGACTGCAACGAACCCGAGCACGATTCCCGCCAGGGCCAGGGCCCCCGGGCGCTCTCCGGTGAGCAGACCGAACACGACCGGAACGGCGGCGGCTTCGAGAGCCGTCACCGGGGCTACCACGCTCATGCGGCCCGCGGCCAGACCTCGGTAGAGGAGCATCACGCCCGCACCTCCCACGACCCCCGCCCCAGCCCCCCAGGCAACGTCGCGGGCTATGAAGCTGTGCAATCCCAGCACGGGGGCGAGGAGAAGCAGAAGTACGAGGCCGGCTAGCTGTGAGAGAAGGACCACGACGAGTGGTGCCGAACGACGGGTCGTGATCCCGCCGGTGAAGTCGGCGGCCCCGTAGGTGATCGATGCCGCGAGCGCCAGCAGAACGGCGGTCATCGCCCGTCCATTGCGATCAGTTGGCTGGTACCACCCGGCTGGTCTTGAGCTCGGGAACGAGTGCGCTCACTGCGCACTGGCGATGCCAATGTTGATGGAACGGTGGATCTGCCGACAGGTATTGCACAAGGGTGTGCTCGGTACCGATGGCCACAGACTCACGGCATCCCGGGCAGCGGTACAGCTTCCTTGCGATGGTGTACGCAAGGCGGACGATCTCACCATCGAAGGTCTCCCCCTGAAGGCTCTGGCGGCGATTTGGCACCTTTTCCACCGCAACATCCTGCAGCTTCGGCAACGGCCCACGCTCGCGGCAGGATCAACGGCCTGGGCACGATAACCGGCTGCACCGCCCGGGCCGTTTCCGATCTTGACAACGGGGGAAAGAACGGGGTCGATGGCCCTCGTCGAAGGGGGCCCCTGCAAAGGGAGGCATAGCCGTGGTTCTGGCTGCTTCGAATCTTGTATTGGCTGTTGGAGGCGCAACCGCAACGATCCTGTGGATCATCGCGGTCATCCTTGTCATCGCCGGCATCGTCACGCTGTTGCGCGGTGGTGTGCTGATGGGCATCGTGCTCATAATCGTCGGACTCTTGATCGGTCCGGGCGGAGTAAGCATCTTCAAATGACTCGATCGCTACGCACCTTGGGATGCGTAACCTTGTCGAAGAGGAGTGAGGTATGAGCGGATTGGCATGGGTAATCGTTGCGGTAATCGTCATCGTTCTGATTCTGGTGGCTTACGCAGCGTGGCAAAGGAAACGGCGTACGACCCTGCAAAGCAAGTTCGGGCCCGAATACGATCGCGCCGTTGTCGAAAGCGACAGCAGGCGCCAGGCCGAGAAGGGGCTCGAAGCGCGTCAGAAGCGCCACGATGCTCTGAACCTGCGTGAGCTCGATCCGGCGACTCGTGACAGACACATCGATTCTTGGCGCCAGACGCAAGCTCGCTTCGTCGATGCGCCGGCTGAGGCTGTCGGGGATGCGGACCGATTGGTGGGACAGGTCATGACCGATCGTGGTTATCCGATGGATAACTTCGAACAGCGTTCTGAGGACATCTCCGTTGACCATCCCGGTGTCGTCGAGAACTATCGCGCGGCGCACGCGATCTCTCTTGCGAGCGATCACGGGCAGGCGACCACCGAGGATCTGCGTCAAGCGATGGTTCATTACCGGTCGTTGTTCGAGACATTGCTGGGCAGCACTGGAGGGAGCCTTTCCAACCAGACCTCGAACACCCGGTCCACGGGCACCTCGAACGTGGGCTCGACGGGCACCTCGAACGTGGGCTCGGATGCCGGATCCTCGGACGCGGCATCCATTCCTGATGGGGTCGACCGAACCGGTTCGGAGGGGATGAGCCAGAACAATGGCTCTGCTTACCCACAAACTTCACCTGCGGAAGATCAGAGGACCTAAGGCGGCCCCTAGGCCACAGTGACCTTGGATCCCTGGACAGACCCCTCGCGGGTCGCCCCCTCCTCTCTTTCTGGGGGGGTGGCCCGGTAGGGTCTTTCTCAAAGCCGAAATTTCTCCCGAATAGCCCTTTCTTTCGCAAGCGAGACGAGCGATAGTGTTAGTAGCAGTGCAAGGGACTAAAGCCGCTGGGCCTTGCGTCGCCACGGTACGCACCTAGGCGGAAGGCACCGAGATGGCAGTTGCAAGAAACGATCACCTTCTGACTCCTGCAGAAGTTGCAGCCCTTTTCCGGGTGGATCCGAAAACCGTCACCCGGTGGGCCAAGGCAGGCAAGCTCTCCTCGATCCGAACGCTCGGCGGCCATCGTCGCTACCGCGCGACCGAGATCCGCGGCCTCTTCGAGGCGAGCGAATGGGCGGGGATAGTGGACCTGACCGACACCGAGGCCGGGGTCGTGGACGTCAGAGACCAAGCTGGAGCGGAGGCTTAGCCCGCACCAGCGGCCGCCACACGGCGGGCGCGAAGATCTCTGGATGGCCTCACGCGGGCAGACCTGTCAGCCGCGCAGCCACACGGCCGCGAATGGTGGAAGGGTCACCACCGCGGAATGCTCCATCGCCTGGCCGCGCTCCGTGGTCGCCTCGATCGCTCCCGGATTGATATTTCCAGCCCCCATATAGCGCGTGGAATCGGTGTTCAGGACCTCCCGAAAGAGCCCAGGTTTGGGCATGCCGATCCGGAAGTGCCTCCGTATCACGGGGGCCAGGTTGCAGATGCATACGAGGCACTCGCCGCTGGTGGGGTCCCTCCGGAAGAACGACACCACGTTGTTCTGGGCATCGCCCTCTGCGGTCCACCCGCCGCCCTCGGGAGCGGGCACCTCCTCCCACAGCGAGCGGGACTCGAGGTAAAGGCGATTGAGATCGCGCACCAAGTGTTGAATCCCCGCGTGGTCAGGATCGTCGAGTAGATCCCAGTCGATGCTCGAGTCGTGATCCCATTCGCGCTCCTGCGCTATCTCGCCACCCATGAAGAGCAGTTTCTTTCCGGGGTAGGCCCACATGTAGGCGAGCAGGCACTTCAACAAAGCCAGGCGCCGGTATCTGTCGCCCGTCATCTTCCCAATGAGAGATCCCTTGCCGTGGACCACCTCGTCGTGGGACAGGGGAAGGATGAAGTGCTCGTTCCAGGCGTACATGAGTGTGAAGGTGAGATCGCCCTGATGACGCCGCCGCAAGGAGGTCTCTCTCCGGAAATGGTGCAGGGTGTCGTGCATCCACCCGAGGTTCCATTTGAGATCGAACCCGAGTCCCCCCTCCTGGACCGGCTTGGTCACTCCCGGCCAGGCCGCGGATTCTTCGGCGATCAATAGAACGTCGGGGTGCCTGGCGTGCAATCTCGTCGTCAGCTCGGTGATGAATGCCAAAGCTTCGAGGTTCTGTCGCCCCCCGAACCTGTTGGGCTTCCACTCGCCATCCTTGCGGCTGTAGTCGAGGTAAAGCATCGAGGCGACCGCATCCACGCGGAAACCGTCGATGTGAAACTGCTCTGCCCAGTAGAGGGCTGCGGCGATCAAGAAGTTGCGCACCATCGGCGAGCCGTAATCGAAGACGACGGTTCCCCAATCCGGGTGCTCCCGTCTCAACGGGTCGGCATCCTCGTAGAGCAGGGAGCCATCGAAGCGCGCCAGTGCCCACTCGTCCTTGGGGAAATGCGCGGGCACCCAATCCACGATCACGCCGATGCCTGCCTGATGGAAAGAATCGACGAGGTATCCGAAGTCATCGGGGTCCCCGAAGCGGGCCGTGGGTGCAAAGTAATTGGTCGTTTGGTAGCCCCACGATCCACCGAAGGGGTGTTCGGCGAGCGGGAGGAATTCGACGTGGGTAAAGCCCATGTCGATGCAATATCCAGGAAGGGTTTCAGCCAGCTGGCGGTACGTAAGGGCCTCGCCGTTGGGATCGCGCCGCCATGAACCCAGATGAACCTCGTAGATCGACAGGGGCGATGCCAGGTGGTCCCGTGCGGACCTTTTCTGCATCCACTCCTCGTCGTGGAAGCGGTAGCGAGAGGAAAAGACAACCGAAGCTGTTCCCGGCGGCATCTCGGTTGCGAACGCCACCGGATCGGTCTTTGCGACGCGGCGTCCCTCAGTTGTTACAACTTCGTATCGGTAGGGCGCGCCTCGGGGAACCGCGGGAACGAATATCTCCCAGATCCCAGCAGGATCGAGGCGTCTCATCGGGTGGTCGAGCCCTCCCGTGGTGCCGGGCGGGCCGATTACCTTGACGCTGCGGGCCGCGGGGGCCCAAACGGCAAACGTGACGCCGTCCATCCCGGCAACGGTGCTCGGGTGGGCACCTAGCTTGTCGTAGAGCCTGTTGTGCGTTCCCTCTTGCAACAGCCGAAGGTCATGCTCATCGAGGCCGGCGGGAGCGTTCGGATCCTGGTCCGCTCCTGGCATCTCAGCCGGGGGCCGGCCCCAAGATCCGTGCAAGTCCGCGCAGCGGGATCTGGATCCAGTCCGGCCGGTTCTGCTGCTCGTACGCGATCTCGTAGAGGGCCTTGTCGATCTCGAAAGCGTCGAGCATGGCGTCCAGGTCGGGGCGCTTGGGCGGGAGGAACTTCCCCTCGTGAGAGCGACGCAAGTAGGCGGTAAGGAACCGTCCGCGCGCCAGGCCCTCCCACGCGTCCGCCCATGGTTGCAACCTCAGCCATTCCTCGCTTTGAAACTCAGCCCGTTCCAACAGCGACACTGAAGCTGCGTAGCTGAACGAACGCAACATCCCAGCAACATCACGTAGGGGAGAGTGCCGTTGACGGCGCTCTTCCAGCGACCGTGCGGGTTCGCCTTCGAAATCGATGATCATCCAGCCTCGGTCGCTGGTGAGAACCTGCCCCAAGTGGTAGTCGCCGTGGATACGCGTCTTGAAACCGGGTCTGGGCACTGTCACCAGGCGTTCGATCGCCCGCTCCAATGCGTCTGTCCACTGCTCTATCACCGCGACTCCTGCCGCTGCCAGCGAAGCCGCGGACGCGCGGAGCTCGTCGCCCCACCTCTCTAGATCGTGTCCTTGAATCACAACGGGAAGTGAGTCCAGGTCGAGTTCCTCTTTTGTAAGTGCAACATGCAGCCCGGCCGAGACATCGCCAAGATCTTCCAGAGACCGGAGATTGTCCATGGCCCTTTCTTCGATGGTCGCGGTTATCTCAGCGGTTGTGATCTCCCCGGGGACGGCCGCGTCGTACAGGTCGTGGAGACGGCCGAGAACGTCTTTCCAGCCTTCCACGGCATCGGTCACATAACGCTGCGCCACCGCGATGTCCATCGTGATTTCCTCGTCGTCGAGTGTTCCTTCGAACGTGATCTCTCCGATGTGCTCGGGGATGTGGGGGAATCCGAGGTTGGTGAGCAGACGAGTGATCTCGCGCTCCGGGTTGATTCCCGGTTGCACCCGCCGAAGGAACTTGATGATGACGCTTTCGTCCATCACCACCGAGGTGTTGCTCTGGTCTGCCCCCAGAGAACGCGCCGAGCTCCACACTCGTTCCAGCATCGGATCCAGGCCGGGGCCGGCGAAGTTGAAAACGCTGTTCGTGCCTTTGAGTGGGGTGCCGTGCGCCATGAGCTCGCCCAGGACCAAGAGTCGCTCCGGTTCCTCGAGGGCGTCCCTGCTGGTGCCGTCATCACCCACCAGCAGCGGCAGGTGAAACAGATCGCTGTCTCCCTGCCGATAGTGGACGGCGACCACGGCCAGGATGAGGCTGGGGTCACCGTCTTGAACCACAGCAGCGTCGATGAGGTCTGCCCGCGCGATGTCCCGGCCCTTGGCCCCGAACCATCGTTGTTCGGGGAGCCGCCGCACGATCTCGTGCAGGTCGATCATGGCGTCTCCTCCCGGACCAGTTGAAACCAGTAGAAGCTGTGTGGCGCGAATGTCAAGAGATAGGGCAATTCTCCTATTGCCGGGAAGCGCTCCCGGCCGAGAAGCTCTATCGGATACATGCCCTCGTATGAGGATAGGTCGAGCTCTGCAGCCCGTGCCCGAGAGGACAAGTTATTGACGCACAAGATGACGTCTTCCTCGTACTGGCGGATAAAAGCGAAGATCGCCGGGTTGTCGGGGCTCAGCGCCTCGAAAGACCCCAATCCAAAGACAGGGTGCTGCTTGCGCACGGCGAGCAGCCTGCGGAACCACTGCAGAAAGGAATGCTGATCGCGGAGCTGAGCTTCGATGTTGCACGCCTGATACCCATAAACGGGGTCGAGCAGCGGGGGCAGGTAGAGCTGCGCGAAATCCGCCCGGGAGAACCCGGCATTGCGGTCGCCCGTCCATTGCATCGGCGTGCGGACGCCATCGCGATCTCCCAGATAGATGTTGTCGCCCATGCCGATCTCGTCACCGTAATAGACGATCGGCGTACCGGGGAGGGAGAACAACATCGCGTGGAAGAGCTCGCTTTCGGTGCGGGAGTTCTCGAGTAGAGGAGCGAGGCGCCTTCTGATCCCAAGGTTGAGTTTCATCCGCGGGTCCTTCGCATACTCCTGGTACATGTAGTCCCGCTCCTCGTCGGTGACCATCTCGAGCGTCAGCTCGTCGTGATTGCGTAGGAAGATGCCCCACTGTGCGTTCTCCGGGATCGGAGGAGTTTGCTCGAGGATCTCCACGATGGGATAGCGCACCTGCCTCCGGGCAGCCATGAACATGCGCGGCATGAGCGGGAAGTGGAACGCCATATGACACTCGTCTCCGGAGCCGAAGTAGGGAACCACATCGGCCGGCCACTGGTTCGCCTCTGCCAGGAGGACGACATCCCGGTAGGACTTTTCGATCTCTCGCCGTACCCGTTTGAGGAAGGCGTGACTCTCGGGCAGGTTTTCACAGATGGTGCCTTCCCGCTCGAACAAGTAGGGAACCGCGTCCAAACGGAATCCATCCAACCCGAGGTCCAGCCAGAAGCGAAGCGCCGCCAGCATCTGTTCCTGCACATCTTCGTTGTCGTAGTTGAGATCGGGTTGATGGCTGAAGAAACGATGCCAGTAGAACGCGCCCGCTTCTTCATCCCAGCTCCAGTTGGATCTCTCCGAATCTACGAAGATGATGCGTGCATCGGCATACTTCTCGTTCGTCTCCGACCACACATACCAATCTCGCTTTGCCGACCCAGGCTGGCGTGATTCCTGAAACCAGGGATGTTGATCTGATGTGTGATTGACAACGAAGTCGGCAACCACTCGTATGCCGCGGCCGTGCGCCCCCGCCAAAAAGTTGGTGAAATCGTTCAGGCTCCCATGCTCCGGCAGTATCGAATAGAAGTCGGAGATATCGTAGCCCCCGTCCCGAAGCGGCGATTGGAAGAAAGGGAGCAACCAGATACAGTCGATGCCAAGCCACTCGAGGTAGTCGAGTTTTTCAACGAGACCCCTGAAGTCTCCGGAGCCGTCGGCATTCGAGTCGTTGAAGCTGCGGACGTAGAGCTCGTAGAAGACCGCCTTCTTGTACCAGAGCGGATCGCCTTCCAACATCATCTGTGGGTGCCCCGGACCGTCACGGTGCACCGATCTTGAAGATCTGGGCCGGTTGCCCCAAAGGGTCCAGGGTCACGCGGTTCTTTGGCCCCCGCCATTCGACGGCCGCACCCGAGAGCATCTCGTCCAGCCGGTAGGGTCTGCTCTCGTCCAATCCCAGTTGCAGCATGTCGAGCGTGACCGTTGTCTCCTGTGTCGAGAAGGGGTCGAGGCTGATCACCACAAGGATGGCATCGCGCCCCGGGATGGTCTTCGAGAAGGCTAAGACCTGGTCGTTGTCGGTGCTCTGAAAACACAGGTTGGTCAGCAATGCGAGAGCGGGTTCGTCGTGCCTGATCTGGTTGATCCGGCGGATGAAGGGAATCAGGGTTCCGTCCTCAGGTTCCCAACTGCGATGGCGCAACTCGTATTTCTCGGAGTCGAGATACTCCTCGCTTCCCTTTCTCAACGGGATGTTCTCGTAGAACTCGAATCCCGAATAGACCCCGTAAGAAGGCGACATCAGTGAGGCGAGCGCAAACCTGATCTTGAATGCCGGAGCGCCTCCCGTCTGGAGAAACTCGGTCAGGATGTCCTGCGTGTTGGTGAAGAAGTTCGGACGGAAATAATCGGCCATGTCCGTCTGCGTGAGCTCTTCGAGGTAATCCGTTAGCTCGCCCTTCTCGTTTCTCCAGGTGAAGTACGTGTAGGACTGGGTAAAGCCGAGCTTCGCCAACAGGCGCATCACCTTTGGCCGCGTGAACGCCTCGGAAAGGAAGATGACGTCCGATCTCTCCCTCTGGACTTCGTCGATCAGCCACTCCCAGAAAGCAAACGACTTGGTGTGAGGATTATCGACACGAAAGATCGTTATCCCGTGCGCGATCCAGAAATCGACGACCGAATGAAGCTCGCGCCACAGGCCCTCGCGGTCCGGTGTGTCGAAGTTGATCGGATAGATGTCTTCGTATTTCTTCGGGGGGTTTTCGGCATACATGATCGATCCATCGGGGCGGTGATGGAACCACTCCGGATGCTCCATAACCCACGGATGGTCCGGCGAGCACTGGATCGCGAAGTCCAGGGCTACCTCGATCCCATGGCGGCCCGCCGTCTCTACGAAGTGGTCGAAGTCACCTAGAGATCCGAGATTCGGGTCGACCGACTTGTGGCCACCCGCTCGGTTCCCTATTGCCCACGGACTCCCGACATCTTCCGGTTGCCTGAGCAGCGCGTTGTTCTTTCCCTTACGGTGGGTTTCACCTATGGGGTGAATGGGGGGCAGATAGACGACGTCGAACCCCATGGACGCAACGGTTGCCAGGTGATCTGCCGAGGTTCGAAAAGTGCCGTGGCTTCCGTGGGGCCCGGTCGAGCGTGGGAAGAACTCGTACCAGGCTCCGAACCTGGCTCTCTCTCTGTCCACGGTCAGCTCCAGGAGCGGTCGATAGAAGGTCCCTCCCGTCCGGTCGGGGTGCCCCTCCATCGCCTCCAGAACCTCTGGGCCGAGAGCTGCTTCGATCTCCTCCTCGCCGAACGAGGTGGCCGTTGCCGACCGGCTCCTCAGCTCTGCCACGGCGTTTTCGAGCACGCCGCGAGAGTGGCGAGGGACCAGGGCCAGGCGGCGCTCGATCAGCAGCGCGCCCTCCTCCAGATCCAGCCCCGTTGCTTGACCGGCCTCCGCCTTCTTCAACAAGCCCCTGCGCCAGGTGGAGAAGTGATCGGTCCAGGCTTCGATCGTGTAGTGCCATCGGCCCTCCGTCAGCACCTGGAAGCTGCCTCTCCACCGGTCGTTGTCGAAGTGCGCCATCCGCGACTCGGAGGTGTTGCCTGCAGGATCTTCACAACGGACCACTGCTGCGAGCACTGCGGTTCCGTCCCTGAAGATGTCGGCGGTGACGTCAACCGTGTCTCCCTTCACCGCCTTGGCCCTGTACCGTCCTCCGTTCAATTCAGGTCGTACTGCCTCGATAACTATGTGCTCATTACTGGCCGGCATCGACCGATGTTAGCGGCGGGCCGTGAACCTTTACGGTGAGCCATGTCCAGAAAGAAAGTGAGACGCTACTCGAATGAGAGCAATCCGCAGCTTCCCGGTCCGGGCCGCCGTTCCCCCGGCCCTCGAGACTCTCTTTGGGCTCGCGATGAATCTCCGGTGGACCTGGGATAAGCCAACTGCCGAGCTGTTCCGCCGGCTTGACGAGGATGCGTGGGAACGCTCGGGTCGAGATCCCATCAGGATGCTCGGGTTGGTGTCCGGCCAGCGCGCCGAGGAGGCTGCGGGCGACCCAGCATTCCTTGCCTCGGTTGCGGCAGCCGCCGAAGATCTTTCCCGCTACCTATCCGAACCCCGCTGGTACCAAGAACAGGCGAACACGGCTTCCTTGCGCACCGTTGCTTATTTCTCGCCCGAGTTCGGAGTGTCGGAGACGATGCCCATCTATTCGGGGGGCCTTGGCATCCTCGCCGGCGATCATCTGAAGGCGGCCAGCGATCTGGGCTTTCCCCTGGTGGGTGTGGGATTGCTTTACCGCGAGTCGTTCCACCAACGGCTCGATGCTTACGGTTGGCAACAGGAGCGCTATCCCTCCACCGATCCCCATGCGATGCCCCTGCGGCTTCTGACTTCCGACGATGGCTCGCCGCTCAAGATCGCGGTCGATCTGGCAGGAGCCAACTGCATTGCCCAGCTGTGGTCTGCGCAGGTCGGCCGGACTCCACTGCTGATGATGGATTGTGATGTGGAGGAGAACGAGCCTCCCCAGCGGGCGGTCACAGACCGGCTCTACTTTGGGGACAGCGAGCACCGTCTCCGCCAGGAGATCCTGCTGGGCATCGGCGGCGTCCGGGCGCTGGAGGCGGCGGGCTACGACCCCGACGTCTTTCACTCCAACGAGGGCCATGCAGGCTTCTTGGGGCTGGAGAGGATCAGACGGCTGGTTCAGAGGGAAGCGTTGACGTTTGCAGAGGCGCTCGAGGCCGTCAGGGCTACGACGATCTTCACCACTCACACTCCGGTGCCTGCCGGGATCGATATCTACTCGACCGAGCTCATGGAGCGCCACTTCGGTGCGTTCGCCGACGAATGCAACATCCCCCTCGAAGAGCTTCTGAACCTCGGCAGGTTGGGGCCTTCATACGCAGAAGAAAGCGAAGACTTCAATATGGCCGTGATGGGGTTCCGCCTTGCCGGCCGGGCGAATGGCGTGAGCAAGCTTCATGGAGAAGTGTCTCGAAGGATCTTTTCTTCTATCTGGCCACAGGTTCCGGCCGGCGAAGTGCCGATCGGATACGTCACCAATGGGGTGCACGCGTCGACCTGGTTCGGCTCGGAGATGTTCGATCTTCTCGATGCCAGGCTCTCTCCGGGGTGGGCCGAGAGCGGACAGGTTCCCTGGAGCACCATCGCCGAAGTCCCCGAAGACGAGCTGTGGCAACAACGAAACCGAGGCAGAACAGGGCTGGTGTCGTTCGTCCGGGAGCGCCTTCACGCCCAACTGATGGCGCGTGGAGCGTCTTCGTCAGAAGCGGAGTGGGCGCAAACCGTCTTGGATCCCGCTGTTCTCACGTTCGGGTTCGCGCGTCGCTTTGCTCAATACAAAAGAGGGACGCTGCTACTCACCGATGGAGAGCGACTGAAGCGGATGCTGACATCCGCAACGCGCCCGATCCAGATCGTCTTTTCGGGAAAAGCCCACGCTGCAGACGAGGGCGGCAAGGAGATGATTCGGCAGCTGGTCCACTTCTCGAACGATCCGGAGATCCGCACGCGCTTCGTGTTCCTGGAGGACTACGACATGGAGGTGGCGCGGCGACTCTGTCAGGGCGTGGACGTCTGGCTGAACAACCCCCGGCGCCCGTTGGAGGCTTCGGGAACGAGCGGCATGAAGGCCGCACTCAACGGCGTGATCAACTGCTCGATCCTCGACGGTTGGTGGGACGAGTGCTTCACGCCGGAGGTCGGCTGGGCCATCGGCAATGGCGAGACGTATACCGATCTCGCCCATCAGGATCATGTCGAGGCCCTCGCGTTGTACGACGTGCTTGAACGCGAGGTGATCCCTGCTTTCTACGAGCGCCCTGAGGGCTCTTTTTCGCCTCAGTGGATGAGCAAGATGAAGGCTTCCTTGTCCGGCCTCGGCCCGTTCGTGACGGCCGACAGGATGCTGCGCGACTACATAAGCCGACTTTACGAACCGGCGGCAGGACAGGGCCGCGAGATGTCCACCGATGCGTTTACCAGAACGCGCGAGCTCTCGATGTGGAAGTCACGGGTGCGCGAGGCGTGGGACGACATCCATGTGGTCGGGGTGGAAGGAGATTCTGGGCCGGCCGACCTCGGGCAGGAGCGGACGGTCGTGGCGGACGTGCAACTCGGCAGGCTGTCGCCGTCAGATGTATCCGTTCAGCTGGCGCATGGCAGCGTCGGTCCGGGGGGTGAGCTCGTGGGGACGCAACTGGTCGAGATGCATCCCCACGAACAAAACGGCGAAGCCTGCCGCTATGAGGGCGGTTTCGTGGCTGCTTCTGCCGGGCTCTACGGTTTCACGGTGCGGGTTCTCCCGGCTCATCGGGACCTCATCGACGCGCACGATCTCGGCCTGGTGCAATGGAGCCCCGGCTAGTCGCAGCCTCCGTGGCCTCGAAGATGTTCTCGTGCGAATCGAGCCGGCTCTCTACGCCCAGGGGCAGCGTCAGCATCGGATCGGTGTGCCCGCAGTCGATGTTGGCAAGGACCGGGATGGCACGGCCGGTCGTGTGCTCCACCACAACCTGCCACAGCAGCTCAGCGGCGTCGGCGGTGTAGTTCATCGGCCGGCCCATGACGAGTCCGGCGATCTGCCCCAAGACCCCGAGATTCGCCAGATCGGTCAAGTAGGCGTCGACATGAGCCGGAGAGGGCGCCTCCTCTGAGGTCTCGAGGAACAGGATCGCCCCGCTGAGGTCGAGCCATTCGGCCGAGCCTTTGATATGCCACAGGATCGTCTCGAGGCAACCGCCCATCAGCGGACCCGTGGCAGAGCCTTGCTGCAGCCACCGCCACCCTGGATTCGGCCGCATGGCACGCGCTCTGCTGAGATCGGTCTTCTCGTTCCAGTCGAGGAACTCGTCGGTCCATTCCTTCGCGGCGTCGAATATGAGCGGCGACCCTCCGAACCAGGCAGCGCGCAGGCTGTCATCGGTGGGCTGCAGCACGCTGGGATATTCGGCCATCTCGAGGACGAGCGAGGGGCCGTAGAAAGTAACCATGCCCGTGTGCTTCAGCAGAGCCCAATGAAGAACGGTCATGTCCGAGTAACCCTGGAAGATCTTCGGATTCCTCGAGATCATCTCGTAATCGAGGTGAGAGACCAGCTCGTTCGAGTGATTGCCTCCTGTGGCACACACGATAGCTTTGATCTCCGGATCGGCGAACGCTGCGTGAAGGTCGTCCACGCGTTCTGATGCCGAGCCCGCCACCCATCGGCCCGACCGCGCCGCGTTGGCCATCATGCGCACTTCTAGCCCGAGCCCTTCGAGGTAGGCGACGCCTCGCTCGGCGCGATGAGGCCACCGATCCACCGCAGGGAACGACGGAGACACGATCGCGACGCGGTCGCCTCGGTGCAACCTCGCGGGTTTCCCGAAAGGCCGGACTGCGCTCATGTGCTCAGGCTCGCTCGAGCACGATCAAGGCGTGGTCTCCCACGCTGACACGATCGCCGTTGGTCTGAGCGTTTGTCACGCTGGGATCACCCGTGTCGATCACGACTTTCCACGATCCGGGCAGCTGTGCGGGGAGCTTGAACGACTGCCCATGATCCTGGGCATTGAACAGAATGATGTAGCTCGCATCCCGGGCTCGGCTGCCGCGCAGGTCGGAAGTTGCAACGTCGTCCCCGTCAAGGAAGGCGGCCATTGCGCGGGCGGGCTCCGTCGCGAGTTGTTCGGCGGTCATCTCGAGGCCGTCGGGGGCGAACCACGCGATGTCTCTCCGTCTTCCATCCGCGCTCCCGGTCTGCAGCCATTCTCGGCGCCGGAAAGTGGCATGGCTTTGGCGAAAGGCCATCACGCGCTTCACGAAGCCGTGGAAGCTTGCACTCATCTCCTGCGGGCTCCAGTCCAACCAGGAATCCTCGTTGTCCTGGCAATAGCCGTTGTTGTTCCCGAGCTGGGTGCGATCGAGCTCGTCTCCCGCTAACAGCATCGGGACGCCTTGAGAAAGTGCGAGCGTCGTCAGGAAGTTGCGCTTCTGCCTGTTCCGCAACGCCGCCACGGCAGCTTCCTCGGTGGGACCTTCGATGCCACAGTTCCACGAGCGGTTGTCATTCTCGCCATCACCATTGTTCTCGCCATTGCCCTCGTTGTGCTTCTCGTTGTAGCTGACGAGATCCTGGAGCGTGAATCCGTCGTGCGAGGTGATGTAGTTGATGCTGGCGTAAGGACGGCGCCCGTTCGGCTTGTACAGATCGGAACTCCCGCTGAAGCGAGCTGCAAACTCTTCGATCGGGCCCCCCTGGCCTCGCCAGAAATCTCGCATGCTGTCGCGATACTTGCCGTTCCATTCCGACCACAGCCCGGGAAAGTTACCCACCTGGTACCCGCCTTCTCCGAGGTCCCACGGCTCGGCGATCAACTTCACCGTCGACAGGACGGGGTCCTGGTGGATGATGTCGAGGAATGACGACAGGTGGTCGACGTCGTACAACTCGCGTGCAAGGGCGGACGTTAGGTCGAAGCGGAACCCATCGACGTGCATCTGGACCACCCAGTACCTGAGGCTGTCCATGATGAGCTTCAGCACCTGGGGATGAGGAGCGTTCAGTGTGTTGCCGGTTCCGGTGAAGTCCAGATACAAACTGGGATCGTCCTTCCGCAGCCGGTAATAGACGCGGTTGTCGATACCGCGGAAAGACAACGTCGGGCCCAAGTGGTTGCCCTCGCCGGTGTGGTTGTAGACGACATCGAGGATGACTTCGATGCCCGCTTGATGCAGGGCTTTGACCATCTGCTTGAACTCGGTTACCTGGCCGCCAGACGCTCCCGCGGAGCTGTAGGCCGAATGTGGCGCGAAGTAGCCGATCGAGTCGTAACCCCAGTAGTTCGAGAGCCCCTGTTCGATCAGGTGCCTGGGATGTACGAAGTGTTGAACCGGAAGCAGTTCGACGGCAGTCACGGACAGTGCTTGCAGATGCTCCACGATCTGTGGGTGGCCCACCGCGGCATAGCTGCCACGCAGCTCCTCAGGTATCCCGGGATGAGTCATTGTGAGGCCTCGGACGTGGGTCTCGTAGATCGTTGTCTCGTGCCACGGGACGCGGGGACTGAGGTCACCGGCCCAGTCGAAGGATTCATCGATCACGACTGACCTGGGGATCGCCTCGCTTCCGCCGAGGGACGCAACGCCTGGCGAGCCCGGCTGCAAGCTGAAGAGCTCGGGCACGCATCTAACCTCACCATCGATCGCCTTGGCATAAGGATCGAGCAAGAGTTTCGACGCGTCGAACCGGTCGCCTCGGTCAGGAGCGAAGGGGCCCTTGACCCTGAACCCGTAGCGCTGTCCCGGCCCTACCCCGGCGAGATAGCCGTGCCAGACAGAGGCCGTCACTTCCTTCAGTTCGAAAGTGGTTTCGTGCGAGTCGTGATCGAACAGACAAAGCTCGATGCCCTCTCCATGCTCGGAGAAGACCGAGAAGTTCGTTCCCCGCCCATCCCAGCTAGCACCCAGGGGGTACTGATACCCGGGCCAAAGCTCCATGGCGCGGCAGCCTAAACTCAAGACTGTGGACGACGACTCATTGCAACGGTTGCTCGATCTGCAATCCGAAGACTTAACCATCAAACGTCTCGAAGAACGGCGCAGCTCGCTACCCGAAGCATCGCGGCTGGAACAGGTGTCTGCGCAGCTGGCCGAGCTCGAGGCGGATTCGGAGATAGCTCGTAAGCAGCTCCAGGAGGTCACGCGGGAGCATGGAAGGCTGGAGGGCGAGATCGGGATAGGTGAGCAGAAGATTCAGAAAGAAGAGCAACGCCTTTTCTCGGGCGCGGTCTCGAATCCCAAGGAGCTCGGCGCGCTGCAGGCCGAGGTCGCAATGTTGAAGCGCAAGAGAGGCGAGCTGGAGGATCAACTCCTGGAAGTGATGCTGCAGAAAGACGACGCCACGACAACGATGAGCTCTCTGGACAAGGAGCGCTCCGAGTCCGCACAACAAGCCGGGGCACTAAAGGAGACGGTGGCAGCCATCATCCTCGAGATCGATAGTGAGCTTGCAGACCACACGACGAAACGAGCGGATATTGCTGCCACAATCCCGCCCGATCTGTTGTCGCTGTACGAAAGGACACGGGCCACAAAAGGCGGCGTGGGTGCTGCCGCGCTCATCGACAGCACGTGCCAGGGCTGTCACACACGGCTCCCTTCGAAGGAGGCGGAGCGCCTCCGTGCCGAGAAGGGTCTCCAGCGTTGTGACAACTGCGGCCGCATCCTCGTGGTGAAGTGAAGGGGGTTCTGCACACCGACGGAGGTGCCCGCGGCAATCCTGGGCCTGCCGGCATCGGTGTGGTTCTCTCTGTATCGGGGGGCCGAGCACTCGAGCTCGCGCGCTACATAGGGGAGGCAACCAACAACGTTGCCGAGTACCAGGCGTTGATCGCGGGGTTGGAGCTTGCCCTCCAGGAGGGAGTCTCGGAGATCGAGATCTACGTCGATTCCGAGCTCGTGGCCGCACAGGTGGAGGGTCGTTGGAAGATAAAGAACGACCGATTGAGAGCCTTGGCCGCCAAGGCCCGCTCCTTGATGGCCAAGTTCGAGACCGCTTCTATCAGCCAAGTCCGCCGACACCTCAACTCTCGCGCGGATGAGCTCGCCAACGAAGCGATGGACTCCGGAACCGCCGCGGACGGCGCTCGCCTGGGGGCCGGGGCGATGAGCTTCGATCTCGATGCGGACGTGGCCGCCGAGGACAGCCCCTAGTTGCTGCTCTGGCACCTTGGCGTGGGTGCGGCGCTTGTCTACGTGACCCTCGGACGCCGCCGGATCGACTACCGCTTCATACTCCTCGGGGCGGTGCTGCCCGATCTGATCGATTTCCCGCTCTCGTTCTCGTTCGGGTGGCCGGGCCATCGGGGGCCCTCTCACACTCTGCTTGCGGTCGTGATCGTGACGGTCTTCGTTGTCGTCGCCTTCCGAGGGACCAAACGGCTGTCGCTGTTTGGTCTCGGCGTTGGATGGCTGACCCACCTCGTGGCCGACGGTATGTGGTCGGTACCCAGAACGTTTCTCTGGCCCGCGTTCGGAACTCGCTTCGGAGGTATCCCGCCGGAGCCCTATTCCACCGACCTCTTCGTGCATCCATTCAGCCACCTCACTACCTGGGGCGGGGAAGTGGTCGGGGTGGCGATCCTTCTGTGGTTCTGGGTTGCCTTCCGTCTGGGAGATCGTCAGCGGCGGCGGGCGTTCCTGCACGACGGACTGCTGCGTCCCTGACGGAACCTGCCCCGCCGCAGACCGGCGGCGGCCCACGCGCGTAAGTCGTTCGATGTAGTCTCGCCCGGCGTTCTTGACAATCGAATACCTGCGCGTTGCATGGGGGGAAGACCGGTCAAAGTCCGGCGCTGTCCCGCAACTGTAGGCCGCATCACGCGGCAAGCCAGGCAACCCTGGCAGCGCTTGGGCTCGGCACCTTCGAGGCAAAGGGAGACGAGCTGCGGACAGTCAGTTCCTCTGCGGCCCTTTGAGCGAAGGGCCGCTGTTATTTCTGGCGGATGGACCAGAGAGCTCGGGCGGCTTCGCCCTCGATCTCGGGTTCACGGACGGAAAGGGGAACCGATGGGACGGCTGAAGGCGACGAAAGCGATCGCTGCGAGTCTCGTAATGCTGATCTTGTTATCCGTGGGGGCTTCGGCCGCGACCACGACATTCCGTGCCCGACATGCACTTCGATTCGTAGCTCGTCATCAAGCGGCAAATGGATCGATCACCGCGTTCTCACCGTTGGGCTCCACGGCCGATGCCGTTCTGGCGATGGTGGCCGCCCGGCGGGGGCGCCATCGCATCCACAGGGCGCTCGGATACCTCAAGACCCACCTGGGCGATGCCACCACTATCGGGCTCAAGGCAAAGGTCGTCCTTGCGGCGCGGGCCGGGGGCCGGGATCCACGCCGTTTCGGGGGCCGCAATCTCGTGCACGAGATCAAGATCTCGCAACGGACGAACGGTCACTACGGAAGCGGGGGTTCGGTGATCGACCAGGCCCTGGCGATGCTGGCACTCGTCGCGGCAGGGGAGCAGCCGGCGGCGCCCGCCGCGACTTGGCTCACCGGCGCTCAATGCCCCGATGGGGGATGGCAATTCGATGCTCCCTATCGTTCCGCTACAGACAACCGCAATTGTCACAACCGCACGGTGGCTGACTTCACGTTTGCGGATACGAACACCACCAGCTATGCGGTTCAGGCGCTCGACGCCCTTGCCGCCCCGGTCGCCCCCGCTGTGAGCCCGTTCGCTTACTTCAGGTTCGTTCGCGACCCTGTCAAGCACGGGTGGGGATACGACCAGAACACCACTCTCACGGACGCCAACTCCACCGCGCTGGTGTTGCAGGCCTATGCGGCCGCAGGCCGTCGGCACCCTCGCCGGTCGATGCACGCCCTCAAGAGGCTGCAGTACACGAGGCGGTGCGGAAAGCATTTCCGCTTCTCCTTCGCGTTCACCTGGCAAAAGGCGAAGTCCGGCCGCCTCACGCGCTCGGGACCGGACCTCGGCGCCACGATCGGTGCCGTCCTGGGATTGTTGAGGCAGCCTCTGCCCATACCCGCAGAGTCGGCATCGCCATCCATCCCCAGGGTGCCAGCCTGCTAGGCATCGAGAAGCTCTAGTGCGGATCCGGGCTGCGGTTGGGCTGGTAGCGCTCGTCGCGTGCGTTCTGCCTGCCGCCGGGCCCGCTTCTCCAGCGTGCGCCGCCGGGGCGCCGCATGCCGCGCTGGTGATCAGCACCGGTGGCGATGTGCTCCGATTCTGCGTGGCCCTCGATGCGCCGTCCGTTTCGGGACTTCGCCTCATCGAGCTGGCCCACGATCAATACGGGTTGAGTTATCGCTCGGACGGGGCAGCGGTGTGCATGCTCGCGGGAACCGGGCCCACAGGAGGAGATTGCTTCGGTGCTTATCCGGACTACTGGGGCTACTGGCGAGGAAGCGCATCCGGAGGTTGGATCTGGTCGGGAAGTGGCGCGGCTTCGACAACGGTGCGCGGGGGAGGGGTCGAGGGCTGGAGCTGGGGCAGCGGGGACAATGGCACGACCCACCCGGCCCCGCCGCGTACGGCGTTCGGCGCCGTGTGTCGTTCTCCTAGCCCGGCAGCGTCGCCAACCCCTTCAGCCACGCACAGCCCGCCGGGTGCAACGCCATCTCCGTTGGCATCCCTGCCGGCAGCTCCCGCCTCCTCACCCAGCCCGCGCAGGTCGCGGGCTCCCCGCCCCTCGCGTTCGCATCAGCGGCCTAGGAACCAGCTCCCCGCGGCCAAGAGGATGACCGAGGCGCGCGCAGGCCCCCTCGGCGCTTCGGCGTCGCCAACGCCTTCCTCCCTGGTGGTGAGTGGGGTGCACCTCGACAGATCGAATCAGGGTCTGCCGGCCGCGGGCGTCATGGCGGTCATCGTTGCTGCCGCACTGCTCGGGGGCGGATGGTTCTTGCTGAGGCGTCGACATCTCAGCGCCTGAGCGGTTTCATCCAGCTGCGTGGCTGCTGTGGGCCGCTTGCGGTGGTCTCGCTGCGATGTCCACGACCAATCCCTTCTACCTGATCGTGATCGGCGCCGCCGCATGGCTCGTTTATGCCGCTCACCGCCGACCCGGACCACAGCTTCGGTCGTTCCGGATCTTCATCTGGTTCGGGGCGATCGCGATGGCGGCTCGAACTGCCTTGGTGCTGCTCAACCCCGTGCTGCACATCGCGATTACCACTAGCAGCGTGGTCGTGGCCCTGCTCGAAGGGGCCCGGATAGCGGTTCTTCTGTGCGTGTTCGGGACCTTCAATTCGGTCAGCGATCCGTACGACTTGTTGCGTCTGTCTCCACGGCGGCTTTACGAACCTGTGCTCGCGGCCGGGCTCGCACTGTCCCTGGCTCCTCGCACCATCGCAACCGTGGCAGAGGTGCGTGAAGCTCAGCGGGTGCGAGGAGCAAACGCTGCTCGTTGGCGCGCGCTGCCGGCACTGGTCGTTCCGGTGTTGGAGACTGGGATGGAGGAGGCGGTTGCGCTCGCGGAAAGCATGGACGCCCGGGGGCACGGCAGGGGGCGGCGCACGAGCTACAGGGTGTCGTCATGGGACCTTGGCTCCGGAACGATGGTCATCGCCAGTCTCCTCGTCCTTGGCACGATCGCATGGAGTGCCGCCACGGGCCGGGGAGATCTTTCCGTAGCTATGTCGCCGTTGCAGTGGCCGGGCGTTTCTCCCGTTCTGGTGACAGCCAGCGCAGCCATCGCGATCCCTGCATTCCTGCCGGGGCGGGAGGAGGGGCGATGACCGATGCAGTGACTTTCGAACGCGTGACGTTCGCATATCCCGGCGCAGGCGATGCCGTTCTTTCCGACGTCTCCTTCGAAGTGCCCGAGGGGTCTTTCGTTCTGGTGGCGGGGGCTACGGGGGCCGGCAAGTCCACCTTGCTTCGGGCGATGAACGGTCTCGTTCCGCACTTCAGCGGCGGCCGTTTTCGGGGGGTCGTCCGTGTGGGCGGGACAGATACGAGAGCTGTCGCTCCGCGCGAGCTATCGCACGAGGTGGCGTTCGTTCCGCAGGATCCCGGCGCCTCTTTCGTGGTGGACCGGGTTGAAGATGAGTTGGCCTACGCCATGGAGAACCTTGCCTTCGATCGCAACAGGATGCGCCGGCGGATCGAAGAGACCCTCGACCTCCTCGACCTCGCGCACCTGCGGGATCGGAGCGTGCGGACGATCTCGGGTGGAGAGCGTCAACGGGTGGCGATCGCAGCCGCGTTGACTCCCGGCCCCCGCCTGCTGCTGCTCGACGAACCAACCTCGCAGCTGGATCCCCAAGGTGCAGAGAATGTGCTGGCGGCGTTGCAGCGTTTGGTGCACGACCTCGGGATGACCGTGTTGATCGCGGAGCATCGCCTCGAGCGGGTCGCCGGTTTCGTTGATCTCGCGCTTGGCATCGCTGCAGGGAACGTCACAACGGGCAGCCCACAGGATGTTCTCGAGCGCGTGGGCCTCGGGCCTCCCGTTGCGCGTCTCGGCCGGTTGCTCGAGTGGAAGCCGCTTCCTCTGACCGTCCGAGATGCGCGCAGGCACGCCGCGGATTCGCCACCCGATCTGTCCCCACCGACAAAAAGGCATCGTTCCTTTCGCGGCGGAGAGCTGATGGCAGCCCGGCTCCTTCGGGCCGGCTACGGGCCGAAAGTCGTGCTCCACGGCATCGACCTAGAGATCGCCCGGGGGGAGTCGGTGGTCCTGGTCGGGCGCAACGGGGCCGGCAAAACGACGCTCCTGAGGTGCATGGCGGGGCTGCACCCACCGCTCTCCGGTCGTGTCCTGTTCGAGACGGAGCCGCCCCGCCCCGGCACCGACGTTGCGCTCTGCCCGCAGAGACCTGAATCGGTGTTGTTCCGAGAGACGGTGCAGGAAGAGATCACCACCACGTTGGAGTGGAAGCAGCGAACGGGAGATCCGGCCGAGTTGATCGCCTACTTCGGGCTCCCCGCCGCGATCCTCCAGGTGCACCCGCGCGACCTGTCTGCGGGGCAACGGCAGTTGATTGCGATCGCCGCAGTGGCCGCGACGGGCGCGCGTGTTCTGGCGCTTGACGAGCCGAGCCGGGGTTTGGACGCGGAATCCAAACGCCACCTCGTCTCATTTCTGGAACGTTACGTCTCCGATGACCGCGCGGTCATTGTCGCGACGCATGATGTCGAGTTGGCTGCGCTAATCGCCCACCGCGTCGTGATGCTGGCAGGGGGGGAGATCGTGGCTCAAGGGTCGCCCGAGGGGGTGCTGGGCGATTCTCCCGTCTTCGCACCTCAAACCGCCCGCGTTTTCGGCCCTCGATGGTTGACGCCCGACCAAGTGGCCGAGGCAGTGGCGCGCTGAGGTTGGCAATGAAGCCGTGGCTGTTCGTGATCGCCAACGTGGTGGGCGTGTTCGTGTTTGCGTGGCCCTTCATCGTTCCCGCGGTCGCTCCGCACATAGATGCCCCTTGGATCCTCGGAGTGCTGATGCTCTGTCTCGGCGCGCTGTTGTTCGCCGAATTGGAGCGCGCCGGCCTCGGTCCCAAGATCGTGGCGCTGATCGCCGTACTCGGATCGGCAATGGTGGCTCTGCGGCTTCCGGGATATGTCGCAGGTTTCTCGGCGATGTTCATCGTGGTGCTGGTGGCGGGCAACTCATTCGGACCAGGCTTCGGTTTTCTGTTGGGGGCAGTGGGGACGTTCGCATCGGCGCTCTTCGTCGGGGGACTCGGTCCGTGGCTTCCGTTCCAGATGATCGCGGTGGGATGGGTGGGGGCCGGCGCGGGCATCGTGCCGCGCCCGTCGAGCTGGCCGCGCCGCATCGCGATCCTTGCGGCTTACGGATTCGTAGCAGCATTCTTGTTCGGCGCGGTGATCAATCTGTACTTCTGGCCGTTCCTCGCCGGCTCGTCGCGCCTCGGTTGGCACGCCGGTGCCGGCGGCTTGGTCAACCTTCGGCACTATGCAGCTTTCTACGCGGTGACCTCGCTGGGCTGGGACGCGATCGGAGCTATCGGAAACGTGGTCTTGGTCTTGCTGCTGGCGCGTCCGTTGTTGGGCGCATTCGATCGGGCGGCGCGCCGGATGAACCTGGACGTGCGCTAGGCGTTCGCGATGGCGGTTGGCATAATGGGTGCCAGGAGCCGGCCGGGTGGCCGCGGCGCGGCGGCTACGAGACGCGGCGTCGAGGAAAGTCCGGACTCCATAGGGCAGGACGCTGGGGAAATCCCAGGCGGGGCGACCCGTGGAACAGTGCAACAGAAAGCAAACCGCCCGGGGATCTTTCCCGGGTAAGGGTGAAACGGTGAGGTAAGAGCTCACCAGCGTGCCGGGCGACCGGTGCGGCTGGGTAAACCCCGTCCGGAGCAAGACCAAGCAGGGGGCAAGGGTGGCCCGTTCGCCTCTCTTCATGAGAGGGCCCCCGGGTAGGTCGCATGAGGCGGACGGCAACGTCCGTCCCAGATGGATGGCCGCCGCCGGCCGGAAGGCCGGTACAGAATCCGGCTTACAGGCCGGCTCCTGATCTTGGGCCCCCGCCTGCGGGTGGGGGCCCTCCTTACCTTCGGCCCTTTCTAGCCCAGTCCGCCGTCGAGGAGGGGCAGCCGCAGGGTGGCCTGCGTCCCCTCTCCCTCCTGGCTGTGCAGCTCGATCGTGCCACCGTGGGCCTCCGCGATCCGCCGGCAGATGTAGAGGCCCAGACCGATGCCGCCCGAGCGCCGTTGCTCGGAGGCGTCGGCTTGATAGAAGCGGTCAAAGGCCTTCTCCAGCTGTTCCGATGTCATGCCGGGCCCGGTATCGACGACCTTCAGCCAGGCGGCTCGTTGGTCGGCGCCCGTCTCCACGCGCACGCCCGCGCCCGGCGCGTACTTGATGGCATTGGTCAAGAGGTTGTCGACCACCTGGCGCAGCCGGCCCGCGTCCGCGACGACCTCCACGGGGGTGCCGTCGTTGAATTCGATGGTGCAGTCGGTTCCGAGTTTCCGGGCGTCTGTAACCGCAGCCAGCCCGAGGCTGGAGAGATCGACGAGATCGGGGCGCAGGACGATGGTTCGAGATGCTTCGAGGAGATCTTCCACCAGCCTTTGAAGCTGCTCCCCGCGTTTGATCAGCGTTCCGATGAACTCGCTGCGGAGAGAGTCGTCGAGCTTGGCGTCCCGCCGATCGAGAGTTTTCGCGGCACCGATGATCACCGAAAGCGGCGTTCGTAGCTCATGGCTGACGACTGCGAGGAATTCGGACTTCATGCGGTCGGCTTCTTGCAGCCGCTGCACCACCGCGCGCTCTTGCTCCAACAGGCGAGCGTTCTGCAGCGCGGTGGCCGCCTCGTCCGCCAGCCCGTGCATGCGGGCCTGCAGAGTCTCGTGAAGCTCGAGGCGGGGCTTGTCCGCATCACGAGTTGCAGCGATGACTCCCAGCAGCTGTCCTCGAGCTGAGATCGGCACCACGAACACCTCGCGCGCCCCGTAGCTCTCGACCAGTCTCCTCACCACTTGATCGACGGTGCTTTCTCCGGTGGAGGTCCCCGGCTGATCCACGACCACCACCTCGGAAAGCTGAGGTGTCTCCTCGAGCTGATGGGTCATCCCGTGCAATACGTTTTCGACCTCCTTCGGGTATCCGAAGAAGCCGCGGTAAGAAAGGGATCTGGTTCGCTCGTCCCAAAGAAGGACCGAGGCCCGGTCTGCAGCCATAACTTGGGGTACCGCGGCCGCTAACCGTTGCGCAACGTCGTCCGTCGTCGTGCCCGAGGCGAGCGAGCGCGCCAGGTCCAACAAGACGCGTGACGTTTCCCCTTGCGTGCGCGCCTGTTCCAGCGCGGTGGCTACATCCAGAGCCGCGGCGGCATGGCGACCGTAGGCGCGGAGCAGCGATTCTTCCTCTGGGAAGAAGGAGCCTCGTTCAGGATCGAGAGCGACAAGGTGCCCGTACCGACGGCGCGCCGAAACGACTTCAACCACCAGGCGTGTGTCGGAGAAGTCGCCGGTCCGGCGCTCACCCTCGAGATCCTGAGCGATCAACTCGGCTTCTTCCAGTGCGAGCCCGGCGTGGTGGATCTGCAAGGGCGAGTCCTCTGCGGGATGAACCGCAAGCACGTATGACTGGGCGGTCACCGCAGTAGCCGCGCGATGCGCTATACGTGCAAGCACCGTCTCGACCTCGTCGGGAGAGATGAGGTCGGCCGTGGTTGCTTCGAGCGCCTCGGTGCGCTCGCCAAGCGAGGCGAGCTGGCTCTCCAGATCGGCCAGCCGCCGCTTCCTCTCCCGCCACGGAAGCCGGGAGTGCGTCGACCACCGCA
The DNA here is from genome assembly GCA_034667525.1 of Actinomycetota bacterium. Classification (GTDB taxonomy): domain Bacteria; phylum Actinomycetota; class CADDZG01; order CADDZG01; family WHSQ01; genus DATAPE01. The sequence goes on from JAXDJO010000061.1 coordinate 57,174, forward strand.
CCAGATAGACACACTCGGGTGCTCCCCGAACCTGGCACTCATCGTGGATGATCGAGGCGGGGCGCAGCCCAAAGATCGTCGGTACCTGCGAGAGAAACCCGATGTGACTATCGCAGTCCAGCCGGCTGGGGATCAGCCCCTCGTGAAGCCGGTAGCTGATAACCGCGTGGTTGCTCTCGACCTCCCGGGCGTGCACCGTGCAAACGGTCGAGAAGCGGGGGGCGACCTTGGCGATGTGGCGCAAGACCTGCCGCGGCGATCCGGCGCTTCGAAGCAGGATCCTTATACCGGGTCGCATATTGCTCTCGAGGATCGTGGCTCCGATGTGCCGGGCCACCAGCCGGTCCTGTAGGACCTGAGCCGCTCCCTGGAACAGAGCGATCTTCTGGTCGTAGGTGCTCCAGACTGCGGGGTCTTCGAGCATGGCCGGAGGACGGGCGTCGCCGGCGAGGGAGAGCATCTTGGCAACGGCCCCCTCACCCCCATGGGAGCGCACGTAGGCCACGATCACCGCAGTGGTGATGCCTCCGATCTCGCCCTGTGTGTGGCTCATTCGTCTGCTTTCTGCTCGCCTTGGTGACCGCTGTCTATCTAAGACCATGCGGAGGGCCCCCGGGACCGTCACGCGTGACCCGTTCTAATAGGCCCCCCAGGACCCGTTCTTATAGACGCCCCCAGGACCGTCATGCGTGGCCCGCTCTTATAGGGTCCACTGGATCGTGGACCGCCGTTCCCCTATGCCGATCCCCCCGTTCCCGGTGAAGACAGGCGATTTGTTTCCCCTTCAGGAGCGCTCATAGGAGGTGTGATGGAAAAGACTATCGTTGCCACCACGGCGGCCCCCGCGGCGGTCGGCCCCTACTCGCAGGCCGTTAGCTCGGGGGAGCTGGTGTTCTGCTCGGGACAGATACCCCTCGATCCCCAGACGGGGGACCTGGTCACGGGCTCCATCGCCGCCCAGACCCGGAGATGCATGCAGAACCTTGCGGCAGTGCTGGAGGCGGCCGGGAGCAGCCTGGCAAACGTGGTTCAGGTCAGGGCCCTCCTGACCAACATCGACGACTACGCCGAGTTCAACGAGGCTTACGCCGAGTTCGTGGGATCCGAGCCACCTGCTCGCGCTGCCTTTGCCGTTGCCGGGCTTCCACGAGGGGCCGGCATCGAGATCGAATGCGTCGCCCATCTCTGATCACAGCATCTGCTTCAGTGCCGTCTTAGCCGCGAGCATGCCGCACATCCCGTGCACGCCGGGCCCCGGGGGAGTAGACGACGAACATATGAAGATGTTCTTGGCGGACGTGGTGTAGGGATTCCATCGGGTTGAGGGGCGGGTGAAGGACTGGCGCAGGTCGATCACGCCGGCTCCGATGTCCCCACCGATGTAGTTCGCGTTGTGATCCTGCAGCGCCGCGGGATCCGTAGTCCGTTTCGCCAGAACGATGTCTTTGAAACCGGGCGCGAAGCGTTCGATCTGCCGCTCGATGGCTGCGGTCATGTCGATGGTTGAGCCCGCCGGAACATGACAGTAAGCCCACGCGGTGTGACGACCCTCGGGAGCGCGGGTGGGATCAAAGATCGTTTGTTGCGCGAGCAGCACGAACGGCTTCTCCGAGTGGCGCCCGCGATTGACGTTGCCTTCTGATTCGGCGGCTTCCGCGAGCGTGCCGACCACGTGCACAGTGCCGGCTCTAGAAACTTCAGGAGCAGTCCAGGGGATCGGCTCGCTCAAGGCCCAGTCCACTTTGAATGCACCGGGACCGTAACGGAACTTGCTCGCTTGCCGGCGATAGCGAGGGGATAACTCCTCGCCTGCGATGTCCAGGAGCTGGCGCGGCGAAACGTCAAAGAGCACACACCGGGAGGCGGGCACATCGCGCAGCGATGCAACCGGCCGCGAGCAGCTCACCTCCCCGCCTAGTGCTCGGAGCCGGGCGGTCATGGCGTCGGCGAGGTTCTGGGATCCTCCCGCAACCGCGGGCCATCCCACCGCGTGGGCGAGCACGGCGAAGAACAACGCGAACGCTCCCGTCATCGGTGCATCGAGCGGCAGCATCGTGTGGCTGCCCATCCCCGCGAACAGGCCTTCGGCTTCTGGCGTTTCGAAGCGCTTCGTTAAACGTGTAACGGGGGTCAACAGGTGACTTGCGTAACGCAGCATGCTGAACGGATGGTGAGGCACCCGCAGGGGGCCGAAGAGATCACCCCGGAGGTTGGGGAAATCTCTGAGCAACGGCGCCACCAGCTTGCGATAGGCGGAAGCGTCGGGCCCAAGCCCTTCGGCGGTGGCGTCAAGCGAGCGATACATCACGCCGGCCCGGCCCCCGTCGAGGGGATGAGCGAACGGCACTTCGGGGTGCACCAGCCGCACGCCGAGGGCCTCGAGGCCCAGCCGGGAGAAGAAAGGGGATCCCAGGAGCAGGGGATGTATCGCTGAACAGAGGTCGTGAACGAATCCCGGCAGCGTTAGCTCCGCGGATCGCATCCCTCCGCCGATGTGCTCCTTGGCTTCCAATACGAGCACCGATCTGCCGGCTTCGGCAATGGTGATCGCGGCGGCCAGACCATTCGGGCCCGACCCGACTACGACGGCGTCGTAGGAGCGGCTGCTAGTTACGATGCGGCTCCATGATGCTGCTCGGACTCTCCGACCACCTGGTCGCCGAACACGATCCTTACTTCGCGGTCGGGGCTCTCCCCGCTGACCGGCTCGAGCCCGGCTTCTTGGGGGGTTTCGGCGTCGCTCCGCTCAACGTACCGTTCCAGGCGGGCCATAAGGAAGAGCACACCGATGATGCCGAACGGCCACACGATCAGGATCGCAAGCAGGAACAGCTGGTAAGGAGTCACAGGCCATAGTGTCGCAGAGCAGCCCCCGTCCCGGAGCGGATATCGCGGCATCGTGCGATAGAAAGCGCTTGATCGAGCGCCTCCAGCGCTTGGTGCGGGCAGAGTCCGAGAATCCCCCCGGTAACGAAGCGCAAGCCGGTCGCGTGGCGGCCGAGCTATGCCGCGAGATCGGCGGTGAGGTCGAGGTCCACGAAGCCGTGGCCGGACGCCCCAGCGTGGTGGCGCGATGGGGCACGGGCGAAGAACCGACCGTCGGCTTCTGCTCGCACATCGATGTGGTTCCCGCCGGCGATCGGAGCTTGTGGGACGCCGACCCCTACGCCGCCGAGATCCGTGACGGCCGCATGCTGGGACGCGGGTCTTCGGATGCGAAAGGCCCCATCGCGGCTGCCCTGGAGGCCGTCGAGATGGTCACCGCGGCAGGGCTCCCGATGGCCGGGACCCTGGAGCTGGAATTGGTCGCAGACGAGGAAGCCATGGGTTTCAAAGGCGCCGGCTTCCTCGTGGAGCAGAACCTGATCCATCCCGACCTGGCGATCGTTGGAGAGCCGACGTCACTGCGGGTTGTCGGCGCGCAACGAGGTGCTTGTTGGTTGACCATTACCACGCGCGGCAAAGCCGCTCACGGATCGGCTCCCGAACGAGGTCGCAGCGCGATCGCGCACATGGCAGAGATAGTTCTGCGCCTCGAGGAGACGTTGCCGGACATAAGTCATCCGGTTGTGGGGGGGCCGAGTATCAATGTGGGAGCGATCCGCGGCGGCGAGAAGGTGAACATCGTTCCCGCTCGCTGTGAGGTTCAGGTCGACCGACGCACCATTCCGGAGGAGTCGCGGGAGAGCGTTCTGGATTCCATAGGTGCCGCGATCGAACTCGCTAAGCATCGTTTCCCCGATCTCGACGCAGTCGTGGAGATCGATTTCTTCGCCGAGCCTTTCGAGGTGCAAGAAGATTCGCGGGTGGCGCGCGCGCTTTCGGCCGCGATCGCAGAAGCCACCGGGAAGCCCGCCGAAGTGATGGGGTTCCGAGGGGCGTCCGACGCAAGATTTCTGTCCGAGGGCGGAGCCGACGTAGTCGTATGCGGGCCGGGCGATATATCGGTCGCCCATACCGCGAACGAGTTCATCGACCTCGCCGAGCTCGAACGCGGCGCGATCGCCTACGCCCACGCTTTCTCCAGGCTGTTGGCACCTTCGGAGAAGTAGGAGCACCGCGATGACGCCACCACCCGCCACCCCGCCGCCCGATGCAAATGCCACCGGTGCGCCGACCGCCGGCAGCGCGCCCTCCCCGGCGCCGATCGCCGATTTCTCGTGGCCGCACGTCCTCGGCACGTTGATCGCGGGGCGATCGCTCTCCGAGGCCGGCGCCGCGGCGGCGATGGGAGAGATCATGAAAGGAGATGCCACCGCGGCGCAGATCGCCGGGTTCGTCGTCGCTCTGCGCGTCAAGGGCGAGGCCATCGAGGAGATCGTCGGCCTGGTGCGGACGATGCGGTCCTACGGGGCGCGCGTCGAAGTCACCGAAGAAGTGCTCGATACCTGTGGCACCGGCGGGGACCGAGCGGGCACGTTCAACGTTTCGACCGCGGCAGCTTTGGTGTGCGCGGGGGCCGGGGTTCCCGTGGCCAAGCACGGCAACCGCGCCGCGTCCTCACGGTGCGGCTCCGCCGACGTGCTCGAGGCATTGGGCGTTCGCATCGATCTGCCCCCCGAGGGTGTCGCTCGCTGCATCACGGAAGCCGGCATCGGGTTCTGTTTCGCGCCGATCTTTCACCCCGCTATGCGCTACGCCGGGCCCCCGCGCAAAGAGCTGGGGGTCGCAACGATCTTCAATTTCCTCGGCCCCCTCACGAACCCTGCGGGTGCCACGCACCAAGCGCTCGGCGTTGCAGACGCAAAGATGCTCGACAAGATGGTCGACGCCCTCGCCCGGCTGGGCAGCCGGCATGTCGTTGCCTTCCACGGTGAAGACGGACTCGACGAGCTCTCGACTTCGGGACCATCGCGTGTTCTGGAGCTGAAGGAGGGTCGCATCACGGAATGGATCGTCGAGCCCCAGCAACTGGGTCTCCCGCCTGCCGACCTAGCAAGCCTCGCCGGCGGTAGCCCCCAGCAGAACGCCCAAGTGCTCCGCGACGTTCTCGAGGGGCAGTCCGGCCCCCACCGTGACATCGTGGTGCTGAACGCAGCCGCAGGTTTGATGGCTGCGGACCGCGCCGACTCCTTGGAAGGTGGCATTCAGACCGCTGCCCAGGCTATCGACTCGGGACGAGCGACACGATCTTTGGACCGCTTGATCGAAGTTGCCTCGTCGGTCTGAGCGGGCAGGAACCGTAACCGAGGGCGAGCGCCGGAAGGTTGCGCCCACGCTCCCCGGACGTGGAGAACGCGTGCCTCGCTCGTTCGCTTCAACCACGCGTTGATGATCGCGGCCTCGCGATCGTCCCGGGCTCCGGTCTTCGAGACATCGCCGGGTACGTTCTGTCCCAGGAGGGCGACGACGACGTCGCTGTCACCCCTTCCCGCGGTATCGGTAGCGCCGGCCAACGCCCCCGCACGGAGCAGGAAGGCGCGGCCGCCGCTGGCCACCACGAGCTCGCCGGCATCGAGGAGCGATTGGGTCTCGAGACGCCGCAGCAAAGTCCGCTCGAGCAGCGCCCCCCGATCCCGGACCTCAGCGGCTTCCTCGTAGCGTTCTTGCATCGCCAGCCCCACCATTCGATCGAGGAGGGGGTCGAGGACCAGATCAGGTTCCACCGAGAGGGCGACGGCCAGCCGCGCGATCTGCCGCCGATGTGAGGTTGGATCGAGACCACTGCAGGCCCCCATGTCTCCGAACGCGCACCCGCGACAGCGTTCCGGACGCGTGCATCGGTGCACCGGCAGCGCATCCCGGAACGCGTCGACCAGGATCTTGACGGTTCGCGATGTATAGGGGCCGAGGTAGAGGCTCCCGTCGTCTACGGGCCTCCTGGCCATCGCCACCTTCGGCGTTTTGCTGCGGACCACGACGCGCACGTACCAACCGGCACGTGACTTTCCCACCCGGTTGTATGGGGGCAGCTCGGTCGCGATTGCCTGTGCCTCGGCCACCTCCGCTTCGAGCATCGAAGCGTGCGGCTCCGCCGCGATCGACTGCGTCTCTTTAAGGAGATCGCGGATCTTTCGTCTGGGATCGCCATAGAAGTAGGAGCGAACGCGGCTGCGGATGTCCGTCGCCTTACCCACGTAGAGGGTGTTCGCGCGGGCGCCGACGAACCGGTAGACGCCGATCCCTCGCGGCAGCTTCTCGGCAAGCACGACTTTGGCAAAGGTTCCATCGAGGCGCGATCGGGAGATCGCGAGCAGATCTTCGAGCGTGACCACGCCGAAGCCGGCGACGCGCTCTATCAGATGATGCAGCACATCCGTGGTTGCGATCGCGTCCGCGTAGGCGCGGTGGGTCGGTGTATGCGGACAGCGAAGATGCGCGACAAGGGTCGATAGCTTGTGATTGCGAACCTCTCCGGCCAGCACCTTGCGAGCGAGGTGCGCCGTGTCCACGACGCGGTTGGCCAGTGGCTCGTATCCCGCTCTCAACAGGGCGGCGTTCAGGAAGCCGACGTCGAAGCGGGCATTGTGGGCGACGATCACCGCGTCGCGGAGGAATTCGAGGAGGGAGGGGAGCACTGTCTCGATGGGGGGAGCCTCGATCAGCATCTCGTCGGAGATACCGGTGAGCAAGCGGACGAAGGCCGGCACGGGTTCCCCCGGGTCGACCAGGGTTTGGAAGGTTCCGAGCAGCTCGCCCCGCCGCACCTTCACGGCGCCGACCTCGGTGATCGCACAGCTCGAAGCCGACGATCCCGTCGTCTCGAGGTCGAGGACCACGAACGTCACGTCGGCCAGAGGGATGCCGAGATCGTCTAGTGACTGCTGGAGGAGCACCCTGAGCACCCTATCGAACACATGTTCGATATCCAAGCACCCACCTCCGACAGATCCCGGGGACCGTCGGCCCCTAGAGTGGCTCCGATGACGACCGAACCGACCCCGACCGGCGTGAGCTGGCCGTGACCGCCTACCGGTGCTCCGCCTGCGGCAACAAGACCCGCTTCGACGTGACCGCGTCCAGCAGGGTGCGGTCCTTCCTCCATTTCACCCTGGGGGGCGACGTGACCGTGGAGGAAGAAGAGGTCCTGGAACGGAGGATCGAGAGTGTCGTCTGCAGGTGGTGCGGGTCCAGCGAGGACATCGAGACGATCCCAGATGGATCCGACCGGACCCAGTGACGAACGTCCCCTTCCCGCTTCCCGAGAGGATCGAGGCCGCCCTGATCAGGGGGGTCGGCGCCTATCTGAGAACCGCCGACCAGAACGAGCTCCCCCCGGAGCTCAAGCGTCTGCGTAGCTTTAGGCCGCAAGCCCTTGCTAAGCATAAGAACGAGCTGTTGCGGATCCTCGAGGAAGGTCCGACGGCGGCTCTCATCCTGCAGTGGATGGATGAGACCAAGCCCCCTTTGTCGAAGGGAGATCTGGCGATCCTCCGGGCTGCTGCGCAACGAGAGGAGGGGTGGCGGGAGGCCCTCGCCGGCGAGCCCGCGGGGGAGCCGGTGATCGATGCGGGATCGGCGACCGCCAAGCTGCGTGATGAGCTCGAGCGTGAGAAAGCCCGCGCGGTGAAAGCGCGAGTGGCGGAACGTGCGGCGAAAGAGGCGCTAAAGGAGGCAACCGAGAACGCCCGGCTCACCGGATCGAAGCTGTCCCGTGAGGTCGAGGAGCTGCGGAAGCAGCTTGCGGCGCTCCAGCAGGAGCTGGAGGGGGAGCGACGGGCCCGATCGAAGATGACAGAGGACCGGGCCAGGGAGAAGCGCCGCTCAGAACGGGAGTTGGACCGAGAAAGGAAGGCAACCCAGCAGGCAGAGGCGGGCCTGAAGGAGGCCAGGCGAACCCTGCGGGAACGTGATGCCGAGCTCCGAAAGCTGCGGGCTCCCGGCGGGCAGGGGCCGTCGGCTGCAGGCCGCCACCGCAACGCATCTCCGAGTGTGGCCGGCGATACCGCCTCGCCTACCCCGCTCCGGCGGAGATCGCTGAAAGCTCCTCCAGGGCTACTGGACGATAACCCGAAGACGTTGGATCAGTGGCTGAAAGCCGACAATGTGCAGTTGCTGGTGGACGGTTACAACGTGAGCAAGAGCGTGACGGGCTTCGCTCATCTGTCGCTGGAGGACCAGCGAAAGCGGGTGATTCAGGCGGTGAACATGCTGGCGCGAAAGAACGGACTGGTGCCGATCGTGGTGTTTGACGGCGCCCAGATCCCTCCTGGAGTCTCACGACGCGCCCGGGGGCCGGCGCTGGTCGAGTATTCGACGGGGGAGATCGCCGACGATCACTTGATAGCGCGCCTCGAGAACCTGCCCGCCGACCCCGTGGTGTTTGTCACCGACGACAGAGAGCTGCAACGCCGCGCCCGCGCTCTGGGTGCGACCGTCGCATCGTCAGGTCAACTGCTTGCTCTGGCGCGCTGAGATGCCCGGTGGGGTTTCGCTCATGACCAAGGCTAGACTCCGGCCCTGCTACCGAATGGAAGGTTGACACTCCCGGATGACCGTTGATGTGGATCCCGCGGCGACCGGTGTGCCCCTCCACGACGATCGAACACCTGCGATCCGGTTGCGCAACCTGCACAAATCCTACGGAGACGTCGTGGCGGTCGGCGGAAGCGATCTCGACGTCGAGCGCGGCGAGTTCTTCACCCTTCTTGGCCCTTCCGGGTCCGGTAAGACGACGCTGCTGAGACTGATCGCGGGGTTCGAGCGCCCCGATGCTGGAACCATTGAGCTCGGCGGCCGCGACGTTACCGACGTTCCGCCCTACGCGCGACCGGTGAACACGGTCTTCCAGGACTACGCGCTTTTTCCCCACATGAGCGTCCAGGACAACATCGAGTACGGATTGCGGATCCGCAAGGTGCCGAAAGCCGAGCGCGAGAAGCGCGCCCGGGAAGCCCTCGATGTCGTGCGGCTGAGTGGTTTAGGGGAGCGAAAGCCGGTGCAGCTGTCGGGGGGCCAGCGCCAGCGGGTTGCGCTCGCGCGCGCCATAGTCAACGAGCCCGAGGTTCTCCTGCTCGACGAGCCATTGGGCGCTCTGGACCTCAAACTTCGCCAGGAGATGCAATCGGAGCTCAAGCGGATCGAAAGGCAGTTGGCGATCACGTTCCTTTACGTGACCCACGATCAGGAAGAAGCGCTCACGATGAGCGATCGCATCGCGGTCCTCGACCACGGCCAGATCGAGCAGGTGGGAACTCCCGTAGAGGTATACGAAACACCGGCATCGGATTTCGTCGCAGGGTTCATCGGGATCTCGAACGTGATCGAACGGGACGGCCGGCACATCACGGTTCGCCCGGAGAAAATCCGCATCCTCGACGACTCCGCGTCGGCAGGCGAGAGCCAGGAGGTGGAGGGGGGAACCATCTCCGAGGTGGTGTACGTGGGGACCGTTACCCGCTTCCGGGTGACCCTCGATTCGGGCGGCGAGCTCGTAGTCGCGGTACAGAACTACGATGCACCCGAGGAGCAGGAGCGACGGATCGGCGAACGGGTGCGGGTGGCGTGGCGCGCCTCACACGGGATCGCAGTCGGGCAGGAGTGACGAAGCGTCACAGAGAAAGGGAGGCATCTTGAAGTCGAGGCGGCATCTGAATCGGAAGCTGGGGCTGGTGGCCGCGGCGCTGGCACTGATAGCGAGCGCTTGCGGAGGCTCCGGCGGCAGCCCGTCATCCAAGGCGGCGCCGGGCGGGCAGCCGCCGACGGCGGGAATGAAACCGCAGAGCTCGATCGGCAAAGGCGAGGGCACGCTGAACCTGATCGCGTGGGAGGGCTACGCCCAGCCGGACTGGGTTAAACCATTCGAGCAACAGACCGGCTGCCAGGTCCATGCGAAGTATGCGGGTTCGTCCGACGAGATGGTGACCCTGATGCGGGGCGGAGGCGGAGGTCAGTACGACCTGGTGTCTGCCTCGGGAGATGCCGACCTGCGGCTCATCTACGGAGGCGACGTCAAGCCGGTGAACGTAAAGCTGATACCGGACTGGCAGAACTTTTTCCCGCAGTTCCAGGCCCCCGCGTTCAACACCATCAGCGGCGTTCATTACGGAGTCTCGTTGCAGTGGGGCCCGAACGTGCTTCTCTACAACACCAAGGACTACTCGCACGCGCCCACGAGCTGGAGCGCGTTGTACGACCCGAAGAACAAGGGCCAGGTAACAGTGCCGGATAACCCCATCCAGATAGCAGATGCGGCTCTCTACCTGTCCAAGACCAAGCCTTCACTCGGCATCAAGGACCCCTACGAGCTAGACCAGGCGCAGTTCCAGGCGGCGATCAGTCTGTTGAAGCAGCAGCGGCCTCTCGTGCGCAAATACTGGGCGCTGGCATCCCAGGAGATCTCGATGTTCAAGAACGGCGACGCTTCGGTGGGGGCCGCGTGGCCGTACCAGACCAATGCCCTGAAAGCCTCGGGCGTGTCGGTTGCCGACACGATCCCACAGGAGGGAGCCACCGGGTGGGCCGACACCTGGTTGCTGGCCACCAAAGCTCCGCACCCGAACTGCGCGTATCAGTGGATGAAGTGGGTCAGCACCCCCAAGGTTCAGGCGCAGCAGGCGATCTCCTTCGGCGAGACGCCGGTCAACAGCAAGGCGTGTCCGATCATGGATCAGCTGGCGAAGGGCTCTTGCGCTCAGTACCACGCCAACGATCCCAGCTACTCGTCGTCGATCGCGTTCTGGAAGACGCCCTTGGCCAACTGCGGCAACGGCAAGACCGATTGCATGGCTTATTCGGATTGGCAGCAGGCGTGGACCACCGAGGTCACCGGCTGACCCGGTGACGGTAGAAGCTCCGAACCGGCCCCCGTCCAAGGGGGCCGGTTCACGTATCTCGGCCCTGTTGTGGCGCCGGCCGTGGTTGCGCGCCGGTGCTCTGCTGGCTCCGCCGCTCGGCTGGTTCATCTTCGTATACCTCGCCGCGCTGGCGGTTCTGCTCATCACCGCGTTCTGGCAGATCAACCCCTTCACCACGGCCATCGAGCGGATCTGGTCGTTCTCCAACTTCAAAACGCTTCTCTCGAATCCGGCCTACCGGGCGATCGCGCTGCGCACGGTACGCATGGCGGCGGCCGTGACCATCACCGACGCGTTGCTGGCCTTTCCGGTCGCCTATTTCATGGCGAAGATCGCGGCTCCTCGCACGCAGAAGATCCTGTTCGGGGCAATCCTGCTTCCGCTGTGGGCAAGCTACATAGCGCGCGTCTACGCCTGGCAATTGATCTTCACCCACGATGGCGTTCTCAATTGGTCCTTGGGAAAGCTGGGCTTGCCTGCGATCAATATCGCCTACACGAACTGGGCCATGTGGATCGTGTTCTGCTACATCTGGCTTCCGTTCATGATCATCCCCATCTACTCCGCACTCGAGCGTGTGCCGACCTCGCTTATCGAAGCTTCTGCGGATCTCGGGGGCCGGGGTTGGCGAACTCTGCGCCGGGTCATCCTTCCTCTCGCGTTGCCGGGGATCGCGGCTGGTTCGATCTTCACTTTCTCGCTGACGCTCGGTGACTACATCACGGCTCTGCTCGTGGGGGGCGCGGGCGGAAAGTTGATCGGGAACGTGGTTTACGACAGTGTCGGGGTCTCTAACAACGTGCCGTTCGCGGCTGCTTTCGCGTTGTTTCCTGTGGTCATCATGGCCGTGTACCTGTTCGGAGCCAGGCGGCTTGGCGCGTTTGAGGCACTGTGAGCTCAGACTCCGCGCGTCTCGCGCTTCGTATCTGGACGGGGTTGATCATCATCTTCTTGTTCTTCCCGATCGTTCTGATAATGGTGTACGCCTTCAACACATCCAACATCGAGAGCTGGCCTATAGCGGGCCTGACTATGAAGTGGTTCTCGGTGGCCTGGCACGACGGCGAAGTCAGATCCTCTTTGGGGTTGTCGCTCAAAGCCGGATCGCTCGCCACCGCGATCGCTCTTGTCCTCGGCTCCCTCGCCGCCTTCGGCGTGCACCGTTTCCGGTTCTTCGGGCGAGAAGCTGTCTCCCTGGTGCTGATCTTGCCTCTGGCCCTTCCGGGGATCATCACGGGCATGGCGTTGAACGCGTTCTTCAGTTTCAACGGCATCAATCTGTCGTTGTGGACGATAGTGATCGGTCACGCGACCTTCTGCATTGTCATCGTCTACAACAACGTCATAGCCCGGCTACGACGAACCTCGGCGTCGTTCGCAGAAGCCTCCATGGATCTCGGCGCCAGTGGGTGGCAGACCTTCCGCTACATCACCTTTCCCACAACTGCCACCGCCCTCGTGGCGGGGGCCCTGCTTGCATTCGCGTTGTCCTTTGACGAGGTGATCGTCACGACGTTCACGGCGGGCGCGCAGAACACTCTGCCGTTGTGGATCTTCGGCGCGATCCGTCTGGGCCAGCGGCTCCCCGAGGTCAACGTGGTCGTGTTCTTCGTGGTGCTCATCACGATCGTCCCCCTTGCGGTGGCGGCGCGCCTCACCGGCGGGAGCGGGATGTCGGCCGCGCCTGCTGCCTCCAGCCGGGTGAGCTAGGGGCCTCGCTCTTGGGCTCTTCGGGCACCGTGTTTCAAGGAGAAGGCGAAACTGTCGTACCCCTTCTCTAGCCTGTCCTCCAGCGACCGACGAGGGAGGACGGCATGAAGATCGACTGCACGCGATGCGAGATGTATCGCTCCGATCACTGTGCGGACTGCTTGGTGACGGCGCTGTTGCATCCCCCTGAGGGGGAGCTGGAGATCGATGAGGACCTCGATCCTTCCCTTCAGGCCCTTACCGGAGCGGGGTTGATCCCGGTGTTGAAGTTCCGCCCCCGCCGCGAGCCTCCCGCCGAGGAGGCATCAGAGGCGAGCTGAGGGCCGTGCCTTCGTTTTGGGCAGACCATGATCTGAATCTGGATCCGCGGTGGCTAATCTCGTGCCGTGACTCCGGGACGGATCTTCTTGCTTCTGGTCGTCGTGAGCTTCGGCTCCGCGGGAGTGGTTGCCTTCGTCTCACGCACGCCGGCCGTCATCCGGCTCAATAGGCCCCCGCCAGAGGCCGCGGCTGCAGATAAGGGGGCGCATTTCACGGCCGCCGAGATCGCCCGCGACGGCGACTACCAGGGGCCGAACTATCTCTCCATTGGGCTTTCTCTTGCGGTCACCTTGCTCACCCTGGTGTGGCTGGCGCGAGGGCCGGTGAGATGGATATTGAATCGCCTCGAGCACGTTCCCGGGGGATGGCCCGTCCAAGCGGTGATCGTTGCTGCTGTTGTCGCTGCGATCCTTGCGCTTGCCACGCTGCCCCTCGGTTACGTGGGCTTTGTCATCGACCGGGCGTGGGGAGTTTCAACCCAGGGCCTTTCCAGTTGGCTGGCTGACCAAGGCCGGAGCTTTTTGATAACCGGTGTTACCTCGGTGGTCACCGCGCTCGCCTTCTTCGGTCTCGTTCGGTGGCAGCCAAGGTGGTGGTGGCTGTTGGGGTGGGCGGCCTTCTCGCTGCTAACCGCTGTGCTGGTGTTCCTCTATCCGCTCGTGATTACGCCTCTGTTCAACAAGTTCACGCCCCTTCACGACCAGAAGCTGGTAGCCGCCGTTCATCACCTGGCCGCCGAAGCGCACGTCCACATAAACCAGGTACTCGTGGCCGACGCCAGCAAACGAACGACTGCGGAGAACGCCTACGTGGCGGGGTTGGGCGCAAGCAAGCAGCTCGTTGTTTACGACACCCTCCTGACCCAGCAGAACTTCAAAGAAACGGAATTTGTGATCGCGCACGAGTTGGGGCACGAACAGAAAAACCATGTTCTGAAAGGGGTCGCGTTCGCATCTGTGGGCCTGTTCGTTGCCTTTGCGCTGCTGGCGGCGTTGTCGGGTCGCGCTTCCATATGGCGGTGGGCGGGGGTATCGGGCGTGGGTGATCTGCGGGCGCTGCCGCTGCTGCTTCTGTTCGCGACCGTGGTCACCGTTCTCACGTTGCCGGTTCAGAACGGGATCTCGCGGCACTTCGAAAGCCAGGCAGACTCCGTTGCGATTCAGCTCACTCATGATCCGGCCCCCGCGGTTGCGGCCTTCCGGCGCCTTGCGTTTGCAAACCTCTCTGATCTGCGTCCGCCGGAGGTGGCGGTGTGGTTGCTCTACACGCACCCGCCGGTGCGAGATCGGATCCAGGCCGTTCTGTCGGAGGCAAAACCCGCGCTCTAGACTGTCGGCACACCGCAACTCAGGCGCGCGGGGGGAACGCACTGGCTATTCAAACGATCGTAGAGAAGTTCTGGGACCGCGTCTCTCGGCATCCCAGCCGGATCGCCCTCAGACGAAAGGTCAATGGGCAGTGGCGCGGCATCTCGTGGCAAGAGTATGGAAGCGAGGTCACGCGCGCGGGCAAAGGGCTTCTCTCACTTGGCTTCAAGAGCAGCGACAAGATGTGCTTGTTGTCCTACAACCGGCCCGAGTGGCACTACGCCGACATCGCGTGCATGAGCGTGGGAGGAACCACCGCTCCCATCTACATCACGAATTCGGCCGAACAGGTTGCTTACATCGTGGCTCACTCCGACTCGAAGATTGCGATCGTGGAGAACGGCGAACAACTCGACAAGATCCTGAAGTGCAGATCTGAGCTTCCGGTACTCGAGAAGGTCGTAGTCCTGGATCCGGTAGAAGCCGACGTGCCCGGCGACCTGGTGATGACTTGGGATGAGCTGCTAAGGGCCGGTGACAGAGTTGACCATGCAGATTTCGAGACTGCCCGGGCCGGAGTGGGCGCCGCCGCCATCGCCACTTTCGTGTACACGTCGGGCACCACCGGGCCTCCGAAGGCGGTCATGTTGACGCACTCGAACATCTGGTGGACGTCCGTGCACTCGCAAAGCAGGCTTCCTCTCGGGGACCTCAGCGAGCTGGCGACCGACGCGCGGACCCTTTCCTACCTGCCGCTATCCCACATCGCCGAGCGGATGATCTCGCACTTCCTGCACATCTTCTATGGAACCGAGACATGGTTCGCGGAGTCATTGCAAACGGTTCCCCAGGACCTCCTAGCGTGCAAGCCCACCTACTTCTTCGGCGTGCCCCGGGTGTGGGAGAAGATGTATGCCCGCATTCAAGCTGCCCTCGACGAGCCTCCCGCGACTCTGAAGGACAAGATGCAGTCGGGTGCACTGAAGCTCGCGATCAATGCGGGCCGGAAGGTGACCGAGGCAGAGCAAGAAGCAGTGGCGCACGGCGGCAAGCTGGCAGACGCGCACATCTCTCCTTTGCTCAAGATCAAACACGCCGCGTTGGAAAGGCTCGTCCTGAGCACTCTGCGGCGACGCGTGGGCCTGAGCGAGTGCGGCTTGGCGTTGTCGGCGGCGGCACCCCTGAACCCCAACGTCACCGCGTTCTTTCATGCTCTGGGGCTCAAGATCACCGAGGGCTACGGCCAGTCGGAAGACACGGGTCCAACTTCTTGGAACCCGCCCGACGCGATGAAGATCGGCACCGTCGGCCCCCCGCTGGATGGCGTTGAGGTAAGGATCGCGTCCGACGGCGAGATCCTCGTCCGCGGCGGCAACGTCTCGCCCGGCTATTACAAGAATCAGGCGGCGACCGACGAGCTCCTCGATGAATCGGGATTCATGCACAGCGGCGACATCGGGACTCTGGACGAGTTCAACTATCTGACAATCACTGATCGGAAGAAGGACCTCATCATCACCGCGGGGGGAAAGAACATCTCGCCGCAGGAGATCGAGAATCGGATCCAACTGCATCCGCTCATCTCCCACGTGGTGGTGATCGGCGATCAGAAGCCCTACTTGACCGCCCTCATCACTCTCGAGCCGGATCAGGTCGAAGGAGCGAACGGAGATGGGCTCGATCCGTCGCTCGCGCCGGGGGCCGGGGTTCTCGCCGAGATACAGAGCGCCATCGATGAGGTCAACAGCACGTTCGCACACGCCGAAGGAGTCAGGAAGTTCCGCATCCTCGATCGTGATTTCCTCGAAGAGGAGAACGAGATCACGCCCACGCTGAAGGTGAAGCGCAAGCAGATCAACGAGAAGTACGCCGACGTCATCTCCGAGATGTACCGGGACACGTCGGTCACTGCGGCGCTAGCGCCGGCCCCCATCCGCCTTTAAGTTGCCGGCCCCGCCTTGGGGGGGCTGTGGTGCAAGCGGTACCTGTGGTGCAAGCGGTACCTGTGGTCCATATGTGTATCGCGTGTACCGGCAGCAGAGCCATGTGACTACGGGCTTGTCGGTGGGGGAAAGCAAAATCCTGAGCCCTGTGCGTCCAGCCGGGCGGGGGGCCTATGCTGGAGCGGACTGCGGCTACCCCTCAAGGAGGCGACAGTGTCTGTAACGGTGAACGACGTTCGTGCATTCAAGACGCGAGGCGAGCGCTTCGCGATGCTCACTGCCTACGACGCGCTTTCGGCGCGTCTTCTGGACGAGGCGGGAATCCCGGTGATCCTCGTGGGTGACACGCTCGGCATGGTGATGCTTGGGTACGACACCACCTTGCCGGTAACCATGGAGGACATGCTTCACCACACCTCGGCCGTGGTGCGTGGCGTCCAAAATGCCTTAGTCGTCGGCGATATGCCTTTCATGAGCTATCAGGTGTCGGTCGAGGAAGGTATGCGTAATGCGGGACGCTTCCTGAAGGAGGCGGGTGCCCGCGCAGTCAAGCTCGAAGGTGGCGGACGCATGGTCGAGCTCGTCGCCCGCCTTACCGACTCGGGCATCCCGGTGATGGGCCATCTCGGCCTAACGCCACAGTCGGTCAATCAGCTCGGCGGATACCGGGTTCAGGGCCGGGACCAGGAGCAAGCGTTTCGCATGATGCAGGACGCCAAGGATCTGGAAGCGGCCGGAGTGTTCGCCCTGGTCCTCGAAGCGGTACCTGCGGATCTCGCTCGCGAGGTCACCGCAATCCTCGAGGTACCCACGATCGGTATCGGTGCCGGCCCCTCCTGCGACGGCCAGGTTTTGGTTTTCCACGATTTTCTCGGGATCAACACTGCCAAGACTGCGAAGTTCGTTAAACGGTATGCATCGCTGGGCGACGAGATCCGGCACGCGGCGGCGGAGTTCGCTCGTGAAGTGGCCGACGGGACCTATCCCGATGCCGCGCACAGCTACGAGTGAAGTAACGGTCGCTAGGTAGTCGGGGGCCTGTCGGACGGGGGCGGAGTGATCGTCAGGTCGCCCGGCCCCCACACGAAGCGGTTGGCGGGAGGGGCCTCCCGGAGAGCGGCGGCTTCGAGGCGTCCCGAAGGACCTTCGACCACGAGCTCGCCGCCCCGAAACGCGGCTCCCACCCGTCCCCGTTTGTCGAGAGCGATCAGGGCCGCGATGAACGGCTCGTCGCGTCCCAACAGATGGACGATCTCCTCGCAAGCCTCCTGTGGGTCGGCGCCTCGCTCGATGAGAAGACCTGCTCGCGCCGAAGCCAGATTGGTGAGGAATACCTCGCCTATCCCGGTGCCCACGACCGCTGCGGCGGCCGAGGCGTACACGCCGGCTCCGAAGATCGGAGCGTCCCCCACGCGCCCGCCCAGTTGCCCGAAGACTCCACCGGTTGAGGAACCTGCCGCCAGATCCCCGCGATCATCCAACGCAACGGCGCCGACGGTGTCGATCTCATCGCTCAAGCCGAACAGCTCCGCGTCGAAGTTGCCGTGTTCGGCGGCGCGTTTCCAACGCAGGAGTTGCTTGTCGGCGGTACTTTCCAACAGCTCCATGTCGGCTCCGAGGGCCATCGCCCCCGCGCCGCTCATCAACACGTGGGGAGTCTGCTCCATCACCCGGCGTGCCAGCGAGATGGGGTGTCTCACACCCACGCCGATCACGCCTCCGAACCTGCCGCTTCGCCCGTCGGCGAGACCGGCATCGAGCTCCAGGACGCCGTCGCGACTGAGCACCGATCCAAAGCCTGCGTTCAGCTCGGGGTCGTCCTCGAGGGCGCGCACCGCGATCTCAACAGCATCGAGAGCGGTCCCTGCACGGAGAGCTTCGGGCAGAGCGTGCGCTAGCGAATGAGGCTCCCGCCGCGCCACTGCGGCCACACCGCCATGCACGTACAGCTCCATGGACGCCATCTTCCCCCACGGCCGGGTCGCAATAGCATGGCCATCGTGGCGATCTACGTCGTTTCTGATCTTCACGATGCGGCGGAGGGGCTGAAAGAGGCGGTGCCAGCGGGATCGACCTTGCTCCTGCTGGGAGATCTGATCAATCTCATCGACTACTCGGATATGAGCGGCATCCTCACCGAGGTGTTTCCGCCGGAGACGGTGACCACGATCAACGAGTTGCGTGCATCCGGCGACCACGATCAAGCGCGGCGGATCATGCGGAAGCGCTCACTGGGCAGAGAAGAGGAGATACGCGATCGGATCGCGCTTCGGGTCGAGGAGCAATACGCCTCGGTCTTCGCCGGCTTGCCGGAGCCCACGTATCTGATCCTTGGCAACGTCGACCGACCCGATGTGGTGGCGCGTTACGTGGATGCATCGCCCGCACTGTTCTGGCCCGATGGGGAAGTCCTCGAGCTGGAGGGGGAGCGCTACGGGTTCGTGGGAGGCGCGCTACCAACTCCGCTTCACGTTTCGGGAGAGATCACCGCGGAGAAGATGCGAGCCAAGATCGACGCCTTGGGCGAGGTGGAGGTGTTGTGCTCCCACATACCGCCGGCCGTGCCCGAGCTTTGCTACGACACGCGGGCGCGCCGCTCGGAGGAGGGAAGTGAGGACCTTCTGGGATACATCGAGCGAGTGCGGCCGCGCGTTGCCTACTTCGGCCATGTTCATCAGCCGTTGGTGTCTGCGATGTGGATCGGCAGGACGTGGTGCGTCAACGTCGGCTACTTCCGCGCCACCCGCCGCGCCTTCCTGCACCACCGAGATTCGGAGACGCTTGCCCGCTAGTACGCTGGCTCGATGAACGCGAACGGCGCCGGGTTATCTGGATGACGGTGGCAACGGCGGCGGTCGGCGTCGATGTCGGCGGTACCGGCACGAAGGCGGCGGTGGTCACCAGCGATGGAAAGATCATGGCGCGGGTACAGCAGCCAACCGATCCGCTCGCCGGGACCAAGAGCACCATCTCCGTCGTAGAGGAGCTGTTGTCGCAGCCTCGGGAGTTCGAGGCGGCGATCGGCGCGATCGGCGTCGGGGCGGCGGGTTTCATCGACGCCGCTTCGGGCTCGGTCACCTTCTCGCCGAACCTGATCTACGACGATCCCCACATCGCAGACGCACTTCGAACGCGGGTTGGGCTTCCCGTCATTGTCGACAACGACGCCAACGCCGCAGCGTGGGGAGAGCGCGCCTTTGGCTGCGCGAGGGGGTCCGACGACGTGTCGCTGATGACGCTCGGCACCGGCATCGGTAGCGGCTTCATCGTGGCAGGGAGACTGATCCGGGGATCCACCGGGGCGGGGGCCGAGATGGGACACACGATTGTCGACCCCAAGGGCTCCCTATGCGGATGCGGGCTGAGGGGTTGCCTCGAGCAGGCGGCCTCCGGCACTGCGATCACCCGGATGGCAAAGGAGGCCCTCGCCTCGGAGCCGGACAGCCTCATCCTTGCGCTGGCTGGTTCGATAGCGCAGGTGCGGAGCGAGCACGTTTCCCAGGCTGCGGCCGAGGGCGACGAGACCGCGCGAGTGGTGCTGCAGCGCGCAGGCCGGTCGCTGGGGATCGGCCTCTCCAATGTTGTCAATCTCTTCGATCCCGAAGTGATCGTCCTCGGCGGCGGGCTTGTAGATGTCGGTGAGCCATATCTTGGTCCCGCCCGGGACCAGTTGTTCAAGATGACGACCGATCAGCACCGCCGGGCCGTGAGACTCGACGTCACCGCGTTGCGACATGACGCCGGCATCCTCGGCGCGGCGGCGCTGGCATTCGACCTTTTGGAGGAGCTATGACGGAATCTCTTCGGGGTTTGCAGGCAGGGTCCGATGAGCCGGGTGGTGGTGCGCAGACCGAATTGAAGGAGTACCTGCTTCTCCTTCCCCGGCTGGCAAAGCTGATCTGGCGCCTTGCACGAGACCCACGCGTTCCCCCGCGGAGCAAGGCGACGCTGGTACTGCTCGGCGCCTACGTGGTCTCGCCGGTGGATCTGATCCCGGACTTCATCCCGGGTCTGGGGCAGCTCGATGACATCGTGATTGCAGCTTTCGCTCTGGATCAGATCCTGAACCGGATCCCCGACCACATCGTGCGCGAGCACTGGGACGGCGACGAGGACGTGCTCCAGCTCGTTCAGGAGATGCTCGACATCTCCACCGCGTTCATGCCGAAGTGGTTGAAGAACAGACTCGCTCCGAACTCTTCCTCTTGAGGCATCCGGCCCCCGCGCTGGCTCTGTCCCGGTGAAGGGGGCCGGGGCCGTGGTGGCCCTCGTCCTGATGGAGTGGGCCATCGGCTGGATCGGAGCCGCCGCCTGGAGCCAGTCGTGGAAAGTGATCACGAGGGGACACTTCCGCATCAGCGCGTGGGGGGCACTCTCTCTGTCGCTCCTCGGCTCACTGGCGCTGCGGGGAACTTCCTCGTCCAGAGTGACCGATGACCTCGCTCTGCTGTTCGAGATCTGCGCGTTGCTCTTTGCCGTCGTGCAATACCTGCGCAGCGATGCTGCCGGTGTCGTTACGGGAGCTGCCGCCACGGTCGTCGGGCTGGCTGCCTTAATCGCTGCGGCGAACTCGATCGGGGGGTGGCCGCAGTACCTTGCAGCCGTGGAATTGACAGCGGGCGCGATGCTGCTCGGCGCCGTGACGAACGGGATGATGCTGGGGCATTGGTACTTGAACCAGCCCGGCCTTAAGCCGTGGGCGCTGGCACGTCTGACGAACCTGGCGGTGCTCGCTACCGCGGCATCCGCGCTGCTGGGGGTCGCGGCGGTGCGGCTTCTGGCCGGTGCGACGACCACCGGAGCCGCACTCGGTCTTCCCGGTTTCGGTCAGTCTTTCGGGGTTGGGTTCTTTGCAGTGTGGGCCGGGCTCGTCATCTTCACAGGCGCGGTCGTTTTAGGCGCGCGCCGCTGCATCCAGATCAGATCGATCCAGTCGGCGACGGGTCTCTATTACGTTGCGCTCCTAACCGCAGGCGTGGCCGAATTCCTGGTGCGCTATCTCATGGTCCACGCGGCATGAACCAAGTCGCCGTGGGGGTGAGCCTTCCTCAGTTCACCGACGATCCCCGCAGACTTCTGGACGGAGTGCACCGGGCGGAGGCGGCGGGTCTGGATTCGATCTGGGTGTTCGATCACCTGTGGCCGTTCGGCGGCGCCAAGGAGCGTCCGGTCTTCGAGTGTTGGAGCACGCTCGCCTGGCTCGCCGCGATCACCAACGAGATAGGTATCGGAACGCTGGTGACGAGGTCTTCTCTCCGCCACCCCGCGCTTCTCGCCAAGATGGCTGCGACCGTCGGCGCGATCGCGCCCGGAAGATTGACGGTCGGCATCGGCAGTGGCGACCACTTGAGCCGCACGGAGAACGAAGCTTTCGACATTCCCTACTGGCCCGGCGACGAGCGTATCGATCAGCTCGTGTCGACCGTCAAGGTTCTGCGCCGCTACTTGAACGAGCCCACAGCCACGCACCGCGATGACTTTGTCGCGCTCGACGAGCTGCCGACGAGCCCGCACTCTCAGCCTCCCCCGCGCATCTGGGTGGGAGGCAGATCGGAACAGGTGCTGGAGGTGGCCGGCACCCAGGCCGACGGGTGGAACGGATGGGGAGGAACGCCGGAGGTATTCGCTGCCGACAGCCAGCTCGTTCTCGATTACGCCCAGGACCGGCCCATGGAGCTGTCGTGGGCCGGTCAGGTCGTCTTCGGTGAGACCGATCGTGACGCGGTAGAAAAGCTCGGCCCCCGCAATCCGAAGCAGTTCGTGGTGGGTGCTCCGGAAACGGTGGCCGCCAAGCTGCTCCGTTTCGTCGAGGCGGGGGCCCGCCACATCGTCATCGGTTTTCCGGACGCGGGCACTCCCGGGGCCTACGAGACGCTGGGGGAAACGGTCCTCCCGATCGTGCAGACCGCGGCTACGCCGGCCCCTAGGGATGTCGGCCCATGACCGAAGGCCGCAGCTACTTGCGCCGGCCCCACGAAAGCTGACGGAGCCCCCATCACCCGGATCTTCCTGGTCCGCCACGGCGCGACCGAGTGGAACCGGGACAAGCGCGCCCAGGGCCACGCGGATATCGAGCTCAACGACGAGGGCCGGGCGCAGGCTCTTGAGACCGCCCGGCGACTGGCAACCGAGGACATTGCCGCCGTCTACTCCAGCGACCTCAAGCGCTCCGTGGTGACCGCCGAGGCGATCGCGCTGCTCCATGGATTGCAAGTGGTGACAGACCCTGGCCTGCGGGAGGTCGATCAGGGTCAGTGGACTGGCCTGCACGTCGACGAGATCGCGCGGCGATGGCCGCAGCTGTGGGGGGACGCCCGTCATCACTCGGCGCGTCCGGGCGGTGAGTCACCCCCCCAGGTGCGGAAGAGGGCGCTTGTATCGCTGTCACGGATCGTGGAGCGCCACCCCGGCGCTGCGATCGTCGCCGTCAGCCACGGGGGCACGATCCGCTGGCTCAGCGCGGAGATTCTCGGTTACGACGACGTCGCCTCGGCGCGTATCCGCGGGGTGGGGAATGGCGGCATCGTTTCCCTGAACGGTCGTTTCGAGCAAGGTCGCCTCGTGCTTACCGATCTGCATCGTCTGGATGGGGAGACCACCGATCTCGACGATCCGAACGATTGATCCTGCTTCGGCGAGCGCTACCTGGCGAGAACCCCGCGCAAGCAGAACGCAACCGCCTCGTCCGCCAATTGCGGACGTTGCTCTGCAGCTTCACCGGCGGTGCCGAAGTAGGTCTCGACGAAATGGAAGATGGCGCCGGTGATGGCGTGTGCCATGAGCTCGGGATCGCCTTGGCGGAGTCTTCCGGCAGCCATGCCCTCCTTGATCTGGATCGCAGTGTCGGCGACGACGATCTCTTGGCCCCTGTTGACCAGACCGGAGAATTCGTCGTAGCGCTGCGCGATGCGAATCACCTCGAGCAAGCCCGGGCTCGCGCGGAAGAACTCGATCGACGCGCGGATGCCCTGCTCGATCCTGATCACCGGATCTGCAGCTTTGCCGATCGCGGAGTTCTGGGCCCGCCGAAGCTTCAGCAACGAGTCCTGCAACAGCTCGGCGAATAAAGCTTCCTTGGACTCGAAGTACCAGTAGAAGACGCCCTTGCCCACTCCCAACGTGTCACAGACATCGCCGACCGTGGTGCCGTGATAACCCTGCTCCGAGAACAGCTTCAAGGCCACGCCGATGATCTGCTGGCGCCGCCTCGAGCCCCGCTTGGTGAGTTTCCGTGCCGCCTGCTGCATGGCCCCAGATTAGAGCCAGGGGGACCGGGCGGGTCAGGGCTGTAAGCTGCCGCCTCAATGATGAGCCATGACCACAATCAACGCCGGGTCCTGATCGTCGGGGCTGCCGGCCGCGACTTCCACAACTTCAACGTCCATTACCGGGACGACCCCAGCTACGAGGTGGTGGGGTTCACTGCAACGCAGATACCGGGGATCGACGACCGGAGCTATCCGCCCGAGCTATCGGGCTCCCGCTACCCCAACGGGATCGGGATCCACCCCGAGCAAGAGCTGGAGTCTCTGGTGCGGGACCTAAATGTGGATGAGGTGGTCTTCTCCTACTCGGACGTTTCGCACGAGACCGTGATGCATATCGGCTCGCGCGCGTTGGCTGCGGGGGCCGACTACGTGCTCCTCGGCCCCCGTTCCACGATGATCCAGGCCGAGGTTCCCGTGGTGGCGGTGTGCGCGGTTCGCACCGGCTCGGGAAAGTCGCAGACCACTCGCGCGGTCAGCCGCATCCTCAAGGCGGCGGGCAAGAAGATCGCGGTGGTGCGTCATCCGATGCCCTACGGCGATATGAGAAAGCAGATAGCCCAACGGTTCGAGACTTCCCAGGACCTCATCGATGCCGACTGCACGATCGAGGAGCGAGAGGAATACGAGCCGCACCTCGCGATGGGCTCGATCGTGTACGCGGGGATCGACTACGGCGAGATCATCAGCCGTGCGCAAAAGGAAGCCGACATAGTGTTGTGGGACGGCGGCAATAACGATCTTCCCTTCTACGTTCCCGACGTGCACATCACCGTTGCCGACGCGCTACGTGTGGGTCACGAAACCACCTATCACCCGGGGGAAGCGAATCTTCGGATGGCCGATGTGGTGATCATCAACAAGGTCGATTCCGCCAAGCTCGGCGACGTGGAGAAGTTGCGGTCGACCATCGAGTCTGCCAACCCGAAAGCGATCATCATCGAGGCGCATTCTCCGATCTCGCTTGACGACGCTGGCGCGGTGAAGGGCAAGAAGGTTCTGGTCGTCGAGGACGGCCCGACCTTGACCCACGGGGAGATGACGTATGGCGCCGGAGTCGTTGCGGCAAGACGAGCCGGTGCAGCCTCCATGGTTGATCCTCGCCAGTGGGCGGCCGGCACGATCAAACAGGTGTACGAGAAGTACCCGCACATCGGGCATCTCCTGCCGGCGATGGGGTACTCGGATGAGCAGAGACAGGACCTCGCGGACACGATCAATGCCTCGGACGCGGATGTGGTCCTGATCGCCACCCCGATCGACCTCCGCAAGGTGTGTGACATCCACAAACCGGTGGTGCGAGCTTCGTACGAGCTCGAAGAGGTCTCCACCCCCAATCTCAAAGAGGTTCTTTCCAAGCGGCTCGGGCTGTAGGAGCCGCGGGGATGTCCGAGGAAGAGGCCCCCAAGGGCGCCTCAGACCGCAAGGAGGGGCGGCAGAACTCTCTGGTGCACGAAGCGGTCACGGGCCCGCGGCCCCCTTACGACCACAACCTGGTAGCCGACGCCAAGGTCAAAGTGGTGCAGCCCGACGGAGAGACCCCCGTCCCGCGATGGAACTCAAAGGGCAAGTACGCCCTGCCTCGGGACCACCGGGAGGATCGCTAGCGGCGGGTGCGCGACGCGGCGAGCCTCACCTTCTCGTCCTCACTTGGCCGCTGCACTTCATCGGGGGCGAGCAGCTCTGCCAGCTCGCGTATGAACAGCCCGACGTCCGTGATGATGCCCATCGATTGCCACGATCCCCGGTCCATCAGCTTGGTGACGGTCGCCTGGTTGATATCGACGCACACCAGGGGGACAGACGCGGGAAGGCAGTTTCCGGTGGCGATCCCATGAAGCATCGTTCCCACGACGATGCAGAAGCCGATCGGCTTGCCGTCCTTGCCCCAGATGATCTCGCGTAGGCGGCGCTGCACCTCGACCATGTCGCTCACGACTTCGGGAAGGGGGCCGTCGTCGCGCACGCTGCCCCCGAAGAGATACTCACAATCGTGCTTGATGAGGTGATAGACGATCCCGTCCGTGAACACCCCCGCATCGATGGCGGCCTTGAAGGATCCATGGCGACGGAGCTCGTTTATGGCTCTGATGTGGTGCTCGTGGCCGTGCTCGGCAGGAACTCCTTGCGCCAGGTAAACGCCCAGAGATGTCCCGAACATGTTGGACTCGATGTCGTGCGCCGCCACTCCATTACCTGCGAATAGGGCCTGCACATAGCCCGCGCGTATCAGCGCGCACATATCGGGCCCCGCGCCGGTGTGCACGCATGCCGGTCCCGCCACCCACAAGATTCGCTCGCCCCGCTCGTGCACCTCTCGCATCTGATTGGCGACCCGTTCCACCAGAAGCGCCTTCGGCTTCTCACTTGAGACGTCCGAGGACATGAATTCGAAGCTCTGGTGGGCGCCGTCCTCAGGTTGTGCGAGCGGGATGACACGAAGGCCGAGACCTCCCATCACTATCGACATCCCGCGCTGAACCTCTCCCATTGGGATGGTTCTCACGCCCCCGTCCTCTACGACCAAAGCGCAGTCCATCTCGGGTCGCTCGACCCGTACCCATTTCCCTTCTAGGCGGACATCGGTCTCGAGATTCGTCGTCGAATAGAAGCCGGGTGGAAGAGCACCTTCGACATCTGCCTGCTCGAGTTTCGCGTCCTCGACGGTGTCAGCGTTCGCTCCGTGCTGACCAAGACGTTCGATGATGCCGACCAGCTCCTCCTCGGAGTCGGCGATAACCTCGATCCGCGCAACGGAAACGTCTTCGTTCTTAGCGCCGACCTTGAGCTCCAGGATGCGAAACGTGGCTCCGAGATCGCCGATCTCATCCAGAACCTTCGGGAGCGTCATCGAGTCGAGGATGTGACCTTCGAGAGTGACCTTTTCCGATGCCGTCATCGATCTACCTCCAGGTTTGATGTCGCAGCTATGAAGTCATAGGTGCGTTGGAAGACCTCATCTCGATCCACGTCGAGGGTAAGGACGTGATAGCTGCGTTCCAGCCAAACGAGCTCCTTGCGCTCCGACGAGACCGTGTCGTAGATCGTTTGCGCGTTGTAGGGGCCGACGGTGTGGTCGTTGCGACTATGGATTATCAGGATCGGGCAACGAACGGCCGGCAGCGCCAGTCTCGCTCGCTTCAGAAACTTCAACATCAGATAGGTAGCCGAGGTCGGCAGACGGTTATAGGCGATCTCCTCGGCGTGGGGATCAGCGATGTCATTGCCGGCCCCCGGCAGCGACTTCGTCAGGAGACGGATGAGGCGGGCCGCGAAGCGCCGGGGGTCACGGGTCTCGACCATGCCTGCCAGGGTCACGACCCCCGCCACCCGGTCGGGGTAGCGGGCGGCAAGATCCAACGCCAGAGCCGCCCCGAAAGACAGTCCGACGAGGAACACCTGCTCCCGCTCGAGGCCGATCTCGGCGAAGGCTTCTTCTACCGCGGCGACCCACTCCTCGGCTGTGCGGAGGTCGAGGTCTTGCCAGCTCGTCCCGTGACCGGGCAAGCGGGGCGCCATCACCGCCACTCCTCGGCTCGCCAGGTAAGTACCCAGCTCCCGCAGGCCCTGCGGGCTGCCTGTGAACCCATGGATCAGGAGCGCCCCCACCGGGCCTTCGCCCAGCGCAAAGGCCTCCGCGCCCGGCACCACCTTCACTTCCTGCAATCGCCCTCCTCGTTCCCGGTTGGCCTTCGCCAGCGGGGGCTGCCCCGGCTAGCGATTTGTCTGGCCACTCGCTACGCCGGCCCTCGGTTGCCTGGCAGCCGGCTGCTTCGGCCGTTGATTGCCTGGCAGGTTGGCTGCGCCGGCCGGCTCGCAGCGAAACTTGCCTGTGGTTTGCTTGACTCGGGGTGATTCTCCAGCATGATGAGCGACTCCGGCCATGGAAGGGACACCTTGTACTGGATCTTCAAGGGACTCTTGAAGCCACTGCTCCTTGCTACCTACGATCTTCGGGTCGAAGGCTTGGACAACGTCCCCAGGAAGGGTCCTGCGATCATCGCAGCCAACCACCTCTCGTTCCTCGATTCTTTCTTTATCCCGCTCATGATCAAGCGGCGGAAAGTGACCTACCTTGCAAAAGCCGACTACTTCAACAGTTGGAAGACAGCGTGGTTCTTCCGGATGGTCGGTCAGATCCCCATCGAGCGAGACGACAAGAGCCAGGCCCGCGAGGCCCTGGACGCCGGCGTCGAGGTTCTCAAGGCCGGCAAGCTGCTGGGCATCTATCCAGAAGGAACGCGCTCGCCTGACGGAAAGCTCTACCGCGGCCGGACGGGGGTTGCCCGTATCGCTCTCGCCGCGGGAGTCCCGGTCGTCCCGTGCGGTCTCAGCGGCACGGAAGAAATCATGCCGAAGAATGCCAAGCGCCCCCATCTGCGCCACGTCACGATCGTCGTGAGGTTCGGCGAGCCGCTGGAGTTCTCGGCTCACGCAGGCAAGGAACGCGATCGGAACGTGCTGCGCGGGGTTACCGACGAAGTCATGAACGCGATCGTGCAGCTCTCCGGCCAGGAACGGGCCGATGAGTACGCCTCTTCCGGCAAGACCACCGCACTGCCGGGGGGGCCGGGGGATGAGGGCGACGAGGACCTTTCCCAGGAGCTGACCGGCTAGCCCTCGTCCCGAAGCGCCGCTTTCGCCCCCTCGATCTGCAGCCACCTCGGGGGTCGGTTGGAGGAGGCCGATCTCGTCGGACGGGCGATCACCTGCCCCGTACACGCAAGCACCTTCGACCTTGAGGATGCTCGGTCGTGGAGGGCCCGGCCCGTTGTCCCCAGCCCGCATACCAGGTGCGCGAGCGAGATCGCAGGATCGGAGCCTGCCTCCGGGAGAGCATCAGGGCCTAAACCGATTACGCCCTTACGGCTTGAGCTCTTGGAAGTCTTCTGCAGTGGTCAGTGTGGCCAGTGGTCCATGCGGTACTAGTGGTCCGTGTGGCCAGTGGTCCACACGTATCGCGTGTACCGGTGGTGGTGCCCTGTATTGGTGCGCGGCTTCTTCGGAGGGACTGTGGCAGGCCCCGGGCAGGCCGAGTTGACCGGAGGTAGCCGGCTTAGGGCTCTATCCAGGCTCCCGCTCGCCGCAAGGCTTTCTTCCATCCCGCATAGGCCGTCTCGATCTGGTCCCGGGGGCCGCGCGGCTCGAACTCGGCGCCGATCCGCCACAGCGAACCGATCTCGGCCTCCGACGACCAGACCGCCTCCGCCAGGCCCGCCAGATACGCCGCGCCTAGAGCGGTGGTGTCGAGATTTGAAGGTCTGCGCACCAACACGCCGAGCTGGTCCGCCTGGACCTGACATAGCAGGTCCATGACGCTGGCCCCGCCGTCGACCCGCAACTCGGTCAGACCGACCCCGGAATCCGAGGTCATCGCCTCGATGACGTCTCTCGTCTGGAAGGCCATCGCGTCGACGACGGCCCGCGCCAGATGCCCCCTGGTTGTTCCGCCGGTGATTCCCAGGAACGCTCCGCGCGCATAGGGGTCCCAATGCGGGGCGCCGAGACCGGCGAACGCGGGAACGAGGTAGGTCCCTCCTGAATCGGGAACGGATGCCGCTAGAGGCCCGGTCTCGGCTGCCGCAGAGATGATCCCCAGTCCGTCGCGAAGCCATTGGATCGCTCCGCCGGTAACGAAGATGCTGCCTTCGAGGACATAGCGCGGTCCCTCTCCCAGATCCCACGCCGCGCTCGATAACAAGCGGTGCTGCGAGCGAGCGATGCGTCCTCCCGTGTTCATCAAAACGAATGAGCCGGTTCCATAGGTGTTCTTGACCATGCCGTCGTCGAAGCAGGCCTGTCCGAACAACGCGGCTTGTTGATCGCCGGCGATCCCGGAGATTGGGATGGGGGCTCCGAGTACGTCGGTGGTGCCGAACCGTCCGCTCGTGGCATGGATCTCGGGAAGAAGGCCCGGCGGGATCGCCAACCGGTCGAGCAAGTAGGGATCCCAGTCGCCGCCTTCGAGCGAATAGAGAAGCGTTCGGGAGGCGTTCGACGGCTCGGTCGCGTGCATCCGGCCCCCGGTGAGGTTCCAGAGTAGCCAGCTATCGACCGTCCCGAACGCCAACTCGCCCGCCTCGGCGCGCGCGCGAGCGCCATCGATGTTCTCGAGATACCAGATCAACTTCGTTCCGGAGAAGTAGGGATCTAGCAACAGACCGGTCCGAGCCCGAACCTCGTCCTCCAGGCCCTCGTCAATGAGTCGTTCGCAGATCGCCGCGGTGCGGCGGTCCTGCCACACGATCGCCGGCGCTAGCGGCGCACCGGAGCTGCGTTCCCATAGCACCGTCGTCTCGCGCTGGTTCGTGATTCCGATCGTTGCGACATCCTTAGCCGCGGCACCCGCTTCGTCCACCGCTTGCCCCATCAGGCCGCGGGTGGTGTTCCAGATCTCCTGCGGGTCGTGCTCCACCCACCCGGGGCGGGGATAGTGCTGGGTCAACTCGGCGTACGCCCGCGCCCGGACTTCGCCCGTCTCGTCGACGACGAGCACTGCGATACCGGTGGTGCCAGCATCGATCGACAGGATGAGTTGAGACAATCCGAGCCTTCCTCGAGGGGACCGGAGTGATTTTTACTAAAAACCGATGGGGCGCGATGGTGGCTAAGCTCGCAAAGAATCGGGGAGGTGGGATGGGGCGTATCGGGATATTGACCGGCGGGGGGGATTGCCCTGGGTTGAACGCGGTCATTCGGGCGGTGGTTCGTAAGGGGGTAAACCGCTACGGGCATGCGATCGTGGGCTTCAGGGATGGCTGGCGCGGCGTTCTCGAGAACCGGCATATCCACCTGACTCCCGACAACACCTCCGGCATCCTGCCGCGCGGGGGCACGATCCTTGGCTCCTCTCGGACGAATCCCTTCACCGTGGAGGGTGGTCTTGATCAGGTCAAGGAGAGCCTTCGAACGGAACGGATCGATTGCCTGATCGCGGTAGGGGGCGAGGACACCCTGGGCGTCGCCGACAAACTCACCGCGGAAGCCGTGAACGTGGTTGGGGTTCCGAAGACGATCGACAACGATCTCAGCGGAACCGACTTCACCTTTGGTTTCAATACCGCGGCTCAGATCTGTACCGATGCCATCGATCGTCTCCACACGACGGCCGAATCACACCACCGCGTGATGGTTCTCGAAGTGATGGGCCGTCACACCGGATGGATCGCTACCTATTCGGGCATTGCAGGAGGAGCTCACGCCATCCTCGTACCGGAACGGCCCTTCGACATCGAGGAGGTGTGTGAGCACCTGAAGCACCGTCACCAGCAGGGGCGATACTTCTCGATCGTCGTGGTCGCAGAGGGGGCCAGGCCGATCGACGGGCTCGAGACTCTGCAGAAAGAGGAGACGGATTCGTTCGGTCATGTCCGTCTTGGTGGCCTGGGCGTTGCTCTTGCTGGAGAGATCGAGCATCGGACCGGCTTCGAAACGCGCGCGACGATACTGGGACACATCCAACGGGGCGGCACACCCAGCGCCTTCGATCGCGTGCTGGCGACGCGCTTCGGCATTGCCGCGATCGATGCTGCCGAAGAAGCCGACTACGGCAAGATGGTCGCGCTCCAAGGCACCGCCATCGTTCGTATCCCGTTGGGAGAGGCCGTCGGTTCGCTTAAGACCTTGGACCCTGAGCTGTACGAGAG
>JAXDJO010000062.1:0-8102 GCA_034667525.1 Actinomycetota bacterium
GGCATCGATCAGGTCGAGGACCTTGCGGCGGAACTCCGGTGGTTAACCCGTCTCCCCATCCCTGTGCTCCTTGTTCAGGTGACACAGGAATCCAATAACGAAACTCGCATGAAACCGGGGGAAGACCAGTCGCTCATCGGTGTTCAGCGTTTACTGCTGTTTCTCGATGAGTGGCTCCCATCTCGCTCCCATGAGGCCGCAGCGAGATTCAACAGATTCGTCTCCCACTCCCACAGCATCATGGAGTGCACGAAGACTTCCTGAACCTGATCGTCGCCAACTGGACCGACCAGCCCGCCTGCCGGCTGATAGTCGGTAGCGGGATCTTCTTCACGCGGCAGAGATCCACACCTCAAGACGAGGCGCTAGCTGCCGACGGGGCAGAGACAGCCAACTAGTAGGAACCACCCAGGATGGCGAACAAGCCAGCGGCACCGATACCTATGAGCACCGAGGAGTTAGCACCCTGGGGAGTCTTGGCCGCAGGTTTGCTCATCATGCTGGGCTCCATCTTGCCGTGGGCCCCGGCAAACACGATCTTTGGCAGTTTCAGCGTGGCGGGGACGGCGGGAGATGGAAAGATCACGCTCGCTTGCGGTCTGCTAATCGCCACCCTTGCCGGGATCTACCTCACAGGCAACGTGGCCCGCAAGACCGCAAGATAGCAATGTGGGCAGTAATCGTCATCGGCGCAGGAGCAGGGCTATTGGCGCTGTATTACATCCTCTATGTTCAGTCGGCTGTAATTGCTGCCCGTTCAAATGCTTTCGGGTCTATCACTGTCGGGGGTTTGGTCTGTATGTCGCCTACTTTGGGGGCTCCTTAGCCTCTATGTCCGGGATCCTGCTGTACAAGCCGCAAAAGACAATTACCGAATCGATCCCAACCCCAACCACGCTGCTCGACGAGCTGCCGGGCCTACCACGGTCTGAGGTATCAAGTCGACAGAGGAGCAAGGCACTAGCCCCGCCGACGTTTCCCTAGCCCTTGAGATGGGGCAGGGGTGCTGGTCGCTTCGCTCAGGCTGTCAGGCCTGTCCCGGCCAGTCCGAGACTGTCTCTAGTGCAGAGTTAGGCCGTCAGGGCCCGGTTGTGAATCGCACGGTCATCCGGTCTTGGAGCCGTTTTCCCCGCGCGTCCCTCAAACCATGCACCAGAAATACATAAGGCGTTGAAGGAGAAAGGATAGAAGCGGGATGGAAGGTGAGCTTGCCCGTCGACGGATCGTACGAACGGGTGCCGTGAACATCTCTTCCCCTATCTGCATCTATCAGGCGGACGGTACCTCCGGAGATCGAAGACCGTGAAAAGCTGGGAACCACGAGCATCGATGGGGCAACTCGGCGCGAGACCCCCGTAGCAAGCTCGACAGGGTTCGTGTCTCGTGCCAAAGCCGAGCCACTCGGGGCGGTGAGCACTTCTAGACCGGTAGTGACCGGTGTCAGGATGTCGGCCAAACCGTCCCCATTGAGATCGCGGACCAACGGCTCGCCATTTGGTTGGGCTAGCTGGAGCGCTGAGATGTAATCGACTGCGCCTCCCAGTGTGCCGTCCGATCGTTGCAGCAAGACATCGGCCGCCTCCGTGTCGGTCGCGACCACGTCGGGTCGGCCATCCCCGTTGACGTCTTTAACATCCATGCCGCCGATGTTTCGGTCCACGGGGTAGCTCTCGGGGCTGGATAGAGAGCCATTCTGATTTTGACCGAACACCAGCAGAGCGCCGGAATCGGTCGAGTTGATCTGAGCACTAGCAGCGACATCGATCCGACCGTCGCCCGTCAGATCGCCGACGCCGATGTCAGAAAGGCGAAGAGAAGGGGCCGATCCAACCGGCAGCTCACTCTTGACGAAGGTCCCATCAGGCTGTTGGACGAAAACAACGATGCTCGCGAAGTCTCGGGTGGAATCGGGATTGAGAAACGAGACGATGTCGGTTCGCCCATCTCCGGTCACGTCCGCCGTTTTGAAGCTCTGACCTTCACCAACGAGTTGGGGGCTAAAACCATGGGCGGATTGGATCAGGACATAGATGTTGGTCCCCGGTGCTTCAATGATCAGGTCATTGCGGCCATCATTGTTCATGTCGTCGATCCCGACCGTCGAATCGCCTTCGGCACCAACATCGGGAATGGGGACCGAGGCGGGGGCCGAAAGACCATGGGCCGTTCGGTAGAAGATCCGGATCTCGGAACCATTGGTCACTGCGACGTCACGCCTCCCGTCGCCGTTGAGGTCGCCCGCCGCCAGTGCCAGGTAGTGGTTTGGTGCGAACCGTCCAAGAAGGTTGCTGGAGCGTGTTCGCGACCCATTCGCAAAGACCAACACGTGCGGGGTCAGCCCCCCATGAAGGCCGTAAATGGTAGCTACTAACAACTCGGGGTGGTGATCACCGGTTACGTCTGCCAAGACGGTCGAAGTGGTCCCAGGAGAGCGATACGACTTCGCGTAGTCGAAGACAGGAGGAGTCTCGGCCGACGAGCGTGCAACCGTTACCGAGTACGGGCCGTCACTGATAGGACCTCGGGAGCCGAGCAGGTTGCTGACGCGGATGTAATAGGGACCTGACTTAGTGACTGGAACCGTGATGGTCGACAAGTTGTTCAAGACCATCCCGTAACGGTGCCCAAGTAGGTTCAGGTCCGGGCCATAAACGGAGATGTTCGCGACCATCTCGCCGGTTCTAACGGCATCACCACTGGTGATACTGGACCTGAATCGAGGCGGCGTCACGGTGAATGACAACGTTCCGGATGAGGCCTCGGTCGAGAACCAGTCGACGTCCCCCTCCGGATAAATCAATCCGCTCCCCGAGGACGCGATCGGGATGGCTCGTTGGGGGGTATCGGCTGGTTCGCCGACCAAGTACTCAGGCAAGAACGACTCTTGCGGTTGTTTCGGTCCGCCGAGCGCGGCGTAGGTATCCAGGAGTCCGTGTCCGTAGTAAGGGTCGATCCCTGGAGGGCCCATATCTTTTGCGCGCGACTCCAGATAGCGAACTATCCGCCCTGAAGACCATCCCGGGTGATGCGATTCCATTAGCACGACGGCCCCCGCTACAAACGGCGCAGCAAGCGACGTGCCTGCGGGGATCGCTTGGACGCCCACGGGAGTTGTGCCAAGGATCTCGGTGCCGGGGGCGGCTATGTCAACCCAGGAACCGTAGTTGGAGAACCACGCAAACTGACCCATCGTCTCGTTGGTCACGTCGCCTCCGACCGCTGTCACCGCTACGACCGGCCGATAGGCAGCCGGATACTGTCGAACAGCGCTCCCCTCATTGCCTGCGGCTGCGACTAAGACGACACCTTTCCGATGCGCGTATGCGATCGCGGCGCGAAGGACCGGGCTTTTTGCCGGCCCACCCAGAGACATGTTGATGACGTTCGCTCCATGATC
This sequence comes from Actinomycetota bacterium, assembly GCA_034667525.1. Taxonomy (GTDB): domain Bacteria; phylum Actinomycetota; class CADDZG01; order CADDZG01; family WHSQ01; genus DATAPE01. The sequence continues at coordinate 3,398 of JAXDJO010000062.1, forward strand.
GGTCGCCCAGGTGATTCCTCGGGCGATGTTGGTGTCCGTGCCTATGCCCTGACTGTTCAGGACAAGAACTGGAATGATGCGGGCGTGCCACGCAACCCCGGCGATGTCGCGACCGTTGTTCGTGGCTGCAGCTGCTATCCCGGCGACCACCGTTCCATGACCGTTGATATCGTGCGTATCGGAGTTGCGACTGATGAAGTTGTAGCCCGGCAACAGCCGACCAGAGAGGTCCTCGATGGGCGCGACACCCGTATCAAGGACCGCTATCTTGTAGTGCTTCGACCCCCGTGAAATGTTCCAGGCCTTGCCCATCCGGATGAGGTTCATGTAGGGACGCTGAGAAATCGGATTCGTCAGGCCATAATAGGGATCGTTGGGTGTTCGAGAAGCTTGACGTTCATAATCAAGTTGCACGCTGGTGACAGCAGGGTCTTGTCTCAATCGTTTGACGACTTCACCTGCCGGCTGCCCTTGAGTACTTACCGCGACGAAGCCCGTCTCACCTATCGGGGCTGCCCCACTTAGCCCATGTGCGTCGAGGATCTGGCTCGTTCGGTTGCGAGCTGCGTTTGAGATACGAACGAGAACGGTCGAGCCATCAAATGTCGACTTAAGCCGCGAGCCGGATGCGCCAAGGGAAGGGTCGGCAGATCCGTTTTGAATGTGCGCTTGAGCAAGGCTCAAGGTCGGCTGCTCCAAGGGAGTCAGAAGCACAAGCAGGAGCGTGGTCAATACAATGAACGTGGTCCCGAACGAACGTCCATCACCCAAAGCAATGGATCTCAACTGATCCAAAAGGCTGCGGCTGCTTCCGCGACGCACTTTGATATCCCCCTAAAGCTGTGGCAGCTGCCAGTTATTTCCAGCTGCCCATCGACCTTACTGCGAGCCAGGAGTCGATTCCGCCATTCGCGACATGAAAATTGGCGTTTGGGAGGCAGGGTGGTCAGCGCCAGACTGACGAAAGCCTCCGTAAAGATGACTATTCGATCGAGGCTGTGACCTAGTCCTCAGCTCGTTCGAGCCGCGAACTCCAGTAACCTAAGGACAGTTCAGAACTATGTCGCCCGGATCGAACGTGCACGCGTCGGTTCCATCTCCACCATCAACAGTGTGGTTACCGGAAATGCCGTCCTGGCCGTTGATGGTGTCGTCTCCCAGGCCCCCGACGAGGTCGTAAGAGCCAGACCCCCAGTAATCGTGTCCGGGTCCAAAGCGACGCGCTGTAGGCAATCTCATTACCCAACTCCAATTCGAACGTGTCCGGTCCGGTCGTCCAGGCAGCCCGATGACAGCGGCGGGTCTTGGTAGGGACAAGAACGGGATCGTTTTTCCCTTCGACGAAGGCGCGCTGGAACGACAGGCTCCCATGCTCCAAGTCGACATCCTTCCATTGCAGAGCCAGGAGTTGGCCGCGGCAGGCGCCAGATGTTGCAGCCAGCACCAGGACCAGATGAAAGAGGGGCGTAGTGGGTCCGTCGCCTACCGATCGACAGGAAGCTGCCGGATAAACCACTTCGTGATAACGCCTGGACCAGTGAAGGTGGGAACGAGGATAGAAGAGTGCGCAAATTCTAGGTCGCCGTCTCGAATCGACAGTCGAGGTCACAGCTTACGAACCCAATAGGTCACACGAGTTAACGGTGGTGTCGGGCCCGATCCCGGTCAAGATGACGCAGACGTTGGAATCTCCTACCCCCGGAACGACCAGCATCACGGTAAGCGGAGAAGGTCAGCCTGGTGGGTTCTTTAAGCTGGCCGAGCCCTTGGTAGGTCGCCAGGCGGAACACCACTGGCAGCAAGACTTTGGAACGCTCAAGGACCTCGTAGAAGCTCGATCTACTTAGCGCGTCCATCGTGAGCACATCGGACAGATCGCCGCTCAAGATCTAGCGATAGTGTCGAGGGCGATGCTGGGGCGGGTGCCGTCGCTTGATTGGTTCATCGGCGTCGGGCTGCTCGGTGTTCTTGCTTCGGCTGTCGGCCTATACCGAGCGGAAGTCGCATATGTGACCAACGCTAACGACGGCACGGTCGCCTGCGTCAGCGCGACCGACGACAGGGTCCTCGGTCACTCGCAGCTCCCGAGCAGGCTAAGTCCCGTGGGCGTCGAGGTAGAGGACCAACGCAGTGTGGCTCGCAGTGCACTCGCCCTGAGGCTGAGAGCAGATCAGCCATTTTGACACAAGGTGGGGCCCCAAACAGGGCGCGCTCAGCGCGCAGTCGGCAATCCGTCTGCAGCCCGTTCAGGGACGGTGGGTCCTTCTAACAGTAAGTCTCGATCAAAGTGTGGTGAGGACTGAAATCTGAGCTGTATCCGACCGACCAAACGCGAGTCGACTTGGGGACCTTAGCGATTCCCTCCAGGAAGCTACGACCTCTGTCTGCGCTCGGCACCACCGACCATGTCGTACCGTCCCACCTCTCTATCAGGGTGGAATAGCTCAGGGTTTCGGGCACATTGCGCCATCCCGCTGCCCACAAGTTGCCATTTGGCGCGCGAGTAACCGATTCGAGTTCGACCTCGTATCCGCCGTTCGCAGGAACAGCGTCAGCCACTAGGTTCCAGGAGGTTCCGTTCCAGCGCATGACGGAGTTTCCGACCGCGAACGCGCTGGAGGACGAGATCGCAGTAACGCTGTTCAGTCTCTGCCACCCCGTTGTGAATGCTGCGCCGGTCCAGCCTTTATCACTAAACTTCTCGATGAGGGCGCCCCCTGTCCGCGCGCCTGTCACTGCATCAACTTTCTCGTACTCCCCCACCGCCCATAGCTGTGAAGTACCCGGTATCTTGGCAATTCCAAAAAGCCGGCTAGAGGTCCCGTGACCGGGCACCCAAAAGCCCTGCCATGCGCTGCCGTTCCAATGTATCGCCAGCGGACGGTCTGCACCAGTGGAACTATCAACGTAGGAACCAACCGCCCAGATGTTCGAAGCCGAAAGAGCAACGATGGCATTCAATTCATTCCCCGATGTGTCGGGGTTGGGACTATCAATGATCTTCCAGGCCGTCCCATCCCAATGCTCCACCAAGGTCTCTGAGCTGACGGGATCGTCCGTGAAGGTCCCATGCGCGCCGACTGCCCAGATGTTGTTCCCGCTGATCGCCGTGACGGCGTTCAACCGGTTGCCCCTGTTCTCGCTTACACCGTCAACAGAGTCAGTGGCGTTTGGGGTGGTCACGACCTTCCAGGCGGTGCCGTCCCAATGCTCGACCAGCGTGGATTCAGGAGCGGGGCTCTCCGCGTTGGAATACCTTCCCACTGCCCACGCGTTCGAGGAAGAGATCGCGGTCACGTCATTAAGCTCGTTGTCGTTGAGGGTTGGGTCCACGTTGGGGCTAGAGACGATGCTCCACGATCCACATGCGGGGAGTGCGTGAGAAAGGGTTGGAACCAACACCAAAGCAACAACAGATACCGCCAGTGCTGTCACCTTGAGACGCATGGTTGACTCCCCCGGAGTAGGCAAGACTATGGGAGAAAGTTACACCAGCGATTGCACCGTTTGAGCCTCGTCTATAGGTATTTACACCGGCTTGATCGTTGCAACCTGCGGAACGCGATTTGGTTAGTACGACTCGTGGGGAGGCCCGAGACGGGGGGTGGACGGTCCCTTCTCAGTGCAGATCCCAGCCCTTCACGAAGAAGCAGCCGCGTGATCGTGCTCGCTTCCACCCGGACACCCAGTTTGCCGAACTCTCCTTAGATCCTCATCTAGCCCAGCGAGGATTCTCCTTGGCCATCCGGATCACAAGCTCCCGCACCAGGGGATCGAGAGCCGGCGCGTTCGCTTCGGCTTGCAGGTCCACTTGCGACGGACTAGGTCACGATGCCAGCGGAGCAAAGTCGCCGGGGTGACGACGAAGCTCGACCACCGCTCCTTGGGAAGGATGCGAGATGCGGCCGCGAGGAAGAGGTTCTCGAAGCGCGAAAGCTTGGGCCGAGGGGCCTGGCGCTGCAGAATCTTTACTTGGTGGCGGAGGACCAGGATCTCGGCTTCTCGGTCCCGCGCCTCACCCGCCGGAGCCAGCCGGAGGCCGAAGCGGAGAACCATATAGAGGAGGGAGAACAGCATCGACGCATCTAGGGACCGTTCGTCGGAGGATGCATCGCGTTTTGGTACCCCTCACGATCGGGTTCGCTATAAGTTTCGCCGGTCGTTAGTCAGTGGCATGTGTCTCCTAATGTGTGAGAGGACGGGCTCGAGCTCGGAGGAGGTAAGCCCGAGACGGTCGTCGGTGCTCCCTGGTTGGATCTCATCGTGGTCAAGGACGTCCGCAGTCTGGTGGTGGAGGTCAAGGGAGAGGACGCTGACAGCTACGCATCGGCACAGATGAACTTCCTGATGGTTATAGGCCAGATCACTTCACGGATGACGGAAGACTTCGATGACTTTGCCGTCGCAATCCCCGCTGTCTCTTTTCATCTCCTGCCGTTCTCTCGCCCCTACTCACGAAATCTTGTGCGTTAGTGATGTGGACCAAATGTGGACCAGTAGCCGATTCTCGACTCAGTACGGACTTCGGTCTCGGCTGAAAACCGGGCGCTGACCTGCCTTTTCGCTTCGAGCGGGCGACCAGATTCGAACTGGATCCTCACCTTGGCAAAATTTCCAATGTGAATCCCTGACCAAGGCAAACGCGCGGTTTCCCCCAGTCAACGTCTGTTTTCGGTGTCACCCGAACACATCGATATGCACCAAC
>JAXDJO010000063.1:0-23654 GCA_034667525.1 Actinomycetota bacterium
CCTGTGGAGTTGCGGGCGGTGGTCTTGCGCCGCGTGCCCGTGGACTTGCGGGCGGTGGACTTGCGCCGCGTGCCTGTGGTCTTGCGGGCGGTGGTCTTGCGCCGCGTGCCTGTGGTCTTGCGGGCGGTGGTCTTGCGCCGCGTGCCTGTGGTCTTGCGGGCGGTGGTCTTACGCCGCGTGCCTGTGGTCTTCCGACCCGTAGTCTTACGCCCCGTCGTTTTGCGGGTACCGGTGCTCTTCCGGCCCGTCGACTTTTTCCGTGACGAAGAAGACTTGCGGGTGCTTGGTGTAGCCGTCGACGCGGTCTTTCTGGTTGATTTCTTGCGGGTGGTGCTCTTCTTGCGAGTTCTGCGAACCGGGCTACGCGTGGACAATCCTGATTCGCTACCGAAGATGTCAGACCCACTCCGAGAGGTCCCAGTGTCTATGACGCGTGGCGTCGTGAAGGTGGGTTCGTCGGAGCCGGCTCCACCGACTCCAGCATCACCCTCATCCATGCCCTCGGGTGGATAGCGAGTCGGATCGATCAATCCCGTGTCGTCCGCCATGACTCCCCTTTCGGTTGAGTGCCTCCTCAAACAGGTGCGCTTCCCTTTATAGCCACAAACAAACAAACTTTCAACGAAACATTCGATGATTGACCGTCCGCCAAGGAGGGAATCACCGAGCTATGACAAGACAAAAGTTGCTCAACATCTATCTCGCCGACCACCTTGCGGGTGCAGTGATCGGTCAGGAGCTCGCGAAGCGGTCTCTCTCCAGCAACAGGGAAACTGAGCTTGGGACATTCCTGTCAGGCCTCCTGTCCGAGGTGGACGAGGATCGACGCACGCTCGAAAGCGTTATCGACAGCGTCGGCGCTCAACCCGACAGATTGAAGATGGGTGCTGGTTGGCTGTCCGAGAAGGCCGGCCGGTTGAAGCTCAACGGCCAACTGCGCGGTTATTCGGATCTCAGCCGTCTGGTGGAGCTAGAGGGGCTGTGTGCGGGCGTGGAGGGCAAGAAGTCGCTGTGGATCAGTCTCAAAGGACTCCAGGACAGCGATGCGCGGCTGCAGAGCTTTGACTTCGGCGCCCTAGAGAGCCGCGCCCAGCAACAGCGTGAGGGCCTCGAAGTCCATCGCCGGGCTGCAGCTTCCACAGCCTTCAGCGGCCGGGATGCTCCCGCGGGCCGTTAGGCCCAGTCCTCACCTATCTCGAGTCGCGCCTCGATCAACCACAGGTTGCGTCGCAAGCAATCCGGGCAGAGGGCCACGAGCCTGTTCTCCCGATCCGGCATCTCCTGCCACCCCAACGGAAGCAATCCACGGCGGCGAGGAGCAGCGACTCCGCAAGTCGAACAGAACACGCGGTTGCGCAGCTCCGATCGCGGTTCTTGGCTATCCGTCGTCTTCCTCTGAGGCTCTCACGTCGGCCGCCCGCTTCTGCACCTCGGCGATGTCGTCCGAGATGGGTTCCGCATCGTCCGCCAGGACGATGACATGGTAGGCGTCACCGGAACGGGATGCCTCCAGGAAGCCGCCGGGGACGAAGAATGTCTCACGGCTCCCCCCGGACACAACGGTCACCCGCCAGGGCACCAGCGCCGCGAGAAAAGGGATGTGGCCGTTCATGATCGCGAACTCGCCCTCGGGCGAACGGGCGATCACCATATCGCCGTCGCCGTGCCACACCTCTTCCTCTGGAGAGACGATGCTTACATCCATCAGCAGGCCCCCGCCGCGATCGTCATTTCGACATCTCTTTGGCCTTGGCTTCGGCCTCCTCGATACCTCCTACGAGGAAGAACGCCTGCTCCGGAAGGTGGTCGTACTCGCCCTCCGCGAGAGCCTTGAACGACTGGATCGTCTCCTCCAGGGGGACGTACTTGCCCGGCACGCCGGTGAATTGCTCGGCCACGAACATCGGCTGCGACAGGAACCGCTGGATCTTGCGGGCGCGCTGAACCGTGATCCTGTCCTCCTCCGACAGCTCGTCGATGCCAAGGATCGCGATGATGTCTTGCAGGTCCGTGTACCGCTGCAGGATCCGTTGCACCGTCAGCGCCACTCCGTAATGCTCTTCGCCCAGGTAGCGCGCGTCGAGGATGCGCGAAGTGGAGTCGAGGGGGTCAACTGCAGGAAAGATCCCCAGGGCGGAGATCTGTCGCGATAGCACCGTGGTGGCGTCGAGGTGGGCGAAGGCCGTGTGGGGGGCGGGGTCGGTGATGTCGTCTGCGGGAACGTAGATCGCCTGCAGCGAAGTGATCGAACGCCCCTTGGTCGAGGTGATGCGCTCCTGCAGCTCTCCCATCTCTTCCGAGAGCGTCGGCTGGTATCCCACCGCGCTCGGCATGCGGCCGAGCAGCGTGGACACCTCTGAGCCTGCTTGTACGAAACGGAAGATGTTGTCGATGAACAGGAGCACGTCCTGGTGCTCGACGTCGCGGAAATATTCGGCCATGGTGAGCGCACTGAGCGCGACCCGTAGCCGGACACCGGGAGGCTCGTCCATCTGCCCGTAGACGAGGGCCGTCTTGCCGAGGACTCCGGACTCCTTCATCTCCAGCCACAGGTCGTTGCCCTCGCGGGTGCGCTCGCCTACTCCGGCGAAGACCGAAACACCACCGTGCTGCTCCGCGACGCGGTAGATCATCTCCTGGATGACCACGGTTTTACCGACCCCTGCCCCGCCGAACATGCCGATCTTCCCGCCCTGCACGTAGGGCTCGAGGAGATCGATGACCTTGATACCGGTCTCGAACATCTCGGTCTTCGGCTCGAGGTCCTCAAACCTGGGAGGTTGCCGGTGGATCGACCACCTCTCCACGTCATCGGCGACCGTCGAACCGTCGACCGGGTCGCCGAGGACGTTATAGACGTGTCCGAGCGTGGGAGGGCCCACCGGAACGGTGATGGGGGCCCCCGTGTTCAGCACGGTGGTCCCTCTGACCAAGCCGTCGGTCTGCTTCATGCAGATGGCCTTCACCACCGAGTCTCCAACGTGTTGGGAAACCTCGGCGGTAATGGTGTCGGTGTTGCCCTCGACCGTGCGGTCGACCTTCAGCGCGTAGTTGATCTCCGGAAGCGCATCCGGCGGGAACTCGACCTCGATCACGGGGCCAGTGACCGTGAGGATCCGTCCCTCACTAGTTTTTAGTCCCCCCGTGTCCAAGAGTTCTTCCGTGATAGCCATGGTGCTCCTTCCCTAGCTCAGTTCGAGTTCACGTGACGGATCACCGCGCGGCTTCCGATACAGACGCAGGCACCTTCGCGAACCCAGTGTCGCCTTCCTCGTCCGACGCCGTAGTGAGAGCCTCTGCCCCGCCCACGACCTCCATGATCTCGGTCGTGATCTCTGCCTGACGGGCCTGGTTGTAGACCCTGGTGAGGTCGTGGATCAGCTCGTCGGCATTGTCGGTTGCTGCTTTCATGGCCCGGCGTCGGGCGGCATGCTCGGACGCACTCGCCTCGAGCATCCCCTGTAGGACCGCCGCCTCCACGTAGCGCGGCAGCAGATAGTCCAGGATCTCCTCGGGTTCCGGCTCGAATATGTACGAGGCTCGGGGCCCCGTTTCCAGGTCGCGGTCGTCCCGCTCGAGCTCTTCGCGGGGCAGGGGAAGCACCTGTGTGATGGTAGGGCGCTGGATCAACGCGGATTCGAACCTCGTATAGGCCAGCCTCACCTGATCGATCTGTCCGTCAACGAATGCCTTCGTGGCCGCACCCGCAATCTTCCGCGCGTCCTCGATGCTCGGCTGGTCTGATACCCCGATCCACGAGTCTTCGAAGTCGTAGCCCCTGAATTTGAAGTAGGAGACTGCTTTCTTTCCGACGAGGAAAAGCTTTGTCTCCTTGCCGTGGTCGCTCATATCTCGCTCGGCGGCCCGAATCACGTTGGAGTTATAGGCACCGGCAAGCCCGCGATCTGACGTGATCACGATGTGCCCGACGGCCCGCACCTGATCCCTTTCCTTCAGCAAAGGGTGGTCTACATTCGTTGCGTTCTCGGCCACCGAGGTCATCACTCGGCGCATGGCTTCTGCATAGGGATGAGCTGCCCTAACGCGCTGCTGCGCCTTGATGATGCGGGAAGAAGATATGAGCTCCATCGCCCGCGTGATCTTCTGGGTCGATTGGACCGAGGTGATCCTGCGCTTGATGACACGGAGCTGTCCGGCCAAGTGGTACTACTCCCCGGGCCCGGTGCTGCCGCTCAGCTGCTGGGTGTCGGAGGGCGTCGCGGCACCGGCCTCTCCCCCGCCGCCACTTGAGCGCTGCGGCTGCTCCTCGTTGCCGCTGGCCTCGTTGCCGGCGGCGGGCCCTGCGCCGGCGTCGCCGGCTTCTGCCGCGGGGGCCGCGGACGGCTCCGGTACACCTTCCTGAGCGGCCACGGTGTCCACCGTGGCGGTGTTCGCGGTGAAGGTCGACTTGAACTCGTCGAGCGCCGCCTTCAACTTCTCGATCGTGTCATTTTCGAGCTTTCCTGTCGTACCGATCGCTTCGGCGATCTCGGGATGACGCGAGTCCAGGTTTTCCAGCATCTCGTGCTCGAACTGCTGCACCTTGTCGATCGGAAGGTCGTCGACATAGCCGTTGGTGGCCGCCCAGATCGACAGCACCTCGTCCTGGGCGGAGTAGGGGGAGTATTGCTTCTGCTTGAGGATCTCCACTAAGCGGACACCGCGGTCGAGCTGTGCTTGAGATGCTTTGTCGAGGTCCGAGCCGAATTCGGCGAAGGCTTCGAGCTCCCGGAACTGCGCCAGGTCCAACCGGAGCGTCCCCGTTACCTGCTTCATCGCTTTGGTCTGCGCGTTGCCGCCCACGCGGGAGACCGAGATGCCCACGTTGATCGCAGGACGCACGCCCGAGAAGAACAGATCGGATTCCAGGAAGATCTGGCCGTCGGTGATCGAGATGACGTTGGTCGGGATGTATGCGGACACGTCCCCACCTTTGGTTTCGATGATCGGAAGCGCCGTGAGAGAGCCCCCACCGTTCTCGTCCGAGAGCTTGGCCGCGCGCTCGAGCAGGCGCGAGTGCAGGTAGAAGACGTCGCCCGGATAAGCCTCCCGGCCCGGGGGCCTGCGCAAAAGGAGGGAAAGCTGCCGGTAGGCGATCGCCTGCTTGCTGAGGTCGTCGTAGACGACGAGGGCGTGCTCGCCGTTCTCCATCCAATGCTGTCCCATCGCACATCCCGAATAGGGAGCGAGGTACTGGAACGGAGCAGGATCGGACGCCGCGGAGTTGACAACGACCGTGTACTTCAGGGCGCCGTAATGATCGAGCGCGGCGACCACTTCTGACACCGTCGACGCCTTCTGCCCGATCGCGACGTAGATGCACTTGACCTGCTGGTCCGTCCCCCATAGGTCGCGTTGATTGATGATTGCGTCGATAGCGATCGCGGTCTTCCCGGTCTGACGGTCGCCGATGATCAGCTCACGCTGACCGCGGCCGATGGGAGTCATAGCGTCGATCGCCTTGATGCCCGTTTGCAACGGTTCCTTCACCGGCTGGCGCGCGGTGACGCCGGGGGCCTGGATCTCTAGCGGCCGCTCCGCCGACGTCTCGATGGGTCCCTTGCCATCGATGGGCTCGCCCAGAGCGTTGACCACCCTGCCCAGCAATCCATCACCGACACCTATGGAGAGGATGCGCCCCGTCTGCTTCACGGGGGCGCCTTCCTCGACGTGCGACGCGTCGCCGAGGATGATGCAACCGATCTCGTCCTCTTCAAGGTTCATCGCGAGGCCTTTCAGCCCCCCCGGAAACTCCAGCATCTCGTTTGCCATGGCGCCGGGGAGCCCCGCGATGCGCGCGATGCCGTCGCCGATCTCTTCGACGCGGCCGACCTCTTCGCGCTCGACCGACGGCTGGTAGTCGGTGATCAAGCGCTGCAATACCGAGGAGATCTCGGCAGCATCGATCGAAAGCTCTGTCTGCGCCACTATGCCCTCACCTGCTCCTTTAGCTGTTGAAGACGGCGTCTGACGGTGCCGTCGATAACGGTGTCACCTATCTTTGCGTAGACCCCACCAAGAACCGAGCGGTCGACCAGAGCCTTGATCTGCACTTTCTTCCCCGTCGCCCGAGAAAGGGCTTCCGCCAACTTGATCCGCTGCTCTTCGTCCAGTGGCACCGCGGTGCGCACCTCGGCCACGGCCTCATTACGCGTCTCAGCGGCAATATCGCTGAGGTCGGCAAGGATCTCGGGCAGTTGACGCGCGTGGCCCTGATTCACGATGAATTGGAGAAGTCCCAACGTGTGGGGGGACACCTTGTCGGAAAGCAACGTATCGAGCACCTTCGCGCGTTGTTCCGGGGGAATTGCTTGATCGGCCAACGCCTGCTTCAGGTCATAGTTCGACTCGAGCAGCTTGCCGAAGCGAAACAGCTCGTCTTCAACCTTGTCGAGCTCGCCCTCGGCTTGGAGCACGCGGAAGAGCGCTTCCGCATATCCCCTGGTCAGCTCGCCTTTCGCCATCAGCTCGAGCCACCGCCGTTGCTGCCTCCGTTCGGGCCCCCCATGGACGTCACCTGGGCGATGTATGCATCAACGAGCTCCCGCTGGGTCGAGCCGTCCAGCGAGCGCCCCACCACTTTCTCGGCGAGCTCGATCGACATCGCCCCGATCTGGGACTGCAACTCCTGGATCGTGCGTTGCCGCTCCTGCTGGATCTGATCGCGAGCCCGCGCGACGATGCCGTCCGCGTCGCTCTGCGCTTTCACCACTAGGTCCTTGCGAACCTGCTCGGCGGATTGCCGGCCCTCTTCGATGATGCGGTTCGCCTCCGACCGGGCGTCTGCAAGCTGCTTCTTGTAGTCGTCCAGCAGCTTCTTGGCTTCATCACGCGCCGTCTCGGCCTCCTCGTGGCTGCCCTGGATCGCCCGCTCCCGCGCTTCGATCGTTTCCCTGATGCGCGGGAAGGCGAACTTGATGAGAAGGAAAGCCACGGCCGCGAAACAGATAGCGCCCCAGACCAATTCGGCAGTCGCGGGCAGGATCAGGTCGATGCCTTTCTTGGGTGCGGCGAGGAGCAACAGGTGTTCCGTCATTGCTTCAGCTCCCCTCTAGACGATGAACGCAAGTACGAAGCCGATCAGGGCCAGCGCCTCGATCAGCGCGAAACCCAGGAACATCGTCGTGCGCGTCGTCCCGGCCGTCTCAGGTTGCCGGGCCATCGCCTCGATGGCGCTCGAGAACACCAAGCCGATACCGACGCCCGGGCCAATGGCGGCCAGTCCGTACACCAAGCCGTGCGCCAGTGATTTGATACCGGTATCGGTGACCCCTGCAGCCAACGTCAATCCCGCACCACTCATCTATTCCTCCTCAGTCTGTTCTCTCGTTGTCTCCGCCGTGTCTTTAGGTGCTAAAAACGATGTCATTCCTCGTCTTGCGATCACGCAGCGGCCCGAGCGGCTGCATCAACCGGTGAGTCCGACAAACCATGCTCGGTGGAGACCGAGGGGTCCTCTTCTCCGTGACCGTGGATGGCTTCCGCTATGTAGAAAGCTGTAAGCATCGTGAAGATGTAGGCCTGGATGCTGATGACCAGCAACTCGAAAACGATCAACACCGCCCCTACGACTCCGGTCATGAGGCCGAGCGGCAGCGAAGGTTTGAAGGCGACGAAATCTGCACTGAAGATGAAGAAGATCGTCAGGAGCACGTGGCCGGCCATCATGTTGGCTAGCAACCGGACCGCCAGGGTCAGAGGCCGGATGATGAACACCGAGAAGAGCTCGATAGGGGTCAGAATTATGTAGATCGCCTTGGGCACTCCCGGGGGGAACAGGGTGCCTCCAAAGTAATGGCGGAAGCCCTGCTTCTTGATCCCGATGAAGTTGAAGATGATGTACGTCAAACCGGAGAGCAGGGCGGGTATCGCCATCCGGGAAGTGACCGGAAAGTTGATTCCGGGCACGATTTCCAGCAGATTGCCAAAGAAGATGAAGAAGAAGAGGGCGGCGAGATAGTTGGCGTACTTTGGACCTTCTTCGGGACCGATCACATCGATGGCTATCTGGTTGCGGACGAATAGATAGCCGGTCTCCGCCAGCGTTTGGAAACCCTTGGGAACGATCGCGCCCTTCCTGGAACCCAAAAAGAAGAACGCCAAGCACAGGACCGAGGCGAAGATCATAAGAAGGACGACTCGGTTGATGGCGAAGGGGGTGCCGGCGAAAGCAACGGCCTTCCAAAAGAAAACTTCGTTGACGTTCAGGTCCAGGGCCAGTTGCACCAGGCGTCAGCTCCTTGTCTCGGCGGTGGCGGTTTTCCCGTCGGCGTGCCCGTAGGCGCCAGCCGCTTCCCACAACACGAGAAGCAGATGGCTGCCGACCAGAACGATGCCAGTCACGGGAAAGTAAACGACGTCGGCAGCCCTGAGCCCGAGTGCGACCCCGGTGAGAAGCAGTAGCCCCAGTGTGAAGGTGGCCAGTCCTGCAGGCAATAGAAGCTCAGGGTTCCTCTCGGCGACACCGCCGATGATCCATCCGGAGAGCCAGAGGTTGAGAAGCGTCATGGCTATTCCAACCGCCGCAGACAACCCGTAACGGGCTCCTCCGAAAGCGGCCATGGCGATCACCACGAAAGGAGCGATCAACAGTCCGCGCCGTGCCATGCGCTTGACCATCTGCAGCTCGATCACTGCCGCCGCTCCCCTCTATGCGAGGTACCCGCGCCCTCGCCCCAATAGGCTTCAACCGCGTACAGGACGGTGACGAAGCTGAGGGCAAACCCCAGCATCGACCCCACCAGCTGGCCCCAGGGGGCGGTTCCCAACCGGTGGTCCACGAACCGCCCGATCAACCAGCCCAGCACGAATATCCCGGCGAAGGCCAGTGCCACAGAAAGGCCCCTGCCAAAGTCCTCCTGCCAGGCGAGATCCCCGTACTTTGGCCGGTTTTCCACCTGCGACAGCCCCCTTTGCTGGCTTGGGAGGCGGTCATCCTAACCCAAATGCGGCCACTTTGTGAAAATTTTCACAAGCCCCTCTACGGGCTTTCGGGCGTGCCCTTCAGGGTGCCGTGCGGTTCTGAACCGCTTTCGTGAGCACCGGGAACAGGGTGTAGAGAACGATCGCAGCCACCGCCACGGGCAGACCGAAGATGACCTCGGACCGGTGCAGGAAGGTAAAGGCAAGAGCCGCACCGGCCGCCAGCGCGGACCATACGTACATCACGATCACTGCCTGACGATGCCCGTGCCCCAGGTCCATAAGCCGGTGATGGATGTGCTCCTTGTCGGCGTTGAAGACGCTCTGACCGCGCCTGGCACGGCGGATGACGGCGAACACGCCGTCGAGCAGCGGAATGGCGATCACCAACAGGGGGATGAGCAGAGGAAAGTAGGCGAGGAAGGCCGCCGATGGCTGGGGGCCCGGTGCGATCTTCCCGATCCCGGTCACGGTGGCCGCACCGAGGACCAGCCCGAGAGGCATCGATCCGGAATCACCCATGAAGACCTTCGCAGGAAAGAAGTTGTAGCGGAGGAACCCCAGCGTCGCCCCCACGAGGATGATCGAGATCAACGGCGCGGACGAAGCCTGGTTCAAGACACCCTGCCTGAACAACAGCGCGGTGTAGACGAAGAAGGCCGAGGATGCGATGGCGACGATGCCCGCTGCCAGGCCGTCCAGTCCGTCCACCAGGTTCACCGCGTTGATCATCGCCACGATCCATATGACGGTCACGAGCACCGACACGTCGTCGCTGAGCGCGAAGGCGCCGTTATGGATCGGCAGCATCAGGTACTGCATCTTGACGCCGGCAAGGAACAAGATGCCTGCCGCGAAGATCTGTCCGGCCAACTTCACGGGGACGGGGAGGTCCCTTAGATCGTCGACCGCGCCCAACACGAAGATGATGACCGCCCCGGCAGCGATACCGAGGGGCTCGGAGGACTGCGTGAACTGGATCTTGAAGGTGGGCAGCAGGTTGGCGGCAGCGCCCGCCCCCAGTATTCCCAGGAAGATGGCGAGGCCGCCGAGCGTGGGAGTGGGCATCGCGTGCACCTTGCGATCGCTCGGATGATCGACCGCGCCGATCTTCAGCGACATCCAGCGAACGATGGGTGTCGTTACGAAAGTGATCGCGAACGCCACCAGCCCGACCAGGAGGTAAGGGGTCACGAGCGGAGCTCCACGAACACGGTGCTTCTAACCGCGGAAGTCTGGATAGGGCCGGAACCGTTGCGTGAGGTCGGTGACGCTACGCCGAACCTCCGCTTTCGTCTTCTCCGAGTCGTCCCTCAGGACTCTGGCGATCAGACCTGCGACCAGCTCGATCTCATCGGTTTTCATGCCGCTCGTGGTCACCGCTGGAGTGCCGAGCCGGATCCCCGACGCGATGAACGGTTTCTCCGGGTCGTACGGGATGGCGTTCTTGTTGACGGTGATGCCCACATCGTCGAGACGGGCCTCGGCCTCCTTGCCGGTGAGAGACACGGGCCGGAGGTCCACCAGCATGAGGTGATTGTCCGTGCCGCCGGAGACGATCCGCAGCCCGTGTCCGGTCAGCATCCTCGCCATCGTTTGAGCGTTCGCGACGATCTGGTGTGAATACTCCCGAAACTCGTCGGTGGCCGCTTCCGCGAAGGCAACCGCCTTGGCAGCTATCGAATGCATCAGCGGCCCCCCCTGCCAACCTGGGAACACGCTCTTATCGATCGCCTTGGCATGCTCTTCTTTGCACAAGATCATCGCTCCCCGGGGGCCGCGCAGGGTCTTATGCGTCGTGCAGGTGACGACGTCGGCGTAGGGCACCGGATTGGGATGAGCCCCTCCCGCGACCAACCCGATGAAGTGAGCGGCATCGACCACAAAGATGGCTCCGACCTCGTCGGCGATAGCGCGGAACGCTGCGAAATCCCAGATCCGTGAGTAGGCGGTGGCTCCCGCCACGATCATCTTTGGGCGCTCCCGAAGAGCGATATCCCGAACCTCATCCAGGTCGATACGCTCGTCGTCCTTCCGGACACCGTAGGACACGATGTTGAAGAGCCGTCCGGTGAAGTTGACGGGGGACCCATGGGTCAGGTGGCCGCCCTGAGCCAATCCCATACCCATGAACGTGTCACCGGGGTCCAGGAAAGCAAAGAACGCAGCAAGGTTCGCCTGAGCCCCGGCATGCGGCTGGACGTTCACATGCTCGGCTCCGAAGATAGCTTTGGCACGCTCGATCGCGAGGTTCTCCGCGACGTCCACGTACTCGCAACCGCCGTAGTAACGTTTGCCGGGATAGCCCTCTGCGTATTTGTTCGTAAGCGGCGTGCCCAGCGCCGCCAGCACCGCGGGTGACGAGAAGTTCTCCGATGCGATCAACTCGATCTTGGTGTTCTCGCGCCGGACCTCAGCCAGGATCGCTTCGGCGATCTCAGGATCTACCTTTTCGACCGCCTGCCAGTCCGCCCACCCAGGATTGCTCATGATCCTCCCTCACACTCCTCGGCTTCTATCTCTGCGATCTGGGCCAAACGCGGCTCATGCCGCCCGCCCTGGAACCCGGTCGCCAAGAACACATCCACGATGGCGTAGGCGAAATCCTCCGCCACGATCCTTCCCCCCAGTGACAGCACGTTGGCATCGTTATGGAGCCGCGCCAGCCGGGCGGTGTGCTCGTCCAAGCAGAGGGCGGCTCGCACGCCGCGCACCTTATTAGCCGCTATGGCTTCGCCCTGGCCGCTTCCGCCCAGAACGATGCCCCGCGCGGCATCCCCACCCACGACCGCTCTTCCCACCGCGGCGCAGTAGAAAGGGTAGTCCACGGGGGCCTCCGAATCGGTGCCGAGATCGATCACGTCGTGGCCCGCCTCCGCCAGATGGTTCGCCACCGACTGCTTCAACGCGTAGCCCGCGTGATCGGAGCCCACGGCGATCCTCACCCCTGCATCCTAAGGGTCAGACCCCTCTGGGCAGAGGATGTCGGCTAAACGGGCCGCGCCCCCCTGCAATTCGGAAAAGCAGCGTTCGTAGATACGCATTGGGCGACCGATCGGATCTGCTACCTCGAGCTTCCGCCGCCATCTTGGTCTGAGTCCGCTCAGCAACGCCTGCATCCGCTCCTCCGCAGAGGCGTCCGGCCACACCGGGAGCATCTCCGTCTCTGCGATCTCCTTCAGCAAGATGCTCTTTTGACGCGCGTGGGGAGACAGTGACGCCACCTCCTGGAGGTGAACATTGGTCATCCCGACTACTGCATCGGCCTCCTCGATATCCTGCCTCTCCAACAGCCTCGAGCGGTGGGAGGAGAGATCGATGCCGTGGGTTTGGCAGACGAGGATGGCTTCGTCGGTGGGCGGCTCGTCGATCGCGGCCCATGTGCCTGCCGAGGCCACCTCCACGCCATCGCAACTCCTGCTCTCAAGCTCGTGGCGCAAGAGAGCTTCGGCCATCGGGGACCGGCACATATTTCCCGTGCACACAAACAACACTTTCATCAGAACAGATTAGGCTCGTTATATGAGTCGGGCATGGGAGAAGCTGGTTCCACACCTGCGCGAGATGGTCGATCTTGCGTCAGCGATCAAGTTGATGTCCTGGGATCAGGCAACGCTGATGCCGCCCAACGCAAGCCCAGCGCGTGCGCGAAGCATGGCGACGGTGGAGAGCATGGCCCACCAGTACCTCATCAGCCCTGAAGTAGGCGACCTGTTGCAGGAGCTGTCGTCGGACGACTCCCTTGACGAAGATCAAGCGGCTTCGATCCGCATCTTGAAGCGCGATTACGACAGGGCCACCAAAGTCCCCCCCGCGCTGGTCCACGAGCTGGCCGAGTTGAGTGGAACCGCTTACCAGGCGTGGACGGAAGCCCGGCCTCAGTCGGACTTCTCCGTGCTGCAGCCTCACCTCGAAAAGATGATCCGGCTTAAGAAGGAAGAGGCGGACGCGATCGGATGGGAGACGGAGCGCTACGACGCTCTGCTCGACGAGTACGAGCCCGAGATGACGACTCGCGACGTCGAGGCGATGTTCAACGAGCTCACGGAGGGCCTCAGGCCACTCCTGGAGAAGATCGTGGGTGTCTCTTCACCTCGCGCCGAGTTCCTCAGCAACAGCTACGACCCCTCTTCCCAGGAGGTTTTTAGCCACTGGCTCGTTGGTGTCCTGAACTTCGACTCCACCAGCGGCCGATTGGATACCTCTCCGCATCCCTTCACGATCACGATCGGCGCGGGCGATGTGCGCCAGACGACCCGTTCAGAAGAGAACGATCTGATGATGTCCATCTACGCCACCATCCATGAGACCGGGCACGCGCTGTACGAACAGGGCCTCCCAACCGAATTGCTCGACCTTCCGGTCGGTCGAACGCCTTCGCTCGGGATGCATGAGTCTCAGTCCAGGTTGTGGGAAAACCTCGTGGGCAGAAGCCGTCCGTTCACGGAGTTCATGCTCCCCCACCTGAAGGAGCGTTTCCCCGCGCAGCTGGGGATGGTGAGTCCAGATGAGTTCTATCGGGCCGCCAACCATGTCGAGCCCACCCTCATCCGCGTGACAGCGGACGAGGTCACCTACAACCTTCACCTCATGCTGCGTTTCGAGCTCGAGCTTGCCATGTTTCGCGAGGAGCTCGACGTAGCTGACCTTCCCAATGCATGGGACGCGGCCATGGAGAAGCATCTCGGCGTCCGTCCCGACAGCGACGCCAACGGGGTGCTGCAGGACATGCATTGGTCCACCGGGATACAGGGCTATTTCCCCACGTACACCCTCGGCACGATCTACTCGGCAGCGTTCTTCGCTAAAGCTCAAGAGCAACTTGGAAACCTCGACGACGACCTGCGCGAAGGCGACACCTCTCGGCTGCTGGGCTGGCTGCGTGAAAACATCCATTCGAAGGCGTACCGCTACCCGGCCAAAGAGCTCGCGGAGCAGGTCCTGGGCGCGCCGGTATCGGCGAAGCCGTTGCTGGAGCATTTGCGCACGAAGTACTCAGAGCTCTACGACATCACACCCTGAATCTCTGCAAACGGGATCCCGCCCTCGCGGAGCAGCGTCAGCTCACCCATCAGGGAAACGATCGTCGACGGGCGGCCCTCGAGCGTTCCCCCTTCTACGAAGACCGCGACCGTCGGGCCCAGCGCGGCCCTCGCCTCTTCCAGGGTGACCGCAGCCTCTTCATCCGATCGATTGGCGCTCGACACGGCAAGGGGGCCGAGCCGGCCCAGCAGCTCGAGCGTTACGGCGTTGCGTGGCACTCTGACCGCCACGGAATCCTTTGCGCCACCACCGAGGTCGACCTCGAATCCCGGAGCTCGGGGAAGCACGATGGTGAGGGGGCCGGGCCAGAAACGATGAGCGATCGCCTCCGCTCTGGTATCGAAGGTCACCACCGACTTCAGGGAACCGATCCCTTCCGCCAGCACAGGTAACGGTTTAGTCGGCACCCGCCCCTTAGCGGCGAACAACGCAGCCACCGCACCCGGAGCATCCACGAGGGCTGCCACCCCGTA
This sequence comes from Actinomycetota bacterium, assembly GCA_034667525.1. GTDB lineage: Bacteria > Actinomycetota > CADDZG01 > CADDZG01 > WHSQ01 > DATAPE01. The sequence goes on from JAXDJO010000063.1 coordinate 14,439, forward strand.
GACCGTGTCGGTCGGAAGCACGACGAGCCCGCCCGCTTGGAGCGCAGCTGCAGCTTCGTCCAGGGACGTCAAGGCTTCTGGGCCTCAGCGATCCGATCCCTGCCGGCGAGGTCCGAACTCACCGCGACTCTGTCGTAACCGGCGGCCCCAAGGAGTGTCACCACCCGCTGCGCTTGGTCACTTCCTACCTCGAGCACCAACCATCCTTTCGGCTTCAACCACCGCAACGCGGCATCTGCGAGCCGGATCGTGACGTCCAAACCGCGCTCGCCTGAAAAGAGCGCTGCGTGCGGTTCGTAATCCCGCACCTCGGAAGGAATGTCCGGCAACTGAGCGGGGTCGATGTAGGGAGGGTTGGAAACGACCACATCGAACGCTCCCTCGAGGACGGGAGGAAGCCCGTCGAGCAGATCGCACAACACGAGATCGACGGTCTTTCCGAGCAACTCACAATTCTTCTCCGCCCACGGCAATGCTGCAGGGGACGACTCGGTTCCGAAGACACACGCATCGCTTCTCTCCTCGGAGACAGCCAGTGCTATCGCACCACTTCCCGTTCCGACATCGACGATCCGGCCCCCGTGTGGCAAGTGCGCCATCGCCCGTTCCGCTACCAGCTCTGTCTCCGGCCGGGGGATGAAGACTCCGGGGCCCACTGTCAGCTGCACACCGCGGAAAGCAGCAAGATTGATCACATATTGCAAGGGCTCCCCCGACGCACGACGGGCGGCAAACCGGTGGCAGTCCTCTTCGTCCTCTGAGCGGATCTGCGGGTCGAGCAACAGCTCCGAGCGGGGGCGTTTCGTCGCAGCCTCCACGATCCACATCGCCTCGAACTCAGGCGATCCGGTGCCGGCTCGACGCAGGGTCTCTTCGACCGTCTCCAGCACCTGCCGGTACGAACTCAGGGAGCCTCCTCCAGACCTTGATTCCGGTAGTAGGCCGCAAGCGCATCGATGAGATCGTCCAGATCGCCCTCCAGGATCTCGCCGAGACGATGGACCGTGTAGCCGATGCGGTGATCGGTCACCCTGTTCTCTTGGAAGTTGTAGGTCCGGATCCGTTCGGAGCGATCGGCCGATCGCACCTGGGACCGGCGCTCTTCGGCGACCAGCTCCTGTTGCTCGTCTTGCTTTACCTGGAGCAGTCGCGCACGAAGTATGCGCATCGCCTTCGCCTTGTTCTGCAGTTGCGACTTCTCGTCCTGAACGGCGACCTCCACCCCCGATGGCAGGTGCCTGATCCGAACCGCAGAATCCGTGGTGTTGACGGATTGGCCCCCCGGCCCGCTCGAACGGTAGACATCGACCTTGAGGTCGTTGGGATCGATCTCCACCTCGACCTCATCGGCTTCGGGCAGCACTATCACCGCGGCCGCGGAAGTGTGGATGCGGCCACTCGATTCGGTGACAGGTACCCGTTGCACACGGTGAACTCCGGCCTCATGCTTCAGCCGGGAATAAGCCCCCTTGCCCTTTACGGCGAAAGTGACTTCTTTCAATCCGCCCGACCCGGTCTCGTTCGACGAAAGTGGTTCGACCTTCCAGTGCTTGGACTCAGCGAATCTCGTGTACATGCGATAGAGATCGGCTGCGAAGAGACCTGCCTCTTCACCGCCCGCTCCTCCGCGTATCTCAACGATCACATCTCGGTCATCGTTGGGATCCTTCTGTATCAGGGCGCCCACGATCTGTTCGCTCAAGGCGTCGATCTTGGCTTCCATCTGCTTGATCTCATCTTCGACGTAAGCGCGTTCTTCTCCGGACGATCCGTTCAACATCGAACGCGCTTCCGACAGGTCATCGACGACCCTGCGGTACTCGCGCCACGCCTCTACGGTGTCCTTGAGGTTGGCGTGTTCCTGGCCCAAAGCACGAAGCTCGTCCGGTCTTTGAGCCAGTGCAGGCTCGCCGAGCTGACGCTCGACTTCTTCGAACCTGGTTTCCATCTCCTTCAAGCGGGCTTCGGGTATCTGCATCAGTTCATGGGAGCGTCGGGGAGATCGCCGATCGCGAGTGATCCATCGGGAGCAACCGCTTGCATCGCGGCGATCGCCACCTCGATCTGATCGAGGGAAGGCGGCTTGGTCGTGATCTTCTGCAGGAGCAGACCGGGCCACATCGTGGCTTTGAAGAAGAATGAGTCTTCGTTCCGAGACGCGAGCTTGATGATTTCGTAAGAGAATCCGGCCAGGATGGGGATCGCAAGGAGCCGGATGCCTATGCGAGGCAGCAACGACGGCGGCGCCACCAAGTCGATAAAGAAGTGAACGATGATTGTCAGGAACAGAACGATGAACAAGAAATTCGTGCCACAGCGCACATGCAGGGTGGGGTACTTCCTGTCGATCTCTGCAGGCTTTAGGGCATCACCATTCTCATATGCGTAGATGGTCTTGTGCTCCGCGCCGTGGTACTGGAACACGCGACGGACGTCCTTGAACTGACCAATCAGCAGCAGGTAACCCAGAAACATCGCCAGGCGAATGAGCCCTTCGATGATGCTGAAGATGACTGGGCGGTTCTGCGACAGGTTGCCGGCTGCTGAGTCGATCAACTTGGCAATCAGCACCGGAAGCACGATGAAGATGGCAGAGAAGAGGACGGCCGCGGTGACCAGCGTGTACGTCAACTGCCTCTCGGAAAGCTGCTCTTCTTCGTCCATGGCGTGATTAGCCGAGATCATCAGAGCTTTCATCCCGATCGACAGGGATTCGGCTAGGACGACACAGCCGCGACAGAGCGGCCACTTGAGCCAGGGACGGCGCTGCGTCCACGTCGGCAGGTCGTGACGCACCACGGCTATCGATAAGTCGGGCTTACGGCAGGCAACCGACCACGACGCCGGCCCCCGCATCATCACGCCCTCGAGGACGGCTTGACCCCCTATCGACGGCCGACCTTTCGAGGTCGGATGGGAGGCCACGGCTCGAAGACAGGGACCGGTTTACTCGGTCGCTGTCTCTCCGGTGTCCTGGGCGACCGCACCCGCAAACCGGGCTGAGCCCGGACGGTTGGCGTACTTCTTCTGGAACCGCTCCACACGGCCACCGGTGTCGACGAGCTTCTGCTTGCCCGTATAGAACGGGTGACATTGGTTACAAAGCTCTACGTGCATTTCGGATTTGATCGAACGGGTCGTGAAGGTGTTTCCGCAGGAACACACCACCTTGGTTTCCATGTACTCGGGATGGATGCCTTGCTTCATCGTTGTTCCTCTCTTGACGCTTGCTCCGCCTGTCGCTCCCTTGCTTGTCTCGCCTGCTCGTACTTGATCGAGGCTCGCGCCATCGTCCGGAAGGTCAACCACAGCCCCCCTGCGAGCCCGATGATCACAGCCCATTGGGGCCAGCCGAGGCCGAACAGCATGCTCAGTCGCCTTTGACGGGGACCTTTGAGATCTCCCGCAAGAACTGGGCGTTGCCCTGGGTCGCCTTCATCTTGTCGATCAAGAGCTCCAAGGCACCTCCGCCTTCCAGAGCATGAAGCACGCGCCGCAGGCGCCAGGTGAGTTGTAGCTCTTCAGGGGTCAACAACAATTCTTCTTTGCGTGTTCCCGAGGCGGCTATATCGATGGCGGGGAAGATGCGCTTGTCCGACATCTTCCGGTCGAGCTTGAGCTCCCAGTTACCGGTGCCCTTGAACTCCTCGAAGATGACCTCGTCCATCCTCGAGCCGGTCTCGACCAGCGCGGTGGCAATGATCGTGAGCGAGCCACCGTGCTCGATGTTGCGGGCCGCTCCGAAGAAGCGCTTCGGCGGGTACAGAGCGGTCGAGTCCACACCTCCAGAGAGGATCCGCCCCGATGCCGGAGTGGCAAGGTTGTATGCCCGCGACAGCCGCGTGATGCCGTCCAGCAGAACCATGACGTCCCGCCCCATCTCGACCAATCGCTTCGCTCGCTCGAGGGTCAGCTCGGTCACCTGGATATGGTCATCGGAAGGGCGGTCGAAGGTCGAATAGATGACCTCACCGTCCACCGAACGTTGCATGTCGGTGACCTCTTCCGGGCGCTCGTCGACCAAGAGAACTATGAGGTAGGTCTCGGGGTTGTTCGTGCGAACGGAGTTGGCGATCTCTTTCATGACTGTGGTCTTGCCCGCCTTCGGAGGGCTGACGATCATGCCTCGCTGCCCCTTACCAATGGGGGCGATCAAGTCGATGATGCGCGGAGTTATCTGGCGCGGTTTGTCGGACTGCTCGAGCGTCAGCCGCTTCTCGGGATACAACGGCACGAGGTCGGCGAAACGCGGCCGGTGCTGAGCGGCCTCGGGATCCATCGAATTGATCTGGCGGATCTTGAGCAGCGCCTGGTACTTCTCGGTGTCCTTGGGAGAGCGCACCGAACCAACGATCTCGTCGCCCTTGCGCAGGTGGAATCTGCGGACCTGGGAGACCGATACATAGACGTCCTTGTCACCGGGCAGATAGCCGCTGGTACGCAGGAAGCCGTACCCCTCGGGAAGAAGGTCGAGGATCCCGGTGCGAACCTCGGCGTCAGAGTCATCCTCCACCTCGGGTTCGTCCCATCTCTCCTCGCGGACGTAATGAGGCACGCCGCCTCCCGGTTGTCCCCCACCACCACCACGGCCCCGGCGGCGGCGACGGCTGCGCCCCTCGCGAGGCTCTGCCTTCTCGCGCGGGCGAGCCCGGTTCTGCTGGCTCTGCGGGCGCCTCCTGAAGTCATCCTGGGAACGCTCCCGCTCGTCGGAGGCTCCTTCATCCCGCACTCCGCTGCTCTCATCTCGCACGCCGTCGCTTTCATTGCCCGCTTCCGCGGACGTGCTGTGGCCACCGTTCGTAGTCACCGCGGGCTGCGGCGGAGCCTCTGGCGTACCGGATGGTGCAGCCGGAACGGGGGACGGCCGGGGGCTTGACGCGGTCGAGACCGACGCGGGCGCATGTTGCTTCGCCGCCCCGTTGCCTCCCGCAATCGCGTCCACGATCTGGGCTTTCTTGAGCCCCGTTACCTTGACGTCGAGTGACTTGGCAATCTCGCGGAGCTCGGTGACCGGCTTGGATTCCAGAACCGACCGGTTTGGTGTTTCGGGCACTTCCTAGGCCTCCTGCATCGAGAGAGGAAGCTCGCCGAGGTTCGGCTTTGCTTTCTCCCAGTCTTGGATGAACGTCTTGTATCCCGAATCAGTTAAAGGATGCTTCACCAACATCTCAAAGACCTTGAACGGCATCGTGGCGATATCGGCCCCCAACCTTGCTGCCTCCACCACGTGGATCGGGTGCCGGAGGCTGGCTGCGAGGACTTTGGTCTCATATCCCTGAACCGCATAGATCTCGCAGATATCGGAGAGCAAACGGAGACCGTCCGTCGCTATGTCATCCAGTCTACCTAAGAATGGCGAGATTATGTAGGCACCAGCCTCGGCTGCCAGGATCGCCTGGGCTGGAGAGAAGCACAGGGTGACGTTCACCCTGATGCCTTCATCCGATAATTGGCGAACTGCAGACAGCCCATGTGCCGTCAGCGCGATCTTAACGACGGCGTTGTTCGCGATCTGGGCGATGTCATGACCCTGACGCACAAGCGTCTCGGTGCTGTCCGACGCAGTCTCGATCGACACATCCCCCTCGACGATGGCGCAGATCTCCTTGACCGTGGTTAGGAAATCGCCATGCTCCTTCGAGATCAGCGTCGGATTGGTGGTGATGCCACGCAACACACCCCATTCGTGGGCCGCACGGATATCGTCCAGATTTGCAGTGTCAAGAAACAGTTTCACGTGTAACTCTCCCTTCCTTTTCGCGGATAGCTTCAACCGCGCGCTCAAGTAATCCTTCGTCTCTTCCAACAACCGTCGTGCCCCGTTCGACCATCTCCAGCGCGCGCCGGATGACGTGGTCGATGATCTCGGACAGCGCGGTGTCCAGATCGAAATTAGAAACCGTCGGAACGCCTCGAACGCGAGCCGATGACACCATGTATTTCTGTATGCGCCTGATCTTCTTGAAGCCGGTCAGGTAGCGGTCCTCCGGACGGTTGCGCGCCTCTCGTCCTCGCCGGAACAGATGGCTCTTGTGCAGGTCTTCATCTTCGACGGTGACCACGAGCGGAACCACAACCGCTTGGTCGCTGTCCACTCCCTGCAAGAAACCTGGAACGAGGTGCGCTCCTTCGAGGATCATGTCGGTGCCCTCATCTATCGCGCGATCGATCAAGGCTTGTGCCCCGACGGCCACGGCTGCTGCTTGCTCCCGGAAGCCGATGATCAGCCGGTCGCCCGAATGTGGGATCGGCTGGCGAACGGCCCGGTCGGCTTCGAATGAAGACACGTAGAGCGTAGGGAACATCTCCTCAGTGAATGCACTGCGGAGCACCTCGCGCACGGCATCCGTCGAAACGACGCGGGTGATACCGAGTCGGGTTGCAAGTTGCGTCGCGATCGTCGATTTACCCGCCCCCGTTGCGCCGCCCAGCAAGATGATCAATGGGACATCCAGTTGGCTCACCGACTGCCACTTCACGTACGCCTCCGCGTACTCATCTCCGGCCTCCCGCCGCAGCACGTCGCGCGTAATCGTGCGCAGCCGGCTCGACGAGATGCGTTCCACACCCAGGGCGGCTAATTCCTGTTCGATCTTGTTGGCCACCATGTAGGCGCGGCCCGGCACTAGGCCAGTAACCATCAGGGCCGACGCAGCAAGGCCCTTTGAATAAGGAAGGCTGTGCTCGTCCTCACCCACCAGCACCTGGTTCGTACGCCGGCCGTCCGTCACGACCCGGCTCCGAAGCGTGCCTCAGCCATTCCGGCGGCCGAAGAGATGAGCTCGCCGAGGTCGGAGCCGTCGATCGACTGCGGCACGTTGTCCAGGTACGAGACACGGAGGCCCGCAGAAAGAGCCCGCCTCATGGCGACATCCACGCCGGCAGCCTTGATCTCACAAAGCAACACATCGGCACCTTCCATCCCTTGCAAGTCCCGTTCGAGCTTCCCCCTGTTGGAAAGCGAATGAGCTATCGCCACCACGCGGCATTTCTCGTGCGTCTCGAGGTAGCTCTTGATCTGTGCTCCTGCCGCCTCCGGTGCGGTGGTCGCCACGAATACCGACGCACCCTCAAGAGGGTCAGACGGTGCCGGACGGAGGACAGTGGCCGCCACACGGATCTCCCCCTGCAGGTCGGTTCGGTCACCTGCCTCACGGAAGGCTCCTCGGATATGACCGACGATCGAAGAGATCTGGGAGGGAGAAGCGAATGGCTTCTCACACATAGTAACCACAACGACATCACTGAGCAACAGACGGTAGGGCCCAAAGTAGCCGCGCAGGTATTCAAGGTCGATGTTCGCCGGCATCACCAGGCAGGTGACGTCTGCGTGGACCGGAGGGATGGCCGATCCGGAGCCCTCCAGGACGAGCAGGTCCCCTGGGAGCTCGTTCGCCTTCGCGACCCCCACCTCCACATTCGAGAAGGCCACATCTCCGGCGAGGCCGCTGCCACACCTCCAGCATCCGACCGTCGCTATGTGACCGTGAACCGCATCCTCGATGTAGTCGGAAGATGCGTGCCGTCCTTCGTCGGCGAGGCGCACCAGCGCCTGGGGATCAACCCCATTCGAAGGACCCATCAACTGCAGCTCGGGGGGGCCCCCTCGCCCCATGGCCACTACGACAGGCTGTCGGCCCTGTTCTTGCAGGGCCCGGGTCGCGAATGCCGACACCGAAGTCTTGCCGGTGCGCTTTCCGGTCCCGATGACGGCTAGTGAGGGTTTTCCACAGAGCCTCGGACGCCGCGGCGGGTCGAACGAGAATCCGGCCCCCTCATAGCGAATGCCGTGGTGAAGCGCCACCGAGGCGAGCTCGTGCCGGCGCCGATAGTCCAGCACGGGATCGTCCGACAGATCGAGTACCGCCTCGGGGGCCAGCTCTCTAACGGCATCGGCCAGCAGGCGAGCTGGCTGGGGCCCGTTCCGGAGGACCACCCCCGTGAGCTGATCCAGCCCCCCCGAGGGCAGCTTCTCCCGGCCCCCGGCCAAGATCGCCCCTGCGATCTCATGACCGTCGTGCCGGAGGCGGCGGAAGGCCGCCTCTATGACTGACGGATAGTGCTCGCCGTCGACAACGACCACGTAGCGGATGGGTCGCTCCAGGAAGAGGGAGGGGGTTATGGAACGGTGTTGGGGGTAACCGTATAGCAATCAACCCCTTTGAGGAGGCTGGACATGTTCGGTCGAGATCGGGCTTCAACAGGACCACGGGTCGTCGCCTTCGACGCCCGGGGAGGTGTTTCCCCCGGCGCGATCCTCACGGGCGTTGTGGTTGCTTTCGGTGCAACCTTCGTCTTCTCCGCGATAGTCGGCGGGGTTCTCGTTGCGCTTGGTATCAGCAACGCACCGAGCGCCGTCGTCACCGCCGGCGTGGGAGCCGGCATCGCGCTGATAGTGGCCCAATTGCTGGCCTATCTGTGGGGCGGCTACGCGGCCGGACGCATGGCCAGGGGCGCCGGTCTCGCAAACGGTTTGTTGGTTCCGGTTGCCGCGATCCTGGTTGCGGTCGCGGTGGGAGCGATCGTCACCGCCCTCGGGGCGACCGCCAACCTGAACCTGCCTTCCATCGCCCACTTCAACCCCAGGTTGCCGATATCCAGCAACCAACTCAACAACAGAGTCCTGAACACCAGCCTTTGGATCGCGCTCGGCTCACTCCTCGCGATGTTCATCGGCAGCGCGATCGGCGGCCTCTTGGGGGCCCGCTGGCACACGAAGTTGGAGAGGCACGCCCTGGCAGAGCGGGTCGCAGAGACCTCCACGGGGACCACCACCGGCACGACCACCCTGGACAGCAGCCGAACGACGACCGGCGACCGGGGCTATGGGACAGGCGCCACGGTGGAAGATCGGCCGCTCGCGGAGACGCAACCCGGCGACTCCGTCTCCACGTCGGGGGGCCCTCCGTCCACGACTGGGGGGGCGGTGGCCGCCTCCGAGTCCCCGGCGAGCGATGCCGCCACTGATGACGCCACCACTGGAGCGGCTACCAGCTCCACGACCACCGGAGACTCCCGGGTCTGACAGTCGAACGGTGTCTTCTCAGCCGGAGGCTGAGGCGCCCTCGAACTCCCATTCGCTCACGAACACGCGCCACCCGGAATGACGCTCGCGACAGATGCGCCTGATCTGCTCCGCCCTCATCGCCACTTCCGGACGAGGGACGACGATGAGCAAAGATGGGCCCGCCCCCGCGACCGCCACCGGCAGTCCGG
>JAXDJO010000064.1:0-61662 GCA_034667525.1 Actinomycetota bacterium
AGGGGTACCGAAATTCACGGCCGTGGCTTGAATTTCCGCGTCAATTCCGCGTCAAAGGCGAACGCAACCAAGTCGTGGTCGTCGAGAATGTGCTGGTCAGAGGGTGGGTCGCCAGGGAAACGAACCCTGAACCTACGGATTAAGAGTCCGTTGCTCTGCCAATTGAGCTAGCGACCCGGCTCGAGGAGTGTAAATGCAGCTCTCGCAAGGACAGGAGAGGGCGACCGACGGGACTTGAACCCGCGACATCCCGGACCACAACCGGGTGCTCTACCAGGCTGAGCTACGGCCGCCATTGGAGCAAGCAAGGTTAGCAGCAGCCTTTCTCGGTGTCGTAGCAGGGTCCTCTATTGGGCGCCTATCTCGCTGCTGCTCCGTCGTGCGTAAATAAGTAGTAATCCCAGGCCCCCGAGAGCGGCGGCCGAAGCCACTCCGAACATCCCGCGATAGCCCACCAGACTTACGACCGCCCCCAGCCCGATCGCACCCACCCCATAGGCTAGATCGAAGAATGCGGTGAACGTACCGACAACGGAGCCGCGCTCGGACGAGGGTGCGCCCCGGATCGCAATGGTCATCAAGGCAGGGAAGGCCAAGGCCTGGCCCAACGCGAAGATCACTGTTCCCACGAACAGCCCGGCAGGATGCGCCCACAGCGCTATTAGCGCAAGGCCCGTTGCGGAAGTGATCAATGCAGCACGGGCTGACAAGCGGGGCCCGAGACGATCAGGCAGCTGTGCTCCGAAACCCCGCACGAGAAGAACGACTGCTGAGAAGGTGACAAACACCAGACGAGAGCCCTGCATGCCCAGGTTCGAAACGTACAGCGGGACGAACGAGTTGAATCCCGTCAGACCAACGATTCCCGCCGCGAGGATGGTGCCGGGCAGGAGAGCCGCTGGGTGGATGATGCGCGCTGATCGCGATGGTTCTTCGTGCTCGATGCGCGTGTCGGGGATTCCGAGACCAAGGACGAAAGCGATCAAAGCGCAAACGGCCGACGCGATCCATGCAGTATGGAAATGAGTGTGATTCAGCACCGTTTCACCTAGAACCGGTCCGAGCGCGATTCCGGCATAAAGAGCCAGCGAGAAATAGCTCAGGGCCTCGCCTCGCCGCTCTTCAGGAGCGAGATCGTTGATCGCGCTGGCGGCGCCCACATAGAAAGCAGCTTCCCCGGCTCCCGTCACAAGCCGCAGCAGAAGCAGCGTTATCAAGCTGTTCGCGAACACGTAGGCAGCCACCGAGCCCCCAACCACTGCGGAACCGGCCAGGATCAGTAGCCGTCTCCCCCGGGCATCGCCGATCCGGCCGACCACCGGACGGAGAAGCACCGCCGCCAGGCTGAACGCTCCGACGACCAGTCCGACCGAGAGGCTGCCTCCACCCAAGGGCCCCTCCACATAGTGGGGGAGCGTGGGATACAGAGTGCCGACCGATACGAAATAGGCGAAGGTCGATAGCGTGATCAGCACAAATACAGGCGAAACCAGGCGCGGTTTGAGCGCGCCGGAACCCGCGTCCGAAGCAACTTCTTTCAGAGGTCCTCCTCACCGGTGGCGAAGGGCCAGAGATTAGCTGGGCGCTACCTGCAAACCTGACGTTACGCGACGGCCCTGCTTGAGTTAGGCCTTCCTCCCGAAGAGAGCTAGAAGCTTGGTCTGGGTATCGGCGTCCTGAGGGGCGTCTTGCTGGGCGCCGAATACGCCGGCTCCCCGAACCATCTCCTCGCGCTCCTTCCAAACCGCGTAGACCGGCTCCACGATCTCAGGATCCATCCGATCGTCAGCTCCGATACCGCGGGCGAGGTCCCACCCGTGCACCAGATGGTCGAGGAGCAATTGGGTCGCGTACTCCTCGCCCTTCTCGTCGCCCCAGGAGAGATGCACCGTCCGCTCCATGGCTCCGTCCTCTTCGACCACCGCGACGGCCCCCTTGCGAGCCTGGCCCCAAACCCCCTTGGGATCGGATCCCAGGATGTCACCTTCGAAGCGGTCACCCACCGACTCGATCGTTTCCCCTCCGAACAGGGGAGGTGCCCATAGATCCTCATATACGAGGTGACGGACGAGTTGACGGACGTCCCACTCGCTACACGGGGTTGCACGCGACCATTGATCGTCCCCGATCTGCTGGACGAGGGTGTCGAAATTCGCAGCTGCCCGTGTGAACATCTCCGGCACCGAGTTCATGGCTGCCTCCGCTTCGGTCCTCTGAGGTCGAGGCCTTGGGATCCATCCCGCTGGTTCAGCGGCTCAGGAGTAGAGCCGACCGAGGGACCCTTGAGTACGAGCATCGCGGAGCCTCCTTTGTGCCGATCCTTTGTTCTCCTTACGCCCTCTGCCAGGGCAGCGTCAAGGGGATGCCTCCATTCGATCGCCCCCCGAGCCACTACTCTGAAAGCCACCTCTATTTCACCAAAGGTTGGTTTGTGGACACAGGAAAACCAGGCCAGGCCCAAGAATTCGGGCCGAACGTCTGGCTCGTGGACGAGATGTACCGCAGATATCAGGAGAACCCCCGATCGGTGGGGGAGTCCTGGCAGGAGTTCTTCGCCGATTACCGGCCACCCCGAGGGGATGGCACCCGCCAGCCGAAGACTGCGGTCCCCGCGATTTCCGAGGCCCCGATCGGCACGCCCGATGTTCCCAAGGACGGATCTGGTCGCCCCTCCGCTCGAAACATCGAACCGCTGGATGCCGACCTTGTCGATCTGCCGGAGGGTGCGTCTCCCCTACGGGGGGTGGCTGCGCGCATCGCGGCCAACATGGAGGCCTCTCTCGGTGTGCCGACGGCCACGTCGGTTCGTAGCGTGCCCGGCAAGCTCCTCGAGGAGAACCGGCGGGTGATCAACCGCTACCTGGCCGCTCACGTCGGAGGCAAGGTCTCGTTCACCCACATCATCGGTTTCGCCATCCTGCGCGCGCTCGAGGCACGGCCTGCGATGAAGGCGAGCTATGCGGAATCGCAGGGTAAGCCGTTCGTGGTGCAACACAAGCACGTCAACTTCGGGCTTGCGGTCGACGTGGAACGGGACGAGGGGGCTCGGACGCTTTACGTTCCGAACATAAAGGGAGCTGACGAGCTTGAGTTTTCAGGGTTTTGGGGCGCGTACGAAGATCTGATCCGCAAGGTCCGCGAAAACAAGCTCACAACCGACGACTTCGCGGAAACCACCGTGACCCTCACGAACCCCGGCACGGTGGGAACCAGGCTGTCCGTTCCTCGGTTAATGCCGATGCAGGGCCTGATCGTCGGCACCGGCGCTTTGGATTACCCACCCGAATATGAAGCTGCGGATCCCCGAAGCCTCGCTCGCTTGGGGGTGGGGAAGGTGCTGACCATCACGAGCACTTACGACCATCGCGTGATCCAGGGGGCCGAGTCCGGAGAATTCCTCGCACAGATCCACCGCCTCCTGCTCGGCGAGGATCGCTTCTACGACGAGATCTTCAGTTCGCTCCGGATCCCTTACGAACCTGTGCGGTGGAGCCGCGATTCATCTTCACTCGGAGACGTCGACGCCGAGCTCGACAAGCAAGCTCGGGTCAGCCACCTCGTGAATATGTATCGGGTTCGCGGGCATCTGCTCGCCGAGCTGAATCCCATCGGGTGGGAGGTTCTGACTCACCGCGAGCTGGACCTCTCTTATCACGGCCTGACGGTGTGGGACCTGGACAGAGAATTTCTGACCGAAGGACTCCCGGAACCTCCCAAGCAGCCTCTTCGCGACATCGTGGATCGGCTTCGTGATTCGTACTGCCGCACCATCGGCATCGAGTACATGCACATCTCAGATCCCCAGCAGAAGCACTGGATCCAACAACGAGCAGAGGGAAAGCCCAGTGACTTATCCCGTGAAGACAAGATCCACATCCTGGATCGGCTGAATGCAGCTGAAGCATTCGAGCGTTTCCTGCATTCGAAGTACATGGGCCACAAGAGGTTCTCCCTAGAGGGGGCCGAGAGCACCATCCCGATGTTGGACACGCTCCTAGAGGACGCCGGGGAGTCGGGCGTCGTGGAGATCGTGATGGGGATGTCGCATCGCGGCCGTCTCAATGTGCTGGCCAACATCGTCGGTAAGCCGCTTAAGGAGATCTTCAAGGAATTCGAAGGCAGCATCGATCCCCGGAGCGTGCAAGGTTCGGGCGACGTCAAATATCACCTGGGTATGACGGGTAGCTTTACGTCGCGCAGCGGCACCCAACTCGGGGTCGTCCTTGCTTCGAACCCTTCTCACCTGGAAGCTGTAGACCCAGTAGTCGAAGGGATGGCGCGCTCCAAACAAGACGTTCTGGGCCCCGGTGCGGGCGATCGCGTATTGCCCGTGCTCCTGCACGGCGACGCCGCGTTCGCCGGCCAAGGTGTTGTTGCCGAAACCCTCAATATGTCGGCTCTACCCGGCTACAAGGTGGGAGGCACCATCCATCTGGTGATCAACAACAACATCGGGTTCACAACTTCGCCTGCCGCCGGACGGTCGACGACGTATGCGACCGATGTCGCCAAGATGGTGCAGGCGCCTATCTTCCACGTAAACGGAGACGATCCCGAGGCGTGCGTGCGAGTGATGCGTCTCGCCTTTGCTTATCGCAAGGCGTTCAACCACGATGTCGTGGTGGACCTCGTCTGCTATCGGAGGTACGGACACAACGAGGGAGATGAGCCGGGATTCACTCAACCTTTGATGTACGCCAAGATCGACGAACGCCGTTCGGTTCGAAAGCTGTATACGGAACTCCTTCTGAACCGCGGAGAACTGACGGTCGAGGAGGCGGAGCAGACCTTCGACAATTTCAACAAACGCTTGCAGGCTGCTTTCCGGGAAACCCGCGAAACCGCACCTCCCCCGGATGTGCGCGCGGCCAAACCACCGGCCCCCGCAGGAGTTCTGCCTGCTGTCGACACAGGCGTTCCGCGCGGCCGGCTCGAGCTCATCAACCAGAAGCTCACGACATTTCCTGCCGACTTCGAGCCGCATCCAAAGCTCAAGAAGCTGATCGAGAAGCGGGCGGGCATGCTCGAGAAAGATGCCATCGACTGGGCGGCCGGCGAAGCCCTCGCCTTCGGCTCTTTGGTGCTTCAGGGCATCCCCGTGCGGCTATCCGGCCAGGACTCGCGTCGGGGAACCTTCAGTCAGCGGCACTCCGTGCTGGTTGACTATCGCAGCGGCAGTGAGTACGCGCCACTGAACGACCTGTCGAAAGATCAGGCTCCCTTCCGCGCTTACGACAGCCTTCTCTCCGAATTCGGTGTCATGGGATTCGAGTACGGCTACTCGATCGGAAATGGCGAGGCACTCGTTTGCTGGGAGGCCCAATTCGGCGACTTCGTCAATGAGGCCCAGGTGATCGTCGACCAGTTCATCGTGGCCGGGGAAGACAAATGGGATCAGGCGAGTGGGTTGGTCTTGTTACTGCCCCACGGATTCGAGGGGCAGGGCCCTGAGCATTCGAGCGCGCGTCTCGAACGTTTCCTAACTCTGGCGGCGGAGGACTCGATCCAGCTCGCGCAGCCGACAACTCCGGCTCAATATTTCCACGTCCTGCGTCGCCAGATGGTCCGTAGCATCCGCAAGCCGCTCATCGTGATGACACCAAAGTCGTTGCTTCGAGATCCACGCGCGCGAAGCACCACCTCGGATCTGGTCGAAGGCCGCTTCAAGGAGACCTTGGATGACTCTTCTGTCGAGCATCCAGAACAGGTTGAGCGCATCCTCTTCTGCAGCGGGAAGATTGCCTATGACCTTAAAGTCGAGCGCGATAAACGAAAGGCCCCCGTGGCGGTGGTCCGCGTGGAGCAGTTGTATCCGTTCCCCCATAAGCAGCTACTCGGTATCTTCGAGCGGTATCCGAACGCGACTGGTTTGCGGTGGATTCAAGAGGAGCCAGAGAACATGGGCGCTTGGTTCTTCATGAGGCGATGGTTGGCGCGCCGGCTCCCTGAACGACTGACCCTCGACTACGTCGCGAGACCCGAGAGTGCGAGCCCTGCAACGGGCAGCGCTCGCGTCCACGAACAAGAAGAAGAAGACATCCTCCAGGCGGCTTTTTCTTAGAGATGCAGGCTGGGAGCCGGATCAGCCGGCTCCATCGCTTCTTGCCCCGCCTCCTCCTCACGCTCAGTCATTAGGATTCCTCGATGAATCTCACGTTCGTACGCTGGATCGCCTTCGCCATCGGCATCGTGACGGTCGTCGGCACCACGGGCAGCGTGTTGCGCACGCTCATGGTGCCGCGAGCCCGCACGTCACGCTTGTCGGTGATCGTGGGACGCAAGATAGTCGCCAGTTTCTTCCGCTTCGTGGCCGCGCGGTTCAAAGAGTACGAAACGAAGGACCAGATCCTGGCTTTATCCGCTCCCATCTCATTGCTTGCGACCCTGCTTGCTTGGATCGCGTTGTACCTGATCGGCTACGGTCTGATGCTCTGGCCCTTGATAGGAACCTCTCTTGCGGATGCATTGCGTGAGAGCGGATCCTCCATGTTCACCTTGGGGATCTTTGCCACCCCGCGCCTCGGTGCGACGATCATCAATTACCTCGCAGCCGTTACAGGACTTGTGGTGGTGGCCCTGCAGATCGGTTATCTGCCGACCCTGTACTCCGCGTTCAACCGCAGAGAGACACTGGTGACACTCCTTCAAAGCCGTGCCGGAGCCCCCGCGTGGGGGCCGGAGATCCTGGCGCGCGCCCAACTGGTGTACCTAACCAAGAGTCTGCGCGAGCTCTATGCCGATTGGGAACATTGGGCTGCGGATGTAGCAGAGAGCCACACGAACTATCCCGTACTGATCTGGTTTCGTTCTCCGCACGCGTTGCGGTCATGGGTCGTTGCCTTATTGGCGGTGATGGACTCAGCAGCGCTCTACCAGTCGCTGGCGCCGGAAGCGGCTCCCGCCGAAGCGCGGCTGGTGATCAGGATGGGCTTCTCGTGCCTCAGGAACATCGCGGACGTCATGTCGATTTCATACGACCCCGATCCGTTCCCCGACGATCCCATCCAGCTGACTTTCGATGAGTACATGGACGGCATACGCAGGATCCAAGGCATCGGCTTCGAGATGGAGCGCACTCCCGAAGAAGCGTGGCCCCATTTCCAAGGATGGCGTGTGAACTACGAAACGACTGCCTATGCAGTGGCCGACATTGTGTCCGCGCCACCGGGGCCGTGGTCCGGGCAACGGAGCCGGCTGGCCGGGATCACGATCGAGCCGCAGCGCCCCGCCGACCGGCGAGCGGGCGATCCCGAAGCGAAAAAGCAACCGAAATCCCAGCGCTTCGGCTGGAAGGTGTGATGGACGAAGGCCGGGGCTGGAGTGCTGTCAGCCTGAATGATCGGTCGTCGCGGCGGGAGCCCTGTCTATCTATGTCCCGAAACCATCGGTGAGCCTGGACCGGAACCTCGCTCTCGAAAGCGTGCACTCCGCCGGAAACGCATGGCAGTCCTGGCGCTCACTTCGCATCGCTGGGAAACAACCACCCGAGGCCCCCGCGCCGTCACTTCAAGACGCGATCGGAGGCTTCGAAGGCCCGGCGGGCCGCCTCTCACCGGGTGCAACGGGAGAAGCACTATGTCATCTGAACGTGATCGGACTGGGGGCGTCGGCCCCCTCGGTGATCGCTGCGGACTGGTTGGAGGAGGTGCGAACACCGGCGGGGGCGTGGCTCGACCCACCCACCGAGGTGCCGGGAGAGGTAGAGGAGGCCGCCGCCGGCAGGGTCTGGGCAACCGCCTCCGCCGGTTGTGGGTTGCTCGCCGCGGGGCGCCATCCAGGGGAACGGTCCTTGGGCCTGGTCGCAGCTGAGGCGGACACTGAAGGCAGGTTCACAGGAGGTACCTATCCGACTTTTGCCGCGGCGGGGCTGTTTTGGCTCGCCCATGGGCCGCGTACGGAGATGGCGGAGTGGGCGCTGAGGTGGGCGAGGGAATGGGAGGAGGATTGGTGGGGGCCGTGGGAGCTGGTAACCGCGCTGATCTTCTGGGGGGCTGCGGGTGTCCCGGCCGAGAATGCGTCGGCAGAGCTGTTCCTGGACCGGCTAGGCGCCGCCGCACACGCAGCCGGCTGGCCCGATGACCCCGAGCTGACGTTGCGTACCATTGAGGTCTTCGAGCATTTCGGCGTGTGAGCAGTAGAGCTGGGTTCAGGCGGGGGTGACGGCGTCGTTAACTCGGATGCGGCCCCCTCTGATGATCTCGGCCCGCAACCCTCCCCGATGCAGTAGGGCAGTTTTGAGCTCGTCGTCGCCGACCAGGCGGTTGAGGTGATTACAGGGCTCGCAGAGGCGCATCCCCCGCAACAGCACCTCGCCGACCCTGAAGTCTGCTCCCACAAGATGATTCAAGGGCACACCTCGCGTCACGATGTTCCGCCGCGTGCTACCTGGCTTGATGTCCTTATCCTTTGCGACCGCCTCGATGGCTTCGGCTTCTATCAGCGTCACATGTCTGCCCGTGCCGGCGTTTTTTGAGAAGGTGCCTCGACCCTCGGCGTAACGATCGCCTTCGAGACCCTTGTTGTCGATAGCCCGGACCTCCCACCGTTCCGTCATCGGTTCCGTCGCTTCCGCTCCGATGTAGATGCGCTCCACCAATCCGTTCCAGGAGGTTTGCATTCCCAATTCCCCTTCCAAGAAAGATCCCTTCGCTAACGAGTAGTCCAAAGAGTCGCGCACGCCCTCGCCGATGATGGAGCGTTTGAGCGCTACATAGCGCTCCATAAGGTCATGGTCGCTTGTGAGACGGTCTCGGAAGCTTCTGAGATCCTCGACCTCTGATGAGTCTGCGGCGATCACATGCACGTGGACCCTGAAGGGCGTCTCCTCGTAGGTCACCGCGCCAATGCGCATGGGTCTGTCTTCGGGGAAGACATCTCTCCCGGTCTGACGCTGGAATCCGAGGTCGTCCAAGACGCGCTTTGCGGGCTCCAGATCGCCGAATCCGTAGATCACCATCAAGTCGATCACACCCTTGCCCGCGCAATCCGGAACGGCGGTGCTTCCCACATGCTCGACGTTCAACGAGGGAAGGCGACCCGTGATCTCATCTATCAGGCTCGCTGCAACCGAAGGAGCGCGCGGATCCCATTCGTTGCACTCGGCGGGCATCCGCTGGTACTCCCCGATCTCAAGGACCCGGCTTGGCATCGCCCTTTCCTATCAGCCTCGGCGACATGGCCTGCGGCCAACGGCTACCTCTTGAGGTGCTCGCGATAGAAGCCGATGGCTCGTGTCCAAGAATCACATGCTTCGGCGTAGCCGTCCGTGCCTTCTTCGAGATTCGAGCGCGCCAGGAAACCGTGTCCGAGCCCGGGGTAGATGGTGTGCTCGACAGTCACTCCCCGTTTCTCCAAACCGCCAATCAGAGCCTCGACGTTGTGCATCCCCACGCCCTCGTCTTGATCGCCCCAAAAGCCCAAGAGTGGACCACTCATCTCGTCAAGCATCTTGAGCGGCGGAGGCAGGTTGTCATCGCCAGCTCGGCTTCCCGCGGGAAAGCCGTAGTAGCAAACACTCGCGAGATCCTTCCTGGTTGCCGCCAACCCCAGCACCAGCGTGCCGCCCATGCAACATCCAACGGTCCCGGTCAGGGCTCCCGCGGTTGTCTCCGAGCGGCTTCGAAGCCAGTCGATCGCGGCGTGAAGATCCGACAATGCTCGTCGCTCGGAGAACCTGGAGCGTCGTTCCATTGCTGCCTCGACGCTGACTTCGGAGAGCGCTCCTTCGCGGAAGAAGTAGTCCGGGAGGATCGCTGCAAATCCAGCGGTGGCCAGACGGCTCGCCAGGTTCTCATAGAAAGGACTCCGGCCGTAGACATCCGCGACCACCAAGACCCCGGCAGCCGAACCGTTCTCTGGGAGCGCCAGCAAGCACGGCATCTCGCCGCCTCCGGGTACGGAGACGGACACCTCTTCTCGCGCGACTTCGGGAATTGCTTGTCCGGCAGGTACCTCTGGGTGACACACTCTCGGACCTCCTTGACGACGGTCGACGGATCTCCTCCGCGGATCTAGTGCTGAAGCTCAATCGCTATTCGGAATACCCATAACTCCGCACCAGGGGGAAGGTGGCTGCGTAGACACTGCGTTTCACTCCAGGCGTCAGCGCCCGCTTCCATTCCACGTCCAACTTGAGGACCATCTCTCGGGCGCCAAACCGAACCGGGTTTCCTCCGATCGCGTGGCTCCCCCGAACCGGGACACTTTGTGACTCGGTGGCTCTCAGATCCTCTTCGCGAACAGTTACGTCGACGAGATCGAGCACCTTGCTCACGCCCGCGCGAGGGTCGGCGATGAAGTCCTCGTACCGAAGGAACCTTCTGGGAACTCCCAACTTTCCAGCAAGGTGATACATGACGTTGTAATCGACCCACAGAACGACCGATTTAGACGTCGAGTATGTGGGCATGTAGCTCTGACCTTCAACCACATCTGGCCGCTGCACACGTTTCTTCCACGAATAGACCACTCCCCGGGGATCTCGAACGAGATGCAACAACCTCAGGTCGAGGTTGGGTACCTTCCTCAACGCGAACAGATAAGGCGGAGTCTTTGAAGAGTCGACGATCACCGGCGACCCCGAAATTTTCTGAATCCCCGCGTAAAGCTTGGCGAGCACTCCCGTGTACCAGATGAACTCCTCTGCCGCGGGACCTGTTTGCTTGTGTCTCCATAGCGCCGGCAGAGATCGATGCCTCTCGAGCTTGGTTTTAATCGCCAGGACCCGGTGAGGATCGATATGCCACCCGTCGAACGCCTCTTCCCCCACCTGTCGCCAAAAGCTGCAACTCTGGAAGGGCTCGCCACACTCGCATAGCCGGTTCTCAACCAGCCCCATTTGCCAGAGGTACCGCAATTCCCCCACGCCGATGAACGGACCAAGGGCACCGAGCATGAGCTCCAGCACCGTGCTGCCACTGCGCCCCATCGCGCCCACGAATAGCACCCTCGGAGGGGTGTCTCCGCCTGGTGGGTGTGACTCGGATGGCGCGCTCGGCAGGATCGTCACCGGCCTGACACGGAGGCGGGAGCCTGGGCGCGCGGGCAAACCGGACCAACGTTCAATTTGGGCTCCCCCGTCCAGTGGTTCCCGTAGGATGATCGGATTGCTGACCCAGAAAAACTGGAGCAGCGATGCTAGCAGAGCGACCTGCCGGCGAGTTCCATTCCAAGTTTGACCGCTGTCGCTGGCAACCCTGAACATGATTGACTCTCAGAAAAGGTGGGCCTCGAGCTGACGATGCGCATCCAGGAGGATCTTTGGGAACGGCTGCCGGTGGCGGCCAAGCGTCCAGTGAAGGGTCTTTGGAACGGCTTGACACTAGCGACGAGTCCCGCTCGAGTGTTGCCGGACTTCCTCGTGATCGGCACCCAACGCGGTGGCACCACATCTCTGTACGAGTACCTCGTGAGGCATCCGGCCATCCCTCGGGCGCTGACGAAGGAGGTGCGCTTCTTCGATGTCGAGTTCGGAAGGGGCCTCAACTGGTATCGCGCCCACTTCCCCTCCCAGATGTACAAGTGGGCTCGGCAAAGGGCGGGACAACCGATGATCGTGGGTGAGGCAACGCCCGATTACATGTTCGACCCGCGGGTACCGTCGCGAGTTGCAGCAGCGATCCCCGACGTGAAGTTGATCGTGTTGTTGAGGAATCCGATCGACCGCGCTTATTCGCATTACTGGCACCAGGTCAGCAGGGGCTTCGAACAGGTGACCTTTGAAGAAGCAGTGACGCGAGAGACCAGCAGAGCAGAGAAGTATGGAGAGGAGCCAGACGGCAGTTGGGAACGTCATCACCATTCCTACCTGGCGCGCGGTGTCTACGTGGATCAACTAAGTATGTGGATGGACCTCTTTCCGAAGGATCGATTCTTCATCGAAACGAGCGAGCGGCTCTTCGCGGACCCGGCTGCAGTTGTGGGCGAATTGTTCCAGTTCTTAGGATTGCCGGATCAACCCGGCGGTTCATTTCCGGTTCTCAACGCAAATTCTTCTGGAAAGATGGACGGGCCAACGCGAGCCGAGCTCACGAAATATTTTCAGCCTCACAACGAGCGGCTTTATCGTCTCCTGGCAAGGGATCTGGGTTGGACGGAGACCGCCGGCGCTCCCTGAAGACTCCGCCGAAATGCCTCACGCGATACCCTCTGCGAGGCGTTTCCGGCCCCCCTTTCGGTAGCCGAGCGCTTGGGTTGCTGTTATACAGTGCCCAGGCAGTTATTGGGGATTAAAACAGCTGGAGGCGGATAACTTTTGGTAGTTCGACATGGTGGACGTATGGCAGAGCGCTCGAGTACCGACACGTACTCGGACCCGATGACCGCTCCTGACGTCGTCCTCTCCGGCCTTCGCATCAGCACTGCAGGGATGGCTGAAACGAAACTTGCGATCGAGACATGGGTGGCTTCTTCGCAGAGACCGCCTGCACAGATCGCGACTGTCAACCTGGATTTCCTGGCGCTGGGTGAACGCAACCCGACCTTCAAGACCGTGCTCCACAAGAGCGCGCTTGTATTGGCCGATGGGATGGGCGTGGTGTGGCTGAGCAAGCTGGCTGGATGTCCTATCCCGGAGCGAGTTGCGGGTGCGGATCTTGTGACGTGGCTCGTGGATGGGGGGATCCAGGATGCCCGCCTCTTCCTGTTGGGAAGTACCCCGGAAACCATCGATCGGATCCAAGCAAGGGCCGCACGCGCAGGCGGCAACATCGTGGGGTCGGCCACTCCTCTACGGGGTGTCTTTGAGTCCGATCTGCAATCCGCTCGTATCGTCGACAAGATCAATCGATCCGGTGCCAACATCTTGTTGCTGGCGCTGGGCCCTCCACTACAGGAGATCTGGATCGAACGTTGGCTCCGCCGGCTCGAAGTCGAGGTAGCCATCGGCGTGGGTGCCAGCCTGGACTTTGCGGCGGGGACCAGGCCCCGGGCCCCCGAAGCTTGGCAGCGACTGGGCGTCGAGTGGTTGTACCGGCTGTTGCGGGAACCACGCCGCTTATGGAAGCGTTACATCCGCCGCGACATCCCGTTCTTTGTATCGGAGGGATGGCGCAGCATGGTGGCCCGTCGTACCCTCGCTTCGGGAGCCGCTCCGCAGGCCGTGTTTCCCATCTCGCCCGCATCTGGTGAACGGGACGATCTGTCCGTGGAAGCGGATGGGCAAGACGGCTCTCGCCTCGCTGGGTCGAATGACCCTTCGCTCACCATTGATCTTTCGGAACGATCAAATGTGAGGGCCTCGGCCGAGACACACTGATCCAATGAGTTCTAGCAGCTCCCCGGCACCGCGCCCAGAGGAGAGCCATGCACCGCGCTCAGAGCCCGCTGCCCAAGTAAGCGTTCTCTATATTGCGGGCTGGGGCCGAAGTGGGAGCACCTTGCTCGATCGCGTCTTGGGCCAGATCCCAGACTTCGTCTCAGTCGGAGAGGTTCGCGAGATGTGGAGAAGCGGTTGCATCGAGAACCGCGACTGTGGGTGCGGACGCCCCTTTCACGAGTGCCCTTTCTGGACGGAGGTGGGACTGGAGGCATTCGGTGGCTGGAGCAACCTGGATCTAGATGAGGTGATACGTCTCCGCTACAGCCTCGATCGCGGCTGGATGACTCCGCTTTTGGCGATGCGCCGCAAGCCAGCTTCGATCTCTCGGTCCATCGAGCGCTACGTGGCTTACCTGGCTCCGCTCTACCGAGCCATCCATCGCGTTTCCGGAGCCAAAGTCATCATCGACTCATCAAACCTCGCGTCGCACGCTCTCCTGGTGCGGATGATCCCGGGCATCGATCTGAAGATCGCGCATCTCGTCCGTGACAGCCGCGGGGTTGCCTTCTCTTGGACCAAGGCCATCGCGCGCCATGTCACGGAGGAGGGCACCAGGTATATGCCGCGCTACAACGCGATGGCGTCGTCGCTCCGATGGAGCATGTACAACGGACTCGCATCTTCGCTGCATCGCTTGGATCTGCCGGAGCAAACCCTTCGGTACGAGGATCTGATGCGCTCGCCCAAATGCGAGGTTCGAAGGCTCGCAGATTTTGCCGGAGCTTCATCTTTCGAGCTGTCGTTCATGACCGACGACAGCGTGAATCTAGGAATCGGTCACACGGTCGATGGCAATTCGATGCGTTTCCGGTTGGGCGATGTCCCCCTGCGTAAAGACGAGGAGTGGCGCGCGAAGATGAGCCCACTGACCAGATGGGCGGTGACTGCCGTCACACTGCCGCTTCTTGCTCGATATGGGTATGTCGGCTTCCACGAAAAGTCCGGGGTGTGAGTCTCCCCCCGACCCCCAAGGTCCTCTATATCGGCGGCAGTGGGCGCAGCGGAAGCACTCTGCTCAGCCGGATTCTCGGTGAGTTGCCCTCTTTCTTTGCCGCGGGGGAACTTCGCTACCTCTGGCGCGAAGGCCTTGGCGAGGATCGGCTATGCGGTTGCGGCAAAAGGTTCAGCTCTTGTCAATTCTGGTCGGCGGTGGGGGATGAAGCCTTCGGCGGTTGGGACGGGATCGACCGGCACCGAGCTGCCGAGCTCGAGGCAGCCGTCTCCAGGCAACGTCATCTCCCCTTCTTGGTGGGCCCCCGAATCTCGCTCTCGTTCGAGAGGCAGCTTGCCGAGTTCGAAGAGATCTTGCAGAAACTCTATGGAGCCATTGGCAAGGTGGCCGATGCGCGCGTGATCGTCGACTCATCGAAGGATCCGGCCTATGCCCTAACGCTCTGGCGGGCCTTTGCTCCAAATCTGACCGTTGTCCATCTTGTTCGCGACAGCCGGGCCGTCGCATTCTCTTGGGGCCACCAGAAGCGATCTCTTGATCAACCCGGAAGTGATTCCGTGATGCAACGGTTTGGACCGGGAATGGTTGGTCTTCGGTGGACCGCTTACAACGGCGCCATGGAGGCGTTGAGAGCTATGCACGTTCCCTATGTCCGCGTGCGCTACGAAGACATGATCAGCGGTCCGCAAAGGCAGATCCTTCGGGCGGCATCATTCATTAAAGAGCCAGTCACCGCGGCAGATGTGGAGTTTGTGCGCAAAGACGAGGTTCTGGTGGGGGAGCACCACACACTCGCCGGTAATCCGATGCGCTTCGATCAGGGTGCTTTGAAGTTGCGACTCGACGACAGGTGGAAGACGCAGAGCGCCGCAGGCGATCGCCGGCTGGTGACCGCCCTGACCTGGCCGCTCCTGAAAAGGTACGGATTCACTGCCCCCGCCACGGAAAGAGGGTTTGCCTGAGGTGGAGGCAGCTGAGTATGAAAGACAACCGGATCCACAGGTTTCGGTAGTGGTCGCGACCCACGACGGTCGAGACTCCCTCACGACGGCTGTCCGGAGCATCCTGCATCAGAGTTACGAGGGTTCTCTGGAATGTGTCGTGGTCTTCGATCAGGAAGCACCCTATGAGATTGACGCGCAGGCCGGCGACGGCAGGAGTTTGAGATTGCTGCGCAACGAGGGCACTGAGGGGGCCGCCGGCGCGCGCAACTATGGGGTGTCGATGTCCCGAGGTGCATTCGTCGGTTTTTGCGACGACGATGATGAATGGCTCCCGAACAAGACCACCAAACAGGTGCGCGCCTTGCAGGTATCGAGCGTCGAGAAAGTGGCAACCTGCGGTATCAAAGTTATCCACGAGGGACGCGAGTTCGACAAAGTTCCGATCAATGACCATGTCACTGCAGCGGACCTATTGGATTCGCGCAGCATGGGCGTTCACCTCAGCACGCTTCTGATGCCGCGAGAGGTGTTCACAACCGAAGTAGGGCCGTTCGACGAGGCCATTCCGGGAAGCTACGGGGAGGACTACGACTGGCTTCTTCGGGCGGTGCAGTTGGGATCCCTGCGCTCGGTTCGTGAGCCACTTGTGGTAGTGAAGTGGGGTTCGTCCAGATTCTCGGACCGCTGGGCAACCATCATCGCTGGCGTGACATATCTTCTAGAAAAGCATCCTGAGCTGCAACAAGGACCTCGCAACGTCGCTCGTATGTACGGGAGACTGGCGTTCGCCCATGCAGCCCTGGGGCAACGGAGCAGTGCATGGTTGTGGGCCGGCCGCGCGTTGAAGAGCGACCGACGTCAACTGAGGGCTTATCTCGCGCTGCTCGTGTCGATCCGGATAGTTCCGGCTCGCATAGTGGTGGCAGTGTTGAACCGCTTTGGGAAAGGAATCTGATCGACGTGGATGTCAGCCTCGCAGCAGCTACTCCCGCGCCCGCGCGTCGATTCCTCCCTCCGGGTTGGCCGATACACATCCTGATCCTTGGCTACCCCGTGTGGTGGTTCATCGGCTTGAGTAACTTCGGCTGGCTGTTGTGCGCGGTGCCCATGGTGGTGTATCTGGTGATAAGGGGCGACCTCAGGATTCCGCATGGCTTTGGTATCTGGATCTGTTTTCTGTTGTGGATGTTTGCTTCGTCGATCGAGGTGCAGCATGCAACCAACTTTCTGACGTTCGGCTTTCGAGCTGCCTGCTATCTCTCAGCGACGATCTGGTTCCTATACGTCTTGAACCTGCCGGGAGGGGCCAGAACAACCCGAAGGATCGTGTTCCTGCTCTGCGCCTTGTGGCTGATCATCGTCGCGGGTGGCTACGCGGGATTGAAGTTCTCTCACCTTTCGTTCTCGAGTCTCCTGGAGCTGATCCTGCCTGCCGGTGTTGGAACGTCAGACTTCTTTCATCTTCAGATCCATCCACAGTTTGCCGAGATCCAGACCTTCATCGGGTACACCATCGCGCGGCCCTCCGCTCCTTTCCCATACACGAACTGGTGGGGAGGAAACCTCGGAGCTCTCACACCATTCATGTTTGCTGCGCTCTTTCTGGTGCGATCCACGTGGAGCAAAGCCGTGGTTTGGGGCTTGCTCGCGGTTGCTCTTGCGCCGATGGTGCTCTCCGTGAATCGAGGTTTGTGGATCAGCCTCGGCATCGGCCTCCTCTACGCCCTGTACCGCTTTCTGTTGTGGGGAAACATCAGACTGGTGATGACGGTTTTCGGAGCTCTGTTGGTGGTGGCCACCGTCATTCTTCTCTCACCTCTGAGGACCACGATCCAGGCGCGGGTGGAGCACCCAGGTAGCACCAACGTGAGGTATTCGGTGGCGCAGGCAGCGGTGCAAGGGGTACAGAAATCTCCGATCTTCGGTTACGGAGTTCCTGTCAAACCGCCCAAGCACTACGGCATCCCGAACGTGGGAACTGGAGGGTTGTACTGGCTCGTCATGTTCACGACCGGCATCCCGGGTTTGATCTTCTTCGCCGGTTGGTTCTTGCTTGCACTCTGGGCGTCGCGAAAGGCCCTGACCCCGGTGATGTTCTGGGCTCATGTAAGCATCCTGATCGTCATGGCTCAGATGTTCGTCTATGACATGCTGCCGGTCGAACTGCACGTTCTGATGATTATCGTCGCCCTGGCGTACAGAGAAGGTGTGACTGGCTCCGGACAGAGGTCGCTCGGCCGGCGTCAGGAAACCCGACCGCGTCCTCTCCGCGCTCAAGAGGTAGCTCTGCCGGCAGCCGCAACGACCTCGTGAACGTTGCTACGACAACGCCTGGCGAGGAGGTCGGCCAGGTAAAACCGGATTTCTCGCGCCTTGCCAAAGGCGGGATCTTCAACCTCGTTGGTCTTGGAGCCAGCGCCGTATTTCAGTTCCTGGTCGTGATCATCGTTGCTCGCGGACTGGGAGCAACCGGTACGGGAGGGTTCTTCGAGGCGGTCGCACTGTTCACGATCTTCTCGAACGTGGGGGAGTTGGGGGCAGACGCGGGTCTGGTGCGAAGCGTGCCCCGGTTCCGTGCCTTGGGTCGAACGAGAGACATTCGCAGCACTCTCAAGATTGCGCTGATACCCATCCTGATCCTGGGACTGCTGATGGGCGCCGTTATTTTCTACTTTGCTCCCCAGTTGTCCCATGTATTCATGCACGGCTTGCAGCGCAATGAAGGCATCTCATACATCCGAGCTCTTGCTCTGTTCCTGCCGGCGGCCTCCGCCTGCACCGTTGTGCTCTCTGGGACTCGGGGCTTCGGGACGATGCTGCCTTACGTTTCCGTCCAGAACGTAGCCGTGCAGGGCGGGCGTTGCCTGTTGGTGTTCGTCGCAGTCGCGGCCGGGCTGAGCGGGCGATGGATCGCCCTTGGGTGGATTACTCCGCAGGTTTTGGGTTTTGTGGCAGCAGTCATATGGCTGATAGCTCTACTGAAGGCGGCGGAGCGGTCCGATCTGCCTATTCCCGGCCACGAGCGTTCACGACGCCAGCTGGCTTCGGAATTCTGGCGCTTCTCGGCAGCACGAGGCGTGGCGGCCGTTTTCGGGATAACGATCGGCTGGCTGGACGTTCTCCTGGTTGGGGCTCTCCGGTCGACCGCCAGCGCGGGCGTGTACGCGACCGTAAGCCGCTTCTCTCTCATCGGTGCGCTGATACTCGACGCGGTGGGGATGGCGGTCGCACCCCAGATCGCTGCGCTCATTGCCAGCAAACGGCCGCACGACGCCGAAAGTGTGTACCAACTGTCAACGTGGTGGCTCATCGGACTGACATGGCCCTTCTACATCACACTCGCAATCTTTGGCCCCTTCCTTCTCCAGATCTTCGGCGGTGGCTTCTCGCGCGGGGCCACGGCATTGCTTATCCTTGCTCTCGCTCAGCTGATCAACCTCGGCACCGGCAATGTGCTCATCGTTCTTCTGATGGCAGGGAAGAGCTCGTGGAACTTGATCAACTCAGCGATCTCTGTCGCATTGAACATAGGCCTGAACCTGATCTTGATCCCGCGCTGGGGCATCAATGGCGCGGCGATCGCGTGGGCGGTGAGCATCCTTTGCACGAATGTTGCTGCCTTGATAGAAGTACGATTTCTTTTGAAGCTGCGGCCCTTCGGACGGGGCTACCTGGTGGTGGCTGTGGCGGCAGTCGTCTGTTTCGGGATCACTGGAATCGTGATCCGCAGCGCCTTTGGGATGACGCTTGCGGGCTTCGCGATGTACGCAGTCGTGGCTTCGGCCGCCTACGCGTTCTTGTTGTGGCGATCCCGAGTCCTTCTGCAGCTAGCTTCCCTGTGGGATGCGCTTCCGCTCCGGCGCTTGCGAGCGAGCTGAGCCGCCGGAGATTTCCTTAGAGCGCCGCTCCCATACCGAGCGCCCGCAGAGCCGCGAATAGCTCCTCGAGCGCGAAGTAAGTACGGCCTGGAACCGGCACGCTGGCGATCGCCCCCTGCTCCATCCTGATCGCCATCTCGATGCACGAAAGCGTGGCCAGCAGTTGCTCTGCTCCCCTTTCTTGGACGATCTGTGGCAGCGTCTCGGAGCTGCGCTCGACGGAGTCCACCATCGCCTTCACAGGGCTCTTCCTCCGAAGCCATAAGTCAACCTGAAACTCGAAATGCACGGCGTCGAGTCCGAGGGGTACACCATCACTGCTGCGCTCCCAATCCCACACATAAAGACTGTCGCCGAGATGGCGCATGTTCCAGGGAACCCAGTCGCCATGCCATGTGCCGAAGGAAAGAGGACGGTGTCCGTAACGCTCCTCGATGTACTCGATCACGTTCGGCAAAACGGTCCTTGCCTGCGAGCTGCTGCTGGCTTCGCGTTGTGCCGACGCCCTTTTCTTCAACTCGATCCAGTAGCTGCTCGATCCCAGCGTCTCGACTGTGATGGGGCCCAGCCTCGCAACTTCCTGCGTCGCGGCGAGGGGAAGGGTCCTACCCGGCTTCCCACCGAAGTGACGGCCGGGTGGTACCGCCGAGACAGCCAGCAGCTCCAGATCGCGCCAGGGCCCCGAATGGATCAGGCCGGGCACCTTGAAGTTGACGTGGCCGCGATGTTGCAGCTTGCCGAGCACCTCGGCTTCGTGCTCTACGAGATCCTTGGTAAGCGGGTTCCAACCGATCTTCACGTAGCCGAGGGTGCGCCCATCCTTGTCGAAAACCCGCAACACCGGCTTGATGTTGGCGCGCGGGGGGCCCAGCGACACGGAAAAACGTGCCCCACGTGCACCGAAAATGTCGCCGACATGCTCCTCGAGTGCCAGTGGGATGTGGAGCGCGCGCTGTCGTCGGCGGGTTTTTGCAGTGTTTCGATCCAGGACGGCTTCTAGCGCTCCCGTCCTAATGGCGGCGCTGAGGGCACCTCGCTCGAGACGGACGCGCACAGAGGTTGCATCGGTGAACTCCAAGACGGATCGGCTTGCACCCCGCCTCGACCCTCTGGGGATCAGGAGCCGGGGCTGAAGAGCATTGGGGAAGGGTACGAACTGGTCATGCAGCGATTCCGGGGGTCCCCCCTTCCCGGTTCCGCTGGACTCGCCTCGAAGGACGTCACCCACCCAACTCAAGGTCGCTGCGTGAGGATGTTCGACAGCGATGGTCTCCATACCGAGGACCCCCCTCAGCCATTGCCTCATCGCGAAGCTAGTTTGCCCTATTACCTAGCGCCCGCATCTCTAACGGCCCCTGGAGACGTAAACGCACCCAAGCAGCCGTGTTCCAGCGTTATCGAGAGCCCGTTTTGCTTGCT
This sequence comes from Actinomycetota bacterium, assembly GCA_034667525.1. Classification (GTDB taxonomy): domain Bacteria; phylum Actinomycetota; class CADDZG01; order CADDZG01; family WHSQ01; genus DATAPE01. The sequence goes on from JAXDJO010000064.1 coordinate 20,512, forward strand.
CGACCTCGCGCCGGGTGGATTTTTGCCCGTGCACAACCAGAAGGGCCCCATCGACGAGCCGCGTCAGGATCGCAGTGTCGGCAACCCCCAACACCTGCGGGGCATCGACGATGAGAAACTGCGCCTTGCCTCGCAGGGCGTCGAAGATGCCGCCCGCCCTGCCATTCGAGAGCATGGCTGCAGGATTCGGTCCCGACGAGCCGTTCCCGATGATCTTCAGCTGTCCGGGCCGTGAGCCGTTGGAGGACAGCATCGAAGAGCGATCTTCAGCCCGCTCCAACCAATCGGCGATGACGGTTTGAGGATGCTTCGCATCGCCCAGCATGGAAGCCAGGCCGTCGCCGTCGGTGGAACCGAAATAGCCGGCCAGTTCCGGATGACGCAGATTGGCGTCGACGAGGATCACCGAATTGGCCGCCTCGGCGAGAACGACCCCGAGGTTGGCAGCAACTTCCGACTTGCCCTCTGCAGGCGCGGGGCTGGTCACCATGAACGCCTGGGCACCTCCTTCGTCTTTGAATCGCTGGAGATAAGCGCCCAGCGTCCTGTAGCCCTCACTGGTTGAATCCTCCGGGGAGCGGATCGTGGTGAGCTTGGGCGATCGCCGCCGACCTTTTCCGGCTGAGACCTCGGCAATCAGGGGAGCGCCGGTAAGCCGCTCCACCTCGTCCCCGTTTCTCAAGTGGTCTCCCAGGCTTTCCCGCAGGAAAGCGATCGCCACTCCCAGGATGAGGCCGCCCAGGATCCCCAGAACGACGAACAACTTCAGGTTCGGGCTGGCCGCAGACGTGGGAACCTTTGCGTGTTGCACGATCCTGCCGCCCTCTTGGGAAGACAAGCTTTGATCGAGCTGCGCGGCCCTTTGTTGCGTGGCCGTCAGACGATCTGACAGCGTCGTGCGCTGGCTCTCCAACGTCGGCCGCTTGGAAGCTGGAGCGGCTGCGATCTGCGCATTGAGAGTGTGCAGCTGGTGTTGCAGAGTTGCACTCTGCGTCTTTGCTGATTTGGCGGCTGCCACGATCTGGCGCAGCGCGGAGTTCGTCCTCAGCGAGATGTACGCCTCACCGAACGCGTCGGCGAGGCGAGCGGCGGTTGCAGGATTCGGATCGCGGTATGCAACGGTCAGAACACTGGTATTGATCACGAACCCGCCGGTCACATGCTTGAGCAGTTCGGAGGGTGGAGTGTGAAGTCCCAGTTTCTGCGCCACGAGCTGCGCAGCCGCGTCCGACGTCACTAACTCCTTCTCGGTGTCCATGTTCGGTATGAACGCTTGCGGATTGCTCGTGATCGCAGTTACCGGATTGGGGATCGGTTCCACGAGGACCTTGGCTTGCGCCTGATAAAGCGTGGTCCGCGTGAGCCCATATGCAAGAAGCGCGCCTAGTAGGAGAGCGACCACGAGGAATATCTGGAGCTTGCGTTTCCTCAGGATGTCAACGTAGTCGCGCAGCGCGAGCGTCTGGTCGTCGCGCGCTGTTAGGGCCATCTCGGAAGTGGACATGATGGAGTCAGACTACAGTTGCCCCACCAGTCCAAGTAACGCGCCGCATCTTGCGGGCAGGGAGCATCGACATCTCGACGAAGACCGCCATCACTCATGCTTATCTCATAGACAACGTCATCCGCCGCAGGGTAATGGTGGTGGGCGAGATGCCCCCTTTGGGGCGAGATCTGGACCTCGCCGCCAGGGCCGAGGAATGGGAAGTCATCTCTCAAATCCTGAAAACCGATGGTTTCGTAGTGAATCAGAAGCCATTCCAGGGGCCGCGGGCGTGGACTCAGCAATGGTTGCGGTTGCGAGGCTGCTCGTGTGACGTCGTGGACCTCGTGCCCTCTGCGCGGTGGGGCCTCCCGGCGGACGAAGAAGACCGTTTCTTCGCAGAGGGATTGCCTGTGGAGGGATTCGAGTGGCTGGTCCGGCCCTCGCCCCATCACTTCTTGCTGCTGCTGTCTCGCCGGATCGCCGCGGGGCAGGTGCATCTTTCCGACAAACGGCGTAGAAACATCGACCGATTGCTTGAGCGCGATCCCCACGCCTGGACCCGGGCGGAAGAGAGAGCGGGGGCCTGGAGGGTGAGGGTCGCGTTGACTGCTCTCGAACACACCTATCGCGGCGTCGTAACGATCTCGCCTGCGATGCGGCTGCGGATGGCCTCAGAGGTGCTCGGCAAGGACCCGGGGCAATGGTCGCGTGATCTCGCACGAGCAGCCACACGGACGGTCCTTCCGAAGCCCGTCTCGGTGGTGTGCCTCTCGGGCCTCGACGGCGCCGGCAAAAGCACACAGGCGACGATCCTTGCCGAAACGATAAAGAAGTTAGGCGGCGACGTGGCGATCGAGTGGATGCCTCTCGGCCACAACGCGTCACTGGCCCCGATCAGAGATGGCGTCAAGAAGCTCCTCGCTCGAGTGGGTCACCTCGGGTTCTCGGGCGAGGAGGCTGAGGCGAGCGTTATCCGAGAGGGGCCGGTCCTGGATGCCGGAAAGGCCTTTCGACAGCAGAGCGGGAAGGTGACCGAAGCATGGAGTACGGTCGTCGCCATCACCACCGCTTTGCATCATCGTCGTGTGGCGGTTCTGCATTCCTTCCGTGGCGGCGTGATCATTTTCGATCGCTACGTGCTCGATGCGGCGGCTCAGATGTACTACTTCTACGGAGACGGGCGCGAGTTTCGCTTTCAGAAGTGGTTACTCAAGACGATCTCCCCTCAACCTCTGTGCGCTTTCTTCCTCGATGTTCCGCCAGAGGTAGTTCTCGAAAGGAAGCATCTTCAGTACGCGCCTGAGCAACTCACACGGCAGTACGGGCACTACACGAGGTTGCTTGATGAGCTTCACGTCCGACGACTACCGGGAACGCGTTCGCGCGAGGAGCTGTGCGAGACGATCGCGAAAGAGGTACTTGCCGCTTACGCTCGGTAGTCATATGGAGTCCGCCGATTTGTCATAATTCATTGACTTTGGTGGCGATAAGGCGAACATTGCACGCAGGGTCAAGTCATGAGCAGCATGCGCTGCTCGTCTTGGTGCGAGATGGGTGGAAGCGTGGCCTTGCAGGGGTTGGGTTCCAGAGGATCTTCGGAACCGTTGCCTCCGGCTCCAACGGGGGCAGTCTTACCACCGTCTGGTTTGGTGCAGGACCACGAGCCCAAACCAGGAAATCCGCGTTGGGCCCCATGGGCTCGGCACAGTCACGCTCGTGGAGAGCTCGTTTTCGATCCTCGATGCTGCTACTGCAGCGACGCGCTGACCGACTATGTAGTCCGTCAGCGCGCCCCCTCTGAACTGGTGCTTCGTTACCTGCGAAAGCTGGATCAAGAAACTTAGGAACAGCTTCCCTCTGCTCAGGGACCCGTGGCGCCGAAGTACGGGTCGGCCGCTACCGCCCCATATCCGCCGGTCGAATTCACAGAGGAATCAACCCACCACGGATAGCGGACGTTGCTGTTGAACCACATGGCACCCTTGATGTTCGGCCACAGTTTCAGCTGATCTGCAGCGGCGGTGATCCAGTCGGCTTTGCGGGTCGGATAGTTCGTGTCCTCGGTGGTGGCGAATTCCGAGACTATCGCCGGTTTGCCTACCTTGATCGAGAAGTCGTAGAAGTTGGCGAAGATGTCGTGGAACGAGCGCCAGTTCTGCGAGTGGACAGCCAAGGGACCCCCGTAATTGTAACCATCAGCTGCGACATAGTCGACAGCGTCACTTGCGTACCACTGGTCTGCGGTGAAGGCGTTGTAGGTCTTTGCCATCAGGATGAGGACGAACTTGACGTTAGTTGCTCCCGCGAGACGGAAGCGATTGGCGATGTGGCGGTATGCGGCCACGTAATCGGCTGAAGTTCCAGAGATGCCGCCGTCGTTATCCGACTCATGGTTGAAGGCAACGAAGATCGGTGAGCCAAAGTTCTTCGCCGCGACCGCTCGGGCATCGATGTACGGGTCGTAAGCCCCAGAAGCGATGGCTGACCATTGGATGTCTTTGCCATTGCTGGCGGATGCCCAGTTGATGAACGGTATCCGGCCACCGGCCGTGTCCCACGCACTTCTTGCATTTGGCCATTTGTTATCGAAGTTGTAGTAGACGTGGTCGAGCGTCAAATGCCTACCGATCTTGTTCTCTATCCTTAGGACTGCGTCCTCTCCGGTATTGCCGGTGATGACCGGGTCGTCCGACCGAACCTTTTCGTAGCCACCGAACATGATGGAAGGCGTCACAGATGTGGTGGTCGCTGGCGCAGGAGCCATCGTTGTGGCCATCGCTGCAACGGTCGGGGCCAGCATGAACCCCGCTACTAAAGTCGTAGTAATAGCTCGAAGCCAATTGCGCTTCTGGGGAGTTTTGCTCGCGCTGAAGTAGCTCATGGGGTTTGGGGCCTCCTATTTTTTAGGAAAGTGCTTCCGTACAGGAGGCATCGACGAAATGCCGCGAAAGCTTTAATGCTTGCGCCGCTCGCCGGCCACCGATGTCACGCGCCGATTCCTTGTTACAAAGAGATCAGGACGGCTCACGCGCCCTGATGCGCGTCGGCGAAGTGTGGTTCCGGTGAGATATCCGCGGACATCAACCGATGTCGCGGACGCTTCCTCGGGTCCTCCGGAGGCTATGGCTGGGTGGTCACTACCTCGTGATGTGGAAGATGAAATAGCCGCCGAATAAGGCCGCTGCGAGCATGAGGGCACACCCGCTGTAGAAGAGCGAATTCGCTTTCTGGGTAATCTTCGGCTCGTTGATCGCCAGTGCCTCCATCACGGCGGGCAAGGTGCTCCACTGCAGATCTCGCTCGGACTCCGTCGCTGCAGCGGCCAGCAGCGCGGGGACGTCGGGCGCCAACTCGAAGCGACGCGTCGAAAACGAAAAGAGCGCGAGAAGGAGCGATGTGAGGAGAAGGAGCGCCACTCCCACGCCCACCCATGCCGGCCCCTGAAGCAAGATCGATCCCCGCGTCAGGACGAGCCCGGCGATGACCGCGTCGGCCGCCATCAGCACCCCCGCCTTCGTGTCCAAGGCGTCGATCCAGCGCATCTGGCCCGCGAGGGCCCGGGCCGCGGTTTCGAAGGCGAAGTCGGTCGCCGGCGGCGTGGAGGAGGTCGTCATGGACCCCAATCTAGCGACGCCCCCCGACAGAAATCCGCCTCCACACTGCCCGCATCGTGGCCCCCGACATGGACCTCGTCCCGGTCCGTCCCCACCCGCGTCGCCCATCCCTCCGGCTTCCTCTAGCATCAGGACTTCCACTGCCGCAGGAGTCAAGAGGAGAAGAGGACAATGACCTCAGGAGCTGAGTTGCTCGCCCGACACCGCAACGTTCTGCCCTCGTGGGTAGCGCTCTATTACGAAGAGCCGATAGCACTCGTCCGCGGCGAAGGCCGCAGGGTGTGGGATTCAGAGGGAAAGGAATATCTGGACTTCTTCGGCGGCATTCTCACGACGATGTGCGGACATTCCGTTCCGGAGATCGTCGAGGCCGTCACACGCCAGGCCGAAAAGCTCCTGCACACATCCACTCTCTATCTGATCGAGCCGCAGATCCAGCTTGCTGAAAAGATCGCAGAACTATCCCCGATCCCGGACGCGAAGGTCTTCTTCACCACTTCGGGCACTGAAGCCAACGATCTCGCGCTACTGCTTGCAACCAGCTACCGCCGATCCAACCAGGTGTTGGCTCTGCGCAACAGCTATCACGGGCGTTCCTTCGCGGCGATGTCGATCACGGGCAACCGGTACTGGTCAGCATCCGCTCTGTCGCCTGTCCAGACAAGTTACGTACACTCTGGCTATCGTCTGCGAAGCCCTTTCGGTCACCTTCCCGATACCGAATTCATCCAGGCGTGCACCGCAGATCTCACCGATGTGATCGAGACGATGACGTCGGGCGATGTCGCGTGCATGATCGCAGAGCCGATCCAGGGGGTCGGAGGTTTCTGCACTCCACCCGATGGTTTCTTCACGCCGATGAAAGAGGTGTTGGATCGCGCCGAGATCCTCTACGTGTCGGACGAGGTTCAAACCGGGTGGGGTCGCACCGGCGGCCACTACTGGGGCATCGATGCGCACGATGTAACTCCCGACATCGTGACATTTGCCAAAGGCTTGGGAAACGGGTTGTCTATCGGAGGCGTCGTTGCCCGCGCCGACATCATGGAGTGCCTCAACGCGAACTCGATCTCTACTTTCGGAGGCAATCCCCTTTCGACGGTGGGTGCCCTGGCCACCATCGAATACGCGCTCGAGCACGACCTGCAAGCCAACACCCTCAAGCAGGGAACGCGTCTTATGACGGCGCTTCGGGACGCGACCGCCGATTCGGAAGTCGTCGCGGAGGTGCGAGGGAAAGGGCTCATGATCGGGATCGAGCTAGTAAAGCCGGGTGGGATCACGCCGAACCCCGCGGCCGCAGGAAGGGCGCTCGAAGAGGCGAAGACTCGGGGGCTTCTCGTCGGAAAGGGTGGGCTCTACGGCAACGTAGTGCGCATGGCCCCGCCGATGTCCCTGACTTCCGACGAAACCGAGGAGGGTCTTGGCAAACTGATCGAATCGCTCAAGGCCGTAGAGGTTGGGTAGCGGGAACACTCCAGTGATCAGGGGGCCGTCTTTGGCTCGTCGAGGTGGTGTCTCAAGGAAGCCGTCGCGCATGCATCGCGGCATCAGGAACTCCTAGCATGGTGCGAGCGCGCGATCTTGGGATCGTCACCGGAACACTTCCAGTGGGTGAGCACAACGCCATAACTGATGTGCGCGGTATCACCGTGGGGCACACCACCTTGATCGAGGGTGATGGCAAGCTACAGGTGGGACGGGGGCCGGTTCGGACCGGCGTCACGATCGTCGTGCCGCATCGTGGCAGGGTGTGGGAAGAGCCGTTGTTCGCCGGATGTCACCGGCTCAACGGCAACGGTGAATTGACGGGCCTCGAGTGGATCCGCGAGTCCGGGATGTTGATATCCCCGATCGCAATCACGAACAGCCACAGCGTCGGGGTGGTTCACGATGCCCTGATCCAGAGCGAGGTTCAGCAACGGCCGGCGCAGTTGTTCTGGGGGATCCCGGTCGTGGGGGAGACATGGGACGGCGTCCTCAACGACATCAACGGCTTCCACGTAACTCCAGAGCACGTCTTTGCAGCGTTGGAGCGAACAAAGGACGGGCCGGTCGAGGAAGGCGCCGTCGGAGGCGGCACCGGGATGATCTGTCACGGCTTCAAAGGTGGCATAGGCACCGCGTCGCGCGTCCTGCCCCTAGCGCAAGGTGGCTTCACCGTCGGAGTCCTCGTTCAGGCGAACCATGGACGGCGAGAGCGTTTGCGTGTCAACGGCGCTCCCGTGGGCGAGCTCATCCCGGCTTCCGAAGTGCCCGTCCCGGAGGCCCCCGAAGAGCGCATCCAGCCGGGCGGGGGCTCGATCATCGCGGTGGTGGCGACCGACGCTCCTGCTTCATCTACACAGTTGACCAGGCTCGCCCAGCGCGTCGGGCTTGGCATCGCCCGCACCGGTGGCGTGGGCGAGCACACGAGCGGGGACATCTTTCTTGCCTTCTCTACTGCTAATCGAGGGATCCCACCGGTGAGCTACGGAGCGCAAACGCCGGTCACTGTTCCGATCGACATCTTGCTCGACACGTTCATCACCTTCCTGTTCGATGCTGTGGTCGAAGCCACCGAAGAGGCGATCCTCAACGCCTTGCTTTCTGCAGAGACGATGACCGGCAGGGACGACATCGTGGCCCACTCACTTGATGGGAACCGGCTGGCGGCGATCCTGCATGACTTTGGTGCGCTCGAGCCGCACGGCGAAGGACCGGCCGCCTAGCCGGCAAGCGCGGGTTGGGGGGCGAGATAGAGGGCTCGCCGGTGGCGGCTAGGTCACCTCGAAGGTGCTCATCCATCCTTGGTCGGCAAACTCCGTCTGGTGAGCGTGGAACATGAAGCGTCCCGGTTCCCGATAGGTGAACTCGATCATGTGACGTTCGGCTTGAGCCATGGAGATGTTGTCCGTGAATCCGTCGGGCTTGAGAGATGTGCCCGTCCGATAAAGGTGAAAGAAATTCGCGTGCAAATGGATCGAGTTCAGCGGGTCGAACTCGGTGATGTTGATGACGTGCGCACGTTGCAGTTCGCCCGCCTTGATCTTGATCGGCGCATTCAGGTACGCAAACGCGATCGTGTTGAGCGCGTAGACCTCGTTCTTGTTGTCGAAATTGGTGTCGAAGGCGTTCATGACCATTACCATCTCGTGGGCCTGAGGCCGCCCCTTCCTCGGATCCACGATGAAGGCTCCGTAGAGTCCCTTGGAGATATGCATCGCAAGCGGCAGTGAATGACAGTGGTAGAGGTGGGTCCCGAAAGGACCCGCTATGAAGTCGTATCCGGGCACTGACCTCTCCATAGCCGGGCACTCCGTCCATCTTGGCCGGGTGGAATCCATGAAAGTGCATCGTGTGGGGCATCTCCGTGGTATTGACCAGTTTGATCCTGATCCGATTGCCTTCCGTTGCCCTGATCGTGGGACCAGGCACTCTTCCGTTGTACGTCCCGGCTGGAAAGAAGACCCCTGCTGCGATCTCGATCTTTTTGTTGAGCACCTCGATCTTGTACTCCCGGACCACCCAGCCGGTGGCATCCTTGGAGACTTCACCCCGATCGAAGTCGGTCAGAATGACCGAAGGATCAAAGCCGTTTCGGCGGTGGTTCACCGAGCCCATGCTCGGGACCGAGGACATTTGGCCCATCGTTTGAGTTGACTGCTGGTGGGCGTGTGTGCGGAGTCGCCGGCGACCGCAGGGCGTTCGTCGATCAGGTTTCTTCCGAGGAGCAGGGTTCCACCGATCGCTCCGGCTGCGCCGACGCCCTTCAGGAAGCCGCGGCGGTCTACGCGGGCCATCGCATCTTCGCGGCGTGCCGGCCCTCGCCGGTGAAGTGATCGTCGGTCATGCTGGAAGATTCCTTTGGGTCGCAACCTTTGTAGAAGTCATAGATGGGCCGGTGATATTAAGCACTGATCCGACCCGATCGTCCCGTGGGATGGCTGCGGCTGCGAGCTTGGCGCATGACCTACGCGCTCTTGATGCTTCCCTCCTCGGACGACCTCAACAACGGCAGTCGCAGAGTGAACACAGCGCCGCCATCGGGCCGATTGCCGGCCGTCACCGAGCCGCCATGCGCCTGCGCAACGGCGGCGACGATGGCCAGGCCCAGTCCGGCCCCCCCGCTCTGACGTGCCCGGCTCGGATCCCCTCTCCAGAAGCGATCGAAGACGTGTTGCAATGCTTCGGGCGTTAGACCGGGACCTGAGTCCGCCACCGTCAGCAGCGCGCTCGAATCGTCTGCCGTCATCTCGATCGAAACTGGGCCTTCCGACGGCGTATGGACAAACGCGTTTCCGATCAGGTTTCCCACAGCTTGAAGAAGGCGGCCGGAATCACCTAGAAGGAATACCCCATCTTCGATGGATGTCTCCAAGGTCCGCCGGCGTTCTCTCGCGTGCGCATCTTCCACGGCGTCCCGGACCAGCGAGCTGAGGTCAACTTCTTCCTCTTCCATCGGCCGCGTTTGGTCGACGTGCGCAAGAAGTAGGAGCTCCTCTACGAGAGCCCCCATCCGCGACGCTTCGTCTTCTATGCGGCGCATCGACAACTCCAGGTCTTGCGGTCTTTCGGCGGCCCCCCTTCGGAATAACTCCGCATATCCCCTGATCGAAGTCAACGGTGTGCGCAACTCGTGGGATGCGTCGGCGAGGAACCGTCGCATGCGTTCTTCGGAAGCTCGGCGTACTTCGAAGGCTTGTTCTATGCCTGCGAGCATCGTGTTGAGAGCACGTCCCAACCGCCCAACCTCGGTTCTTGCGTCCGGCTCGTCCACCCGGCGGCTCAGGTCTCCGGCTGCGATCTGCGTGGCCGCCTGAGCCATGCGATCGAGCGGGTTCAGCTCTCTTCTTATCAACGCCCACGCGATCAGAGATATCGCAGCCAACAACGCGGCGGCGACTATCACTTCGATCCGCAGCAATCTCCCGAGGGTGGCCTGAGCATCTGCCATTGGGATCGCGACCAGGAGGGTGCCCCCTCTCAGGGCGGTCGCGAGCACGCGGTACTGATAGGTATTGCTCTGCTCGGAGGGCACTGTGAGCAGCGTGCCTTTCGGGGACGCGTGCAGGGAGCGCGCGATGAGAGGCGTGTATTGAGTCTCACCACCTTCGAACCCGAAACTCACGTGTCCGAGCTCACGGCCCGAGGAATCTCTGATCTCGGCGTAGACCGCGATCGGGAGATTGCCGGGCGAGCCATCCGGGGAAGGTCCCCCGCCCTGGACACTGTCGTACAGAGCGTGAACGGCTTGAGGCTGGACGCTTCTGAGCTGCTCGTCCACACGGTCGTACAGATAGTTCTTGAGAGTTCCATACGTGAGGATCCCGGATACGAGCAAGCCCAGGGTGATAAGCGCTGCCAGGATGGCCACCAGTCGCGAGCGCAGTGTCATAGCCCAAGTATCCGTGCGGATCCTAAGGATCTCCTGAGCGGCAGCTGAGAACAGCTCTACGCCTGTGGCCGCACGTCATCCGAGGGCGCCCCCACGGACGAACTCGTCGAGACTTGCGCTGCGGGGCTCGCCGCACGGGCATCTGTTCACGTTTCGCCGATGGGCGCGGCGCTTGTTTTGCTACCAAAGTGCAGGGTAAGGACGGTTGTAGCGATTTCCGATCGCGGCTCTCGGGGCGCTTCCACGCTCGGAGCATTGACTGCGAGAGAGGGGCAGGAAGCTTTGAAAGCTGTTACTTGGCATGGAAAACGAGACGTGCGGGTCGAAGAAGTCCCCGATCCCAAGATCGAGCAGCCGAACGACGCAATCATCAGGGTCACTTCCAGCGGCATCTGCGGCTCGGACCTCCACCTCTACGAGGTGATGGGTATGTACATGGCCGAGGGCGACATCCTGGGGCATGAGCCGATGGGGATCGTCGAGGAGATCGGTCCTGACGTGCGCGATCTTGCGGTTGGCGATCGTGTAGTGATCCCCTTCAACATCTCGTGCGGACACTGCTACATGTGCGGTCAGGGTCTCTACTCGCAATGCGAGACGACTCAGGTGAAGGAGCATGAAAAAGGCGCCGCCCTCTTTGGATACACCAAGCTGTACGGATCCGTCCCCGGGGGACAAGCTGAGTACTTACGGGTTCCTCAAGCGCAGTTCGGCCCCATCAAGGTTCCCGAAGGACCCCCGGACGATCGCTTCGTCTATCTCTCGGATGTGCTTCCCACCGCATGGCAGGCGGTGGCCTACGCAGACGTGCCAAAGGGAGGAAGCCTTGCGGTGTTTGGCTTGGGGCCAATCGGCCAGATGTGTGTGAGGGTCGCTCGTCATCAGGGCATCGAAACCATCATCGGCGTCGACATCGTTCCCGAACGTCTTGCGATGGCCTCGCGCTACGGTGCCAGCGTGCTAAACGCGGAAGAGCACAAGGATGTCTCTGATGTCATCCGCGACGTGACTGAAGGACGGGGACCTGACGGTGTCATCGATGCGGTCGGTCTCGAGGCGCATGGTTCCCCTGCGGCCGCGATCGCCCAAGGACTGGTTGGCCTTCTCCCCGACAAGCTTGCCGAAAAGCTGAATGAAAGGGCAGGAGTGGATCGCCTGGACGCTCTTCTTACCGCGTTCGACACGGTGCGAAGGGGCGGAACGGTATCGATAAGCGGGGTCTATGGCGGCGCGGTCGACCCCATGCCGATGATGCAGCTGTTCGATAAGCAGGTCCAGATAAGGATGGGCCAAGCCAACGTAAAGCGTTGGGTCGACGACATCATCCCGCTGTTGTTGGACGAGTCCGATCCGCTGGGAACCGAGGACTTCGCCACTCACCACCTCCCGCTGCAGGACGCCCCCCGCGCCTACGAGAGCTTCCAACAGAAGAAAAACGAGGCGATCAAGGTCGTGCTGAAGCCTTGAGTGTGCAGAAAGCCGCGGATAGAGGAACGCAATGACCAGTTACGGCTACACGTTGTTCTCAGAGATGAATCCGGCCCGCGACCTGCTCGAGCAGGGTCAGCTTGCGGAGCGGGCTGAGTTCGATTTCTTGGTTGTGTCTGATCACTTTCACCCGTGGATCAAGGAGCACTCCGACAGCCCGTTCGCCTGGAGTGTTCTCGGCGGAGTGGCCGCAACCACTGAGACCATCGGGCTCGGGACTCTGGTCACGTGTCCCTTCCTCCGGTATCACCCAGCGATCATCGCCCAGGCAGCGGCGACAATCCAGGCGATGAGCCAAGGACGCTTCACGCTCGCGCTCGGTGCCGGAGAACGTCTGAACGAACATGTTGTCGGCCGAGGGTGGCCCCCGGTTGACGTCCGGCACGAGATGTTGCGCGAGGCCATCGAAGCCATCAAAGAGCTGTGGAAGGGTGAGTACGTTACCTATCGCGGCACGCACATAACGATCGAGGACGCCCGCATCTACTCGATGCCCACCGCGGCCCCCGACATCCTTGTTGCATCCAGCGGGCCGCAGTCTGCCACTCTGGCCGCTGCGCTTGCGGATGGCATCGTGGCGGTCGAGGCCGATCACGATCTCATTGTGAACTTTGAAAAGGAGGGAGGCGGGGGCAAGAGGCGGCTGGGTCAGGTAGCGCTCTCGTGGGACAGAGATGACTCGGTGGCGCGCCAGAATGCTATGCGCTTCAAGTTCGGCGTCGCAGGCTGGAAGGTGATGTCCGAGCTGCCCAACCCGGTTAACTTCGACAGCGCCGTGGAGACGGTGCGCGAAGAAGATGTTCTGAAGACCGTATCGGCAGGAGCAGATCCAGGGAGCCACATCGCCGCGATCCGAAAGTTCATCGATGCAGGATTCGACGAGATCGCGGTCGTGCAAGTGGGCGATGACCATCCAGGTTTCCTCGACGTGTGGCAGAAGGAGATACGGCCGGAGCTTCCATAGAAGACGCTGCGTCTAGAGATGGCTCTTTGAAGTGGCGAGGCCCCCGGCAGCCGAGCTGAAGGTCTAGGAAAGGTGTCAATGCAAACCCGCCCTTTGGGAAAAGACGGACCCGAGGTTCCTGTGATTGGACTAGGAACCTGGCAGACCTTTGACGTGGGTTCCGAAGGGATTCCTCGTGCCGAGGAAGTCATTGCGGCGACGTTCGAAAACGGGACCCGGCTCTTCGACTCTTCGCCGATGTACGGCAGGGCAGAACACGTTCTCGGACGGGCCCTCGGCCCCCGAAGGAGAGACGTTCTCGTAGCTACCAAGATCTGGGCCGTCTCACCCGACGAAGGCAAAGCTCAATTCGCGGCGCAGCTCGATTTCTTCGGCGGCCTGATCGACGTGGAACAGGTTCACAACCTGGTCGCGTGGCAGTCTCATCTGGATTGGATGGAGAACGAGCGCGACCAGGGCCGGATCAGATGGCTCGGCGCCACTCACTACAGCCCATCCGCCTTCGATGAGCTCGAGAAGGTGATGCGCAGCGAACGTTTGGATTGCATCCAGATCCCTTACAACCCGCACGAACGTGACGTGGAGAAGCGCATCCTTCCGCTAGCAAAGGACCTTGGGCTCGGTGTCATAGTGATGAGACCTCTCGGAGCCGGTGCTCTCATGCGCAAGAGCCCCGACTTGAAAGGGCTCGGGGTGCGTTCCTGGTCCGAGGCGCTCTTGAAATGGTGTCTCTTCGATCCTCGTGTCACCGTTGTCATACCCGCCACATCTGATCCGGGACATGCGACGTCGAATGCTGCAGTTGGTGGGCAACCTCCATTGAATGCCGACCAGCGGGAGCGTGTCACGAAACTGGCTACCTGACTCAATCTCTGTACGCTTCCGGGTGATGGAGATCCGGCCGCTGACCAATGGCGACGTCGGCGCGATTTCCACCTGGAGATACCCACAGCCTTACTCGACGTACGACGTCACCGGGCCGATCTCGGCTTCCGGTGGATATTGGGCGGTCTACGACGCTGAACAACTTGTCGGCTACTGCTGTTTCGGCTTCCAAGCGCGCGTTCCAGGGATCGACGAGGAACAGGGCACGGTCGATGTCGGTTACGGGTTACGTCCCGATCTTGTGGGCCGAGGTCTTGGTCGCGAATTCGTTGCGACAGTCTGCACCTTTGCACTCAGCACTTTCTCGCCATTAAGACTGCGCCTGCTGATCCTGGATTGGAATCAGCCATCGCGAAAGGTCGCGGAAGCATTGGCCTTCAAATACCAACGCTCGGTTCGAAACGCACAGGGAGAATTCGTGATCATGGTGCGGAACAGAGATGGGCGGGCGAACGCCGCGGTGCGAATTACATGAAAGGGTCGAAAGCAGGTGCAAACGTGGTACGACGCTTCCCGGTGGAGAAGCTCGCCAACAGGCGCCAGGGGGCGCTGGCTCCGCCGTTCATAATGTAGCTGCGGGCCCCACCCCCCTAGCCCTTTTGCTGCCGGCCGCAACTAGTCGCTGAGCCGAAACTCCCAGATCCCCAATCCGAGCATGATCACTCCGATCAGTATCACCAGCGCAAGTTCCAGAGGGATCGGGATGGGCCAGCCGTTCCACGTTAGTCCCGGAGCGAGTCTCGCTCGGATCATCGAGGTGACATCGAGGTGGTTGAACACGAGCCGTCTCATGGGATCCACCGCGTACGTGATGGGGTCGATCCGAGTGAGGGCCCGAAGCCACCCCGGGAGGTTGCCGAGCGGGTAAAGCGCACCGGAGAGAAAGAACATGGGCATGACGACAACCTGCATCAGCCCGAAGAAGGATTGGATGTTACGCATCCGGGCCGCAGCTGCCACACCTAGAGCAGTCAGTGTGAAGGACAGCAGGAGCATCGTTCCGATGAGCTCGATCATCAAGGCCGGGGAATAAGGCACTCCTACGGCGCCGGCCAGGGCAAGGATCACCAACCCCTGGATCGTGGCGACTGTTGCTCCTCCGAAGCACTTGCCGAGCACGATTGCGCTGCGGCTGACTGGAGCGACGAGCATCTCTCGCATGAACCCGAACTCCCTGTCCCACACGATCGAGCCCGCCGAGAACAACGCGGTGAAAAGGGTCGACATGGCGACGATGCCGGGAAACATGAACGTCTTCAGACTGATTCCGCCGAAGGAGCCTGACGTGAGCTGCGACAGGCCGGTGCCGAGAACGAACAGAAACAGGGCCGGCTGAACCAGAGATGCAACCATGCGCGTCCGGTCCTGCCAGAAACGGATCAGATCCCGCTGCCAGACGATCCTGATCGCCGCAAGCTCGTGCTGCCACGATCGGCTCGGGAGCCCGAGGCCCCGGAGGGGTGCTTCGCTTGTTGCGGTGCCGACAGCCATCTATCTCCTCCTAAAGGCTTGAACGAGCGCGCGATTGGGATTAGCGGCCTCCGCGTCTCGGATCGTGCTCCCGGTATAGGACATGAAGACGTCGTCGAGGGTGGGCCGAGAGACGACTACCGACAGGATCGGCACACCGAGCTCAGCGAAGAGCCGTGGGACGAATTCCTGTCCCTCCGCTACGGAGAAGGTCACCGCACCTTCATGCACGGAACCTTCGAGATCGAAGCGCTCCTTGAGAGCAACTATCGCCGCCTCATCATCCGGAGTTTGGATCTGGACACGGTCCTTGCCAACGCTTGCTTTCAGAGCTTGGGGAGTATCCAGCACGATGATCTGCCCGTGGTCCATGATCGCGATTCGATCGCAGTGCTCCGCCTCCTCCATGTAATGGGTGGTGAGGAAGATAGTTATGTCCTCGCGATCCTTGAGCTCCTCGATGTAACTCCAGATCGACGTGCGCGTCTGCGGGTCGAGCCCGACTGTCGGTTCATCGAGGAATAGAACCCGAGGCGAATGAAGCAGGCCGCGCCCGATCTCGAGCCGGCGCATCATGCCCCCCGAGAAGGTTTGCACTTTGCTGGCGCGGCGGTCCCACAGACCCACCATCTCCAGAACTTGACGCATCCGCTGGTCCACTACGTTTCGGGGAACGCCGTAAAGCTCGGCGTGGAAGCGCAGATTGCGCTCCGCGGTGAGATAGCCATCGAGCGTCGTGTCCTGAAAGACCAACCCGATATTGCGCCGCACCTCGTCGCGTGAATGGACCACGTCGTAGCCCGCAACCGTTGCCGCTCCAGAGGTGGGCGTTGCCAGCGTGCACAGCATGTTGATCGTCGTTGATTTGCCGGCGCCGTTTGGACCAAGAAGACCAAAGGTCTCGCCGGGCCGAACCTGGAAGTCAACGCCGCGCACGGCCTCGATCTCACCAAAGCTCTTCTTGAGGCCGGATACAACGATCGCCATCTCTTCGCGTGAAGGTGTTCCGAGGGCCGGGTCAAACACCTGCTCCGAGGAGGTCTGCTGAGACTGTCTCAAGGGTTCGATCATTGGTTACCTCCCGAAGTAACGCGATTCCCGTTCCTGCGTGCCGGTCGATCGTCAGATTGCGATGGTTCCGTTCGTGCTCGCGAATCACTTCCCGAAAGAACGAGAGAGCCCTCTTGCTCCCGCCGTCTGAATGACTCGTTAAGCACGCCGATCGCCTTGGTGACACATAGTCGATCTCTGACGGAAACGTCTTCGAGGAGAGGTTCCAGAACGACTTCCAGATCGAGACGCAGGCGGGTCTGGGCCCACGATCGCAGCCGCCTGCTCGGCATCACCTGAACGCGGCGGCGGTCTTGACTATCGATCTCGGTGACGACCAAGCCTTGCTCGCGGAGGGCGCTGACTGCGGTGGACACCATGCTCTGGGCCAGGGAGAGCCGGCTTGAGAGGCTGGCGATGGTGAGTCCGGGCGACTCCAGGACCTGCTTCAGGATGAGGCGTCGGTGCAGAGGAATCGCTTCGATGTCCCCGGGCTTGGCACCGAGTGTTTGCTCGGCATACGCCTTGAGCCTGCGGGCTACATAGTAGAGATCGCCGACGTCCGTTTCTGGCCCCTATGGGTGTGGTGAAATTGCATCTGCCATGATACATCGCGAAAGATGGAGCTCGCAGTGACCTTGCGAGAGGAGGATCGATGAGCCTGCTCGGCCCAACCATTCGCCAGTTCAAAGCGAAGAACCTGACCGATTGGGCGGCGGCCCTCACTTATTACGCGGTGCTCTCCGTATTTCCCGCGCTCATCGTGTTGGTCGCATTGCTCGGAGTCCTCGGGCATGCCAATACGACGAACACCCTCCTCCACATCGTCGGTCAGATCGGCCCCCCCTCAGCTATCAAGACCTTCAAAGGACCGATTGACAGCGTCGTCAAGAACAAGGGGGGAGCCGGCGCGCTCCTCGGGGTGGGTCTTGTGGGGGCGCTGTGGTCGGCGTCGGGCTATATAGGAGCCTTCATGAGAGCTTCCAACTCCGTCTATGACGTGGGCGAGCGAAGGTTCCTCCGCAAGGCGCCGCTACAGATTGGAATCACGATCCTCATGGTGCTGCTCTTGGCTGTGGTCCTGCTCGCCATCGTCCTTACAGGTCCCTTGGCCACAGCTGTGGGGAGTGCCTTCGGTGTGCGTTCTGCGATCGTGACCGTGTGGTCGATCGCCAAATGGCCCGTTCTGTTAGTCATCGTCGTGACGATGATCTCGATCCTTTACTACCTGGCCCCCAACGTCAGGCAACCGGGCTTCCACTGGGTCACTCCGGGTGGGTTCCTGGCGCTGGTGGTATGGATCTTGGCATCGGCAGCATTCGCTGTGTACGTTGCCAACTTCAGCTCCTACAACAAGACCTACGGAAGTCTGGGAGCCGTGATCATCTTTCTGTTGTGGATCTACATCTCCAATAACGCGCTGCTTCTGGGCTTGGCCTTCAACGCAGAACGCGAGCGACAACGGGAGCTGCAAGAGGGCCTTCCGGCTGAGAAGGAGCTCCAACTTCCTCCGCGAGACCCGTCCAAGTCATGAAGGCAGCGGGCGCAAGAGACATCAGGGGCTAGCTGGAGTGGATCGAGACGCGGATACAACGATCGTTCGACCCGCGGTGGCGCCGGCTGCGACAGACGCGATGCGGCCCGTCGGAGTTATCAAGAGCCAACGGTCTCCCCTTACTAGATACGAGCTGGCTCCGAAGCGTCGCAGGAGATCGGCTTGCCGTGGCGCCTTGTACCTCTTGATGAACATTGCGACTTCCGCATGGTTGTTGAATGCATCGATCTCATAGCTTGTGCAGTTGAGGGTCCAGCGACCTTTGGGATCTGACCACCAGTAGTTCACGGAGTTGCAGGAGATGCCGTGCGCGGCGAGCAGCGTTCGCAACCGGCGGATCTGGGAAATCTCTTTTGCCTGCGGGTCTGCGATGAGCATTGCTAGGACGATGATTCCTATCAACGCAAAGCAGCCCCATCGTGTGCTCCTCGGAAGATGACGCAATCGGGCGATCCCTCCCGGCTGACCTCCTTCGTTCATCAATAGAACCCGAGGCCATAGGTGAAGGCGATGACTCCCAGCAGCGAGAGCAAGCCGAAGATCACCAGGATCAGCCGGGCTGCTCGGGGTCGGTCCTTGGTAGCACCGGCAAGCAATAAGGGGGCCGGAAAGAACGAGAGCAGAAGCCTAGGGATGCTCAGATAGTAGGTAGTCGTCACCAGACTGGTCAGCAGGAGAAGCATGTAGGCCATGTAGCTCCATTGCTTTGCTCGTGCGCTCCATACGACAAACAGCACCCCGACCACGGCCGCGACGATCTCGATGGGGGCTCCGGGGTGATGGAAGGTATTGACCAACGCAGAGACCGGATTGGCAAAGTTCCGGTGCCAGCCGAGACGTTCATCGGTGAAGTAGAAGAAGGGATCGCCTCGAGCGCGCTCGAGAAAGAAGCAGTACGCGAGCACCGGGAGCGAACCGAAGGCCACAGCGATGAGCGGCTGCAGCAGCCCGCGTCCCGAAGCCTTGCGTTGCACCAGAGCTTCCAGACCTAACGCCGCCAAGAGAAAGACCCCCGAGGATCGCGACGCAGCGGCTACCGCGGCGGGCAGCGGGACCTTGGCCCAGGACCCTTGCCGAGCGTAATAGAAGGACGCCACGGCACCGGCCAGGAAGAGGGCCTCGGTGTATCCGGCGACGAGGAACACTGAAGAGGGGAAGAGGGCGAGATACAACACGGTGAGCCGGCCGCAACGTGGGCCCAGCTCCGTCTCGGCCAGCCGGTACAGATACCAGAAGGCAATGAACGAGCCGATGGCGGACAGAAGCAACCCGGCCCCCGCTCCGGTCACTCCCACGGCAATGAGTCCACGCAACAGAAGAGGCAGCAACGGAAAGAAGGCGGTCGGGTGCTGCTCGGTGAGGGCGCTGGTATAGCCGTGGAGCGCGATCCGCAGGAAGGCCACCGCGTCCCACTTCAGCCACAGGTCGAAAAACTCGGGCAGCGGCTTTGCGCGACCCTGCGCGAGCGATGCACTGAACCCGTAGGCGACGAGGAAGTAGACGACGCGCGTCCAGACCACCGTGCCCAGTGCGAATAGGGCGGCTCTTTTGGCCGGACCGATCCGTGCAGTCGGCCCATCATCTGCCCCGATCGTTTCGAAGGAACTCAGGCGCGCATACACGGGGCTGCCTCGGTCCCTCCTTAATCTGACTTCTGGCTCCCGAGACCTTATCCACTGCAACCGTTGTTGGGCCAGGCGAGATCCAGTTTTCTCATGGGTAGCATGAAGTCGGTGAAGCTAGCGGCAAGCGGCCGGAGCGGGGCATGAGCGAGCAGATCGTCCGGAGGTTGGGTCTTGCCGGGTGGGCGGCATGCGTTGCGTTGTCGCTTGCCGGGGTCAGTCTGTTACTGCCCTATCGGACCATTTCTTCGCTGAACGTGCCTCAGCAGTGGCAGAGCGCGTTCATAGGTCTGGCCTTTGGCAGCGTGGGTGGTTTCCTGGTCTCCCGGCGTCCCAACCACAGGATCCCGTGGATCTTTCTTGTGATCGGACTCAGTCAAAGCGTTTCCGCCTTCTCGTTATACGGCCAGGCCCTCCTGGCGGGAGGGAGCCATTCCCAGTGGGCGGATGTGCTGGCGTGGTTAGAGACGTGGTCATGGGCCCCCGGCTTCATCCTCATTCCCACGTTGCTGCTTCAATTGTTTCCCACGGGAGAGGTCCTGTCTCCGCGCTGGCGCTGGCTCGCACGAGCCACGCTCATAGGACTCGGACTGGCTCTTGGCCATCTTGGTGGTGGCCCGGTTGACCGGGTCCCGGTTCTGGCGCTTGATGGACTCCCGGGTGACCAGGGTCACGTCACCGTACTTCGTCGGGCTGGCATTTCATCACCAGACTCCGGGCGTTGATGTGCCGCGCCACTACCTGAGCCCGGTTCCTACTGCAGCTTGGACGGCGATCTTCGCGGTCTTTGGTGTGCCCCTCCTCGTGACTTCAACCGTGGGCTCGGTCGTCTCGATCGTTATTCGCTATCGCCGATCCCGTCAAGAGGAACGGGAACAGTTGAAGCTCTTTGCCTTCGCATCGATAGCGACTGTCGTGGCTCTAACCGGGACATTATTTCCAGCAACGAACCCTCCCCAGGCCGTTAGAGCCTTAACCTTCGTTGGTATACCGCTGATCCCGATAGCGGCTGCGGTGGCCATTCTCAAGTACCGGCTTTATGACATCGACTTTGTCATTAACAAGGCTGTTGTTTATGGGGCACTTGCCGCCTTGCTGACTGGGGTCTACATCGCAGTCGTTGTTGGGGTGGGCGCACTGGTTGGATCCGGCAGCAAGCCGAACCTCGTGCTATCGATACTTGCCACCGCGCTGATCGCGGTGGCGTTTCAACCGTTACGAGTGCGCGTGCAGCGTTTCGCTAACCGGCTCGTTTACGGCAAACGGGCGACACCGTACGAGGTTCTTTCCGAGTTCTCCGACCGCGTAGCAGAAACATATGCAACACAAGACGTGCTTCCAAGGATGGCGCGCACTATTGCCGAGGGCACAGGTGCGTCGCAGGCCCATGTCTGGCTGAGATCCGGAGCCGAGCTCACCCGTGCCGCCGCATGGCCGGAGGGGAGTGGTGCGGGTCCTAGCATCCTTGGGCTCAAAGACGGCGCCTTGCCGTCGCTCCAAGGCGTCGACCGGGCCATCGAGGTCCGCCATCAAGGTGAGCTTTTGGGTGCGCTGACCGTGAGCAAGCCGTCGGGGGAGCCTCTGACCCGTGAGGAAGACAAGTTGCTCCAGGATCTCGCCTCGCAAGCTGGGCTTGTTTTAAAGAATGTGGGACTTACCGCCCAGTTACTGGCGCGTCTCGATGAGCTCACAGCATCCCGTCAGCGTCTGGTTGCAGCACAAGACGAGGAGAGAAGACGGCTGGAGCGCAATCTGCATGATGGAGCCCAGCAGCAGCTGGTGGCACTGAAGATGCGGCTAGATCTGGCGAACCGTGTAGCGGAACGTGATCTCGCTAAGGCCCGCGAGATCTTCGCGGCTCTGCCTCGTGAGGCTGAGGAGGCACTCGACACCTTGCGGGATCTAGCTCGAGGCATCTATCCGCCACTACTGGCCGCCGAAGGACTGCCGGTCGCGCTTGCAGCCCAAGCCAGTAAGGCCCCACTACCCGTGGATGTCGAGGCGGATTCGGTGGGCCGATTTCCCCAAGAGGTCGAGGCCGCGATTTACTTTTGTTGTCTGGAGGCTCTTCAGAATGTCGCTAAATATTCGAATGCATCTCGAGCCGCAGTGGAACTCAAACACGAGGGGTCCCTCCTGACGTTTTCTGTAAGAGACAATGGAAAGGGATTCGATCCCGCAGAGATCAGATTGGGTGCGGGCGTTCAGAACATGACCGATCGAGTTGAGGCGTTGGGCGGTTCCCTCCGGGTGACGTCATCTCCAGGCAAGGGCACGACGATCACTGGAAGCGTGCGGGTGCTGGCTTCATCAGACATGGCTAATGGTGGTCAGCGCGATCAAGGCCAGAGGGATACTGCATACAGCCGTTAGCGATCCGACGGTCGCGTAGGTCTTGATCGAAGGTCGCACGCCGGCATCCGTGGATACTTTGAACCACAGATAGGCGGAAAGCGAGCCGGTAACCATCATGTTTGGCCCTAGATCGAGGCCGAGCAGCAGTGCCCCGGGGTGGAGGGGGGCGTGCGCCGTAAGGAGGACGGCCGCGGGCAGATTATTGATACTTAGCGACGCCCCCGTACCGATGACCGCTGTCTGCCAACGGGACGCGGAAACTAGAAGGTCGGAAAGCCCACCCCAGGAGCGTGCGAAGGCGCCTAATCCCACCGCCAGACCCAGCAATCCGATGAGCACAGACAGATCGGCAACCTCACCCAGACGGGAGAAGCCGAGCGTTCCCCGAAGCAGAGCCACGCCGAGCACGGATATGCCGAGGATGAGCACGGGTAGGGCTGGTTGGGGAGAGGCGATGACAAGAGCCGTAGCGAGAGCGGCTCCCACCGCTCCTGCACCTATGCGAGCCCTGAACTGTTTGGATTGGGAAGCGCACCTGGCGTCGCGGGAGGGGAATGCGATCAATGTAACGGCTCCGGTTGCGACAACCGCAACTGCCCAGGCTGGGAACATCTGACTCGCGAACGCCATGGCAGTGGTGTGCTGCACCCGTAGCACGATCAGGTTGGTGAGGTTTGAACCGGGCAACAGCAGAGAAGCCGCGTTTGACATGAACACGCATCCGTAGAGAAGCCGGCGCTCGTCGAGATCACGGCTTCGAGCGGCGGCGATCAGAACGGGCGTCAGGAAGGTGACGGAAGTGTCGAGATTGAGTACGACTGTAACGAGACACACGACCAGCATCAGGGTCACGAAGAGAATGACCGGTCCCCCCCAGAGACCAGCCGCTACCTCTCCTGCTGCCGCGAATAATCCCTCGGCGTTGGCGACGAAACCGATCGCGATCAATCCTGTGACCAATGCGAAAGCCGGCCAGGCTTGCCGGAAAGCGTCAGTGGCTGCGGTTGGTGCAACTGCGAGCGCAATACCCCCGGCGGCACAACCGGCGAAGAGCAGCCACCGGCCGAAGCTAACGGGGAGCTCTCGACTTCATGCTGCTACTGCTCGACCTCCGTTTGGGTCGGGCCGAAGACGAAGAAGGCCTGCATCCATGGCTGTGGATCACCATCCCAATCCATCGCCCGGACCTGGTCGACCGTGCGACGGCCGTGCAGCGCTCGGAAGAGATCGAACGTAGTGGTGTGAAGCTCAGCGCTGGGCTGACCCTGACCGACGCTGCGGTCGATCTCGTCCGTGACGATCCTCAGAGCAGGAAGCCTTTCAGCCTGCACCTTTTTATCCACGAACGACAGTCCCATCTCCACTGCGGGGACTATGTTCTCGTCGTCCCGCGCTCCGGGACGATTCAGTGCCGTTCTGAGATCCTGTTCGTGAGCCAGAACGTCGGAAACGGCCACGAGAGCTAGGTGTGATTCGAATAAGTCGCCGGGATCGCTGAGGAGCTCGGTCCATTCGGTGATGCAATCACCAAGAGATCGGCCCTGGCGATCTTTCACCTGCGCGTCGGCCCAACCCTTAGAGAATGCTTCCTTGGGATCGCCCTGCCGGTAGGCGGCGAAGAATCCGGCCAGGTGAGCGATGACATCTTTGACGGTCCAGCCGGGACAAGTCGGGACTTCGACATCCGCTACCTGGTCGTCGACAAGATTGCAGATCCGGTCGTGTGCCCGTTCGTAAGCGTCGCTGAAACTCATCCCTGCTCCTTCACTCGCTCCCGTAACCACTTTTCTCGAGGATCGAGTGGGGGAGTCTAGACGGGGCGGGATTCTCCTTCTGGTGCGCGTGAGTCCGTGTCCCTGCGACCCGATGCCGTGATGGTCAGCGACTGGCCCATGACCTCATAGGCAAAGCCATCTATTCGATCCACGGACGACACCTTGTATTCGGGGCAGAGTTCAGCGGTAGCCCTGGCGAAGCCGTCGGCTTCCCCACAGGAGGCGAACTGTTTGCGGAAGATCTCTTTGCCTTGCGGATCGGTGAGGCTGACGGCGTACCGGAGTGGTCTCGCCTTCTGAAGCCTGGGCAGCACAGTCCCGGCGCTATCCAGTGTTCGGACAGGTGCGTTGCCGGGGTGGATCTCGGTCAGGTCTTGATGTTGCATCTTGCACCCCTTTGTCGGATTCGAGCCTCTTGAATGCATCATGAACCTGACCTGAGTCAGTCTCTATCCGCACCTATGCGTAGGGCGTTGATCCTCCGGGGATCTTTGCAGCCCCCTCACGCTGCGCTCGGCTGTAGATCGGTGGGATCGGCAAGGTGAGCTGTGGTCGCCAGAACCCGGCTCATCTCGTCCGCCGGCACAGGATGCGCGAAGAGATAGCCCTGGGCGAGATCGCAGCCCAGCCCGCTCACCGAGGTCAACTGATCATCAGTTTCGATGCCTTCAGCGATGGCGAGCACGCCGAGGGCGTGAGCCAGGCTCGCCAGGTTGGTGGTGATCGCGGTGTCCTTGAGGTTATGACCGACGCCCTGGACGAATGAACGGTCGACCTTTATCAGGTCAACGGAGAAGCGCCGCAGGTGAGCCAGTGAGGAGAATCCCGTGCCGAAGTCGTCGATGGCGATGCTGACGCCCCAATCATGCAGCTCCTGCAGCTCACTGCTGGCTCGATCGCCCACAACACCCTGGGCGACGATCGCTGTCTCGGTTACCTCGAGTCCCAGAAACGTCGGGGGGAGCCCGGTGGCATCCAGGACGCGGTGAACGAGGGCATCGATCCCACCGTCGGATAATTGCTTGCCGGACACGTTGACCCACGTAACAAAGGGGTCCGGTAAGAGACCCGCATGGCGCCACTCGGCCGTCTGCGCGCAGGCTTGATGCATGACGAGCTCCCCTAGGGGATGGATCAGTCCGGTGGCTTCCGCGAGGGGAATGAAGTCGGCGGGGGCAACGATTCCCCTTGTAGGGGAAACCCACCGCAGCAGCGCCTCAACTCCGACTACAGCATTCGACTTGAGATCGACCTCGGATTGGTAGTGCACGCTGAACTCTCCTCGCTCCAGCGCCAGTCGCAGATCGGACTCGAGGCCAAGGACATGCCGCATCTCGGTTGCCATTTCATCTTCGAACAGCTTGTAACCGTTTCGGCCGGCCTCTTTCGCCGCGTACGAGGCGAGGTCCGCCTGGCGGATCAAATCGCTGCCTTCCACGGGTCCTCCAGGATGGATGGTGACTCCGATGCTGGCGGAGAGCACAAACTCACGATCGGCGATCGTGACGTGTTCGGAGAGTTTGCTCAGTAAGCGCTCGGCCACGGTTGCGGCTCGCGACTGGTCGGTAGCTTCAAGCAGCATGGCGAACTCGTCGCCCCCGAGCCGTGCCACGGTGTCACTGGGACGGGTGATCGCCAGGAGATGCTTTCCGACCTGGTGGAGTAGTTGGTCTCCTGCATCGTGGCCAAAGCTGTCGTTTACCTGCTTGAAGCCGTCGAGATCAAACAGAAGGACGGCAAGCGATTCGCCCGACCGCGCGGAGCGGGCGACGGCCTGGTCGAGCCGGTCACGAAAAAGGGCACGGTTGGCGAGCCCGGTGAGGCTGTCGTGGAACGCCTGATGGGTCAACTCTTCTTCCAGGCGAACCCGTTCGGTTATATCCCGAGCGTTCAGGACTACCCCACGCACGTAACGGTCACTGCGCAGATCTGTGACGTGCGCCTCCAGGTGGAGCCATTCGCCCAGCCCGCTCGACATACGGAAGATCACTTCGTCGTGCGATTCGCTTCGAGTCCAGGCGGCTTCCACTAAGGCACGATCGTCGGGGTGTACGAACCGATCGAAACCGTACCCGAGCATCTCCTCCTCAGGCCGGCTGAACATCGTCGTTACCGAGCTGCTGACGTAGCGGCATCCCCCCACTCCAAACACCAGCACTAGGTCCGTTGACGAGGTGACCAGGCTGCGGAAGTGTGCTGTCTGCCTTCGAGTCACTGCGATCAAGGCGCCGGCGAGTAACAACGAAATGAGCAATCCGACGATCGCGAGCGCGATCTGAAGGCTGATGAGATGAGCGATGTTCTGATCGTTGTTCCGGCCCACGGTCCGCGTTGCGTTAAGCGAAACGTTGGAAGTCAGAGCGCCGAGGATCTGTAGCCGCTCGTAGGAACCCACCGCGATGTGTTCGTTCGCGGTAGCAGGAACGGCTGCGAGAGGCCGATGATGCTGCAGCGCGCGGCCGGTGGCGGTCAGATCTGTCACCAGACGACCCTCCTGCGCCAATTGAGCCCTGAGGACCGGACCTTCTGCCGGCAGGAGTGCTGTCGCGTCGTCGTCACCCCACGCGGCGGGAGCGGTTCCGCCGTAAAGGAGCGCATGGGCGCTACGGACCAGGATGGCACCCGTATGAGCCGGGTCTGCTGGAATGCCGGCGCGTACGAGCAATAGCTCTTTCACGTAGCGTTCGGCGAGTGTCCGTTGCCGTCCCGCTACCTCCAGGACCGAAGCTTGATTCTGGGACTTGGCGGTGACCTTGATCGAGATGGCGAGGCTGACCGCCGAAAAGAGAGCGATGGTAAAGAAGATCTCAACGATCATCCATCGGCCGCTGGCCGCGAACGGCCTGAATGTCGATCTCTTCTTCAGCATCAGCGGACAACGATCTCTGAATGCATGCCGGCCATGTAATGGCCCGCCATGTTGCAGAAGAGCTCGTATCGCCCCGGGGTGAGATGAAGTGTCAGGTTCCGGAGGCTGCCTGGATTGCCGGGCACGAGGCCGCCGAGGGTGTTTGTCTGAAGTGCTTCTTCGTCAATTGTCATTCCGTCCGGTCTGATCGGCAGAGAGCCGGTCTTTCGCACGACGATCAGTTCATGAGAATCCGGGCCCTCATTCTTCACTTGCAGCAACAGGTTTCCCGTGGACGCTTGTTTAGGTGCGGAGATATGGAAGTCACGCTCGGTGACGTGCAGAACGGTGGCCCCCGGCGGGGTGCCCTGGTTGGCGGGTGCGCAGCCCGTGCCCAGCAGCAAGACGGCCATTGCGACGATTGCAACACCCCCCGCCGCCAGGGATCCGGGCATGGATCTGTGGAGGAGCTTCATCCTTTCCACATCGGCGCTGGAGTTGGTCGTCTTGAATGGCAGTTGGAGGCACTTTCGCCGACGGGGCTGGCTCTGGGGACACCCGTGGGTTCCCAGCATCCCGAGAAATACAAGATTCAGCCACGAGATGCCGGCACGGTCCCGCTCACCCGGCATAGAGCAGCCATCCTCGGCAGATCGGCCCGTGGGCGGGAATGAAGCTGGTGCCGCTCGGATTGAACAAGGTGGAGCGAAACGCAACTCTCGAGGGCGAAAGGTCTCTCCATTCGAGACGTGAAACATCACCTAGAGGGCAGGGAGGTGAGAGCGGTGGAGATCTTGATAGCGGCCCTAGTGCTGCTGGTCCTTGGGTTCGCTGCGCCCATACTGGGCGCCGATAGCCAGGACGGCAATGATTGGGTGAGCCACGACGCGGGACGCTGAATCGGTCGTGGTAGGGCGACCCACCGCTGTTCTCGTGCTCAGGAAACCGTGAATTCAAGCGCCATCGAATCGATCCCGGGAGGAGCGGAATGAGAGGTTACGCAACGGAGGGTTTTGGTCAGCCAGGCACGATGCGAGATATGCCCGTGCCCGAGCCGGCCCCCGGCGAGATTCGGGTCCGCGTCGCTGCAGTGGGAGCAAACCCCGTCGACAACGCCATCCTTCAGGGATACATGAAGGACATGCTGGAGCATCGCTTTCCTTTGGTTCCTGGGATAGACGCCTCGGGAACGATCGACGCGGTCGCTGACGACGTGAAGACCTGGAAGGTCGGTGACGCTGTCTTTGGCGCGTCGGGAAAGAGCTACTTCGGTGCGGGCACTTACGCCGAGTACGCCACCATGTCGGAAGGTTCCGTCGCCTCCAAACCTTCCTCGTTACAGCACGAGCAGGCGGCGGCGATCCCGACGGCAGGTGTTACCGCGCTGATGTTGCTCGATGCGCTGGAACCTCAGGAGGGCGACGTCGTTCTTGCGATCGGAGCAGTGGGCGGGGTGGGCAGCTACTTCGTTCAACTTGCCGCCCAGCGAGGGGCGCGGGTGATCGCCGTCTCCCGCTCGATCAACGCCGACTACGTCCGCAGTCTCGGGGCTGATGACCTCATCGATTACACGAGCGAGGACATCGGCGAGGCCATCGCTGCCCGGCATGACCAGGGGATCGATGCGATCGCGGACATGGTCGGGAACAAGGAGGAATTGGCGAGTGCCATTCGTCGAGTAAAGGCCGGGGGCCGCGTGGCGTCGTGTGTGGGGGCCGTAGACGAGGGCGGATTGGCGCAACGGGATCTTTCCGGACAGAACGTCAGCGCCGTCGTCACAACAGAACGATTGGACCTTCTTGCAGCAGGTCGAACGTCTGGTCGCTTGCGCGATCCAGACATCGAATCGCTGCCGCTCGACCACGCCTCTGAGGCGCTCGCCCGCCTTGCCGGCAGGCACGTCCGCGGAAAGCTGGTGCTCAAGCCCTAACCAGGCCCGCTACGGGGTTCCCGGCTGGTGTCCGGCTGGTGCGGTAAAGACAAACGTCAAGGGTTGGGCCCGGGGGCCTGCGCGGCAAGCTCGATCGTCGTCTCCGGGTCCGTCTGGCCGAAGCCCACGAGTAAGTCCTCGCCGATCCCCTCTACCCCGATGTGCGCGGTTTGCCTCAGCGGTTTTTCCGGCAGGAACCACGTAACCACGAACGCGAACAACGCCAGGGGTACGGCCGCGAGAAAGAGCACGTGTATGGAGCTGGCCAGTGCCTGGATCACTGCGTGCTGTGTCGTTGACGGCAACGCACGGATCGCGGCCGGGCTCCCGGTGATCGAGGCGAGATCCAACTGGCGAGATCTCCCCGGTAGCAGGCGATCGAGGTTGTAGACGAGACGGTTCGTGAGGATCGCACCGAACACTGCGACACCGAAAGCGCCGCCCATCGAACGGGTGAAGGTTTCGGTCGCCGTGGCAGTCCCGAGATCGCTATGGGGGACCGAGTTCTGCACCGCAAGGACCATGATTTGGATGATCATGCCGAGCCCGAGGCCCAGAACGACCATGTAGCCCGACGAAACCAAGCGCGACGTTCCTACATTCATGGTCGACAGTAGGAACATGCCCAGAGCGATGGTGGCCGTACCGATGACGGGATAACGCTTGTAACGGCCGTTCTTGGTGATCAGTCTTCCAGAGGTGATCGACGAGACCATGAGTCCTGCCATGAGAGGAAGGATCAACAGTCCAGAATTGGTCGCGCTCGCTCCACCCACCGTTTGCAGCCAGAGGGGCAGGTAGATGATGCCGCCGAACATGGCGAACCCCACGAGGAACTCGAGCCCACTGGCGACCGAGAAAACTTTGTCGTTCCACAGCCGCAGAGGGATGATCGGTTCGTCGGCGTGGCGTTCCTGGAGGATGAACAGCGTGAGGAGGACCACGCCGGCCAGGCCCAGACCGATGATCACACCCGACCCCCATGCGTATTCGTTCCCACCCCAAACCGTCACAAGAAGGAGACAGGTCGCGGCAGCTCCGATCAGCGAAGCACCCAGGTAGTCGATGGCGTGATTCACCTTGCGAAACGGGATGTTGAGAACGCTGGCGGTGATCAGGAGGGCGATCGCGCCCACCGGAACGTTTATATAGAAGACCCACCGCCACGACAGATGGTCCACGAAGAAGCCGCCCATCAGGGGGCCGACGACCGAAGCGAAGGCGAATACCGCTCCTAGGTAGCCTTGGTACTTCCCTCGGTCTCGAGGAGCGACGATGTCGCCGATGATGGCTTGCGCCATCGAGATTAGGCCACCGCCGCCAATGCCCTGGATCGCCCGGAAGAGGATCAGCTGGAGCATGTTCTGGGAGAGACCAGACAGGATCGATCCCACCACGAAGATCACGATGGCGGCTTGGAACACGAGCTTGCGGCCCAGCAGGTCGCTGACTTTTCCGTACAGGGGTACGGACACCGTCGAAGTGAGCAGGTACGCGGTCACCACCCACGAAAGATGACTGAGGCCGCCGAGCTCACCGACAATCGTCGGAAGCGCGGTCGCGACGATGGTTTGGTCCAACGCAGCTACGAGCATTCCCGCCATCAGGCCCAGGAACACGATCTGGATCTGCCGATGACTGAGATTCGCGCCGCGCGGCGCGGCCACACTGGTGCTCACGAAGCCCTCCTAGCTGACTGATCGGTTGCGCCGCCGGGGACAGCTTGCACCGACGCGATCTTGGCGAATAAACGAACGAGTTCTCTACGCTCGGTGGGAACGAGCGAGCTGAGGATATTGACGAAGTAGTCGAGTCGCCGCTTTGCGGCGGCCGCCTCCACGCGCTTGCCCATCGAGGTGAGCTTGACCGTCACCGCGCGTCGATCGGAGGCGGAGACGTGCCGCACGGCTAATCCCATGCGCTCGAGGCGGTCGACCAGACGCGTGACGGTACTGGTCGCAAGCCCCAGCTTGTCCGCGAGCGCTCCTATCCTCAGGGGTTCTTCACCCAACAGAACAAGCGCGTAGAGCTGGATAGGGGAGAGCTCGGAGGCGGCGCCTTGCTGCAGGCGGGTACGTGCCTTCCGGCTGGAGAAACTCCGCCATATATCTCGATAATGGATATCGAGGTCGCTTGCCTGACGAACAACCGAAGCGGGGGGTGTACTCATCATGTGCAGGTTACAACATCTGTATTCTACAACTATTTCCGGCAGCTCGCCTTGCATGAGGCTGCAGTGCCTCGAGCAACCGAATCGATCAGCCGAGTGCCGGGATCCGGTTCTCTGGTCGCCGGGACGCTAGAACTATCCCTATCGTAGGAACGGCCGTGTTCACGGCGTTGTTGGGCACGCTCCCGAGGTTCCATCCTTCGGAGTAACCGACAGGCAGCCGGGCATTGCGGTGCACGAATAACAAGGCGAGGTTGCCTATCATCAGGGCGATCGACGTTCCTCCGACCGCCCAAGGTGCCCAGCGGACTACTGCTTTCCTCATCCGACAGGCCTCCGTCGGCGAGGAGCCTTCGAGTCGGCGGTCGAGGCGAACCGAGAGGGCCGGGACGGGGTGTGAGGCTTTGGTCTGAAGCTGGTCGGTTGGTCCATAGTCCGAACGACTCTCCCGCTCGGCGTTGCGCAACAGAGACATCTTGCGCCTGACATCCTCACAGGGGTGCTGAAGCTGTCGATTTCGGCGTCCTCCATCCGTCTTAGGGGCGACCCATCCGAGGGAAGAGCGATCAGAGGAGGAATGATGAAGTACATGCTGTTGATCCATCAGGGCTCGACGCCAACGCCGCGGGATCCCGAGGCCTGGGGCAAGCTGTCCCAGGACGAACAGATGGCCGTCTACGCCGACTACCAGGCGATCAACGACAACGCACACGCCACCCCTGGTCTCGAACTGGCGGCTCCCGAGACGGCAACCACTGTGCGGGTGAAGGACGGCAAGACGCTGACCACCGACGGGCCGTTCGTCGAGGCCAAGGAGGCGCTGGGCGGCTACTTCTTCTTCGAGGCCGACGATCTCGATGCTGCGATCGAGCTCGCGGCGCGGGTACCGGCGGCTCGAATGGGCGGCGCTATCGAAGTGCGTCCGATAGTGGAGCGGTAGCGATCCTCGAGCAGGTCTTTCGCGATGACTGGGGATATGTCCTCGCCGCGCTGATCGGCTTCTCTGGCGACTTTGACCTCGCCGAAGAAGCGGCGCAAGAGGCTTTCGCGATCGCGGCCGAGCGATGGCCGCGTGAGGGTAGTCCTGCGAACACGCGTGCGTGGCTTATCAGAACTGCACGCAACCGGATCATCGACCGGATACGGCGCGAGCGAACGCTCGCGGCGAAGACCCGTCTTCTGGAGACGCGTGACGCCATGGAGGACGATGTGGACCCGACGACCTTCCCGGACGAACGACTAGAGCTTGTCTTCACCTGCTGTCACCCAGCCCTCGGGCTCGACGCACAGGTAGCGCTCACGCTGCGAACACTCGGCGGTCTCACCACCTCCGAGATCGCACGCACCTTTCTGGTGCCGGAGGCGACGATGGCGCAGCGACTCGTGCGGGCAAAGCGCAAGATCAAGGCTGCAGGCATTCCCTTCCGGGTGCCTCCAGACCATCTGCTCCCGGACCGACTGGCTGCGGTGTTGGCGGTGGTCTACCTGATCTTCAACGAAGGCTACGGGGGCCGCGGGGAATTGGCCGACGACGCGCTCCGTCTCGGGCGCGCCCTTGCGGAGCTGATGCCGGACGAGCCCGAAGTCCACGGTCTCGTTGCGATGATGCTTCTGCACGACAGCCGGCGCGACGCGCGTCGGCGAGATGGGGAGTTGGTGTTGCTGGCGGACCAAGACCGATCGCTGTGGGACGCGGCGCAGATCGCTGAGGGGCGGCGATCTCTCGAGAGAGCCCTGGCTCTGAACGGAGAAGGACCTTACGTGCTGCAGGCCGCTATCGCTTCGCTGCATGTGGACGAGCCCCGCGACTGGGTCGAGATCGCCGCGCTGTACGCGGAGCTTGCCCGCGTCACCGAGTCACCTGTCGTGGAGATGAATCGTGCAATCGCGATAGCGGAGGCAGATGGACCTGCGGCGGGCATCGCAATCCTGGATCGTCTTGCTCTGGACGACTATCGCTACCTGCACTCGGCGCGAGGTGACCTCCTGCGACGGGCGGGCAGAACCGAAGAAGCTCGCGGAGCCTTTCGCCGCGCCCTGAGCATGGTTCAAGACGAGGCCGAGCGGCACTTGCTCGAACGGCGCCTCCAGGAGCTCGAAGTGGGCTGTAGCGGTCCCTCCTAGAAACCCTGAGGAGCAGGCAGCTCGACGATCTCATGCTGCTGGTAGGAGATTCTCCAGCTTCTTTCTCGGGTTCGCTGAGATCCCATTGTGATTCCCTCCGGGAGAAATATTTCCAGGAGCAAACCAGTTGACGACCGTGGCCAGTTGACAGCTCTGACACGGAGGAAGCCATGACAACCAAGGTGAGGTTCCATTTCGATCCGCTGTGCCCCTGGGCGTGGCAAACCTCGAAGTGGATACGAGAGGTCGAGAAGGTCCGGGAGATCGAGGTGGAATGGCGTCTCTTCAGTCTCGAGATCGTCAATGGCGAAGGGGACGAGAACAATCCTTACGCCGACGTTCTCCTCAAGGATAGAGATGCGCTCAGAACCCTCGCTCTCGTTCAGCGAGTCGACGGAAACGCAGCCGCGGGAAGGCTCTACGAGTCGCTCGGTGAGCGAGTTCACGAATCTCCTGCAGAGACGCTGGAAGAAGAAGTTGTTCGCGCGGCCCTCGCTGAAGCAGCGCTAGACCGATCGATGTTCGATCGAGCGAGGGCGGATGACTCGACCATGGATGATGTTCGCTCGCAGCACGAGAACGCTGTGACAGAGGTCGGAGCCTTTGGCGTGCCCGTCATCGTGCTGCCATCGGGCGAGGGCATCTTCGGACCTGTAGTCGCCAGAGCCCCGATTGGAGAAGCGGCGGGCGAGCTCTGGGACCACGTTGAGTGGCTGATGCGACAGGACGGATTCTTTGAGCTGAAGCGCGAGCGCGACCGCAAGCCTGGTGATTAGTTCCTTTCTCGGCGCCCCAGGTGGAGAAAGGAACTCGGGGCTAAGGTCTGCGGAGGATGTAGCCCGAAAGGAGCGGGGCGGTGAAGGTGGTGGTGGTGGGGGCCGGAATAGCCGGTCTTTCCACGGCGCTCGCTCTGGCGCGGTCGGATCACGAGGTGGTGGTTCTCGAAAGGGACGCGGCGCATCCTCCAGATGATTCCAGCCGAGCTCCCGAATGGGCACGGCCGGGAGTGCCACATTTTCTTCAACCTCATGCCTTCTTGGGTCGGGGCATCAAGGAGTTGCGTCATCACGCGCCGGACGTGTATCAGGCTTTGCTTGATGAGGGTGGGGAAGAACTGCGCCTATTCGACAAGATGCCCGAATCGCACTTGGTCGCCGAGGACAAGGACCTACTCGTCCTCGGCTGCCGGCGGCCTGTCATCGAGTGGGTAATGCGCAGAGTGGTTTCGGCTGAGCCCAACGTGGAGATCCGGGTGGGTGCTGCCGCAACAGGACTGCGGTGGGCTCAAGGCGATACTGGTGTGCCTCATGCCTCAGGAGTACGAACGCCGCAGGGGGTTGTCCCCGCTGATCTGATCGTCGATGCGATGGGCCGGTCGTCTCCATTGAGTGAATGGATCGTGGATGCTAGCGGTAATCGCCCAGAATCGAGATCCGACGATTGCGGCATCGTCTATTACTCAAGGTACTTCCAGTTTTGCCGCGGTCAGAGCCGGCCGGAGGGACCCTGGTTGCTGGGTCCACGAGCCGAGTTGGGCTACATGGAAACCGGCACTTTCTGGGGGGACAAGGGGACGTTCGCGCTCGTCCAGCAGATCCGGGCCAATGACCGCGAGCTCCGAGTTCTTAGGCATGCCGAGCAGTACATGGCTTCTCTTCGCTCGCAACCCACCCTTGCCGGTTTGGTCGCGGAGGATGTCTCCGAACCCATCACGCCTGTTCTACCCATGGGTCAGCTCCGGAATACCTTCAAGGAGTTTGTCAAACAAGGTCGCCCACTTATTTCGGGAGTCATTGCGATCGGCGATGCTCGTTGTCACACGAATCCCAGATACGCGTGGGGGCTGTCCCTTGCACTGGCACAGGGGTTCTTACTGGCCGATCTTGTAGCCCAGCACGGTGAGGATGCTGAAGCTCTGATGATGGCTTTCGAGAGTGGAGCCAACGCCTGGACTTCGACCGCATTCCGCAGTTCGTCGGCCACCGACAACGAACGGAAGGTTTACTGGTCGGGTGCACCGATCGATTTCACGACGCCGGCAGGCGCTTTGCAGCTGTTCCTCCTGATGATGTTCCCGATTGCCGGTATGCGGGATGCGGAGATCTTCCGAAAGGCAGTTCGACGAATCATGCTCCTGGACGATCCTCGGACCGTGGAGAGTGACCATGAACTTCTCGGCCGTGCTGAGACCATAGCGAAGAGCCTTCTCGCTGGATCACCACCGGCACGTCAAGGTCCGACTCGAACGGAATTGCTACGGATCTTGCAGGGCCCGACCGTCAGCCCGTAGGACGAGAATGCAAAGGCATCGAAATGTGAGGGCGGTGGCGCGTGCGTGACTTTCCCCTGCCACGCAACTTGATCGCAGATGACCGCCGGCAGGGATGGCTGGCTGCGTTACCTGGAATCGTGAACGACTTGGTCGACCGTTGGTCTCTCGACGAGGTCGGCGCGCCCTTCCAACCGGGCGGCCAAACCGCGTGGGTCGCTCCCGTACGCGTCGGTGCGAACTTCGATCGTGTTCTCAAAGTTGGCTGGCGACACCCGGAAGCTGTTCATGAAGCCGCCGGACTAAGCGCGTGGGAGGGGCAGGGATCGGTGCGACTGTACGCGGCTGCCGAGTTTGACGAGACCATCGCTCTGCTCCTCGAACGCTGCGTGCCCGGAACCAGTCTGGCGGGGCAACCGGAACCGGATCAGGACCTTGTGATCGCCGGCCTCCTTCGTCGCTTGTGGATCGAGCCTCCGCCGACGGCTCTGTTTCGACCGTTGCAGGTCATGTGCGACGAGTGGGCGGCCGCATTTGAACAGAAGGTGGAAAACGGAGGGGGAACCGATGACGCGGGAATGAGTCGCGAGGGCATCCGGCTGTTTCGCAGTCTGCCCGCGACCGCCGAGCGCAATGTGTTGTTGTGCACGGATCTTCATGCAGGGAACGTCCTTACGGCCGAACGGGAGCCCTGGCTGGTCATCGACCCCAAGCCGTATATCGGTGATCCGACCTATGACGTGCTGCAACACATGCTCAACTGTGAGGAGCGGTTGAGAGCCGATCCACATGGTCTGGCTCTGCGCGTGGCCGACCTGCTTGATCTCGATCCGGAGCGTCTCGTCCTCTGGCTCTTCGCACGATGTGTTCAGGAGTCGCCGGACAGTCCGATTCTCGCCGAGGTGGCTCGTCGGATCGCGCCGGGATAGGCGGAAAACCCCGCCGATATACGGCAGTGTTCCTCCGAAGCGCAACCTTCCGGCAGAATCCCCCCTGGTAGACGATCTGAGCATCGGAGGAATGCGTGTACCAGTGGTGGGTGCTTGTTCATCTCGTGGGCGTTTTCGCCTTCCTGGCTTCGCACGGCGTCTCGATGATCATCACCTTCCGGTTACAGAAGGAGCGGGAACCCCGGCAGGTTGCGGCGCTGCTGCAGCTCTCCAGCTCGACCATCTCGATCTTCTACGTATCGCTGGGACTGCTCGTCGTGGGTGGAGTTGTGGGGGCATTCCTCGGGCATCTCTGGGGGTATGGGTGGATCTGGGGAGCGACCGTCATCCTGCTGCTGGTGACGGGCGCGATGTATGGCATGGCGCGTCCCTATTACAGGCGGGTCAGGTTCGTGACCGCGGCGATCGTCGAGGGTTCCGAAGCTGTGACCCCGGAACAGTACGACTCGATCTTGCGGTCGGGCCGGCCAATGACGATCGCCGGCGTAGGTCTGACGGGACTAGTCCTGATCCTCTACCTCATGTTGTTCAAACCAACGCTCGGGCTCGCACCCAACCAGGCGGTGGCAGCGACATCGCGGACGGCATCAACGGTCACATCAGGCGCTGGAGGAGCAATGGTCTCCTTGGCGGCGGCGGAGCTCGCTTTCAGCACCGACCATCTCTCGGCCCCCGCGGGCCAGAAGTTCACCTTGGCCTTCGACAACCGCGCGTCTGGTGTGTCCCACAATGTCGCGATCCTTACCTCCGCTGGGAAGGTTCTCTTCAGCGGCAACCTAGTCTCGGGGCCGCAGCGCGTGACTTACCAGGTGCCGGCGTTGAAGGCCGGTACCTATCGCTTCGTTTGTCAAGTGCATCCTCAGCAGATGACGGGAACTTTGGTGGCAAAGTAGCGCGATGTCCTACAGGGCGATTGTCGTCGGAACGGATGGGTCGGTTACTGCGCTTCGTGCACAGCACAAGGCCTCGCGCATAGCCAAGCGGATGGGAGCGCGCTTGGTGATCGTGTCCGCGATCTCTTCTCCGACCGGACATCAGGAGGCCGAGGGCGTAGTCGCAAAGGCCTGCGCGTCGGCCCAACGCAACGGCATCGAGGCCACGGGATCGGTGCGCGTCGGAGAGCCTGCCGATGCAATAGCGGAGGCCGCCTCCGAGTCATCGGCGGATCTCATCGTTGTCGGCGACGTGGGGATGGGCCACCTCCGGCGCTTTCGATTGGGTGGCGTAGCAGAACGAACCGCTAACAAGGCACCCACAGATGTATTGATCGTGCGCACGCGTGAAAAGGTCAGGCGGGCTCGGTTTGAGCACCCATATCGAGGGATCCTGGTAGGGACTGACGGGTCACCTTCGGCCACCGCAGCAGTTCTGAAGGCGTTCGACCTCGGCATGATCTTGGAGATTGGCGTAATGGTCATCTATGTTGCCGGCGACCCGATCGTTGGCGCCATCGTGCTCGAACGAGCAGAGGCGGCGAAACCCGAGTGGGTCCCGATCCAAACCCGGATCGTCGAGGGCGAGCCTGCGGAGAAGATCCCCGAGGTTGCGCTCGAGGAGCATCGCGACTTGATCATCGTGGGCAACAAAGGGATCGCTGGAACTCGGCGTTACATGATGACTTCGGTTCCAACCAAGCTTGCCCACGCCAGCGGACAAGATCTACTCATCGCAAAAACGACGGAGCGAACGATTGCAGACCTCGGTCGGGATCGTGGCGGAGTCGTGGATGTAGAGGGCAAGAAGCTGGCGGTGTACATCGATGCGGAAGGTCGTGTCCACGCTCTGTCACCTCGTTGTCAGCACATGGGATGCAGCGTTCAATGGAACGATGGAGACAAGACGTGGGATTGTCCGTGCCATGGATCTCGGTACAAGTTCGACGGGGAAGTCATACAGGGCCCAGCCACCCGCGGTCTCGACCGTGTGCAGCTAAGGCCTGAGCCCGATCGAACACGATCCCAGTGAGTTCTTCGAAGACGACCTGGGACGCTATGGCTAATCTGAGCTACTCGTCGATCAGCTCGCTCGACGGCTACATATCTGACCAACATGGAAGCTTCGACTGGGCTGCTCCGGACGAGGAGGTGCACAACTTCGTCAACGACATCGAGCGGCCGGTTGGCACCTACCTCTACGGCCGCGGGATGTATGAGGTCATGGTCGCCTGGGAGACCATGACGGATACCGCCGACCAGCCGCCGCTCATGAAGGAATACGCGGAGCTATGGCGAGCGGCCGACAAGATCGTCTACTCCAGAAGTCTCGAAGGGGTATCGAGTGCCAGGACACGGATCGAGCGACGCTTCGAACCCAACGCGATCCGTCAGATGAAGGCCTCAGCTGGATCTGACATCAGTGTGGGCGGTCCCAACCTGGCCGCCCAGGCGATCAAGGCCGGTCTGGTCGACGAGTTCCACCTGTTCCTCACGCCCATCGTCGTGGGCGGCGGCAAACGATCCCTCCCCGACCATGTGCGCCTGAAGCTAGAACTCTTGGATGAACGCCGTTTCGCCAACGGGGTGGTTCATCTTCATTACCGCGCCCCTAGGTGACGCTAGAGGCGGTTTACTCGCCTCCGGGGATCCCTCTGTTGATGCTCATCCCAAGATGTTTCTGCCTCTCGTCTACTGCTCCGCAGTTGACGTAGAAACCGGCGCACTTGCAGGGGAGCGCCGCGCGAGGAACTCCGTGCCGAAGGCGCCACCGACTCCGGCGGCCAAGGCAGCGATCGCCCATCCGTTCCCATAGGTGTCGAGCCCCAACCTGGCGTCGGCGGAGATCTTGCCGGGACCGACTTCGGCAAGAGCGACGGCGGCGGCGAGTAGCACCAAGTTGTACTCGTAGCCGTTGTTCTTGAGCCACGGACCATTCTTGAAGTGGACGGTGCGGATCGCCGTCATCATCGTCCCTATCAGGGCGGCTGACGCTATCGGCGTAGCGGCGCCGAGCACGAGAGCCGCGCCGCCGCCTGTCTCTGTGACCCCCGCGGCGATGGCGTTCCGCTTTCCCGGCCGCAGGCCGAGCCGCTCGAAGCTCGACGCGGTGGCGTTGAGGCCCCCGCCACCGAACCAGCCGAACAACTTCTGTGTCCCGTGACCTATGAAGTATCCGCCGACCACCAGGCGCAGCAGCAATCTTCCCGTGTTCATAGTTAGCTCCTTCCTGCGTTCTCTGCTCGCTACTATCACACCGACCACGGCCGGGCCCGATCCGGCATTTTCAGTCCTTGCCTCACCCATCGGCTCGCACGCAAGAGGGTCGGCCTTGAAGGTTCCAGCAGACCGCCCCAAGGCTGAAATAATCGTCAGCGCATGGCCGACGTAATGACGCTTCGCGTCGAATTGATGAGCGGACGGGGTATGCATTTTGATCCGCCGCCCGGACGGGTGTTCCTCGTCGATCAGCGCACCACTTTCGACGAGCTCGCACACGCTATCAATGTGCATTTCGCGCGCTGGGACCCTGCCCATCTGCACTTCTTCCGGCTTGGTGACGGGCGAGAGATTGGTCCCTCGGATGCCGACTTTTCGGACTGGCTTGATGACGATCAGATCGCCCTGTCATCCGTTCTTGCCGAGGGTGACGAGTTCGAATACATCTTCGACTTGGGGGACGAATGGCAGCATCACTGCAGGGTTGAAGGGGTGAGCGCCGACCCGTCTGAGGCCGTTGGCGAGCTGACGAAGTTGCCGCTTCCGATCTTGGGTTGGGGATCTTTGCCCGATCAGTACGGGCGCCAATCAGAGATCGGAACGGAGGAATAGTTCCTGCGCTAACCGGATCCTGGTTATGTAGATAGTGCTCTGGATTGCATCATGCTCGTCACTGCCAGCCGGGTCAGGACGGATGGCTGGGTGGTGCAAGGCGGGCGACCTATCAAAAGTCTGGCCATCTGTAGGCTGCCTAGGAACCATGGCCTCCCACACTGTTTGATGAGACGGATGGGTGGACATCTGCAAGGACCGGCCGCGCCAGGCGTCGATAGTGCCGAGGATTCGACCCCCAATCCCCGGCCCCGGGATGCGTTCCTCACCTGTTCCACGTTGGTCCAAGAGGTGTGGCTCGTCTTTGCTCTGTCCCTGGGGCGCGATGCGGTAGAAGCGGGCATCGTGTTTGTGGCCGCGCTCACTTCGGGCCAAACGCTGCCACAACAGCAAGCAGTTCTCGTCGGCTCGCAAGCCCCGGGGCGGCCCTTGATCGATCTGTCGTTTCAGCTCGTCAGCCTGATCGCGGCGCTAATGCCCGTTGCTCTTGTTTTCCATTTCCTTAAGCGTTCTGGGGAATCGCCGAACGACATCGGCCTCGATGGATCACGCCCCGCTCCTGATACTGCCGGCGGCATCGCGTTGGCTTTGCTCCTTGGGGGGTCCGGGCTAGCTCTGTATCTGCTAGCGCGAGCGGCCGGCGCAAATCTCACGGTCATTCCCGAGACGCTGCCTTCTGTGTGGTGGAAGGTTCCCGTGCTTCTGCTGTCTGCGGTTCAAAATGGTGTTCTCGAAGAGATCCTCGTCGTCGGCTACTTGCTGCACCGGCTCCGACAGATCGGCTGGAGCGACTCCAGAGCCTTGACGGTGAGCGCGTTACTTCGGGCCTCGTACCACCTCTACCAGGGGTTGGGAGGATTTGCTGGGAATGCAGCCATGGGCCTTATCTTCGGCCGTCTCTACCAGCGCTATGGCCGGTTGCTGCCCCTAGTCCTCGCTCATTCATTGATCGATGCCACAACTTTTGTCGGTTACGCGGTGCTAGTCGGACACGTGTCATGGATCCCGATTCCCCACTGAGCCGAGATGTACCCAAGTTGGTCGACTCTAGAGCGACGCAACTGTGCTCCCTCCCTATCCTTCCTGATCCTTGAAAGGCTCTTTGGCTGCAGGAACTAGGAGAGCCGGAGCGTGCTTGGGACGGCGGTCCACTAAGTGGATCCAGCCAAGTTCTTCACAGTGCTCGAGCTGCACCAAGGAGGTCGATGCGGAATGTTGGATTCTCGTGGAACGGCTGGCTCTTTCCCGCCGAGTGCTTCCTTGTTGGCCATTTCTGGAGAACCCCCCGTGACCAGGGCATTGACTTGGTGCGCCCGGAGGGATTCGAACCCCCGACCCTCGGATTAGAAGTCCGATGCTCTATCCAACTGAGCTACGGGCGCAAGCTGCTTTTCCGCAGTCGTCAAATTATAGAAGTGGGAGCGGGAGCGGGGGCGGAACGCGGATCACCAGTTC
>JAXDJO010000065.1:0-6564 GCA_034667525.1 Actinomycetota bacterium
GGGCGAGCACATTCGTCGAGACGGTGGATTGTCCCCCGATCGTGGAACAGTCGCGTTCGTTTCTCGAGGCTATCGACTACTACGGTCTGGTAGAGATGGAATACAAGCGGGACCCACTGGATCACGAGTTCAAGCTTCTGGATGCGAACGCCCGGACGTGGGGCTACCACAGTCTCGGCCCCGCTGCAGGGGTGGACTTCCCCTCCTTGTTGATGAGAGATCAACTTGGACAGCCGGTGGAACGCGTGAGTGCGCGCTCGGGCGTGCGGTGGATCCGGCTAGTCACCGACATCCCAAATGCCGTAGTGGATCTAAGGAATGGTCGGATCCGCGCGCTGGATTATCTGCGCTCTCTGCGCGGGATCGACGTTGAGTCGGTCTTCTCGTGGCGGGATCCCGCACCAGGGTTGTACGAAGTGGGGCTCCTTCCATACCTGCTAGTGAAACGCGGGCTGTGATCAGCCCGAACGAGGATCTCAGGGCCCTGCACACTCGAAGCGAAGGCGCGTCGTTGGGCTGTCTAGCTGCCGGTGCAGGATTCGGCTGCCCCGTGCGTCGCATAGCGCACTCGGGCGCGCTTGGCGGCCGGACCGTCGATCTTCCATCCTGTCGGAGTCGGCTTGAGTTGCGACGCGCCTCTCTGACGCCACCAGGCGCTGACTTCGCGCGGTAACGCCCACCAAACCGATCGATCCTTTGCGAATGCCTGAAGCAGTTCCTGGTAACTATCGACCACTCGCTGGTCGTCGGCATAGTCAGGATGAGTAATCAGTAGGGCCATACCGTCACGGTCGCGGATATGACGAGCCTTATCGACCCAGAGGGACGCATCCGCCTGCTGCAAGATCGCAAACAGCGTGTGGTCTTGGGGAAGGGTTATCGGTAATTCGACCATCGATCGGTTCATGAAGGGGAGATAGCTGCAGGAGCCGCCCGGCGTCGGCTCGTACGGATCTGTGTCCGGGTAGGAGGTGTCGTAGTCGAGCCCCAGCCGTGGCATCCATTCCCATACCCGATGTGTGGCCGGGGACCTGAACCCAACCGCTCCCCAGCGGGCGGCATAGTCGCGCATGGCCGGCAGACGCGTCTCGAACGTGCGAAGCGACTCCAGGTCCCGACCGTCGTGGTGCAGGCCATGCAGACCTATCTCACAACCTTGCTCCCGTAAGTTGTCGAGCACGGAGTCAGCAACTGTGTAGCGCTCGGGCACGATGTTCCATGAAGAAGTGCGCCCCGACTCTCGCTCGATGTCGCGCAACAGGTCGATGCTGTCGAAGCCCTTTTGCGTGTCCACATCGTGCGTGAGCACGAAGCTCCAAGAACGACCATCGGGCCAGGGATCTACCCACGGCACCGGGCCCCCCGTTAGCCCTACAACCTGGTCGAAGAGCCAGTCGAATAGGTCGTGGAGCCCATCCTCGATCGGCCACGCAGGGAATGTTGCCCGGCCCTGTATCGAGGCGAACGCGCGGCGCATCCTTATCTGCATCGCCCGGGGGATCGCGGGACGAGCGTGATAGTAAGCGTGAACCATCGCCACCCTTACTCTGGCGGAGAGTCCAAAGCGCAGGTGTTTGTAGCCTTCAGACCAACAACGCACCATGGTCTCACCGGGATCGAAGGGGAGGACCACGTCATCGGTTCTGCTCCCCCAGATGTGCGCTACCACGCTTCCCGTCGTATCAACGATGGCATCGTTGGGCTTCCATCCTGCGCCCTTCGACACCAGAAACGAGGCGACGGCGTTGTCGGGTAATACTCTCCCAAAGACGACGGCTGGGCCCATCTTGTAACCGCCGTGCAGCCCGAGGTGCTCCTGAGCATCGGCCCGGGGCCACCAGAGGGTTCGGCCCGAATCGGCATCATGGATGTGTCCAAACAGCCCGTCTTCCTCGCCGGAGGTTGCGACCGCATCAGCATCCTGCGAGTAAGGCACCCTGAGGTAGTCGAAGAACAAGAACGGGTGCGAGCCGGCGAGCTGCACTTAGGGACTCGGTAATGGGGTTGGATCTTCGGTACGGGCAGACTCGCCACCGACGTTGGCGCTGCGC
The DNA here is from genome assembly GCA_034667525.1 of Actinomycetota bacterium. GTDB lineage: Bacteria > Actinomycetota > CADDZG01 > CADDZG01 > WHSQ01 > DATAPE01. Next base: position 2,052 of record JAXDJO010000065.1, read on the forward strand.
AGTACTGCGTGGCTGGCGTACCAACTTCCCGATACAAAACGCATGATCGGACCAAAACTCCAAGCTGCGGGTGCGCCCAGGAAATGCAAACGTGGCACGGACGATTCGAGGCCGGGCCCCAAGATCGGATAGCCGCCGATCTGCCGAACTGATCCGAGTAACTCCGGCGTGAGAAAGGGGTAACGGCTTATGTCGACCCGGTAACCCGTTCCAAGGAGCAGATGGTCCACCTGTCTGGTCTCGCCGCCGCTGAGACTGACGCGCAGGCCCTCTCCGGCGGGTCGGGCATCGACGATGGATTCACCTAGCCGGATCGGCACGTCGGTTAACCGCGGCACGAGCCAGGCTGCTCCCGCTGGACGGATCGAGCGTTGAGCCATCGGTCTCTGCATGCTGCGCGGGAAGCGCCGGAAGAGATCGGGCACAGCTACGACGCGAGATAGCCCCATCGGGCCAACGTCAGTGGGGGCATAGACAAGCTTGGAATACCGGCCGAGCATGCGGTGGTATTTGCCACCATGCAGCCAGTTGATCCGATCCTTGCGAACAACGACTTCTACGTCGGCGCTCGACTCCTTCATCAGCGCCGCGGCTTCCAGGGCGCTTTGCCCGCCACCTACGACCAACACTTTTCGTCCGGCGAAAACCGAGAGATCGCGGTGGTCCGCGGTGTGGGAAGCGAGCTCGGAGGGCAAGGCGTCGAATTGTGTCGGCCGCCACACGAAGGGTGCGATTCCCGCGGCGATCACTAGGCGCCGAGCGCGTACGGTGTCGCCGTCGACAGTCAGCCGGAATCCGTCGGTGTCGCGCGATACAGCCTCTACCTGTCGCCGATCGACGTCCGGCGCAGCTTGTTGCTGAACCCACTCCCCATATTCGACGAACCGCTCCAAAGGTACGGGTCGCCCGAATCGGATTCCGGTGGCGGCTTGATAGGTGTCAAGGGACAAAGGTCCCTCGAACTCTGCGATACAGGTGGCCGGCCAGTTGGAACGAAGCATCATCCCTTGTGGCATGGTGCGCCAGAAGGACATCGGTTCGCCAAAGATCCGGACGTCGACACCGGCGCGCCTCAGGTGGGCCGATACGGCAAGGCCATAAGGACCTGCGCCTACGATGGCGACGTTCGTTTCAGTCATTGCGTTCCTTCTCGGCGAGGAGCAGAGGCTCCATCCCAAGCTGGGGGCCATATATGGTGATTTGTGCCGGAATCGTCATCCGGCAGCGTGTCGTGGCAGTCCTAGCTAAGTTGACGGCCGATCACCCCCAGTGCAGGATCGGCGGCGCGTCCACCCGTTGCCGATGGGGTAGGGCTTAGATCGATGCCCCCCGGCTCCTACCGATGCTTGCGGATTGACATTGTGCTTGAGTCGGTCACGAGACTACAGGCCGACCCAGGTGTGTATCCATAGTCCGTTTGGGGGATTGTCCACGTAGCCTCGTCTTACATGTTCACGTAGATAAGGTGCTCGAGAAGGTGACTTGAGGTGAGACTGACTTCTGTCGGTGAATTGCAGAACGTGCCGGCTGGATGCCAGGGGGTAATGCACGAATCGTGCCTGCCTGAGGGCAGCCGGACGATCAGCTGCCCCCTCCTATACTGCGCGTTTCGCGGTGTCGGGCCAAGCGGGGGCCGCTAGCTCATCTGGCAGAGCACCGGACTTTTAATCCGGCGGGCAGGGTTCGAGTCCCTGGCGGCCCACTATTCGGCCTAGAGTTTCTTGGAACCGCCTGCAACTATCCTTCTCTACTCGGTCCTATGGGAGCTGAATCACACCAAGTTGGCTGAGCATCGTGGCGGAGTCAACGGCTGACCAATGTTCCACGATTCTTCCGGCTTCGATCCGGTGGACGGCCACCGCCTTGACGTTTAGTTCATTGCCGGTCGGTGGTATCCCTGCGAGCTCGCCCTCGTGTTTTCCCACAGCGCGAAGGACGGTGACTACCTTGTCGCCTTCCGCAATTTGGTCCTCTATCTCATGCCGACCAGGTGTCCCGTCCCAGAACATCTTAAATGCTTGCTTTAACCCGTCGCGGCCGGACGTTAGCCCCGGAAAGGGAGGCGGATCGTGATTAAGGTAGTTCTCCGCGACGAGTTCGTCCATGGCATCGATGTTTCCTGCATCGATCTCTCGATAGAAGCGACGAATCAGGACCTTGTTCTCATCCGGTGTTGACATTCGGCCGCCCCTTCTATGTCGACAGCTTGGCGACTCCAGACTACTCACTCAGCTTGGGAGGTGATTCTATGCGGCTAAAGCTCCTGCAGCGTCGAAGGAAATGCCCGCGCGGGTATGCAGTTGGTTGAGTTCCTGGCTGCCCACTCCCGCGTGGTGTGACTGACTTTGATGGCGGTGATGGCAAGCGACACCTCCCAAGTCTCATCGACCTGCACCGGCATCGCCGTCTCGTGCGGATTCACCCAAGGCGTAGATGGCAGCCTACAAACCAACAGACGTGATGAGCCATCGGCACATAGCGCATTGAGGGCAAGGACGCTTGGTGGAGGTATGCACCAACAGTAAGGAGTCTTCTTTCGGTAGCGGAGACGACAGCCTCAGTCCGATTCTTGACTCCAAGCTTTCGATAGATCACTTTTAGCTGCCTTCTTAGGGTTGACTGGCTTACTGTCGCTATCGCGGCCAACTCGGAATCGCGCAGCCCTTGGGAAGCAAGACGGAGCAACTGGATCTCTTGCTCATTCAATGGGCCAGCTTCGGCGGGAGCGCCGATCAACGCCGACGTCAAGGAAGGGTCCAGGACCGTCCGGCCTTGACCGCTCGAAGACTGGCAGCCAAGTTCTGATAGGAGTTCATGCTCTTCAGTAGGAAGCCATTCGCCCCTTTAGACAACGCTGAGCGAACATCGGCATCATCTTCGGACCCTGTAAAGATCACGACCTTTACTTCGGGCCAGCGATGGCAGATCGTCTGGGTGGCTTCGAGCCCGTTGCTCCGAGGGAAGTGGATATCCATCAGAACGACCTCAGGTCGGGCTGACTCGACCAGATTGATTGCCTCATTCGCATCCGTGGCGATCCCGAGCACCTCGATGTCGCTGTGGAGATGTTGGAAGAGGGCGGCGATTCCTTGTGCAAAAGAAACGTGATCGTCACAAATGATCACCTTGACGTTAGCCAAAGACCCCCGGCCCCCCCTCGTCAAGCTCCCTCAGCTGTCACTGCTCATGAGCGGATTCAGTCAACCCCATGACCGCTTCCCACCAGATGATGGCCGCGTCCATCCAATGTTGTCAATCAGCCTTGCTAGTGGATTGGCTGCGGACTCAGTGTAGGCACAAGCTTGACTCATCCAAGGCAACCGTCGGAAGACCCGAAGAATGGCAAGCAACATTTTGGTCAAGAACCTACACATCGCAAAAGGCGCCATCTACTCATAACCCCGACAAGGGCGAGTACAAAGCAAGAGAGGGACGGAGTGAAATCCATAAGTTCAACCTCGCAGACGCGTCATCAGGTGGGTTTGACAAATCAGTGCTGGAGGTCTGAGGACATCCGCCCGTCTCGGCTATCGACGACCATGCTGGCCGGTACGTACGAAGGGGGCGGAGTGAAATCCATTCATAGGGCATCAGAGATCCGTAGCCCAGTCTCAATCCGAGTGTGTGGGCCAATACAACGCTGACGCGGTGCTGTGTCAGTCTTCGGAAGCCGACTGAGGCGTCAAGACTATGAAGAAATTGTTGACGGTCTTCGCGTGCACGTCTCTTTTAAGTTTCACCCTAGTATCCGCATTGGCTGGTACAGCCGGAGCCACGGCTGGAACTAGTGCGGTTATCGATACCACATCTCCGATCAAGCACGTCGTGGTGATCTACCAGGAGAACCACACGTTCGATAACGTGCTCGGCGCAGTGTGTCAGACGAGGGCCGTGGCATGCAATGGATACACGGGGCCGGTGACGTTCGCGGACGGAATCACGGCAACAAACAACATCCAATCCGACATCGTGCCTGATCGGATGCAACGTTTGCAGCAGGCGGTTCCGCTTCGTTTGGCGAGCACATCAATCTACTGGCGGGGACCATGGACGGGTTCACCGGATACAACCCCGTCACGTCAACGACTGGCGCCACAAGTCGCCAGGGATGGGGGTGTCCCAGCAACAAAGACGCAACATGGGCACCACCCGGCGGCACGACGTCCTACCAGCCGTCATGTGTGCCCAACTTGGACGGGACCGGTCCTTACCGGTCGAGCCGGGTCGCCTATGTGCCAACAGTGCTGCAACGCATCGAGGACGCCGGCTTGACGTGGCATCTCTACCAGGGAGACAAGACCACCAGCCCTACCAAAATGAACAACTGGTCGGTGTGCACCTACTTCGCGTGGTGCGAGCACAACCGAGACACATTGGCGTACAACTCCGCCACCCGCGACTTCACCGCCGCGGCCGCTGCCGGTACGTTGCCGGCCCTATCGCTGATGATGCCGTTGGACGCTACCTCGCAGCACAACGCTGACAGCATGAGCACCGGAGACAACTACATCGG
>JAXDJO010000066.1:0-43799 GCA_034667525.1 Actinomycetota bacterium
GACGATGGCAAGACCACCTGCGATGGCTAGCTTGTCTTGCTTGAAGCGGATCCAGAAGAGCTGACGGGGGCTGCGGGCCTGGATGACGGTAGCGCCCTCGGATGGGCCCCCCGGCAACGGTGCGGATGCCCCTCCTTGAAACTCCCCTGCACTCTGCGCCACTAAGCTCTCCCCCCGCTCGTGCGGCCGAGACCTTATATCAATCGATCGGAGCCCATCCGCACGCTACTACATCAGTCGTAGCAAGTCTAGCCCTGTCCCCACAGAATCTTAGTCACGTTCGCCTCGGCGCCCCGGATGTGCTGATGGTGGGCGAGGGGGGATTTGAACCCCCACACGCTTGCGCGCACTGGCACCTGAAGCCAGCGTGTCTGCCGTTCCACCACTCGCCCATGATCCCGCTGGAGGAATCGGCAAGGATATTCGAGGTAACGGGTGCGAGAAGCGCCCGACGGGGATAATCGAGCCACCATGGGCCTCGCCAAGAACATCGAAAGCCGGCTGGAAGGGATCGTCGAGGGATTCTTCACGAGATTGTTCCGATCCGGCCTGCAGCCTGTCGAAGTGGGACGGCGGATCCAGCGCGAGATGGCCGAGGGCAAGACCGTCTCGGTAAACCGGATATATGCCCCCAACGAATTCGAAGTCTCGATGGGCCTGGAAGATCACGAGCGCTTTGCCGGAATGGAGGCCGGGCTGGTGCGAGAGTTCAGCGATCTCGTGATCGAAGCCGCCAAGGAGAACCGGTGGAATCTGATGGGATCTCCGCGCATCTCCTTCCTTCCGGTCGAGGAGATGGGCAGGGGCGAGTTCAAGGTGGAGGCGTCGGTGGCCGCGGACGCGGAGGGCGAGGCACCGCGCGCCTCTGCGCATGAACCCCGGCAGGGGGAGGATCCATCGCAGACCCGAGCGATCTCGATGGATTCTGCGCAGCGCCTGGGTGTCGCGGCGGGTATCGCCCTTCTCGAAGTGATCGACGAGGAAGGTCAGGTCAAGGAGAGGATCTCGATCGGCAGCTCTCCCGTGACGATCGGGCGTTCCTCGAACAACGACATCGTGGTAAGCGACAGCAACGTCAGCCGGAAACACGCCGAGCTGCGAGACGATGGTGGGCTCTGGATCCTCACCGACCTTGGATCGACAAATGGAACCTTGGTCAATGGCAGGCCGGCAACGCAGCAACAGCTCGAGGACGACGACCGTTTGACCTTCGGTTCCACAAACCTCGTATTCAGAACGTTAGCGAGTTGATCGAATAGTGCCGGCCCTCGTCCTTCAACTTCTTAAGTACGCATTCCTCGCGATCCTCTACATCTTCGTCTGGCGATCGGTGCGCGCCATCTACCAAGAGCTGAGACCGGCAACGCCCCGGCCGGCCCCCAGGACGACGACTGCGCCAGCACCGCGCTCCAGTCCTCGCAAGGCCAAGAAAGCGCCGCGCAAGGCGGTCGTTATCGAGGGTGACTCTCACCGCGGCGCGACCTTCGAGCTGGGAAACGAGCTGATCCTGGGACGCGGGCCCAAATGCCAAGTTGTGTTGGATGATTCCTATGTGTCTCAGATGCACGCGCGCCTGTTTGCAAAGGGCGACGTCTATATGGTCGAGGATCTGGGATCGACCAACGGCACCTATCTCAACCGCCGCAAGGTAACAACGCCCACCGAGCTCAGGCGTGGTGATCAGGTCAAGATCGGAAAGACGGTACTGGAGATGCGCAAATGAGGCTGGTGGTGGGGGCCAAGAGCGACGTCGGCAGGATGCGCGATGACAACCAGGACTCCTATCTCGCAGACGAACCCCTATTTGCCGTCGCGGATGGGGTCGGAGGACACCTCGGTGGCGACGTCGCGTCTGCAACTGCGATAAGGGTGATCCAGGAGGGAACCCGGGAGGGGGCGCAGCCGGAGCAGCTCAAGGATCTGTTGCTCAAGGTGAATTCTGCGATCTACGAGAAAGCCCAATCCGCTCCACATCTTCGAGGAATGGGCACGACCTGCACGTTGGTTCTTGTGGAAAACGGATCGGCACATTTTGCCCACGTAGGCGACTCGCGCGCCTATCTCTATAGAGCCGGGGAACTCGCTCAGGTCACGGAGGACCACAACCTCGTGGGCAGGATGTTGAGCGAGGGACGATTAAGCCGGGAAGAGGCGGCGCATCATCCACAGCGGAACATCATCACGCGGGCCCTGGGCCTCGACCCCGATGTCGACGTCGACCTGATAACTCTCGAGCTGAAGGAGAACGATCGCCTGGTCATCTGCTCGGACGGCCTTTCTTCCATGGTGGAAGAGGAGGCTCTCGCCGACGTCCTCTCCGCAGAAAGCGATCCTCAGGCAGCAGCCGAGAGACTGGTGGACGACGCTAATCGAGCGGGCGGGGAGGACAACATCACCGTCGTCCTGATCGATCTGAAAGGGGAATCCGGGGGCGACGAGATTCCACCCAGGGTTGCGCGCTCTAGAACGCCCACGGAATCTCCGGTTGCCGAAGAACGCACCGGGCGCGGCTGGGGCGGCAGACTAGCGTGGAGTGTGTTGGTCGTCGCCATCTTGGTCGGTGGGGCGATCGCCGCGCGCTGGTTCGTTCTTAGCCACGCCTGGTTCGTGGGCACGAACGCCGCCGGCGTCATCACCGTCTACAAAGGGATCCCCGATGAGGTAGCGGGGGTATCCCTCAAGAAGATCCAGCAGGAGACGGTACTGAAGGTCAGCTCGCTGCCGCAGTTCCTTCGTTCCAACGTCATGGATGGGATCAAAGTCGATTCTTATGGCGACGCGCAGACAACCATCAGGAACCTGAGGCAGCGGATCAGGGAATTCAAGCAGCCCCGCCCGACGCCTTCTCCGTCCAAGAAGAAGAGCTAGCAGTGAGTGCACAGGCCGGCGTAACCCGCAATCGCGAGCTGGCGCTGTTGATCCTCGCATTGTTGATCGGGGCGGGCGCGATGTGCCTGGTGGCAGTTGCCCGGAGCACCAAGCAGGTGTCCATCGCGGCGCCTTTCATCATCGCAGTAGCCGTCGCTTACGTGATCGCCCATATCATCGAACGAAGATTTGCATCGCGATCGGATCCACTGATCCTTCCACTGGCAGCCTTCCTGAACTTCCTGGGACTCGCCGTGATCTACCGGCTTTCACCCCACCACTTTGGGCGTTCGCAGGTGACCTGGACGATCGTAGGAATCGCTTTGTTCATCGCCACGATCGTGCTTGTCAAGGACTACAAGGTTCTAGCCCGGTACAAGTACCTGTTCGGCTTTGCCGGCGTGGGACTGCTCCTGCTCCCCCTAACTCCATTGGGAGAGCAGGTCAACGGGGCCAGGCTGTGGGTCCGCTTCCCGGTCTTCTTCCAACCTGGTGAAGCCGCCAAGATCTGTCTGGTTCTCTTCTTCGCGGGTTACCTGGCCGAGCGTAAAGAGCTGCTTGCCATAGCGTCGCGTAGGTTCCTCGGCTTCCACATTCCGGATCTGAAACACTTCGGGCCCCTTCTCGTGATGTGGGGTTTGTCTCTCGCAGTGATGTTCTACGAGAACGACCTCGGCTCCAGCTTGCTGTTCTTCTCGATCTTCATCGCGATGCTTTTCATCGCCACCGCCCGGGTCGTCTACGTCGCCTTCGGTGGGCTGCTGTTTGCGATCGGGGCCTACATCGGTTATCAGGCCTTTGGGCACGTCCAAGAACGCGTCACGATCTGGTTGCACGTCTTCAATCCCCACCTCGTCAACGGCAACAGCTATCAGCTCGCGCAGTCGTTGTTCGCATTTGCAACGGGAGGGTTGTTCGGCACCGGTTTGGGTCAGGGGCGTCCGGACCTCATACCTGCTGCAACTACGGACTTCTTGTTCTCGGGTATCGGGGAGGAACTTGGACTCCTGGGAACCGTCGCGGTGCTGCTGTGCTTCATGCTCCTGGTGGCAAGAGGTTTTCGAACCGCCATCCTCTGCCGCGACAGCTTCGGCCAGTTGCTCGCGGCCGGATTGATGACGATCTTCGGGATCCAGACCTTCGTGATCGTCGCCGGCGTGACGCGCCTTCTTCCTCTGACTGGTGTGACCCTGCCCTTCATGTCCTACGGAGGGTCCAGCCTGCTCGCGAACTATGTCCTCATAGGTTTACTCGTTCGCATCAGTCATCAAACCGCCGCCGAGCCGCTACCCGCTCATACTGCGGAGATCCTTATCGGGGGCCGGCGTTGAATCGCGCCCTGAGGCGAGGCTGATGGAGAGACAGATCCGGCAAGTGGCCATCGTGCTGCTGATCGCCTTCGGCGCCCTATTCATACAGCTGAACTACATCCAGATCTTCGCGGCCGAACGCATCGCCGCGAACCCTGCGAACGTCCGAGCGCTCCTACAGCAGTACTCGATCAAGCGCGGGGACATCGTGACCTACGACGGCGTGCGGATCGCCCACAGCAGAGCCACCCACCAGAAGCTGAAGTACGTGCGCACCTATCCGCAGGGCGAGCTTTACGGGCAGCTAACCGGCTACTACTCCATCCTCTATGGAGCCGACCGTTTGGAGAGCAGCTACAACAACGAGTTGCTCGGCCGAAATAGCACGTTGTCGATGCAGGACATCCAAGATCGCTTCCTCGGTGGTGGACAGCAGGGCGACGACCTCCGGCTCACGATCAATTCGAAGCTCCAGGAAGCCGCACGAGCCGCCCTAGGCACGAATCGAGGAGCCATCGTCGCGATCGAACCGCAGACCGGACAAGTGAAAGCGATGTGGAGCAATCCTTCGTTCGATCCCAATCCTCTGGCCTCGCACGACAGCAAAACCGCCCGCCGCTACTTCAACTCGATAAAGGGTGCGTGTCCCACCAGCCGGCTGTGCGATCTAGCCACTTCTTACGGCTACCCGCCAGGGTCCACCTTCAAGATCGTCACCGCGACGGCGGCACTGGACACCGGCAAGTACAACCCGCACTCGAAGTTTCCCGACCCCAATCCACTGATCCTCCCTCAAACTCCCCAGACCCTGACCAACTTCTCCCACACCGCCTGCAACGGGGGCCAGCCGATCGACTTCTTCACCGCTATAACGATCTCTTGCGATACAACCTTCGCGATCCTGGGTTTGCGCATCCCCGCTGACATCCATACGTATGCCCAACGGTTCGGCTTCAATTCAGCTATCCCGTTCGACATACCTACACAGCCGAGCAGCTATCCCAAGGTCAAGAGTGACAACAGGCCTTTCCAGGCGTACGACGCCATCGGGCAGGGAAACACTCGAGCTACCCCGCTGCAGATGGCTCTGGTCGCAGCGACCGTGGCCAACGGAGGAGTGGAGATGCGCCCGCAACTCGTCTACCAGGTGATCGATCCCAAAGGGGGGATCGTGCGCGGGTATCAGCCGCAGGATCTGGGACGAGTGATGTCACCGAAGACGTCGGCGGAGCTGACCCAGATGATGGTGTCGGTGGTGCAGAAGGGTACTGGCACGACGGCCCAGATCCCCGGCGTTCAGGTGGCGGGAAAAACCGGCACTGCCCAGACGGGTGTTCAGGGAACCAACCCCCATACCTGGTTCATCTGTTTTGCGCCGGCCACGAATCCCAAGATCGCGGTCGCCGTGCTGGTAGAGCACGGCGGCACGTTCGGTTCCGAAGCGACGGGAGGAGCCGTAGCGGCTCCTCTGGCGCGCCAGGTGCTGGAGGCGGACCGGAGGATCAGCGGGTGGTGACGCGCGTGATCGCGATCCGGCCCCCATGTCCGCCGGACAGGGCAACCGGGGCGAACCAGATCAAAGAGCAGTCAGAGGGGGGCCGAACTTGAGTATCACCGGTCGCACCTACGGCGATCGTTACTCCGTGTTCGAACGAGTCGGCGCCGGCGGCATGGCGGAGGTGTATCGAGCTCGCGACGAGCTATTGGGCCGGGATGTTGCTTTGAAGGTCCTGAGTGAACGCTTCGCTCGAGACAGCTCCTTCGTGGAACGCTTCAGAAGAGAAGCTCAGTCGGCAGCGAACCTCAACGCTCCGCAGATCGTTTCCCTTTACGACTATGGCTCGGACGGTGATGCGTACTTCATCGTCATGGAGTTCATCGACGGGACCTCGCTAGCGGAGATCATCCACAACGACGCCCCGCTGCTTCCGGAGCGGGCGGCGGAGATAGCACTGGATGTAGCCAGAGCACTCGAGCGCGCCCATTCGGCGGGAATCGTCCATCGCGATATCAAGCCCGGAAACATCCTGATAACCCAAGATGGTCATACCAAGGTTACCGACTTTGGGATCGCTCGCGCCGCGCGAGGCGACAGCGAGCAGACCATGACTCAGACCGGCATGGTCATCGGTACGGCCGCCTACCTGTCTCCGGAGCAAGCGCAGGGGGAGCCTGTCGATGGCCGCTCCGACCTTTATTCGCTTGGTGTGGTGATGTACGAGATGCTGTCGGGGCAGACCCCCTTCGAGGGCGACACCCCTCTAGCTATCGCATACAAGCATGTCCGCGAGTACGCGGCCCCCCCGTCATCGATCAATCCAGACGTCCCCAGGGAATTGGACGCCATCGTGATGAAAGCGTTGGCGAAGAACCCCGAAAATCGCTATGCGAACGCGGTTGAGTTCGAGCAGGATCTTCAGAGATTCTTATCGGGGCAGCGCGTGCACGCGACTCCATTGATGACCGAAGAAACTCAGGTGGGCGGCATCGCCCCTATCACCCAGACGCAAGTCATCAGCCGCGACACAACTACAGGTCTCATTCCACCTCCCGAGCGGAGTCGCACGGGCTGGTATCTACTCAGCGCTTTGGGGATCCTGCTGCTCTTCGGATTAGTCGCATGGCTTTTGTTCAACAATCTGCTTGGCTCCAACGGCCCCACGCAAATGGTGAAGGTTCCCAACGTCGTGGGGCAGGATGTCGGTGCCGCCAAGTCCTCCTTGAAAAACCATCACCTGAAGCCGGCGGTTCACAAGCAGAGGAGCAACAAAGCCGTAGGAGTCGTACTGGCTCAAAACCCGGCAGCCGGTGACAGCATTGCCCGGAGCTCGACAGTGACGCTGACGGTCTCGGGTGGCCCAGGTCAGACCACAGTGCCCGACATCACGGGCAAGAAGCTCGCCGCAGCCACGAATGCGCTCAAGGCCGCGCACCTCCAGCTGGGCTCGCAGACGCAGCAGTCGAGCGACTCCGTTCCCAAGGGAGCGATCATCAGCCAGGATCCGCCGCTCGGCTCCCAGGTTTCACGCGGCTCCACTGTGTCTGTGGAGGTGTCCTCGGGGACCGCAACTATCACGGTTCCTTCTGTCACCGGCTTGAGCCAGAACGACGCCGTTAAGACGCTGCACGCAGCCGGTTTGCACGTCTCGATCAATCAGGGTCCGAGTAACACGGTTCCCAAGGACCACGTGATCAGCCAGGATCCCGCGGGGGGGAGTGATGCGACGAACGGTGACACCATCACGATCCTGGTGTCCCAAGGCCCCCAAGCGCAACCGTTACCCGACGTCACCGGCCAGAACGCCGACCAGGCCCAGCAGTTGCTCGAGCAGAACTACGGCCTCACCGTCACGCAGCAGCCGTACACGAAGGGAAAGCCCTGCACGTTCGGGCCGGGCAACGTCTGCGCCGAGGACCCAAAGCCCGGAACACAGGTAAGTCCCGGGGATGCCGTGACGCTGTTCGTACAGTCCTAAGTCGGCAGGTCAGCCGCTCCGTAACCATCTACCCGGCGTTTGGGGTGTCTGCCTTGTAGTCCGTCAGAAGTTCGCCGGCAGCAGCTTCCCGGACAGCAGGATCATGATCGCCGCGGTCGCAATCGAGACGCACGCCCACGCGGCAAGCTCGAGCAGCCGCATCTTCCACGATCGTTTGTTCATGCCTTGGTTCCCTCCAGGTGCGCGAACGCAATCAACCGCTGAGTGGCAAGGTACTTCGGATTACATGTCGTCAGTACGAGTTGATGAACTCCCTTTTCTGGAACGACGATCGATGTAGTGTTTGCAGGCAGCGCTTGCTCGCGATCGAGCACGTAGACAAAGGTCCCCCATTTGGTCTCGAGGATGATCTTGTCTCCTTGTTTCATCCGGTCAAGGTTGAAGAACGGGTGAAGGTAGGTGGTCCGGTGGCCGGAGATGATCATGCGTCCTTCTTCTCCGGGCCAAACCTCGTGCCACTTCGTGCATAGGGGGGCGGGGAATCCAGGACGGCATGAGGGGTAGTGACCCGGCCCCCGTTGAAGGTCAGCCTCACTCACGCCTTCGATCACCATGAAATTGACGCCGATCGATGGGATCTTCAGGCGGAAAGCGGCATCCCCGGGATGACAGTGCGCGGGACAGTACCCAGGAGGAGTGCCCGGCTGAGCATGAGGGCTGGGATGGTAGCGAGGGATGATCGCGAACTCCTGCGACAGCACTTTCTGTTGGTGGGCGGTATAGAAGTAACCGGTTCCCCACAACGTCCAGGCGACGAACAAAAATATGCCTACGCTGACGGCCATCAGGAATTTGCCCAGGAATGAGAGAAGGTTCACGCCATCAGTATCCGGGCTGGGGCGGCGATACCTCTGGAGGCGCGTCCGGCCGGGCCCTATCATTCGAGTCCATGCCAAAGAGCCGTTCTAAGCGCCAGAGGCGGCAACCTCCGCCGAAGCCCAAGCCGAAGCAGTCGCCGCCGTGGGTGGGCGCACTGTTCTTCACTTTGATCGGGGCCGGTTTCGCCGCGATCATCTACAACTACCTGTCAGGAGGGAATCATCCCTGGCTGCTATGGGTCGGACTGGGGCTCATATTGCTGTCGTTCCTGGTCTCCACCCAGTGGCACTGAAGAGACCGTTCTAGAGCTCGGCGTCGCGATCGGCTAGCTGGACAGGTTGGAGTCCACTTCCCGAAGCCGCTTCGAGACTTCTTCTAGAACTTTCAATGCGATCGTGGGGTGATCCCTGATGCCCTCCTTGAAGTCCCACGCCGACAGCGACAACGTCGACACTGGTGATTCCGCGATAACCGTCGCGCTCCGGGGGCCGTTATCGAGAAGGGCCATCTCTCCGAAGAACGCGCCGGGGCCGAGACGCCTCCGCGTACGGCCGTTCACCACCACCCTCGTTTCCCCGTCGGTGATCACGTGGAGCCCCAGACCCGTTTGGCCCTGCTCGCATATCTGTTTCCCTTCGGGAAACTTCACCTCTTTCGTCATCTTTCCGATCTCTCGAAGCTCCTTGTCGCTGCAGCCCGAGAAGATCGGCACAGACCTCAGCACTTCGAGCTTTGGATCCTGCTTCCTCGGCGCCATCTTCGTCTCCTGACCGTCTAGCAATCGATAGAAGGCATTCTGCAGAAGACAGTGGCGATTGGGAAGGGGGTCGGCGAGTCACAAGTGCTGACGGGTCACCCCACCGCCAGGTCTGGGGAGGCTGTCCCCCAGCAGCTGACGTCCAGGCTCGCCGGAGGCCACGCCCGATCAAATGGCTCTTCCTCACGGGCGTTGCCCACAGAGGGCCGCACTCCTAGGCTGTCTTGGAGATGTTCGCACCGGCAGCCTTCCGATGACGCCCGAAGAGGTCCCCACGGTCCTCGCAGCTACCCGCCTGTTCGGCGGGCTCGATCCCGCTGCCCTCACGAGCTTGGGCGAACGGGCGGTGGAACGCAGCTACAAGAAGGGTCAACTGATCGTCTACCAAGGCGATCGCGGCGATTCCGTGTTCGTCGTTCGAGCCGGCTTGGTCAAGGTGATGGTGAGCTCCGAGGAGGGCGAGGAGATGGTCCTCGTGACGCTTCGGCCCTACGACACCTTCGGCGAGCTGTCGCTTGTGGACGGGGGGCCGCGCTCGGCATCAGCTGAGGCAGTGGAGGCGACCAGGGTCCTTGTCATCACGCGCGCGGTTCTTCTGGAGTTGCTCGAACAGCACCCCTCACTGATGGACGCTCTCCTCCGCTCGCTGGGGTCACTCGTTCGCAGGCTGACCGAACAGGCCGCCGATCTTGTGTTCCTGGACATCCATGGCCGGATGGCAAAGCTGCTGCTGACCCTGGCAGAAGAGCGTGGTGAGCAGGCGGGGGAGGAGATCCTGCTTGACTTGAACCTCACCCAGGCAGACCTCGCGGCCATGGTGGGCGGCTCGCGCCAGAGTGTCAATCAAACCCTTCGATCCTTCGAGAGCCGGGGTTATCTGCAGATCGAGGGCCGAATGATCAGACTGAAAAGGCCCGATCAGCTCCGTAGGAGGGCTGGGATGTAGCTGTTCGACCTGCAGTGTCGCCTCCTTGACTCCACTGCTGTCGTTAACTAGACGCGGAGGTTGTCAACTAGCTGACAGACCTGCCAGGCTGAAAAGGACACGATGGTCTTGCGCGAGATTTGGTAGACGGCTCCACCAGCCGTCAGGGACAGAAAGGAAGTGGGAGACATGACAGAGGAAGACAAGAACCTCGACAACGTTGAGGGTCACATGATCCGAGCCCATGTAGAGGACGACGTCGAGGGTCACAAGCTCCGCGTGCCGTCGGTAGAGGACGACGTCGAGGGTCACAAGCTCCGCGTGCCGTCGGTTGAGGACGACGTCGAGGGTCACAAGCTCCGCGTGCCGTCGGTTGAGGACGACGTCGAGGGTCACAAGCTCCGTGTGCCGTCGGTAGAGGACGACGTCGAGGGTTCCTAGATCAAGCCGGCCGGCTAAGGCAGGCAGCAAGGATCACCAGCAGCAGTACCCGATCAATTCACGGTACCGCTCGCGCAGAACAGGGGTCGCACCGACGGTGCGACCCCTTTCACATGCGCGTCCCGGGCGGCTAGCCTCCGACGTTGGCGTTGGTGGCCAAAGCAGCAAGGATCGTCTTCATCTGAAAGGGAGTCAGGCCGGGATGCTTGCTCAATATCTTGGCTACGACGCCCGCTATGTGCGGGGCAGCGAAACTGTTGCCTGTGGCTTCGATGAAGCTTGCTTGCTGCCAGGCAACTTCGAGATCGATCCCAGGGGCCCCAAATTCCACGGGTGGCGAAGGGTTGTAATCGAAACCCAACGGGTCCTTACCTTCGTGGGCCGCAACTGAGAAAACTCCTGCGTACTGTGAGGGGTAGCTCGGCGAAGGCACGTTATTGATGGCCGACACCAGCATCACGTTGTGGAAGTAAGCATCATCGACGATGTCGTGAAAGAGGGCGAAATAGTCCTGCTTGCTTGTGCTGAGGCTGAGGTTCACAACGTTCATGCCATTCGCTATGGCCCACTGCAACCCGCCAGCGAACACTATGCCCTTCCCAGTCAACTTCTTTCCAAGCACTCGAACGCTGTAGAGCTCGCATTCCGGCGCGACCTTCTTGATGATCGCAGCGCACGCGGTGCCATGCCCGTATAGGTCCTCGTGCGGACCCAGCGTGGCGACGATGCCCTCTTCATCTGCCTCGGGAGAGTCGGGTGAGTACTCCAGGATCACTCCTCCGGCCACCCCTCCCACCGCAGGATGCGAGGCTTCGATGCCGCTGTCGATGACGGCCACTTTGACACCTGCCCCCGTGGCTCCTCCCCACGCCCATTCCCTGCTTATCGGCCCCGGCAGGCCCAAGGCTGCTACGGGTCGGAGCCTGCCTGGTTCGAATTGCTCGGACCACGCTGGTCTTATCTCTGCCATCTACGCGCACCCAGAAACGCGACAACTTCAGCAACGATCCGGGTCGCCAAACGGCGCTCGTCAGGGCCCACCAGGGCCAAACGGTTGAAGAGGGCGGCAAGTTCGGCAAGCTCTGCCGATGGAGGAGGAGCAGTGGCGGCCACTTGCTCCAATGCCTGGGTCAGCTCCGTGTCAGCGGACACCAGTCCGGCAGCCGCGAATAATGCCCTGCCAAGATCGCTGAACACCTGGGAGTTTTCGATAGCCAATGCCGCCTGATCGGCGAACAGCGAGAGCATCTCCATCTCTCCCGATCCCTCGAGTCCGCCACCCCGCGTCCGCCGATCCAGCACCTCGATCACACCCAGCATCTCCCGTTCGGTTTCCAGTGGCATCGCCAGGATCGATCTCGGGATATAACCGGTGCCCGCGGCGAAAGCTGCTGCGAAACGAGGATCGCGGCTCACGTCTTCAATGGCTATCGGTTGTCCGGAGCTGACCACGAAGCCGGCGATCCCCTGGCCGATAGGAACCCGCATCCCCACGACTTCGTCTGCACCCTCGCCCGAGGCGACATAGAACTCGAGCTCTTCCTGATTCTCCCGGAACAGAGCCAATGAGCAGGCGGCCGCACCAAAGAGGCTCATGGCGGCGGAAGTGATCGACCGCAACAATTCCAGGTGACGTGCCGGTGTGATCGCCGGTCCGACATTAGCGGCCAGCTGCCCCAGCTCACGCAGGACGTCGTCGGATCGATCGCTCATGTCGGCTCCTCAGGGGTGAAGGTGGCCTCACGGGTGGGATGAGTACGCGCGAGACGGCCAGCCAGGCCATCCAGAAGTGTGGCAGAGACGGCCGGGGCTTGATTGACGGTCTCGAGAAAATCACGTCCGGGGATCTTGTAGGCCCGAACCGGCGCCACCGCCCGAACAGTTGCCGTTCTCGGGATGCCCTCCAGCAACCCGATCTCTCCAAAGTAGTCGCCAGGGCCCAATGAATTCACCAGGAGGGGTCGGGTGCCGACTTCTCCTACCGCGAAGACGGCAAGCTGGCCCTCCAGAACCACGAAGAAGTCGTCCGGTGGGTCCCCCTCTCGAACTATCTCGTCTCCCACTGCGAAGGACTCTTCCGTCATAACTGAAGCTATCGCCTCCTTCGTTTGCTGAGGAGCACCTTCGAAGATCCTTAGCCGGCCGAGTGCCTCGACCCGCCCCGACAACTCCTTCATTCGCGCTATCGAGGTTCGGTCCAGGAATCTCAACTGGGGAAGCGCAAACAGAATCACCACAGGAAGGATGAGGCCCGAGATCACGAGGGTGGCCTTCAATGAGAGCGCATCGATCATTATCGGAGTAGCAAAGGAGCCGAGAAGAAGGCCAGCCACGGACAAGGAAGTTAAAAGCCCAAAGACGCGGCCCATGACCTCGTTGCTCAAGGAGCGTTGGAGCAGCGTCAGTCCAGTTACCTCCAAGAGGATGCTCCCGGCACCTGTCACTGCCATGAGTGCATAGGTCACCAAGGGCAGACTGACGAATGCCACGACTGCCAGAGGAAAGCCGCTCGCCAGAACTCCAGCAGCAAAAAGGAGCGCGGGATGGTCCGTCCGGGCCATGCGATTGGAGAATCCGGCAACCACCACTCCACCTAGACCGACCGCCGCATTGAGGAAGCCGACACCCTGGGAGCCGGTGGAGATCAACTTCTTCGAAACCAGAACCAGCATCACAACTTGCTGTCCGTAAACGAACATTCCAGCGGTCAGCAGGAGGACGAGCATCGAGATTTCGCCTGATTCACGGATCGCGCGAAGCCCCTGAAGGAGGCGCTCGTTGAGGCCGACCTCTTGTTGGGAGTCCTCAGCCTTCAAGCCGAAACTCCGTGTCGCGATCGCCCATGCGCACACACCGGAGACCAGGAAACTCACACCGTTGACCGCAAATGCAAGGCTGGGGGGACCCACTAGCAGCAGCAGGCCACCGATCGCAGGGCCCAAGAGGATCGCCAGATGCTCGACGGAATTGGACACCGCGTTGGCAGCGGCCAGATCTGACTCCCCGACGATGGCAGGCGTTATCGCGTACATGGCGGGCTGATACGGCGTACTTGCTGCACTGGTCAAGAAAGCGATCAGCATCGCCACAGGGATCGGCTGGTTGGCGGCCACCGACAGCGCAAGACCAAACATCAGGACGGCACGGGCAAGATCGCACAGGAGCATGACCTGTCGGCGCTCGTACCGGTCGGCGACCACTCCACCCACAGCCCCGAAAGCAACGAAAGGCACCAGCCTGGCGATGGTGACAGCAGCCACCCAACCTGGTGAATGAGTCCTGTCGTATACGAGGACGACCAGGGCCACGCCGTAGACCCAGTCACCCAAAGCTGAAACCCCAAACCCGGGCAACAGGAGGCGATAGTCGCGATGGGAGAGAGCAGCCCTGAGCGACCCCCCCTTGGCCTCCGCCATCGGCTCATGCTGATACAGCCGAGCCAGGGTGCGCAAGCTCTCTTCAAGGACCGAGACAGCAACTATCCTCAGTGAAGGATGAGGATGTTCAGGTTCCCAGTGTCATTCAACGGCTTCAAGCCGGAGGCCAGCGAACCTAAATGACAACCATGTCGTTTACCCACAGCTGTGGATTGTCCTGTGGATAGCCGGCCCCGAGCCCAGACGCCCGCCGGGGGGACACAAAGCTTCTCGGCATCCAAGATTATCGCCATCGCGGGTCTGACAGTGCTGTTCTTCGTAGCCGCTCACTTCTACGGGTATCCCAGGGCCCTGGTGGCGGCATTGATGTTCGGGCTCATCTTTGGCTGGGGAGTACGCAAACTGGTGAAGATCTCGAACTCCCCGCCGGAGCCGGAGCTCACCGACGTCAAGGAGTATGGCCTTCGCTACGTATGCAGCGTGTGCGGGCTCGAGCTGAAAGTTGAAGTTGCGGCCAGGGACAAAGCCCCCACGCATTGCGGGGAAGCGATGGTGCTAACCCGGGATGAAGGAAGGCCCCCTCTGAGAGCGGTGTAAGCGGGTCGAGCGTCCCGCGCGCGGGCTCGGGAAACGAACTGTCAGCCGCCGAACGCCCGGCGCTTCAGCGTCACTGTGGTTCCGTCGCGCGAAGAGTCGATGTCGACTTCGTCCACCAACTGCTCCATGAGGAACAGCCCTCGTCCGCCTGAGGCGAACGGATCGGGCAGCCGGGACAGCTCGTAGCCAGAAGGGTCGAAACCCGGTCCCTCGTCGGACACGCTCACGATCACGTCCGGTTTCTCCAGACGGCATTGGATCCGCAGCTCACTCCAGGAGTCAGTCTTCCGTCCATAGCGGCACGCGTTGGCCGCCGCCTCACTCAGAGCGAGCAGGATGTCCGAAGAGGTGTCTACCGGGGCCCGCACGTCCGCCAAGAATCCGCCTACGAAACGCCGGATATCCCTGATCCGAGCGGGTTCATTGGGCAGGACGAGCTCTCGCACCGGTTCATCGATAGCGGTATCGGGTGCCAGTTGACTTACGAGAAGAGCTACGTCATCTCGCATCTCGCCGTCAGTCACCCATGCCCCTACCGCGCGCCGGAGCGCCTGGATGAACTCACCAGGTGTTCCCACTCCATACTGTTTCACCAGATCGGCCAGTTTTCCCTGTCCGAAAGGGCGCCCGGATCGAGAGGCTTCGGTCACGCCGTCCGTGTATAAGATCAGCATGTCGCCGGCGTCCAACTTCGTGGTTGCAGTCCCGTAGCCCCCATCGGCAACGGCTCCAAGGGGAAGGCCCCCGCCGTCGTTCAGCCACTCCACCTCGCCGGTCTTGGCCCTGTAAACGACCGGCGGCACGTGGCCGGCCGTCGCGTAATGGAGGATCCCTGTTTCCGGCTCAAGAAGAGCCCACGCGACCCTGACAAACCGATCCCTGCCGATCTGCGCCCGGACCTGGGCGCTAACGCGTTGCAGCAGTTTTCCCGGGTCGGATTCCTCCATCGCCAAGGTTCGCAAGGAGTGACGCGTCATGGCCGAGTCGTTCGCGGCGCGGGGCCCCACTCCGCAGACATCGCCGATCACTAACCCGAGCTTGCCTCCACTCACGGGCACGAAGTCATAGAAGTCTCCACAGACGGCCCGTCCATCAGCGGCCGGGATGTAATGCGCTACGAGGTTGAACCGTGGAACAGAGGGGATCCCATCGGGTAACAGTCCACCTCGGTAGCTTTCGGCCGCCGAACGCGCTTGCTCGTACAGCCGCTCGATCTCCTTGGCTCGGCGCACGGAGACGGAGATATCGGCGAAGACGTCGATCCTGCCGGAACGGCCTTGAGAATCGACGGCCGGACCGGAGTAGAGCCGCAGATGCCTGCGGGCCGGCAACACCTGCTCGATCTCGAGGCGCAGTTCGCACGCGGGGTCGGTACGAAGCTGCTGCAGGCTCTCCATGAACCCCTCGGGATCCTCCAGCTGCAGCGCGATGGTGCGAGCTAGTTCGACCCGGGGACCGGCGAGGAACTCGTCGCCGGCGATCTCGAATAACTCGAGGGCCCGCCGGTTGATCTGCCTGATCGTGCCGTCGGAATCGCTGAAGATGATTGCCTCGTCTAAGGCATCAAGGATTCCATGCTCCACCTGGGGATCCATGCATCCTGCTTCCGGTCACTGGTTTCTTCTGAGACTAATCAACCCGAACAAATGAAGAGAGGCTATCTAGGGCAATCCTGGCGAGGCCGAACGGGTATCTTCTGGCTAAACACCAATCCTCAAGGAGGAACTTCGATGGCGGTGAGATTCCTGAGTCAGGAGTGGGCAACGGCTGTGACTAATGCATTGAATTCCTCGGAGGAGTTCCAACAAGCGGCGGCCAATCAGCAAGTGAAGCTCCAGCAGATCGTGACGAACAGCCCCGAAGGCGGTGGAGGGAAATACTACTTCGTGCTCGAGGAGGGGAGGGCCGAGATAGCAGTCGGTGAGATCGCCGATCCTGAGGCGACGTTGACGCAGGACTATGACACCGCCGTGGCGATTAGCCGACGTGAAGTCAACCCCCAGAATGCATTCATGCAGGGCAAGCTCAAGATCCAAGGCAACATGATGAAGCTCATGCAGCTCCAGGGGGTTCTCAACGCCATGCCGGGCGCCCTCAGCGGAACTGAGGTCGAGTATTGATCTAGGTGAACTTGGTTTCCGCGGGCGTCAGACTCAGTTGCTTAGGATCCTCGCCCGGATCCGCGTGATGCCCCGGTGCAGGAATCGAAGCCGCTTGGCCGCCCGCCTCGACAGATCCAGCCTGATCGAAGAGTCTCCGTAGGGTCCTCGATCCTCGACTCTCACCGTTACCTTTCTACCGTTGCGTTTGTTTGTAACCCGCAGCCTGGTACCGCAGGGAAGATGCCGGTTCGCCGTGATCATCTTCCATCGTCGATATCTGCCGCCGCACGCCATTTTTTGACCAACGTAGGCATTCGAGTAGTAGACGGCCTTTCCCCTGATAACCCCCACGTTCGCCTCCGCCGATCCCACGACGATGTAGACGAGACTCATGGCTGCAACCAAGACAACCGCGGTCCACCTGCGGATACGACCACCTCCTAGGGCCCAACAAAACGGAGCCCCAGGGGCCCCTGTTAAAGACCCTAAGCAGTCTGCTTGGCTTGGTCAACCGGCCACCCACATCCCAGTCTCCCTGGGACAGCAGAGCCAGCTAAAAGACCACTCCCGACGGCTGCCGGCCCTTCCACAGTTTTCGCGACCTACATTCGGGTGGCGTGGCGACGATGTTCCGGTCGCCGACGGTCCTGCTTGCAAAGCCAGTGGCTCACAAAGAAGTGTGTGGGCTTTAGAAAGAATTGTCTGGGCTTAAAAGAGCCCGGCGATGCCTTGCGCCTGCCCTCGTTTGCGGATCTCCTTGTGCCATTCCTTGGCACGCGGGCCTTGATCGCAGCCCGATGCACATTCCCATCCTGCAAAGACGCGGCGGATAGGAGCACGCTCTTGCCAGCTTCCCACCTCTCTCCATCTTCCGCTCATCGGCTGGTTGCAGATGGGGCAGCTCTCGATGTTCATCATGAGGCAAGCATAGCGAGCTTCTGTTGCGCGCTTCCCCACCCACACTGAAGATCTGCGTGAGCCGCCACCAGGTTAGTAACGCGCTGGCTTGTCCGAGCTGATTGTTCGCTGCGAGAACCACTTGTTCACGCCCAGCGCGGGCAGTGTGCGCCCAATGCAAGGTGCACCCTCAATGTCTCCAGCTCGCCCTCGATGAGCACGAGGGCGCTCGGCATCTTGGGCGGAACGTCCGACCCGGAACGTCCGACCCGGAACGTCGCCAGTTGAAACAGGCGTTGCCAACCAACAACCAAAGTGCGGTGTTGCCGGCCCACAGATTGTGGAACCGCCCCAGCCCCGGACGCTTACGGCGATCCAGTGAGTGAGAACAGCCCTTCAGGAACATTCCCGGCGTAACCGTCAGCGGTACCCGAAGGGCACAATCTCCCCCTATGGTCGGAATGGGGCTAATAGAGCCAAATAGATACGCACCTCAGACCGTTCATTCGTGCGCGCTGGCCACGTAGCTTGTATTGGTCAGCGGGAAAATCTAGGTGCAGAGGTCTTTAGGGGTCTCTCACAGATGTGGAGAAAATCACGTGAGCTCAACCCGTAGATCAATTCTCAATACGAGGCGGTGGCGAAGTGGTCGTGCCGTGGCCACCGCCGTCGCCTTTGTCCTCTTGGCCGGTGCCTTCAGCGCAACGAACGCGTTCGCCACCCATGCCGTCGTGACACTGACCGGCAGCAACTTTGAGATCGACACCGACGCCAACCTCAAAGTCGACGACGCCGCACCGGCGATCGACTGGGCCAGCGTCAACCAAATCCGCAAGGCTGACACGCCAAGCGGGCAGAACGACGAGTCGTTCGGTCAGGGCACCAAGGAAGACACCGCCGCACCAACCGTGGTCAAAGGCAGCATCCCGCCGAACAAGAGCGACCTCAAGGAGTTCGGTGTCTACCAGGAGGGCAACGCCGGTGGCAGCGGCTTTCTGAACATGTACTGGTCGCGTGTCCAGGAGCCCGTGGGAACCACCAACATGGACTTCGAGTTCAACCACCGTCAATGCACGCCCGGCCAAACCCCAGCGGACCCCGACTGCACCGCGAACGGCATCACACCGTTCCGGACCACCGGGGACCTGTTGATCACCTACGACCTTTCCCAAGGCGGGACCCACCCGACGCTTTCTGTGCGCGAGTGGACCGGCAGCGCCTGGGGTGCCGCCACCGACTTGACCGCGTCTCTGAAGGCGACCGGGTCAATCAACAGCTCCGCGATCCCGGTCGGCGAGAGCGACGGGATCGGCGCCCAAAGCGCACGCACCTTCGGTGAGGCGCAACTCAACCTGTCCGCGATCTTTGACTCATCAAGCTGCCAATCGTTCGGCTCGGTCTACCTGAAGAGCCGTGCGTCGGATTCGTTCACCGCAGCGTTGAAGGACTTCGTGCCTCCGGCAGCCGTCAACATCACCAACTGCGGGTCAGTCACCGTCAACAAGAGCGACGACCTCGGAGCTCTTGCGGGAGCCGGATTCACCCTCTACAAAGATGCCTCCCCAGTTGGTGGCTCAGTAGGTGCTGAAGACACCGTCGCCGCCGGTTCCTGCACCACCTCCGCCAGCGGAACCTGCAGCATCAGCGACGTCTTCTTCGGGCAGTACTGGCTCGTCGAGACAACAGTGCCCGCTAGCCACACGGGAGTCGACCCGCAACATGTGAGTGTGACCGGCACCACCCCGGTTGTATTCAATCTGAACGACCCACGAGTGATCCTTCAGCCGACCATCAGCACCGCGCAACGATTCGTTCCCAACGACTCGGCGTCCATCGCGGTGGATCCCGGCCAAGGCAACCTCGCCGGCGACGTGGTATTCAACCTCTACCTGAACGCCGACTGCAGCGGGAACGCGCAATACACATCCGCCAACATCCCCGTCAGTGGATCACTCACCCAGACGGTGTCCAGTTCCAACACCGTCGCCTACACCACCAACACCACCTACTCATGGAAGGTCACCTACACCAGCACCAACACCGGCCACCACGACGTGGTCAGCAACTGCACCGAACACTCCAGCATCACCGTCAATAACGGCTGACCGGAGCAACAATCACCTATCACCACCACTGAGGGGTGGCCATGCGAAAGCATGGCCACCCTCAGTGCTTGCGGCCCAGGCTGCCATCGATGTTCAACCACACGCATTCGCTCAGCGACAGGAAGACGCCAACCTTGTCGTCGCGCAGGACGGGTCCGGCTTCCGTCTCCAGTGGGATGTCCAACTCCATGAGGATCTCTCCCTCTTCGATGCACCAACCCAAGAAGCTCTGCAACGCGCGGTAACGGTTCGACGCGGTCGCGGGCTTCCAGTGCTCGGGCAAGTCGGCGATGAAGAACTCAATATGGTCGCGGGCGATCGACGTGATCGCGGTGGGCATCCCGTTGGCCTTGAGGAAGGATCAGCTTAGTGATCGCCGAGACGTAGACCTCGACAGTCTTGGGGCTCATGTTGCGAGCGCGGAGACTCCGCTCCCACAATTGCGACAAGTCCTCCATGTCTGGGGTAACTGACCCCCTAACGCGGGTATCTGAGCGCCTGCTTGAAGATGCCATCCCGTAAGTTAGAGGGTGAGTCATCGGTGTGCAACGCCTAAAATCACTAAAAACCCTGGTAGTGGAGCGGAGCGGGCTCGAACCGCCGACCCCCTGCTTGCAAAGCAGGTGCTCTACCAACTGAGCTACCGCCCCGTAGGGACATCGCTGCTGTTTCATTCTGCCATCTGTCTTCCACCCGGGCCCGACGGCGATCGAACACGCCGAGCCGGGCCGAGTCGGACTGAACGGGCAGACGGGAAGGGCCTCCGAGAGCATGGGGCCCGCCTGTCCAAGGGAATACCCAAGACCTGGCCTAGTGTTGACCTAGAGGATCAGCCAAACCGAGGTCCAGGAGGAAAAAGTGTCAGATATCCCTGACGTTAGTGAGCAGGATTTCAACGAAACTGTGCTTGCAGCCGACATGCCGGTGATCGTCGACTTCTGGGCGGAGTGGTGCGGCCCTTGCCGGCTGGTGCATCCGGAGCTCGAGAAGCTACAGACGGAGTACGAGGGCAAGGTCAAAGTGGTAAAGCTCAACATCGATGATGCGCCCACAATCTCGGGCAAGTATGGAGTGATGAGCATCCCGACGATCGCCCTGTTCATCGATGGAAGCATGCAGTCCCACGTCATCGGGGCCCGGCCGAAGGATGCCATCGTCGAGGGTCTCCAGTTGGACAGTCTCATCTCCACCACCGCCTAGAGCGCCAATTCCGCGGGCCGGCTGCGGCGAAGCTGACGGATCCAACGGAAACGTCAGCAGCCGACAGCGGGTGATCGCCGCAACAGATCCCAACAGATGGGGGCCGGACCTCCGGCCCCCGCTAAGATGCGGGACCGTCAGATCCGGGCCCATAGCTCAGCTCGGTTAGAGCGCATCCCTGATAAGGATGAGGCCGATGGTTCAAATCCATCTGGGCCCACACAAACTCTCGTCAGTCGTAAAGATGCAGGATGCGGAAAGGCGATTAGTCTCGGCATCGGTTGGGGCGATCTTGTGTACTGATCGGCCATCTCGATGTCCACACGGCTCTTCGCAGGTCCATCAGCGAGGTTCGGAATGCCACGGACGCTTGCAATCGCCTCAATCTGTATTGGTGTATCGCCTCGCCCCGGTGACGCATAGGGACATCGAGACTGTTCGCCACGGTAGGGCTGCTGGCGGGAGATCCGCCGGAGGGACGAAACGTCACTGACGAACTCGTGAATGTCCGCTACATGGTCAACGACGTCCAGACAGCCGTCGACTTCTACACCAACCATTTCGGCTTTGCGTTGCGCTCCAGTGCCGCGCCTGCGTTCGCAGATGTGGTGCGTGGCAACCTGCGTCTGCTGCTCAGCGGCCCGGCGAGCTCGGCCGGCCGGCCGATGCCCGATGGGCGAGTGAGGTCGCGCGGCGCCGGGCTGAACTTCCGCAATGACATCGTCAGCGGCCCGAGCGGCCGGCAGATCTTGCTCGAGGACCCGTCCGGCAACCCGATAGAGCTCTTCCAGCCCCGCGGAGGGTAGGCGCGCTTGCCTCCTACAGTAGACGGAGTCGACGACGTGCGCGAGGTTTGTGGTGGTGGCCGCGAGTGGAGCGCATCGGGTGTTAAAAGCTTCGATGGGCCGCTAACGCACATAGCGGTGCTTCGTTAGCTGCTACGCACCCAGGTCTCGCAACTGCCCAAGAAGGTTTGAATAGCATCCATCTGGGCCAACCAGCCGGACAGCCCCCGGTTCAGCTGTAGGTGCGATTACTTTCCGTCTGCTCAACATCCTTCTCGACGAAAGTGAGCTCGATCCCTCCGACGGTATCGGCCGCGAAGTTGTAGAGAAACGCTATGAAGGCGTTGATCAACGAGCCGAGCACCAGGAATGTGATCGCAAGTAGTAGCGCCCACTTCTCGATGTATATCAACGAGATGTTCAGGTGATTCCATAGAACCATGGCGCGGCCAAACTTTTGAATGGCTGAGAACAATCCAGCATTCGACAAGAGCCAGTACAGGATCCCCACGAAGAGCAGCCACAGAACTGTGAAACATGCGTAATAAAAGATGGATAGCTTGAAGACGCTCCAGACGTCGACATGCCGGATAGTCCTTTGTACCCGTCGGCCCGCTATCCGGCGTCGGACACGGACCGGGCGCCGTTGACTGTGCGTGCGGCGCGGTTCGGTCAGGCGGGGCGGTGGGACAGGCGCAGGCGTGCTCCTGCGTTGATCGTACAAAGGGGCTTCCGGAAGGAGATGGCCTCCCGAGGCAGACGCGGTCTCGGCCTCAGCTCTCCAGCCTGAGGGTTGATCCTCTCTCGGTGCCAAATCTCTCTCCCCGATCCAGGTCCACGCACGTCTCCGGTAGCCAGTCAACCAGTATGGGCGATAGAGGGCGACTTTCGCGGTCAGCCGGCGGAGACTGCCTTAAAGAAGGGGGTCCTGGCCCGAATCGTCCGTTTCCCCCACGACCGGAGCCACCGCAGAGACCTTCGCCCCCTCGCTGAGGTTCATGACCCTTACACCGGTTGCGGGTCGTCCCTGGCGGGAGATGGAGCCCACGGGCATGCGAATGACAACACCGTCATCGCTGATCAGGAATACCTCATCATCGGAACGCACCACGCTCGCTCCCACGATCTGACCGCGCGGCTTCGTCAGCTTGGCGGCGATGACTCCCTTGCCCCCCCGACCCTTCCGAGGGAATTCGCTGAGTTTCGTTCGCTTCCCGTATCCAAACTGGGTAACGATCAGGAGCTCCTTGTCGTCTTTAGCGACGATGTCACTGGTCACGACTTCATCATCGCTGTCGAGTCTGATTCCGATGACGCCGGTAGCCGTCCGACCCATGGGCCGGGCGTGCTTCTCAGAGAACCGGATGGCCTTGCCCTTTTTACTGATCAAAAGGACGTCGTCGTTTCCCGACGTGGGCCTGACCCTGACCACTTCGTCCCCGTCCTTGAGGTTCACCGCGATGATGCCTTCTCGTCGCGAAGAGTCGTACTCGCGGAACAGCGTCTTCTTCACCATCCCGCGCTTGGTGGCGATCAAAAGATAGCGGTAGGTCTCGTAATCACGCGTATCGATGACCGCCGCAACTCGGTCCTCAGGACGCATAGCGACCACATTTACGGCCGCGGTTCCGCGAGCCGTGCGGTCTCGTTTCGGGATCTCGTGCGCCTTCAACCGATAGACACGCCCACTTGTGGAAAACAGCAGAAGATAAGCATGAGCGGTGGTGGTAGTGAGGTGCTCGACGATGTCACCTTCTTTCAAGGCGGCACCTCTTACCCCCCGGCCCCCCCGTCCTTGACGGCGATAGGTATCCAGCGGCACGCTCTTGATATAGCCGTCACGCGACACCGAGATAACGAGCTCTTCGTCCGCGATAAGATCTTCGATGTCGAACTCACCTTCGTCGGGAACGATCACCGACCGGCGAGGATCCGCAAACTTGCGCTTTACCTCACGCAACTCTTCCGCGATGATCGCCCGGACCTTCGTCTCATCCCTCAAGATCGCCTCCAGCTCCGCGATCGTCTGCTGCAACTCGGCATGCTCTTCACGGATCTTGTCCTGCTCCAGCGCGGTCAACCTCCGCAGGGGCATGTCCAGGATGTGATTCGCCTGGATCTCCGATAACCGGAAGCCGGCCATCAATCCTTGACGAGCTTCGTCAACATCGGCAGCGTTACGGATCAGCGCCACGATCTCGTCGATGTGATCGAGGGCGATGATGAGACCTTCGAGGATGTGCGAGCGCTCCTTGGCCCTGCGCAGCCGGAATCTGGTTCTCCGGGTGATAACCGACATCTGGTGGTTGATGTACTCGTTGATCACCTCGACGAGGTTCAGCGTCCGGGGCACGAAGTCGACCAGTGCCACCATGTTCACGGCGAAGTTCTCCTGCAACTGGGTCCGCTTGTAGAGCGTGTTCAGGACGACTTGCGGCACCGCGTTACGTTTCAGATCGATCACGAGGCGCATGCCCTCGCGTGAGGATTCGTCACGGAGATCCGCGATCCCCTCGAGCCTCTTCTCCTTGGCGTTGACGAGCTCGGCGATCTTGAGGGCGAGGCGGGCCTTGTTCACCTGGTAGGGCAGTTCCGTCACCACGATGCGTGGATTGCCCTTCGGGCCCTCCTCGATCTCGCAAACCGCCCGCATCTTGATCGAACCGCGCCCCGAGGAGTAGGCATCGATGATTCCTTGACGGCCCACGATCTGGGCGCCGGTGGGGAAGTCAGGCCCCTGGATGTGGCCGGTGACCGCTTTCAGCATCTTGTCCTGGTCCATGGCGAGCTCGGGATGTTCCAGCACATCCACCACTGCGTCGACCACCTCACCGAGATTGTGAGGCGGGATGTTGGTAGCCATACCGACCGCGATACCGCTCGAGCCGTTGACGAGCAAGTTAGGGAAGCGAGACGGCAGCGTCACCGGCTCGGTGGTGTCGCCGTCGTAGTTCGGCGCGAAATCGACGGTCTCCTCACCGATATCGCGCACCAGCTCCATGGCGAGCCGAGACAACCGGCACTCCGTGTACCGCATAGCGGCCGGCGCGTCCCCGTCGATCGATCCGAAGTTTCCTTGCCCGTCTATGAGCAGGTTTCGAGTGGTGAAGTCTTGGGCCAAGCGCGCCAAGGCGTCGTAGATAGATTGATCACCGTGGGGGTGATAGGTCTTCATCACTTCGCCGACGAGCGCGGCGCATTTACGATAGCGCTGATCGGGTCGCAGCCCTGATTGAAGCGCTGCATAAAGGATCCGCCGGTTCACGGGCTTGAGGCCATCACGAACGTCGGGAAGAGCACGGCTGACGATGACCGCCATCGCGTACTCGAGGAACGAGTCCTGAACCTCATCCTCGATCGTGATGTCTTCTATACCGGTACCGCCGCTGTCGCCGGCGTCGCCCGGGAGCTTGTCTTGGAACGGTTCTTTGGGCATCGGCTCCAGGTCAGATATCTAGGAAGCGAACGTCTTTGGCATTCCGCTGGATGAAGCCTTTGCGGGCTTCCACATCTTCACCCATCAACATCGTAAAGATTTCCTCGGCAAGAGCGGCGTCCTCCATCGTGACGCGCAACAACGTGCGGGTAGAGGGATCCAACGTCGTGTCCCATAGCTGCTCGGCATTCATCTCTCCAAGGCCCTTGAAGCGTTGAGGCTCGATCTTGGCGCCGTAAGCCCTTCCCATGAAAGCGGCAAGTTGGTCTTCGTTCTTGAAGTAATGGACCTGACCTTTGTGGGGAACCCGATACAACGGGGGCTGTGCCACGAATACGAAGCCTGCGTCGATCAGGTCCGGCATGTAGCGGAAGAAGAAGGTCAACAGCAGCGTCTTGATGTGCGAACCGTCCTCGTCGGCGTCGGCCATCGAGATGATCTTGTGGTAGCGGGCCTTATTTATGTCGAACTCCTCGCCGATACCGGTTCCAACGGCGGTGATGATCGCCTGTATCTCTTTGTTCTCGAGGATCTTGGAGAGTCTCGCCCGCTCGACATTGAGGATCTTGCCCCGCAAAGGCAGCACTGCTTGGAACTCGCGCTGGCGGGCGCTCTTCGCAGTGCCTCCTGCTGAGTCACCCTCGACGATGAGCAGCTCGGCCTTTTCGGGATCGCTCGTCTGACAATCAGCGAGTTTCCCCGGGAGCATCGTCGATTCGAGCAACGATTTACGACGGACCAGGTCACGCGCCTTACGAGCCTCTAGGCGGGCTCGCTGAGCTGAAATCACCTTGTTACAGATGGCGCGCGCATCGGCTGGGTGCTCTTCCATGAAGTCGGTGAATCGCTGGTTCATCGATGTCTCGACATACGAACGGATCTCGGTGTTTCCGAGCTTGGTCTTGGTCTGACCTTCGAATTGCGGCTCACGCAGCTTGACCGAGATGATCGCCGTCAACCCTTCACGACAGTCCTCACCGACAAGGGCGTCATCCTTCTCTTTGAGGATCCCCTTGGAGCGGGCATACGAGGTGATCACCCGTGTCAGGGAACGGCGAAACCCCTCTTCGTGCATCCCACCCTCGTGGGTATTGATGTTGTTGGCAAAGGTGAACACGGACTCGTTGAAGGTGGTGGTCCACTGCATGGCTATCTCGAGCTCGTGTTGCTCGGCTTTCGCTTCGAAGTAGATAACGCGCTTGTGCACCTCCTCCTTGGAGGTATTGAGGTGCTTGACGAAGTCGACGATGCCGCCGGTGTATCGGAAGGTCTCTTGTTGGACGGGCTCGATCCGATGATCGATCAGCCGGATCTCCAGCCCCCGATTCAAGAAGGCCATCTCGCGCAGGCTCTGCATCAGTGTGTCGAACTTGAATTCGCGCTCTTCGGTAAAGATTGCCGGATCGGGCCAGAACGACACGGTGGTCCCGGTCCTCTTCAGAGACTTGATTGCCCGCAGCTTGGCCTGGGGCTTGCCTTGCACATAACTCTGCGCCCACAACTTGCCGTCACGGGCGACCTCGATCTCAAGCCGTTCGGACAGGGCGTTCACCACCGAGACTCCAACCCCGTGGAGACCCCCGGACACCTGATAGCCCTTGCCTTCGAACTTCCCGCCCGCGTGCAGCGTGGTGAGAACGACCTCGACGGCCGTCTTACCCTCGCCCTTCACGATGTCCACCGGGATCCCGCGGCCGTTGTCCGTGACGCGGCAGCCACCGTCCGCCAGCAGCTCGACGATGATCTTGTCGCAGTAGCCAGCCATCGCTTCGTCGACGGCATTGGCCACCACTTCGTACACCAGGTGGTGAAGCCCGCGGGGACCGGTCGATCCGATGTACATCCCCGGCCGCTTCCGGACGGGGTCGAGGCCCTTGAGGACGGTTATGTCCTGAGCCGTGTACCCGTTCGATGCCGGGGTGCCACTCGAGGTGGACGGGGCTTTCGATGGCTTCATTGGTTCCTTAGGGCTAGAGATCGAGGCTGCATTGCGGGGGCGGCGCGAGCCGCTGCTGGGCGCGGCAAGAGAGGCCGGAAACAGCGGGGTTCATTGCTTAAATAGTACCATCTACCAGGTACTTTACGGGTTTGATCGCTCCCATCACGGCGAGCCGTGGCGGCGCCGAGCCCACGCATCGCGGGCCCGTTCGAGCGCAGTCTGTGGGTCGGTGGGAACCTCGACCGCAGCCGGTGAACTCACCTCCCCCGGTTGCCGGTGAACCGCACCCTGACCGTGGGCGCGGCTGGGACCGGGTCCGGTCCATACCCGAACCTCGTGGACCAGCTCCACGCCCACGGTGCGATTGACCGAAGCCTTGATCTCGTCTCGGAGATAACCGATCTCGCTGGCCCACGTCGGCGAATCGGCGCGCACTCGGAGCACCCCACCCTTCAGCGAAGATGGCTCCGCGTGGGCGGCAACAGAGGGTCCCACGATCTCGTTCCACCGCGTCCACACCAGACCCGTCTCCACCGGCGAAGCCAGGCCAAGACCCTTCCCGACGTCACCCAATAGATCCTTGATGCGAAACGGGGAGTCGCCGCGCCCGGTCATCTGACGGCGATCTCACCAGAATCGACCTCGAGGATCCGTTCGAAGTCGACGCTTCCGGGCGGGAGCGGCTCTGCAGAAGACAACAGCGTTTGCCCCATGGCCCCGACGGCACCCGCGAGCCAGCCACGCCGGGCCGCATCCAGCTCCGAGAAAACGTCATCCAACAAAAGGATCGGGCGGAACCCCAACGCGTCGGAGAGGAGGTCGTGCTCTGCAAGCTTGAGTGCCAGGGCCGAGGTTCTCTGTTCTCCCTGGGAGGCATGGTTGCGGGCTTCCAATTGCCCTGCGATGGCGCCGGGGGAAGCCAACTTGATGATGACGTCGTCCCGCTGGGGGCCGGCAAGTGAGAGCCCTCGTTCAAACTCGCGCGGCCGAACCTCGTCGAGCTTCGCAGCCAGCTTCTGTTTCAAGATCGACTCATCGATCGCGGCTGGCGACGCCAGCGCGGAGTCGATGATGTAGGCCTCCAGCCATTCACTGGTGTAGTTGAGCTCCAGGTCTCCGCCGCCTGCAACCTCCTCGTAGCGCTTGCGGGCGTAAGGGAGGAGACGGCCGAGCGCCTCCAGTCGGGCGGCGGTGAGCCCGGCCCCCGTCCTGCACAAGGCTTCATCCCAGACCTCCAGGGTTTGCTCCATCGGACCCGAGCTGCGGCGCGGGGCGGATCGAAGCAACGCGTTCCTCTGCTTCAAGACCCGTTCCCACTCCCGTCTCAATGCCGCCCTCACCGGATGCAGCTTGACGACGAGATCGTCCAAGAACCGTCGACGCCCTTCCGGAGAGCCCTTCACCAACGAAAGCTCGTCGGGTCCGAAGAACACCGTGACGAGGAGCTCGCTGAGAGGACGGGTGCCGTGCAGGGGAGTGCCGTTGATCAACGCTTTGGTTCCTCGTCCTGGTCTGATCTCGAGATCGAGCCGCATCTGGCGTTCTCCTTTGCGAACCTCCGCATGGAGAAGCGCACGTTCACATCCTTCCCGCACGAGGGCAGCGTCGGGTGAACGAGGTGAGCCGAGACCGCTGAGACAGTGGATCGCCTCCAACAGATTGGTCTTGCCCTGCGCGTTTCTGCCGACAACGAGGTTCAGTCCAGGAGCAAGCTCAACGGCCGAGCGGACGTAATTGCGGAAGTCTTCAAGACCAAGTTGTTCGACCCGCAAGTCGCTCTAGCTCAACCTCACAGGCATCAAGAGATACGTGAAACCCTCTTCGTCGGCACCTCGCAAGATGGCCGGCTTTAGCCCGTCGCCTGCCTGGATCACCAAGCGTGTCTCGCGTATCGCGGAAGCTCCGTCATTCAGGAACTGTGGATTGAACGCGATCACAAGGGGCTCGCCCTTGTACTCCGCGTCGAGCACCTCTTGCCCTTCGCCCACGTCAGGGGTGTGGGCTGAGATCTCGAGCTCGGAATCGAGGCGAAGCTTCACCGGCAGGTTGTTCTGTGCCAGCAAGCCGACACGTCTCACGACATCGAGGAGAGCTTCTCGGTCCACCGTCAACTCGTTGGCGTAACCCTGGGGGATCAGCTGACGGTACTTGGGGAACTCGCCTTCGATGAAGCGGCTGCCGATCACCGACTCGCTACCGGCCCCCGCGGTGCTGCCGATCGAAAAGATGATCAGGTTTTCCTTGATCATCACCGACACGGTGGCGCCACCTTGAAGCGCGCGGGCCAGCTCTCCCAGTGCACGCGCCGGAAGGATCACCTTCTTTTCCTCCGCAGGGCCCCCGCCCACCTCGAGGGTGCGCACCGCCAGCCGGTAAGAGTCTGTCGCCGCCAGGGTGAGGGTGCCCGCGGTCATCTCCCACAGCACGCCGGTAAGAACCTGTCGGCTCTCGTCGGAGGACGCACTCTTGACCACTTGGGAGAGGGCATTAGCGAGTTGAGGGCCCTGCACCTCGATTCGGATCCCTTCGTCGTCGTCGCGTTCCTCGATCGCAAGGGCCGGGTAATCGTCCTGGGCGAGGGACTTGACGCGGAACTGGCCGCGTCCCGAACCGATCTCGACTTCGGCGTCGCCACCCATCAGATTGACCTGTCCCGGAGACAAACTGCGGATCATCTCGCCGAACAACCTCCCGGGCACTATGCAGGTTCCGGGGGTATCCACGCCGGCCTGAAACACGGTTTCCATCGTGAGCTCCAGATCGGTGGCCGCGACCGAGACCTTTCCTTCCTCGGAAGCGTCGATGCGCAGGCCCGACAGCACAGGAAGCGTCGCGCGGTTGGATATCGCGCGGGAGGAGAACTGAACCGCGTCCAGCAGATCGTCGCGCTCACACCGGAATTTCATCCTCAGCCTCCGATCTTGGATGTCTCAGCAGAACCATAGTTGCCCGCCGTGCACCCACAAGTGATTTGCACCACGCTTCTAGGAATCTCTATATCTTTCGATAGTCCTCGTAGTAGGAGGCTGTGCATCGGGTGATAACTCGGTCCTTGTGCAGGCCGTGACTCATATAGGCCTGTGGAGCAGCAGCTCACAACTGGCTGGTGGCGGCGCGCCATGGCGCGGCCGGCACCCTCAGGATGACGTTTTCCACCACCCGGCGTGGATCCGAGGCGCTTATCCACGGGCGGCCTGTTGACGGATCCTCGTCGTCAACTCTTGAACCTGCTCGTAAGAGCTCTGCCGCTCGCGGATCTCTTCTTTGATCTTGCGATCGGCGTGGACGACGGTGGAGTGGTCGCGGCCCCCGAAGCGTTCGCCGATCTTGGGCAGCGAGAGATCTGTCAGCTCTCGACAGAGGTACATGGCGATCTGACGCGCGTTCACGAGAGGGCGAGAGCGATTGGGTGAGCAGATCTCCTCCGGCGTGACTCCGAAATATTCTCCCGCTACGGAGATCACAAGGTCGGAAGTCACCCGAGCTTCATTCGTATCCGGGAGCAGAGGCTGAAGCACTTGCTGGGCCATCGGTAGAGTGATCTCAGTGCGGCTGAGGGAGGCATAGGCGGCCACGCGGATGAGTGCACCCTCGAGCTCGCGGATGTTCGTCTGTACTTTGGTTGCGATCAGAGATAGGACCTCTGCAGGCATTTGAAGACCCTCGGTCTCGGCTTTCTTCTGGAGGATCGCAAGGCGGGTCTCGAGGTCGGGTGGCTGGATATCGGTGATCAACCCCCACTCGAAACGGGTCCGAAGACGTTCTTCTAACGTCGACATCTTCTTCGGGGGCCGATCTGAAGTGATGACGATCTGGCTCTTCGGGTGCAGAGCATTGAAGGTATGGAAGAACTCCTCCTGCGTCCGTTCCTTTCCCTCCAGCAGTTGGATGTCATCGACCAGGAGGACATCGGCGACGCGGTAGCGACGGTGGAAATCGGGGATCGTCTTGCGCTGCACGGCCACGATGAACTCGTTCATGAACTGTTCGGTCGTGACGTAGCGGACCTGGAGGCCGGGGTGGAACTGCTGTACGTAATGGCCGATGGCATGCAGCAGATGTGTCTTGCCCAGCCCAGCCTGTCCGTAGACAAACAGTGGGTTGTACAAGCCACCGCCTGGGCCCTCCGCGACGGCAAGCGCGGCCGCGTGAGCGAAGCGATTCGAGGAACCGATCACGAACGAATCGAACGTGTATTTCGCGTGGAAGAGCGCTCGTTGCACCGCGATGGTTGGTGGTACTGGCGCGGGGACAGCAGCGGGCTCAGGCGTCGCCGCGTCCTCGGGATCGATCTCGGGAACGTCGTAGTCGATCAACAGCGTGACGTCGAGCTCGCGCCCGCTGGCCGCGCGCACTGCCGCCCGAAGCTGCTCGAGGTAGCGCTCCTCGATCCAGTGCTTGGCGAAAGAGCTGGGGGCGGCGACCAGCAACGCGCCTCCATCGATGCCGATGACCCTCACATGGGAGAACCAAGCCGAGTAGTTCGCCGGTGTGAGTTCGGAACGCAGGCGAGCGCATACGTCGTGCCAGATCGATTCTTGGGACCTGTCCGGGGGCAAGCTTTCGAGGCGCCTGCCATCCCCCACCGCGTCGCGGTTGTCGACGGTCAATTCAGTTGATGTTTGCAAGCAGCCCCCCTGCGCCTCTCGTCGTCGTTTCCCCAAAGCCGGATCTATGGTGAGCCGGCCCTCCTTTCACGCCCGCGAGACCGAACAGCGGGGAAGGCGCCGACAGGGCCGGTGCTTGCTCTGTCCACAGTCTTATCCACAGCTGTGGATAGAGAATGCTCACGTCAACAGGGCAAACCGGGGGAAGTGCCGCGATCTTTGCAAGGGTGTTCGAGCCACGAATCGGAGAGCATCGTACGCGGGGGAGGCGACGGGCAGTCAAGCGGTTACTTGAATCGGGGCCAGCTCTTTTCGCGCACGCCCATCTACGTGCAGAAACAGACGTCGGCTATACTCCGGCAACACTCCCAAAAGACCCCTGCGATTTCGCGACCACGCACTGGCGAGTCACATCGGGGCGCTTAGCTCGAGGTGGATTCCGATGACGAAGCGAACGTTCCAGCCCAATACGCGCCGGAGGAAGCGCAAACACGGCTTCCGGGCCCGGATGAAGACGCGGGCGGGGCGCTCCATCCTGAAGAACCGGCGGGCCAAGGGCCGCGTCCGGTTATCTGCCTAGCTATCGGCCTCGGTCGATGAGATCGCCGCGCTCGCTCTCAGGCAAGAGCCAGTTCGCCGCGGTCTTTGCGGAAGGACGGCGTGCCCGCAGCGACGGGCTAACCGTGTGGGCGCTATCGCAGCCGGCCGAAAGCGGTACCCGACTGGGTCTGTCGGTCGGAACCAGCGCAGGGGGGGCGATCGCTCGCAATCGGATGCGCCGCCGCCTGCGGGCGATCGTACGCATCAACCCTCTGTCTCCCGCGGATGTGGTGGTGCGTGCGGATCGCCACACCGTCCTGCTGTCATTCCAAGAATTGGAAAAACATCTACTTGCCGCCCTGGCCCGCGTCGGAGCAGGCGAGTCGTGATCCCCGCCACGGCCAGATCCCGGCCGGGACTAGGTGCTCGCCTTCTGATCGGTCTCATAGGCTCTTATCGCCGGTTCCTCTCCCCTCTCCTTGGCCGCCACTGCCGTTACGAGCCCACCTGCTCCCGTTACGCCATCGACGCGCTGGCTGCCTACGGTCTGGTGCAGGGAGGCGCGATGGCGCTGCGGAGGATCGCACGGTGCCATCCCTGGGCTCCCGGAGGCTTCGATCCGGTGCCGCTCGAGAGGGGCGAAGGCTAGCAGTGCCCCACATCCCGCTGTTCGAGCCTTTTGCCGCCGGGCTCGCCGCTATCTACGGAGTCATCGGCAGCTACGGCGTCGCTATCGTCCTGTTGACCATCGTGGTGCGAGCGGTTCTGCTGCCGCTATCGATCAAGCAGACGAAGTCGATGCGGGAGATGCAGCGCATCCAGCCGGAGGTCAAGAAGCTCCAGGCGAAGTACAAGGGCGATCGCCAGAAGTTGAACGAAGAGATGATGGCCCTTTACAAAGAGCACGGGGTCAACCCCTTCGGCGGCTGTCTTCCCCTCCTGATGCAGTTCCCGGTTCTGATCGCTCTTTACCGGGTGATCCGGGCCCCCCTCGCGTACCTGGGTTACAAGAACCTAAGCCCGGTGCAGACCGCCACCCACTGGGTCGTGAACAATTCCGTGCACGGGATCTATTCGGTGGCGCAGGGGTCGGCGCTGGCGAAGGCACTGCACCTACACGCGATCTCGGTCAATCAGTTCCTGGGCCTGCGCCTCGACTGCGGAGCGGTCTACGCCCTCCGGGGAGAGCGAAGCCCGACCCTGCCGGACACGCATTACCCCGTCTGTGGTCACGGCCTCGTGTCCGCTCTGCCCTATCTGGTGCTCGTTCTTCTGATGGGGGTGACGACCTGGTACCAGCAGAAGCAGATGCAGGCCACCCAAGGTGCCGCCAAGGATCCACAGCAGCAGCAGATGCAGATGTTCACCAGATTCATGCCCGCGATGTTGATGTTCTTCGCCTTTTCGTTCCCGATCGGCGTGGTTTTCTATTGGCTGACAACGAACGTGCTGACGATCCTCCAGCAGCAGTTCATCCTCGGAAAGGTATCGATCAAGCCCTCTCCTGCGGGAGCAGGAGCTGTCGCCCTTGACGGAAATGCAAAGCCGGGGCCCGTCAAGTTGGCCAAGAAGCCGCCGCCCAAGCCGGCTACCGGCAAAGCAGCACCGGGCAAAAAGACCCCAGGTAAATCCGTTCCGGGCAAGGCCATCCAAGGCAAGGCGGTTCCCGGCAACGGAGCCCCCGACCGCCCGGCGAGCTCGCAGGCGAACAGGAAGAAGAAAAAGAAATGACCGATAGCAGCGACCTTCCTTCTGCAATCGATGCGCCCACCGCTTCGGAGCAAGAGCCATTACTGACGGGGACGGACCGGGAGCAGAACGAGCGTGAGGAAGACGGCGCGGAGAGAGGCTCCCACGGTGATGACTTCGCGTCCGAGCCCCCGCCCCCGGAAGTGGTCGCCGAGACCGCCCGCGAGTTCGTAGCGGGGCTTCTGGAGGCGGCGGAGCTGGAGGCCGAGGTCCTGTCGTCTGTGGAGGGGGGGTCGGCGGTCATCGAAGTGACAGGGGAAGCTATGGGCGTGATGATCGGACGGCGGGGCCAGACGCTCGACGCGGTGCAGGAGCTCACTCGCACCGCGGTGCAGCATCGCCTCAAGGCGCGGATCCGGGTTCTGGTGGATATCGAAGGCTACAGGGCGCGCAGGCAAGCGTCGCTGGCCGACTACGCAACCGCCATGGCCGAGCGGGCCAAGGCCCGGGGGACCGAGATCGAGCTGGAGCCGATGAGCTCCTACGAACGCAAGATCGTCCATACGGCCGTGGCAGAGGTGGCAGGGGCCAGTAGCTACTCGGAGGGCGAGGAACCCCAACGAAAGGTGATCATCCGCGGCGAGGAGTCTGCGCCGGCGTAGTCGACGGCCTCCTAAAGCCTGTTTATGCAGGTCAGGGGCTGTAAATCGAGGAACACATGAGGGTCGGCGAGGGCACGGAGGATCGCCTCGCGGCCTACTCTGCGCTCGTCACTCAGTGGAGCCCCCGGCTCGACCTGGTGGCGCCCGGTGATGTCGTCCGCTTCCGCCAGCGCCACATCGAAGACTGCCTGCGGCTGCTTTCTCTGGCCGAAGGCTGCCCCCCCGGTGCGGCGGCCGATGTGGGTTCGGGCGCGGGGTTGCCCGGTCTGGTATTGGCTATCGCTCAACCGGAGCAGCTATGGCGCTTATTCGAGCCCCGGTCCTCCAGGGCGGCCTTCCTGGAAGAGGTGGTGCGGGAGCTCGACCTGGCGAACGTAGAGGTGCTGGCCGTCACCGCCCAGCAAGGGGCTGCACGTGCGGATCTGAGACGGGGCCACATTCTCGCCGTGGCCCGCGCCCTCGCCCCGCCGGAGGAGAGCCTGCGCCTGCTCCGGCCCCTGCTGGCCCCCGGGGGGACGGCAGCGGTTTTTATCGGGAAAAACGCCAGAATCCCTTCCGGCGCGGAAGAATGGCTGGATGGGATCGTCATCCAGTCATCCGTCGCGGAAGAAGCCTAGATGGAAATGACCACCATTCATAAATGGCAGATATTGGCTCGTCGCGGCGTACCCGCCGGCGGCTGGTTCGTTTGTGTGGCAAACCAGAAGGGCGGGGTGGGGAAAACCACCACCACGCTCAACCTGGCTGCGGCGTTGGCCCTGCGCGACCGGAAGGTGCTCGTGGTCGACGTCGACCCTCAGGCGAACGCCACCACCGGCTTGGGACTGGACCATCGCGCCCCGGGACGATCGACCTACGATCTCCTTCTCCAGGAGTCGACGCTCGAGGAGGTCATCCAACCGACCGCGGTCGCGGGGGTGGATTGCGCCCCCGCCTCGGTCGACCTGGCCGGGGCCGAGATCGAGCTGGTGACTGCGCTTGCCCGGGAGCACCGCCTCAAGGAAGCCCTGGTCGATGTCGGCTCGAGGTTCGACGTCGTCTTACTGGACTGCCCCCCATCGCTGGGACTCCTGACTATCAACGCCATGGTTGCCGCACGCGATCTGATCGTGCCGGTCCAGTGCGAGTACTACGCCCTAGAGGGCCTCGGCCAACTGCTCGGGAACGCGGAGCGCGTTCGGAAATCGCTGAATCCCGCGCTGCGTATCGCCGGCATCCTTCTGACGATGTTCGACGGTCGCACAAACCTCTCTCCCGAGGTCGCGCAGGAAGTTCGGAAGCATTTCGGAGCGGTCGTTTATGAAACGGTGATCCCCAGGAGCATCAGACTGTCCGAAGCGCCATCCTTCGGAGAGCCGGCAGTCACCCTCGATCCCTCGTCGCGCGGAGCGCGCTCCTACCTATCGCTCGCCGGCGAGATCCTGTCCCGAGCCGGGACTGACCAGGAATCCGGAGCGGTCGACGCGGTCGAGCGTTCGCCGGAGTCGCCGTCACCCGCTATTGCCTCGAACCCTGGGGATCGAACCTCCGGTAACCCTGCTGTGCCTGGCCCCGGCGGTCGCGGTTACGGAGTGGCCACCGCTCTTCCCCGTCAGGTCGAGGCCTCGTGGCCCCCACTTGAGCCCTGGACCGGAACCGCATGAAGAGGTCAGGTCTGGGTCGGGGGCTCGACGCGCTGCTGCCGCCCGCCACTTCCGCCGCCGACACTGCCGGCCCCCAAGGGCTCAGGGAGATCCCCCTCGAGGCGATAGCCCCCAACAGCCGCCAACCCCGCCGTGCCTTTGACGAGGGGGGGCTCGACGAGCTAGCCGTCTCGATCCGGCAGTTGGGTCTCCTGCAACCGGTGATCGTCCGTCAGTCGGGGCAGGGCTACGAATTGGTCGCGGGAGAGAGGAGGTGGCGCGCCGCCGGGCGAGCCGGCTTGGAGCGGGTCCCTGCAGTGGTGATCGAAACCGACGACTCCGGGGCGCTCGAGAGAGCTCTGGTCGAGAATCTCCAGCGGGCTGACCTCAACGCGATCGAGGAAGCCGCCGCCTATCGCCAGCTAATGGACGATCTGGGGCTCACGCACGAGGCTCTGGCCGAGCGGCTTGGCCGCAACCGCGTGACCATCACGAACACGCTCAGACTGCTCGATCTTCCTCTCGGAGTGCAACGCCTTATCGCCAACCGCCATCTCAGCCCCGCTCACGGAAAGGTTCTCTTGACGCTCTCGGGGAACCCCTTTCTCGAGAGGGTCGCGATGCGAGCCGCCGAGGAAGGCTTATCGGTGCGCGAGACACAAGCGCAGGTGCAACGATACGAATCACTCGTCGGAGGCGACGCCACGAGTCGTTCGGCCCCCCGATCCCCCGTGCCGCCTGCGGCGGCTGAAGCCCAAAGGGCTCTGAGCGACGGTCTTCAGACCAGGGTGCGGATCGAGATGGGCAAACGCAAGGGCAAGATCGTGGTGGACTTCGTATCTCTGGAAGAGCTGGAGAGAGTCGTCAGCTTGATCCTTGAATCGGCGGGGCCGGCGACCTCGAGGGT
This sequence comes from Actinomycetota bacterium, assembly GCA_034667525.1. GTDB lineage: Bacteria > Actinomycetota > CADDZG01 > CADDZG01 > WHSQ01 > DATAPE01. The sequence goes on from JAXDJO010000066.1 coordinate 37,083, forward strand.
GGCTCCGGACTAGACCTGCGCGCGCGCCTCGTAATAGGTGCGGGTTCCCACGAGAACGGCGTCGGCGACTGCACTGCGAAAGGCAGGATCCTCGAGCCTCGCAGCTTCGGTGGGGTTGCTGATGAAGGCGGGTTCTATCAGCACCGCGGGCATGCGGGTCTCCCTCAAGATCGGATACGCCCGCCCGTGACTGCGGCAGTCGCGGAGCCCCAACCCGATCAGCTCGCCCTGGATAGCCTCGGCGAGCGCCTCGCCCGCCCGTGACGCCCTGAAGTAGTAGGTGGAAGCCCCCTCCGCTTGAGGCTCCGGGTGGGCGTTCAGGTGCAACGACAGGAAAAGATCGGCCCCGATGGCGTTGGCGCGCATCGCTCGTTCGGCGCTTTCCGGGCTCTCGGCTTCGTTCCTGCTGAGGCGTACCCGGGCTCCGGCCCCCACGAGTCTGGCTGCCAGCCTTTCCGCGATATCCCAACAGATGTGGCTTTCCGGGATCCGGCCACTGGGATGCTCGCCCGGGTCGGTGCCTCCGTGGCCCGGGTCGACGACGATGAGGGCCTTCCGGATCCCGCTCCCCTCCGCCCGCTTCAACTCTTCCCGAAGGTCGACGGAAACTCCGGGCCTGTCGACCCGAAGGCCCACCAAGGCGGCGTGACTACGGGGGCCGAAGATGCCGTCTTCCTGGACTCCATATTCCTTCTGGAAGGCGCGCACTGCGGCATCTGCCTGCTTGCCGAAGATGCCATCGTCCCTGCCCGCGTCGAAACCCAGGGCATTCAATCGCGCCTGCAGGGTTGCCACGTCGTCGCCGCGCAGGGGAGGTTGCTTCAGGTAAAGGACCCGATCGCCCAGTCTCCAGGATGCTTCCACCAGCTCCAACCAGGTGTCTGGACCCACGACCCCATCGACGAGAGTTCCACGGAGCTGCTGGAAGGCGCGTACTGCCTGTTTGGTGCTGGGGCCGAAAGTGCCCCAGTCATCGTCGAGCGCGATCTCCAGCGCGCGAAGGCGCGCCTGGACATCCGCCACCTCTTGGGAGTGGTCACCTTCTCGGATGAGCCCATTCATCGCGCGCGCCCCGGCTGGGTTGCGAGTTGTCTGGACCACCGGTGCCGTCGGGAGCGCATCGGGTTCAGGGTACGACGCTACTGCCGGATCCCTTCGAGGAAGCGTTCGGCATCTATCGCCGCCATACAGCCCATCCCTGCTGCGGTGATCGCCTGCCGGTAGCGGAAATCGACCACGTCCCCGGCTGCGAAAACGCCGGGCACCGAGGTCTGTGTGCCGCCATCGATGGTCGAGATGTAACCACCGTTCAGCTCGAGTTGATCCTCGAACAAGGAAGTGTTGGGGTTGTGACCGATGGCCACGAACACGCCATCCGCGGAAACCTCCCTCTCGCCCCCGGTCTTCAGGTTCTTGATCCGGGCCCCCGCAACCTGACCGTTGCCGTAGATGTGATCGATGGTGGAATCCCAGATGAAATCGATCTTCGGGTTCCCAAGAGCGCGGTCCTGCATGATTTTCGAGGCGCGAAGGCTGTCCCGCCGGTGAACGACGGTGACCTTCGTTGCAAATTTCGTGAGGAAGATCGCCTCCTCGAGAGCCGAGTCTCCGCCCCCGACGATCAGAAGGTCCTTGCCCCGGAAGAAGAACCCATCGCAGGTAGCACAGGTGGATACGCCGTGTCCCAGTAGCTCCCTTTCGCCGGGCACGCTCAGCATCTTCGCCGAGGCCCCCGTGGAGATGATCACCGACTGCGCCCGGTAGGAATCGCTGCCGGTGCGGATCGCGAAGGGGCGGACCGAAAAGTCCACCGAGGTGACGTCTTCGGCAACGAGGTCGGCGCCGAAGCGAGACGCTTGCTTGCGCATCCTTTCCATCAACTCGGGACCCATGATCCCGTCGGCGAAACCAGGGTAGTTCTCGACGTCGGTGGTCAACATGAGCTGCCCACCGGCCTGGATCCCCTCCAGGACGAGCGGTTGGAGATCGGCCCGCGCGGCGTAAACCGCGGCCGTGAGTCCGGCAGGGCCGGAGCCGACTATCACTACCTTTCTGACATCGTTTCCCATGGTGTTGGTCACACCCTAGTCAACGGTCGCCCGGAGGCTTTGATTCCTGCGCCCCGCCGCCCCGCACTAGGGAACCGGACCGGCACGATGGACGATCTGGGTCAGACATGATCCGAGCGGCCACGCGTACAGATGGAACCTCGACAGCGGGTCCCGCAGCGAGGGCGAGGAAGAAAACACCAGGGCCAGAGCCTGCCCCTGTCGCACCCGGGCCACGGCTCCAAAGGCGGGGAGGGCAGATGGGTCGTGGGCAAGGACCCGTCCGCCGCACCGCAGGATCTGGCGGCGCAAAGAAGATGGAGCCCCCTTAGTGAGCCGGGCGAGGAAAGGCGGCCCCATCGAGCGCGCTTGCTTGCCGTCATAAGCGTGGGCGAAGGCGGTCAGCAGCGGCGCGGCCCGACGCGATATCTGGCCCACCCCTTCCAGGGGCGATGGGTAGAACGATGGCGTTGACGCAGGCTGAGCTCCGACGAAGCCTTTTACGTCGCCGGGGCTGGGGGCTGCTGCGCCCGCTGCTCGATCGGCCGCCCGCCCACTGCTGGTGGCGGACTTGAAGCCCGGGCTCTGGTGGCCCAACAACGCGATCCCGCCGGCTATGAGTAGCACCGCGGCCGCGGCACCGAGCGCGGGGGTCAGCCAGCGGCGCTCACGGCGGCTGTGCCTCTGGTTGCCCGGCCCCCGAGATTGCGCCGGACGGCGAGATTGCGCCGGGCTGCGTGGTGGCCCGGATGCCCCGGGATCCCTGACCGGTTCACCTGGCTGCGGGCTCGAACCGTCACCCATTGCAAAGGTGGCACCGCGAACCGCGGCGCGCAGCTGCGCGCGCTCGCCCTCGGTGGGGGGCTCAACGGGGGCCAGGAGCATCTCGAGCCCGGCACGCTCCGCACGGCATTCGGCGCACCCGCGCAGGTGCTCGCTTATGGCAGGCGCGTCATCACCCGACTCGCCGGCGAGGAAGGAGGGCAGCAGGCGCGAGCAGGTTGCGTGATCGATCGGCTGAGTCATGACTGATCCTTAGACGTACCGGCTCGGTAGGAGGGTTCCAACAACTCTGCCAGCCGCCGCCGGCCCCTGCTGATCCTGGATTTGACGGTTCCCAAGCTGACCCCGGTCACCTTCGCGATCTCTTCGTAGGGGAGCCCGCCCAGATCGTGCATCACGACGGCATCGCGATATTCCGTGGGCAGCAAAGCCAGGGCGTGAGCGATATCAGACCGCATCGCCACACCCTCTTCCATCCCAGTCACTCCCTCCGGGAGTGGTTCGAGGAGCTCCTGACGCGGCTCCGGCGTGGACCGGCGTTTCCGCACGACGTCGTAGGCGGCATTCATGGCTATCCGGTAAAGCCAGGTGCTCAAGGCGGATTCCCCGCGGAAGGAAGCGGCCCGCCGGAAGAAGGAGATGAACGCCTCTTGGGCGGCGTCGAGGGCATCGGCCCTGTCCCCTGTGATCCGGAGGGCCATAGCGAACACCCGATCCTCGTGGCGCGTCATGAGCTCCACGAATGCAGGCTCTTCCCCGTTGGCGACGAAGCGCTGCACCAGATCCTCGTCCGAGGCCTTCTCGACCGGCTCATCGAACCTCATCGCCGCGGCGGGGGGATCTTCAGGGCGAGGGACCGAAGAACTTGATCTCGTTGATGTCGGCGGCCCCCCCGGATCCGCCCGGAAGCCAGGTGATCCATAGCAGCCAGTACCGGTGCGCGGTGGGGCTGAAAGTGACGTCTTGAGTGGCTGCAGCATTAGCTATCGTTTTGACCACTCCGAACGAGGTCTCCGAAGCGCCAGGTTGATCTCCCGCCCGCAGCTCGAACGAGTAACCGGGGGTTTGTGACGTCACGCTGACGCGATCGACCTGCACCTTGGAACCGAGATCCAAAAGGAGCCCAACCCCGGGCTTGATGGCTTGAAGCGGGGAGTTGTAATGCTCGGTGTGCCAGGCGGTGGCCGGGTTCCCGTCGTTCACCGCGCCGACCAGCTCCTGGTGCTCGGTCCCGTCCCCTTCTGGATCGAACGACGTGACGGTCTGTATGGGAACCGCCCTGCTCCCACTTGCCGCCCCGCCTCCGGTGTGCCCGCCTCCGGTGTGCGAGCCACTCTTGTTCGAGCCGCCGAGGATCGAAGGCAGATAGAGAGCGAGACCCACGAGCGCAGCGATCACCAGGACCACCGGCAGCAGCCATCGGAATGCCGCCAGGGGGGACGTTGTCTCGGCGGGCAGATCCGGCCTCTTTGCGGCGGGCCGCTCGGCGGCTCTCATCACTGTGGTGCGGCTCCCGGAAAGCGATTCCTGAAGCGCGCTGCGCATCTCCGCCGCCGTCGAGTAGCGATCAGAGGGTTTCTTCTCAAGGCTCTTCAGGATTACCGCTTCGACCGCCTTCGGAATCCCCGCCTTGATGCTTCTCGGGGGTGGTGGAGCCGCTTGGATGTGCTTCATCGCCGTACCGATCTGAGTTTCTGCTGCGAATGGAGGACGGCCGAGCAGCAGTTGGTACAGCACGATGCCAAGTGAGTAGAGGTCCGAGCGCGCATCCGGCTCCTCCCCGCGCGCTTGCTCGGGAGAGATGTAGGTAACGGTGCCAAGGATGTTGCCGGTCGTAGTGATGTCCCCACTCGCGAAGGCGGCTTTCGCTATACCGAAGTCTCCGACCTTGAGTGCGCCATCCTGTGCAACGAGCACGTTGCCGGGCTTGATATCGCGATGGACGATGTCCAGGTGATGCGCGTATTCGAGCGCGTCACAGATGCTGATCCCGATATCGACAACGCGTTCCACATCTAACCTGCCCTCACGTTCGAGCACGTCCTGTAACGATCCCCTCGAGCAGTACTCCATGACGATGAAATGCCTGGCCTCGTCCGAACCACTGGCTCGATCGATCCCCGTGTCGTAGATCGCGACGATGTTGGGGTGCGTTAACCGCGCTGCGGCTAGAGCTTCGCGTCGAAACCGTTCTAAGAATTCTTCGTCTCCAGAAAGTTGCGCGTGCAGAATCTTGACAGCTACGGAGCGGGCGAGCACGTTGTCGGTGGCTCGCCAAACGGTCGCCATGCCTCCACTGGCAATGGCCTCTTCCAATCCATAGCGTTTCGCAACGACGTCAGCCCCTGCTGGCATGTGATCGATGTTATTGGCTAACTCTGATTGCCCACCCGTTTCTCATCCCATCGTGGTTTACGGGGGCTGAACTCAAGAGGGGGCCCGGTGCAGCCGGCGGGACAACAGCGAGCGAACGTAATCGATCTCTTCGACCTTGAACAAGCTTGCGAAGCCGAGATAAGAGGCGACGCCAACCGTCACCGGAACCGCCACCAGAGCAAGTTCGCTCACAGGACCCGTCGAGAGGACCCGCGTCAGCCCTTCGTAGGTCACCCACACCAGGCCCCCCATCAGCCCAGCCGCGGCCGCTATCCGCAGCCCGCTGGACCACAGTCTCCGCCCGTCGATACCGCCGATCCTTCGACGCACCACGCGGAATTGGAGCAGGACTCCGATCACGTACGACAATGTCTGTCCGAGCGCCAGACCCTGTACACCCCAGGCGAAGAACAATGGAAAATCGAGGACGATGTTGGTCCCAACCGAAACGCAATTGATCAGGAACGGGGTCTTCGTATCCTGCATCGCATAGAAGGCCCGGGACAGCAGCTGGAACAGGGAGAAGGGAACCAAACCCAGGACGAAGAATCGGAGAACGGCTGCCACCAATTCCGTTGATCGCAAGGTCATGACACCGTGCTGCAAGAGAAGCCGCACGATCGGTTCGCCGAGCACGAGGTATCCCACAGAAGCGGGCAGGATCAACAGCAATGTCGCCCTGATACCGATCGAAAGCCGATCGCGGAATTGGTCCCACTGCCGGTGCACGGCCTGCTCACTCAGGCCAGGCAATAGAGCAGTGATGACAGACACTGCGAACAACCCGTGCGGCAGCATGAAGAACGTGAAGGCGTTGACGAAGGCGGAGTAGCCGCCATTCTCTCCGTTCGCGAGGTATTGGACGATCAGAAAGCCGATCTGGTTGACCACGACGTATCCCAGGACGAACACCGATAAGCGGGCGAGCTTTTTGACCGACGGGTGATCGATCGAGAAATTGAAACGGTATCGCCCCAAACCCCGCATGAACGGGATCAGAGTGACCCCGGCAGCGGCCACGCCTGCGGTGGTGCCGAGGCCTATCAGCCACAGCTGTGCCGACGTGACGGTGCTGAGGGTGACCTGACCATAGAGATGGTGGAACCAAACGAAGACCGCTATCACGACGATGTTGTTCAAGACGGGCGTGAACATTGGAGCCGCGAAGCGTCGATGTGCGTTCAGTAAACCGGCGATCAGGAAGTACAAGCCGTAGAACAAGATCTGAGGGATGAATAGTCGCAGCAGGAACGTGATGACGTGCTGCTGAAGGAGTGCATCATGCCCGTGCAGCCGGGAGGAATAGATCCGCGCGATCCATGGGGCGGCTGCTATGCCTAACACGGTGATCCCGCTCAAGGCCGCAAGCGAGACATTTATCAAACCTGTAGCCACTTCCCAGGCGCGTTCGCGATCCTCTTTCTCGAGTAGCTCCACGAAAAGGGGGACGAAGACCGATGTAAGGATCCCGCCGAGGACAAGCTCATAGATGATGTTGGGGGCAGTGTTA
>JAXDJO010000067.1:0-26475 GCA_034667525.1 Actinomycetota bacterium
TGGGGACGGAGGGCTTCCCCAACATCCTGATCCTGGTGCCGAACCATCGCCGGGAGAAGACGGTGGATGCTGCATTCACCGACGCGCTCGCGCGGTTTAAGAACTCTGGCAGGTTCAGGGGATTGTCGTTCTATGTCGCCACCGAGCGACAGGTTTCAGAATGCGGGGTTCTCGGCCGAGTGTGGTCTCGGCTCCCCGAGGTCGAGAGCAGGCTGTCAATCATCGAGCTGCCAAGCAGGAAAGGGAGGGACGACGACCTTCTCTCCTGCCTTGTCCTCGCGCAGATAGATCGAGGCCGGGTGATCCTCTGGAACGACCCCTGCGTGTCTGCGATTGGTGTCGCAGGTGTAGTAGGCAAAGTTGCGGCCGCGCTTGACCTTGCCGTGCATCCGCAGCCCGCATATCCCGCACCTAAGAACGTTTGCGGTCGGAGATTGACGGCACCAAGAAGCGGATCCGCAGGCTGGTGGTCAACCTGGAAGCACAGGAGCCGGACAGCGAGATCGCAGACGACATCCGCTCCCGGCTCGAGGAGCTTGCAGCTCTCAGAGCTAACAAGCAGCGAGCGCTGGAGGCCGCCGAGAAGGAGAAGACACAGGTCCCAGATGCGGAGTCAGCGGAGGCTCTCGTGGCCGCTCTGCCGCTGCTCAACGTGGATTGGGAGCTCGTGGGCGATCAGGAGTTCCGCAATCTGCTCGCAGCATTGAACTTCGAGGCGACCTACGACCCGAGAGAGCACAAGCTGACCATCCGGGTCACGTTGATCCCCGAGCTGACGGACCCTGATGGAAGCCGCGCGCCCCTTTTGTACGTGCCCCCGGCAGGATTCGAACCTGCGACACCAGGTTTAGGAAACCTGTGCTCTATCCCCTGAGCTACGAGGGCGGGGTATTAGTTGGCAGGCAGAAAGAGTAAACGCGCGCGCCTAGAGCAACCCTCGCTCTGCACGAGCGAGTGTGTGAGCGAGAAATGAGCCGAGATCGGCTTTCCGGTGAACACCCGGCACAGCTACTACAATCCTAGTAGTTCGTTCCGGGGGGTACTCGAGGTGATAGTGGGGACAGCCGAGGGAGTGCGAGGTTCACGGCTAAGGACCGGCGGCTCCGTTCTGCTCCTGATCGCTGTCGTGATGTTCGTTGGTAGCTTCGTCACCGCCTCTAGGACTCCGTTGACGAGAGATCTAAGCGGATGCCACAAAGGTATTCCGTGCGATGTGAGTCTCGATCAGTCAAAGCGTGAGGACGTTTTTCTCCTGTGGATGGGCGCGACCTTGATCGTGTTTGTCGGAGGCGTGGTGCTGAGGTCCGTGGGGAACAGGTCGTAACCAATCTGGATTCACTCCCTATCCCATCACAAGCGCATTCCCGTTCTGATACGAGCGACAGTCGAGGCAAGCCGATACCTGGGATAACGTTGCAGGGCATGCCTACGTACAAGATGTTGGTCGAGCCGGAGGACGTCATCGCCCCGGCTCTCATCGTCGCTTTCGAGGACTGGGTAGATGCAGGCGAAGCGGGTTCGATGGCGGCCCGCCACATCGCAGAGGGCGGAGAAGTAGTGTCCAGCTTCAACTCCGACGACATCTACGACTATCGAAGTCATCGGCCCGTACTGGACATCCTCGACGGAAGACCGAAGTCTTTCGAGTGGCCGGTTCTCACTCTGACGCGAAGGCACCTCCCTGAGCGCGACCTTTTCGTCCTGACAGGGCCGGAACCGGACTTCCGTTGGGAGGAATTCGCTTCCGATGTCAGGGAACTGGCGCTCAGGATTGGAATCGTCGAGCACGTGAGTCTCGGCGCGATCCCATCTGCTGTCCCTCATACGGCCGCAACCCCGGTGATGATGACGGCATCTAGGGCTGAACTGATGCAAGGTTCAGCACCGACGGACGGGCTCCTCCGAGTACCAGCGGCAGCGGTAAGTCTGGTGGAATGGACCCTCGCAGAGACAGGGATCCGTGCCGTCGGCTTCTGGGCGCAGGTTCCGCACTATGCGGCGCCATTCCCCGGAGGGGCCATCGCGTTGATCCGGCGAGTCGAAAGCCATCTCTCGATCACCATCGGCGCCGGAGTGCTCGAACAAGAAGACGAATCCCAACGCCAGACCTTGCAGCAGATCTTCTCGGCTAACCCGGAGGCAACCTCCTACCTCGAGCGACTCGAAAGCATGATGGGGCAGCAATCCATCCCTCCCGGAGAGAACATCGCCGAGGAGGTCGAACGCTTTCTACGGAATCAACGGAGAGGTGAAGCTGGGCCGACTCCGTTCAGTCCGTGACCCCAACCTGGGGATAGGCGCTGCGGCTTAGAACGAAGTTCCGTAGGGACACTTTTTCCGGTAGGGAAGGATCAACTTCTTATAGTTCGGGTGAGAGAAGTCGAACGCTCCGCTCAAAGGGTCTGCTTGCCGATCTCGTTCGGTCATAGGTTTCACCTGGAAGATGTCTTCGATGAACCGCAACACGGATGAGAACTCGTAAGTGTGATGATCGATCGCGCCTCCGAGAGAATTGTTTCCAGAGCGCGTCCACGGGCTGATGATCAAAGCCGGGGTACGGGGTCCTGTTCCCATGATGTCGTAATGGGGCGGAATCACGTGATCGTAGAAACCTCCGAAGTCATCCCACACGATCACCACGGCGGTGTTCTTCCAGTAGCGGCTCTTCTGGATGGCGTTCAGGTACTCAACTGTCCAGTTCTCGCCGGCACATACGCTGATGCCTCCACCCGGATGCTCGTTGTACGAAGCCGGTGGATTGATCCAAGACACCTGTGGCATGTGGTGATGCTTCACATCCGTTAAGAACTGTCCGGGGAGCTGGACTTTGTTCCAATCTGGCCCGTAACGGACGTGCTTGATGGCCTGCATGATGTTCTGGAAGTTGTCGGGGTCAGCGTAGTACTTCCACGACACTCCGGCTGCGTTCAGCTCGTCGGGCAGGATCTTGACGTTGAAGCAGAGCCGCAGCTGTTTCCAATATCGCGCGATTTTGTAGACGTTGGCAGGGTAGTTGTCCTGAACATGATCTTCCCAATACATTATTTTCTTCTGGGTCTTCTTGCTGAGATGTGCAATGAAGTGGGGTGCTGTTTCAGTGGGATCGTCGCAATACTCTGCAGAAGTCGATGAGTTCTGCGAATTGTCGACGATGCCCTTCGACTGAGCGGCCACGGTGTAGAGATGCTCGGGGGTAGTCGGCCCGAACATTGAAGTGAAGAAGTGGTCAGCCAACACAAAGCGATCCGCATATTTGTAGTAATGCGGCAGGGTGCTCCGGGAGAACTCCGAGTAGCCGGAGAGGTCCTTGCCGTAGAGGATCGTGTTATACCCGTCCATGCGGCCCCCGTCGATGGACTGCATCCCTGCCACGAATCCGTGCGTGATGTCATGCGGTTGAACATCGACCGCAGGTTTAAGGGGCACAGTGTGGGTTTGACCGTTTACCAAAGTCTTTCCTATTGTGGTGCCATCAGCACCGGGATACCGGCCAAAGTAATTGTCGAAGCTGCGATTTTCTTTCACCAAGAAGACCACGTGTTTGATCGGACCGTTGGGCAGCGAGCTTGCAAACGTCCCGGAGGTGGATCCGGGAGTTGCCGAAGTGGAAGGTGCTGCCACTGGCGTGCGCGGCCCCGACGAGCAAGCATGCAGCGTCTTGAAAGCCTGCTGGAGACGGGTCCTGGCTTTGGCGACGCTGCCTTTCCCCCCGAGCGCATTCCGCATCGCATCGATCGCGGTGATGGTGGTGCGCAGATGCGAAGCGGTCTTGTTGTCGCCCTGATCGACAAAGGACTGCACTCGCGCCGAGAGATGGTCTCGAAGAGTAGTGAGTGCACGGATCCGATACCCATTCTGCAGCTCGGATAGATCGCTACAGATCGTTGTCGAAGCCAGTTGCGGACCCCCTGATGAGTGTCTCGCGTCGACCACTACCCAGATGACCAACAAGATGATCGCTCCAGAGAGCACTGTGAGTATCAGCCGCCCGCGGCGTGTCAGGCGCATAAGGCTGCGTCTCCATCGAGTGGTGGTCCCCAGGATTCCGGTTCGGCCCTCATATCTTCACCTTTCGAGGTTCGGAACCGGCAGGTTATCAGTGGGTCTTCGGGGCTGTTCCTGTCAACTGTTTGCCCCTTAAGATGCTGCGCCGGCGGTCGAGACAAGACTGTTAGGTTGCGAGCGTCCGATGAGATCTTGCACGCGTAAGCCCTGGCGGAACAACGTCGGTTGGGGAGGGGCGTGAATCAGCTGGGTGAAAGTGTTCTAGGGGAGCTCCTGCGGCTTGCAGATTCGTCTGCCGCCGACAAGCTCATCGACGCTCTCAAGGACACGCTCTGTCTTTCCGGGGTTCGCAGCGTCGTGCTCTATCTAAGCGATTACGACGGCGCCACCCTGAGGCCCACGCCGGGATCCCAACGCTCCAACGAGCCCGCAGGGATGCTGAAGGTGGACGAAACCTCAGCGGGTACTTGCCTGAAGGAAAGGCGTCTCGTACAAGAAGAGGATGGAACGCCATGTCTGTGGGCGCCTGTAATTGAGCGGGCGGATGCCATCGGAGTGCTGGGGCTTGAGGTCGACGAACTAACCGAAGACGTTGGGCAGATGGCCTTGGATGCCGGGATCATGGTGGGCCATCTATTGGTGACGGCACGCAAATACACGGACGTGTACGAGTTGTTGCGCAGAAAGCGCGATATGAATCTTGCAGCCGAGATGCATTGGGACATCCTTCCTGCCACCCGTTACGTTGGGCCGTCCGTAGCCGTCTGTGGCGATCTCGAGCCTGCTTACGAGGTCGGCGGCGACGCTTTCGACTACTGCATCAACGATCACACGCTGTATGTGGCGATCCTCGACGCGATGGGCCACGGTCTCGAAGCTGCATTGTTGAGCACGCAGGCGGTAGCTGCTTATCGATACGCCCGCAGAAGACAGGAAACTCTTGCCGAGACCGCAGCAACCATCGAGGACGCTTTGTTCCGGCAGTTCGGTGGAGACAAGTTCGTCAGCGGGTTGCTTATCCAACTCGATCTCAGAAACGGGTCGCTTACCTGGATCGCCTCTGGTCACGTCGTGCCTCTTCTCGTCCGCGGCGGAGAAGTTCATCAGCTCAGTGACGCTCCCATCCTGTGCCCGATGGGCTTGGATCTTCTCGGTCAGATCGAAGGGAGCGAGACATCTCTGATGGTGGGCGATCGCGTGATCCTGTACTCCGACGGGGTCATCGAGGCTCGTGCGCCGGACGGCGAATATCTAGAGCTCGACACTTTGATCGACCTGATCGAAGCGGCCGACCATGATGAGCGGATCGATACCCTGGTCCACGGCTTGATCCAGAAAGTCATTACCCACTCAGCAGGTCCCCTGCGGGACGATGCCACGATCCTGGGTCTGGAGTATCTCGGCCCCCCGTGATCGCCGGCGGAAGACCTTCTTTTCTCAGTGCAGAAGCGTGACTGACCGTCTCGTAGTGATCGGTGGGGATGCCGCGGGCATGAGCGCGGCCTCTCACGCGCGACGGCGCCGGGGGCCGGATGAGCTCGAGATAATTGCCTTCGAGCGCGGGGACTACACCTCCTACTCGGCGTGCGGCATCCCCTACCTCATCGGCGGTGTTGTGCCCGATGCGGCAAGCCTGGTTGTACGGACCCCGGACGTGTTCAGAGATCAACAGTCGATCGACGTGCGCATGCGACACGACGTGACCGAGATCGACCTCGCTAGATCCGCGGTGAAGGTGTGTTCCCGGGACGAACCCGGCGGATCCTGGGTTGGCTTCGACAACTTGCTGATCGCCACCGGAGGCGTTCCGCGCAGACCACCTCTGGAGAATTCCGCAGCTCGCGGGATATTCGGCGTACAGACGTTAAGTGACGGGCTGGCGGTGCTCTCATTCCTCGAGCAGGCAGAGCCGCGCCGCGCCGTGGTTGTTGGCGGCGGTTACATCGGTTTGGAGATGGCGGAGGCTCTGCTCACCCAAGGTCTCGATGTCACCGTGATCGAACAGCTCCCGCAGCCGATGGCTTCGTTCGATCCCGACATGGGTGAAGTGATCCGCAAGGAGCTCATCGCCATGGGCATACAAGTGCATACGCAAGAAAAAGTGACGGCATTCGAAGCAGACGGCGGGACGGTGACCGGTGTGGTGACCACCGCGAGGATGGTTCCCGCCCAACTTGTGGTGCTGGGTCTGGGCACGGCACCCAACAGTGGGCTGGCCTCGGCGGCAGGGATTGCCATCGGACCAAGCGGAGCGATCGCCGTCGATCCCCGCATGAGGACCGATGCACCCGGTGTCTGGGCCGCCGGAGACTGTGCAGAGAAGTTCCACCGAGTGGCGCGCCGAGGAGTTTCCATCCCGCTGGGTACACACGCGAACAAGGAGGGACGCGTTGCGGGGATCAATCTCGCCGGCGGAGACGCGACCTTTCCGGGAGTTCTGGGAACGGCCACATCGAAGGTATGTGGTCTCGAGCTTGCCCGCACCGGTCTTAACGAAGCCGAATCTACAGAAGCAGGTGTCGACTTCGTTACCACGACAGTGGATTCCACGACCCGGGCCGGCTACTACCCCGGAGCCGCCCCTATCAGAACGAAGCTGATCGCGGAGAAGAACTCGGGCAGGCTACTGGGAGGTCAGATTATCGGTCGGGAAGGCGCAGCGAAGCGAGTCGACGTTCTTGCAACTGCGTTGTGGAACGAAATGAGCGTGGGCGAGATACTCAACCTCGATCTCTCTTACGCGCCGCCCTTCGCCCCCGTGTGGGACCCGGTTCTGATCGCGGCGCGCAAAGCTGCGCAACGCGTGGAGGAGGCGAGTGCGGTTCCCTAGACCAAGATCGCCAGCACGTAGCCGACGATGAGAAGCGCTCCCACTGAAAGATGCAGGAGGATGTTCTGGCCCATGCCGGCCATCAGTTCGTAAGGGCTCTCGTAATAGGAATTGAGGCTTCGATACACCTTTACCGCAAACCAGAACGCCGGTAGCGCGATGAGTGTCCACGGTGTGAGGACACCGGTCAACGCGCCGACGAGGATGAGGAGCGCGGCGGCCGCCACCGACCCCACGTAACCCGCGACGATCGCGCTCTTTCCAAGTCGAACGACGATCGTCCGCTTCCCTGCTCTCTCGTCGGCGGGCCGGTCAGGCACCTGGTTGACGTAAAGCACGAGCATGATCAGCAGTCCCACAGGCAGGGATGCGTAAAAGGCCTCCCACGAGAAATGTCGGGCGACAACGAAGTAGCTCCCGAGGACCATGATCGGTCCGAAACCCAGCGCCACACAGATCTCACCAAATCCCCGATGGACCAGCCGCAAGGGGGGCCCCGTATAGAAAATCGATAAGAACAGACCGGCCGCGCCGATCCACATAAGTTCCCATCCCCGGGTTGCGGCGAGGAAGAGTCCGATCGCGATGCCGATCGCATAGCAAACGATAGAAGTTGTCTTCATCCCTCGCAGGCTGACCAGGCCATACTGGATCATCCGAGATCCGCCGCTGTACATCGTCGGGTTGACGTTGGCATTGTCGGCTCCGCTGGTGGAGTCAAAGACGTCGTTTGCGACGTTCAGGCCAAGATGGATCGCTGTGCCACCGATGAGAGCGAGCAAGGCGACCCACCACGCCGAGTACCCGTTGGCGCGCGCGATAACGACGCCCAGCAGGATCGGCACGAATGTTGCCGTAAGAAACGGGACCCGCGTGGCCAGGAAGAACAACCAAGCAGCGGATAGCCGCGGCTTGACCGGCTCGGAACGCTCCTCGCTCAGCTTCTGCATGTAGCGGTGGCCCGCAGGCACGCTCCGTTCGCACAGCTCGAAGAACGACATGCGGTCTTCATCCCAGCCGTGAACGCGTGTTGGCTCGATGTGCAACGAGCCGTTGCTTTCGGTGACCGTCCCCACGACATTGATGTAGCGCCGTTGGTCGTAGCCCACGCCCGGGTAAGGACGGACGCTGGAGAAGACGACGCCAACCGTCGCCCCTTGTTGCGGAGCTTCTGGCAGGCCCGGTGCATCCAGCCGGATCGTGCCCCGATCCTCATCGGCCCCGAAGCTGGTGGCGACGCTGATCGGATAGCCGCGTTCGTCCACGAAGGACAGCACGGCCCGGGAGAACTGACCGATCTCTTGGAGCACGTTGGACTGTTGCACCGTCGACCGTGCCATCTATGCGGCCTCGTCGAGTGTGAAAACCTCGGGCTGAGAGGTCGTCTCGCCGGTGGCCCACAGCAATGCCCGCCGGGGGGTGATCTCGATGACCGATCGCTCCCAGAAGAGCGGCATGGCGAACCGCTTCTTCACGAGGCTGCTGATGATGGGTTCCTTCTTGGTCCATAGCGGAAGGAGGCGCTCCCATCCCGAATGCAGGTCGTCTTCAACAATGACTGCGTCCCCCTGGATAGTGACGCAACGGAACGGCTCTACGGCAGCGGCTACAGGATCGGTGATCCCTACCGAGACGTGAGGATTCCGTTTGATGTGCTCCAGCTTCTTGGAAAACAGGACGCTGGATGTCATGTAGATCTTCTGTCCGTCGTAAAGGGGGATGAGCGGATAGCTGACCGGCTCGCCCCGTTGGTCCAGCACGGTCAGTTCGGCAACGAGGGCTGCGTCCAATAGCTCTTCGACCTCTCGCGGAAGTACACCCATGGCATCCAGGATAGTCGCAGGAGATCCACAGCCAGACGGCGACACCTCTAGGATTCGTGCGCGTGGAGCCGAGTTCGTTGCTGGATGTCGCTATTGAGGCCGCCCGGCGGGCGGGTGCGCTGCTGACAGAGCGCTTCGGGTCACCCGCGAGGGGGGTCCAATCGAAGTCGACGCCCACGGATCCTGTCAGCGACGCGGATCGTGACGCCGAGGCTCTGATCCTCGAGCTGATCAGATCTCGTCGCGCCGGCGATGGAGTGGTCACGGAGGAAGGCGCGGGGCGAGATGGGGAGTCGGAGCACACCTGGGTGGTGGATCCGCTGGACGGCACCGTCAACTTTCTCTTTGGCATCCCGGTGTGGTCGGTGAGCATCGCGGTCGAAGATCGGCAGGGAGCGGTGGCGGGCGTGGTCTTCGATCCGAACCGTGAGGAGATATTCACTGCGATGCGCGGCCAAGGCGCCCTGCTGAACGACCAACCGATCCATGTCAGCTCCCGCCGGGATCTCTCCCACGCTCTCGTCGGTACCGGCTTTGCCTATGACTCGCGGGCGAGAAAGATCCAAGCCGGATTGGTCTCACGGGTTCTGCCGAAGGTGCGCGACATCCGTCGCTCCGGCTCCGCTGCGCTTGATCTCGCCGCGGTTGCCTGCGGGCGGCTCGATGCCTTCTATGAGGCCCCCATGGAGCGGTGGGACCGGGCGGCGGGAGTCCTGCTGATACGTGAAGCCGGAGGCGTTGTCACCGAATTGGAGGCACCTTTGGGGCTTTCTCCGGGGGTGGTCGCCGCCGGTCCCCGAGTGCACGGCGCGCTGGCCTCTTTAGTAGCCTCTTGAGTCATGGACATCGTTGACCCGGCGATCGAGAGATACCTCCGCTCCCTCAGTTCGGGAGATGACGAGCCGGTTCTGCTCGAGATGGAAGCCCTGGCCGAAGCCGAAGACTTCCCCATCATTGGGCGGCTCTGCGGCCGCGTCCTCGAGGTTCTGGCGCGCTCGATAGGGGCCCAGCGCGTCTTTGAGATGGGCTCGGGCTTCGGCTATTCGGCGTACTGGTTCTCCCGTGCGGTCGGCTCGAGCGGCGAGGTGCTCCTCACGGATATGGATCCGGACAACGAGCGCAAGGCGTTGGACTTTCTCGGAAGGGCGGGGTTGGACGCTCCGATCGAGTACCACGTCGGAGACGCGTTCGATGCTTTTGGGAAGGCTAAGGGCGACTTCGACATCGTCTATTGCGATATCGACAAGCACGGCTATCCGAGGGCGTGGAAGGAGGGCCGGACCAAGGTCCGTCTCGGCGGCTACTACATCTGCGACAACATGCTGTGGTCGGGCCGGGTCACGGACGACCCCGGTGTCGCCGATGAACGGTCCGAATTGACGGAAGCCATCAAGCAGACCAACGAGGCCATCGCCTCAGACCCCGCGTTTCGGTCGTTCATCGTGCCGCTGCGAGATGGAGTGGTCGTCGCATTGCGCATAGCCTGAAGCGGGCCGGGATTATCTGGCCACGGGGGTCGGTTAACACCTCTGCGACCCCTGGGAGTAACGAAGGAGGCATCGACTGGCTCGTCGCGCCCACGGCCTCATAGGCCCCGACATCCCGGAAAGACCCGCTAGGCCGGGCACTTTCCGCCGCATCGCAGGAACCTTCCGGCCCTATCGGCGGCAGGTCACCTTCGTCGCCGTATTGATCCTGGTCACATCCGCGATCGGTTTGATCAACCCCCTTCTCCTGAAGGTGGTCACTACCGACGTCATCCTGGGCAAGGGCACCACTTCCGCTCGGCTCCATCTGTTGGTTCTGATCGTGATTGTCATGATCTTGAGCCCGATTCTGAACGGCGCCCTCGGACTGTGGCAGACATACACGAACAACGTCGTGGGTCAGAACGTGATGCGAGACCTACGAAACGCCCTTTATACGCACCTGCAGCACATGCCCCTCCGCTTCTTCACCTCGACTCGAACGGGTGAGATCCAGTCGCGTCTCTCGAACGATGTAGGCGGTGTGCAGTCGGTCTTGACCGACACGGCTTCGGGGATCCTCGCCAACGTGACCACTGTGCTCTCCACGGTCGTCGCCATGGCGATCCTGAGCTGGCAGCTCACGGTGCTGTCACTGGCGATCCTCCCTATCTTCTTGATGCTCAGCCGCAAGGTGGGAAGGGTTCGACGGGAGGTCTCCGGCCTGACGCAGGAATCGCTGGCCGACCTCACCGCGATCATGCAAGAGACGCTTTCGGTATCGGGCATCTTGCTGTCGAAGGCCTTCGGCCGGCAGGCCTATGAGATCGAGCGCTTCCAGAAAGAGAATCGCCGCCTTTCAGAGCTCGAGATCAAACAGACCATGGTGGGGCGGGGTTTCTTCTCACTCGTCCAGATCTTCTTCTCGATCACACCCGCGTTCGTGTATCTGCTCGGGGGCTATCTGCTCTTGCGGGGGCACTACTCGGGGAGCCCCGCAAACCTTGCCGGAACGATCGTGACGTTCACGACGCTCCAGAGCCGCCTCTTCTTCCCGATGGGACAGCTCCTGAACGTCAATGTCGAGATCCAGTCCTCGTTGGCCCTCTTCGATCGCATCTTCGAATACCTGGATCTCGAGCGCGAGATCATCGACCGCGACGGTGCTCTCGAGCTGCAGCCGTCTGAGGTGAGAGGCGAAGTCCGATTGCGCGATGTGTGGTTCCGTTACGAGCGCTCGATCCCCGGCGAAGAAGAGCGGTTGTGGACGATCGCAGGAGTGGACTTCACCGCCCAGCCGGGCGAGCTCGTGGCTCTCGTGGGGCCCTCAGGGGCCGGGAAGACGACGCTGACCTACATCATCCCGCGCCTCTACGACGTCCATCGCGGCAGTGCCGAGATCGATGGGATCGACGTTCGCGACATCCGCTTGGAGTCGCTGGGCGAGATCATCGGGATGGTGACCCAGGAGACATACCTCTTCAACACGACGGTCGGCGACAACCTGCGGTACGGCAATCCCGATGCCACCGATGCCGAGATCGACGCTGCGGCCAAGGCCGCTCACATATACGACCGAATCATGGAGATGCCCGATGGTTTCGCCACGGTCACCGGCGAACGTGGGTACCGGATGTCCGGAGGCGAGAAGCAGAGGCTGGCGATCGCCCGGGTGATCCTCAAAGATCCCCGCGTGCTGATCCTCGATGAAGCAACTAGCGCGCTGGACACTCACTCCGAACGTCTCGTGCAAGAAGCTTTGACACCGCTTATGGCTGGCAGGACCACCATTGCGATCGCCCACAGGTTATCGACGATCCTCGCTGCCGACACGATCCTCTATCTCGACAAGGGCCGCATCATCGAGCGCGGCTCCCATTCCGAATTGCTGGCGCGTAGCGGAGCCTACGCCGCCCTCTATCACGAGCAGTTCTCTGACGGCACTGTCGAAACGCGATGTGAGGACGGATTGGTGCTCACCTCTGGAGAGGTCGTTCCGGAGTTGGAAGCGTCGTGAAGATCGCCGGCAAGACTGCACTGGTCACGGGCGGAGCGTCCGGGCTCGGGCTGGCCGCCGTCAGGACACTGGTGGCCGCGGGATGCAACGTCGTGATCGTTGATCTCCCCGATTCTGATGGAGAAGTGGTCGCGAAAGAGCTCGGCGGGCGAACCCGATTCTCTGCAGCCGACGTTACCGATGAAGCCGGCGTGCGTGCGGCGGTCGATTCGGCCCTGGCAAGCTTCGAAAGGCTGCACATCGTTGTCAACTGCGCGGGAGTGGGATGGGCGGGCCGCGTACTTGATCGGAACGGTGAGCCACTCGACCTCGAGCGCTTCGCGGCGGTGGTTCGCATCAACCTGATCGGCACATTCAACGTGCTGCGCCTGGCGGTTGCGGCCGTCGCCTCGAACGAACCTGAAGAGGGCGAGAGGGGAGTGATCGTCAACACGGCGAGCATCGCGGCGTTCGACGGTCAGATCGGACAGGCCGCCTACTCCGCCTCCAAGGGGGGGATCGTAGGGATGACACTGCCGGTAGCCCGCGATCTGGCCTCCAAGCTGATTCGCTGCGTGGCCATCGCGCCGGGAACCTTTGATACGCCCATGCTCGCAGGGCTACCCGAGGAAGCCCGCAGACAACTGGGCGAGGCGATACCTCACCCCCACAGGTTGGGCCGGCCCGAGGAATTCGCGGCTCTGGTCCGTCACATCGTGGAGAACCCGATGTTGAACGGCGAAGTCATCCGACTGGACGGTGCCCTCCGGATGGCGCCTCGATAAGCAGGGCAAAAAAAGAGCCCCAGCGGGGCTTTGATCTTAGGTAGAGGCTGAGTCGAACTCGACGATGTGGAGATCGGCGCCTTCCGTCAGCTCCTTATCGAGCTCCCTCCACTCCTTCTCGGCCCACCGCAGCTTTTCGACTGCGGCCGCCAGGTCCAGAAAATGGACCGGAACGATGGAGGCCCGAGGCCGGAGATAGGCGTCTCCGATCAGTGCATCCAACTCCCGCCGGGCTTCTACCAACCGGGCGTGGATGAGCGCAAGTCGCTCGCCCTGCTCAGCACTGTAGTGAGATGGGTTTCTATCCAGGGCGGCTTCCTCCGGTCGCGTGTTGTGAAAGGTCGTTTTGCTCCGACTGCTTGCGATATCTCACAGTACTCGTTGGCCGCCCATTGCACAAGTGCACTAGCGGGGTAGTAGTGACCTTGGCCGTATCCTCCACGCTCGATGCTTGATGACGCCACGGTGAAGAAGGTACTGGCCGAAGCCCTCGCGCGCGGAGGCGACCTGGCGGAGATCTTCGTGGAGGACAGAATCTCTACCGCGCTGCGTATGGAGGATTCCAGGGTCGAGGATGTCGTCTCTGGCAAGGAGATCGGAGCGGGCATCCGCGTCATGTCAGGCGACAGTGCGTCGTATGCATACACGAATCTCTTGACTTCTGATGCGTTGCTCGAGGCGGCGCGCGCGGCGCGGGCGGGATTGCGCGCGGGCAGCCCTGGAACACCGTTGGATCTTCGGTCCGTGGAAACGACACTGGTTCATCCGGTTGCTCGACGGCCCGAGTCGGTGGGGGCCGGCGAGAAGGTCGCCGCCCTTAAGGCTGCCGACGATGCCGCGCGCTCCGCCGGTGCAGAAGTGCGCCAGGTTATCGTCTCTTATGCTGATGTACGGCAGCGGGTGTTGGTGGCGTCTTCGGACGGCCGCCGAACCGAGGACGACCGCACCCGCGTCAGATTTGTCGTGCAGGTCGTTGCGAACAAGGACGGCCGCATCGCCACCGGTTTCTCAGGGCCGGGCCACTCCGGCGGCTTTGAGCTGTTGGATTCGCGGCCCCCTGCGGAGACGGCCACCATCGCAGCACGGAAAGCGATCCAGATGGTGGATGCGCAGCCTTCACCGGCGGGTGAGTTTCCCGTGATCCTCGCCCCGGGTGCAGGCGGCGTCCTCATCCACGAAGCCTGCGGACATGGCCTCGAAGCAGACACGTTGGTAAAGCACGCAAGTGTGTACGCGGATCGAACCGGCGAGCGCTTCGGATCCGAATCCGTCACGATCGTTGACGATGGAACCGATCCCGGGGCATGGGGTTCCCTTGGCATCGACGATGAGGGAACTCCGGCGCAGCGCAACGTCTTGTTCGATCATGGGATCCTCACCGGTCACATGAGTGACCGGCTGTCGGCTGCCAAGATCAAGCATCCGCCAACGGGAAACGGACGCAGACAGTCGTATGCGCATCTGCCGATCGTGCGGATGACCAATACCTATCTGTTGCCCGGGCCCGACGACCGCGATGAGATCTTTCGTTCCGTCAAGCGCGGTGTCTACGCTGCGGCCTTCGCAGGCGGTGAAGTTAATCCTGCGACCGGTAACTTCGTTTTCGGGATGTCAGAGGCATACATGGTCCTGGATGGCGAGATCGCCCATCCGATCAAGGGAGCCAACCTGATCGGAAATGGCCCCCAGGTGCTGAATGTCATCGACGCGGTAGCCGCCGATTTTGATCACTGGGAAGGCGTGTGCGGCAAGGACGGACAGTACGCACCGGTGAGCAACGGGATCCCGACCGTTCTGTTGGGCAAGATGACAGTGGGGGGGACCGAAGCATGACGGAAGATCTGCTGTCGGTTGCCTCTCAGATCGCGGACCGCGCGGCAGACGGTGAACAGGTCGAGGCGTTCCTCACCCACGAGCGCAACTTCCAAGTCAAGGCGTATGCCGGCGAGGTTGAGAACCTATCTTCGTCTGAGCCCCGGGGAGCATCGGTCCGCGTCGTTGTCGGTCAGCGGGTCGGTTTCGCTTACACGACCGATCTGTCGAGTGGTGGTCTCGACGATCTGATCGCTCAGGCGCGCGACAACGCCACCTATGCAACGGACGATGACGCGGCGGGTCTTGCCGCAACGCCGGATCATCCCTACGTCGACATCAGGTCTCTCGTGGATGACCACCAATCCAGCGTCGAAGCCGACGAGAAGGTCGCGTTTGCCATCGCTCTTGATGCGGCAACAAGAGGCGCTGATGCTCGCATCCGGACGGTAGAAGAAGCGGTTTATGGAGACTCCGACCTGGAGATCGCCATCGCTACCTCCACTGGAGTTTCCGGGATCTATCGCCGTACCGATGCCTGGTGCTACGCGCTGGCAATCGCAACGGAAGATGAAGATACCGAGGTGGGTTTCGATTTCGGTCTCGGCCGGGGTTTGGCTGGGCTCGACGCGGAGGCCGTGGCTCGGAGCGCGGCGGGTCGTGCACTCGATGTCCTCGGGGCCCGCAAAGTTCCCTCCCGCCGCATGCCGATCGTGTTCGACCCCTATACCGCGGGACAGTTCCTCGGTGTGCTCGGTACGGTCCTTACCGGGGAAGCCGTCCAGAAGGGCCGTTCTCTATTCGCCGGCCGGCTGGGCGAAACGGTGGCTGCTGGCGGATTGACGCTGATCGACGACGGGGCCATTCCGGGAGCGCCGGCTTCATCTCCATGGGACGCAGAGGGCGTGCCCGCCCAGCGGACAGAGGTCATCAAGGACGGGGTTCTCTCCTCTTATCTTTACGACGTGGTCAGCGGCAGGCGCGAAGGAAAGCCGTCGACCGGCAACGCCTCACGCATCAGCTTCAAGTCACCCCCCCGTCCGGCCCCCACCAATATGATGCTCGAACCGACCGGTCAGACACGTGACAGGCTGCTTGCCGACGCGGGAGATGCGTTGTTGGTCCAGGATTTCCACGGCGTACATTCGGGGGCCAATCCCATCTCCGGCGATTTCTCTGTCGGGGTGACGGGACGCCTCCTGGAGAACGGCGTAGCGACGCAGCCGGTGAAAGAAGTAACCATCGCAGCCCCCATGCTCGACATCCTCAAGGGAGTGGTGGCGGTGGGAGACGACCTCAGGTGGCTCCCGTTCGGTGGATCTTTCGGAGGCGCCACCACGGTTGTCTCGGAAATGACAGTTGGCGGCGAGTAGAGATTGAGCATCTTCCAGGCGATCGTCCTGGGAATGACTCAAGGCATCACCGAATTCGCGCCGGTATCGAGCTCGGGTCACCTCATCCTGGTTCCGTGGCTGTTCAACTGGCATTTCTTGCTGGTGCACCCCGTTTTCAACAAGACCTTCGATGTCGCCTTGCACATGGGGACCCTGATCGGTGCTCTCGCCTACTTCTGGCGCGATGTGGTGCGTTACCTCGGTGCATGGTTCCGGTCGATCGCCCATCGCTCCATCCGCGAGACCGACGAGAGGGTGGCCTGGCTCCTGATCGTGGGAACGATCCCGGGCGCTATCACGGGGGCCGCCTTCGAGACTCTCATAGAGAAGAAGCTCGGCGCCCCAGGGCTGATCGCGATCATGCTCGCGGTCTTCGGCGTGCTGTTGTACGTGGTGGACAAGCGGGCTTCCCGAACCCGTGAGATGGACGACCTCCGCCTGAAGGACGCGATCCTGGTGGGGCTCGCTCAGGCGGTGGCCCTGCAGCCGGGCGTCTCCCGCTCGGGCGTCACGATCACCGCGGCCCGGGCGCTCGGGATCGAGAGAGACGAAGCGGCGCGGTTCTCATTCCTCCTGGCGCTCCCGATCATCGCGGGGGCCGGAGCGTCCAAGGCGGTCTCGATAGCGGGTTCGGGCCTGCCGCCAGGATTCGGAGGCCCTTTCTTCTGGGGGATAGCAGCCTCGGCGGTGACCGGCTTCCTCGTCATCTGGCTGGTCCTGAGCTACGTCCGCAGGGGCAGCTTCGCCCCTTTCGTGATCTACCGGATAGTCGTAGCCGTCTTCGTCCTGGCTCTGATCATCGCCGGAGTCCGAGGCTGGAGCCTCCCCACCTGATTTTTTGCGAGCTCCGCCACGGTATGCGTGGCTCCCCGACCCGAAAGCACCTTAGGGCGGCGGAGGTCGGGACTAGGTCTCTCGGTGACCGCGAAAGGAAGCTAGGAGCGGGACCTCGTCTCGCCCTCGGAGCGGGCTGCGCGGCCACCATCGCCCCCAGAGCCTGAACCGGAGCTCGGACCTGATGAGCCCGACGAGCCTGAACCGGAGCTCGACGAGCGTGATTCCGAAGAGCCCGAGCGTGATTCCGAAGAGCCCGAGGAGTCCGACCCTGAGGAGCTAGACCCGGACGACCCCGAGCTTCCCGAGCCTGCCGCAGACGGTTCTTTGCTCGACGATCTGTCCCCTTTATCGCCTTTAGCAGGACCGCCTCGCCCGTCGCGGTTCTGAGACCCCTTCTTCGACTCGGTGGAGTAGAACCCGGACCCCTTGAAGACGATTCCCACCGGGGAGTACAGCTTCCGCAAGCGTCCTCCGCAGATAGGACACTCCTCCAGGGGGGGATCGTCGAACGATTGGCGGGCCTCCGTGCGCTCGCCACACGTCGTACAAGCGTACTCATATACCGGCATGTGGCCCATTCTCTCATCGCCGCCGATATGTAAAGTGAGACGCCCTAAACGCCGATTAGCTGACAAAGAATCGAGGATATGAGCCTTCAGCGTCGTCTCACCCTGTATTTCGTAGCTCCGATCATCGTGACGCTCCTGATGGCGGGCTTCCTCGTGCAGCGAGTTGTGTCCCAGGACATCACTCGGCGGGCTGAGCTGCCCCTGGGGCCGTCCCTGACCGCCTCCTCCTCGCTGTTCCAACAAAAGGCTAAGTCGGTCAGGGACAGGGTTGGGAACCTGACCAGTGACCCGCAGATCGGAAACCTGGTGATGCAGGGATCCTCCAAGAGGCTCCATCGGTACCTCCACGATCTGTTGGCGCAGAGCAGCGGTGTCGACTTCATCATCGTCACAAACCCGGCGGGCAAGGTCGTGGGCCACGCCCAACTGAATCAGCCTCAGTTCCTCCCGGGGGTGAAAGGCCCGACCCCGGCGGATATCGCTCGTACCCCCGTTGGAACTGGCCCGGGCTTCCGCCGCTCGCCGTCTCTTCCCCTAGCAAGCCCAGTAGGCCAGGGGATCGGTTTTGTCTTGGCCGGGTTCTGGATCGATAACAGCTTGCTGTTTCCCAACTCGGGGTCGGGGGTGCAGCTCTCGGTCGTCATCAAGAATGGGAACCGGGGCCAGGTCATAGCATCCTCTGCGTCCCTTACCCGCGCCCAAGCGATGATGGTCCCGCGACGCGGGATCTTCCAAGCGAATATCGGGGGCCTGAGTGTTGCCAAGGCGACCCACGTGGGACTCGGAAGGAACACGTGGCTCGTCGCTTCTACCGCGCTCGCGCCTCTCCAGGCGAAGACCCGGAGTTTGCTCGTATCCCTGTTCGCTCTGCTCGTGCTGGCGCTGTTGGGGACATCGGCCCTCGCCTTCCTGCTGGCCCGCTTCATCACCCAGCCTCTCGAGCAGCTGTCGGCGGCGGCCGGTGCGATAGCGGAGGGGAGATTCGATTACCGCATCCCGATAAAGCACTCAGACGAAGTGGGTCAGGTTGCCGCCGCGTTCAATGAGATGAGCGACCGGCTGAGTGACACGGTCGGGCAGCTATACGCATCCCGCGACCAGCTGCATCGGGCTGTTCGCAGGGTGGGTGAGACGCTCCGGTCCACCCACGACATGAAGCAGATGTTGGAGAGCATCCTCAATACTGCTGCCGACGCGGTCGGTGCCGATGCTGCAACGATGTGGATGTTCACCCCCAATCGCGAGGAGCTCTATTCGGTCGCCCAGCGCGGCACGCCGGATGGGCAAGCACGGATCAAAGTTGGCGAGGGCATCGTCGGGCTCGTCGCGGAACGCGCAACCAACATCATGACGAACGGAGGCGATAACGGCCCCCGTGCGGCGCGCATGGAACCCGCTTTCCCCGTCACGATCGCGGTTCCTATCTATAGCCAGGATCGCATCACCGGCGTGCTTTCCGCCTATCGACGCGACCCCGGGTCCACTTTCGCTCAGGGTGATCTGGAAACGGTTGAGTTCCTTGCCGAACAGGGCGGAGCCGCGATCGAGAACGTCTTGCTGCACGAAGAGGCCCAGCGTTTGTCGCTCACCGACCAACTAACAGGAACCTGGAACCGACGTTACTTCCAGATGCAATTCCGTCAGGTGCTGGCAACCGCGCAACGCTTCGACCGGCCCTTCAGCATCCTCATGCTCGATCTGGATCACTTCAAGCTCGTCAACGACACCTACGGGCATCCTCGAGGCGATGCGATCCTGGTTGACTTCGCAGGTCGCGTCGAAAAAGTGTTGCGTGAAGTCGACACCTTCGCCCGCTACGGCGGAGAGGAGTTCATCTGCTTGCTGTCGGAAACCGATCTCGAAGGCGCGTTGACGACCGCCGGAAAGATACGGGACGCGATAAAAAACAGGAAGTTCGGCGGACTGGGTGAAGTGCCGATCAACCTCACGGTGTCGATAGGCGTGGCCTCGCATCCGGAACACGGCAGGGCCTTCCGGCCACTGATCGAAGCTGCGGACCAGGCCCTCTATCGGGCCAAGCAGGATGGCCGCGACCGCGTCTGCACCGCTCAAAAGCCGCCACCGGACCTCAAGCTGGCCAACTAGACTCACCGCCCAACCCCGATCCTCGGAGGCACGCGGTGTCTGTGCGCAAGGCCGTTATCCCTGCGGCAGGTCTCGGAACCCGCTTTCTGCCGGCAACCAAGTCGCAGCCCAAGGAGATGCTGCCGGTCATCGATAAGCCGGGCATCCAGTATGTGGTTGAAGAGGCGATCCGCGGGGGCCTCGACGACATCTTGATAATCACAAGCAGGGGCAAAGTCACCCTCGAGGATCACTTCGACCGCTCTCTTGACCTAGAGCATCACCTCGAACGAGTCGGCAAGACAGACGAGCTCGAAGAGATCCGCAAGATTGGCGAACTCGCCAACATCTGCTTCATCCGTCAGAAGGAGCCCGCAGGGTTCGGCGACGCCGTGCTGCTGGCGAGCCAGCATGTCGGTGACGACCCCTTCGTCGTGATGGTCGGAGACGAGATCGTTCACGAAGCCCCCAGCGGGGAGACCGATGCGATCGATGCGATGGTGCGCATCTATGAAGAGACCGGCCGCAGTGTCGTGACTGTGCAGGAAACAGAGCCTGAGAACATCTCTTCCTACGGCGTGATCAAGCCCGGCCCCCTCGCGGGTGGCGCTGTGTCCATCGTGGACCTGGTCGAAAAGCCCAGGCAGGAGGACGCGCCATCGAATCTTAGGGTAGTTGGCCGCTATCTCTTCACGGCGGACATCTTCGATGCGATCAGATCTACCAGCGCGGGAGTCGCCGGAGAGATCCAACTCACCGATGCCATTCGACTGCTCGTTCAAGAGAAGGGTGTCAGTGCGTACATCCATCCCGGCACGATCTTCGACGTCGGAAACAAGCTGGACTATCTGCGGGCTTCGATCCAGCTGGCTTTAGAGCGAGAGGATCTCGGCAAGCCGCTGCGAGAGTTTCTCGAACAGATCACCAGCGCGCCGGGTTAGCGGGTGGCCTCCGAGCTGCTGAGCGTGGAAGAGGCCCGGGCGCGGGTGCTCGATTCTGTTTCCCCTGTGGGGACGGTCGAAGTGCTGGTGCGGGACGCACTGGGCCTCGTGCTCGCCGTCGATGCCATAGCTCCCCACGATCTTCCCCGATTCGACAACTCCGCTATGGACGGCTACGCCGTCAGATCGACCGACGTTGGCGGCGCGTCGGAGGAAGCTCCCGCCAAGCTGACGGTGATCGGCGAGGTTAGGGCCGGGGTCCCGGCAGATCTGACAGTCGCCATGGGAACCGCGGTTCGGATCATGACGGGGGCGCAGGTCCCTGCAGGTGCCGACGCCATAGTCCGCGTCGAGGTCACCGAAGAACAGGACGGATCCGTGCTGGTGAAGGAGGCCGTTCCTTCAGGGAATCATGTGCGTCCAGCAGGCGACGACATCCACGCGGGCGAGACCATCGTGCGAGCTGGCTCCGAACTGGGGCCCGGGGAGCTCGCGGTGCTGGCGTCGGTGGGGCTCTCTCCGGTCGCGGTTCGGCAACGGCCGAAAGTTGCGCTGCTTGTAACGGGCGATGAGCTGGTTGATGCCGAAGCCCAGCCGGCCCCCGGCCAGATCAGGGATTCGAACTCGGTAGCGTTGAGTGCCCTCATACAAGATGCGGGGGCCGAGTTGGTTCCGATGGGCCGGATCCCCGACACTCGTGACGCGGTTCGTGACGCGTTCGAGCGCGCCGCCGGGCTTGCCGATCTCGTCGTTTCTTCAGGGGGCGTTGCCGTAGGCCGCTACGACTTCGTCAAAGAGGTAGTCGAAGAGCTGGGTGAGATCTCTCTCTGGCGCGTCGCGATGCAGCCGGGAAAGCCGGTTGTTCTAGGGCACATCAAGGAGCAACCGTTCCTCGGTCTTCCCGGCAATCCAGTATCGATCCACGTCGGCTTCGAGCAGTTCGTCAGGCCCGCTCTCCGAAAGATGAGGGGCTGTTCATCCCTGCTTCGTCCCGTGATGGTGGCTCGCTTGGAAGAGACGATAGACAAAGTGCCGGGGCGTTTGCATTTCGTTCGCGTGCGCCTCTCCCGATCCGGCGATGGATGGACGGCCCGACCTACCGGAGCGCAGGGCTCTCATATCCAGTCGAGTCTGGTCGGATGTCACGGGGTTGCGCGCTTCGCTCCGGAATTGGAGACGTTGGAACGGGGGGCCGAGGTGGTCGTCGAGGTGTGGAGACTCCCGGGGAGTGATGAATCATGACTGATCATCCAGAGGCACACGCTCGGATGGTGGACGTGACGGCAAAAGATGTGACGCACCGCGAGGCCACGGCTACAGGTGTCGTGCGGATGACGCAGCCGACGCGGGACCTGGTGCTTGGCGGGGGCCTGGAGAAAGGAGATGCCCTAGGGGTCGCACGCATAGCTGGAATCATGGCGGCCAAGAAAACGTCGGAGTTGATACCTCTTTGTCATCCACTCTCGATCAGTGCAGTGGATGTGAACCTCCAAGCGCGTGATGACGGCTTTCTCGTAACCGCAACGGTGCGGACCGTCGAACGGACGGGTGTCGAGATGGAGGCTCTGACTGCGGTGACCGTAGCTGCCCTAACTGTCTACGACATGGTCAAAGGAACCGAGCGGGGCGTGCAGATCACCGACGTTCACCTGGTCAGCAAATCCGGGGGCCGGACAGGCGACTATCGAGCCGAGTGAGTGGGCCAGGCGACTATCGAGCCGAGTGAACTGGGGCCCAGGCGACTATCGAGCCGAGTGAACTGAAGTGGCCAGGCGGGCCTTTCTGGTCGGAGAACCACCGCAGGCGTGGCAGAGCTCGCAAAAAATGGGGGTCAGGCTGAGGAGTTGGCCTTCGGGCGTTTGAGGTAGGCGGTCATGCCCAGCGAAGGGCTCTCGACGACCTGCACCAGCTCCCACCCCTCCTCACCCCATTGGTTGAGGATCTCCTGCAAAGCATGAGAGATCAAGGGCACCGTCGTGTACTCCCACTTCTGATTGTCCAAGTTCCCCTCCGGATAGCGGTTCTTACACAGCCGTTGATGTTCAACAAGGCGCGTAACCTACTTCAATGAAGATAATCGTCGCCTCCTCCGGCACGATCGTCGCTTCCGACGTGCGGTGGGCGAGCTCCGCGTGGGAGAGGACTCGGGGATTGATCGGCGTTGACGCGATCGGCGAAGGGTGCGCGATGGTGTTCGAGCCCGGCCGGCAGATCCATACCTTTGGGATGCGATTCCCCCTCGACGTTGTCTTCTGCGATCGGCAGTGGACGATCCTTCACATCGTGAGATCGATGGCTCCATCTCGGTTGACGCGGCTGGTGTGGCATTCCCGCTACATCCTGGAGCTGGCAGGAGGGTCCTTACCGGCCGATCTGCAGGTAGGGCAATCGCTGAAGTCGGTGGTCTAGCCCAGCGGGAGGTCGTCCATGCCCGTCAGATACGCCTGGTTCGGCAGGAACATCCAGAATCCCGATGCATCGTCGAAGCGCTCAGACACGAATCGCAGCGAGTTCACGTCCGGGCCGGAGCTGGTTCCGGCAACCCTGACTCCGCCGCGGCGCTCGAGCTCCTCGATCAGATCTCCAGTGGGGTGCCCCTCGATCTCCATTTCGATTCACTCCTCTTCGTCGTAGACGGCGCTTCCTCGGTGAGCGTAGGTGTCCCTGGCCGCCGAGAACACTGCGATCGAACCGCACAAGAGAAAGCCGAGGCCCGCAAAAAGCAACAAGCCCACGGCGTATCGATTGGTGTTGCCGGGCCATCTGACCGTGATCAAAGCTAGCAGGGAGAAGATACCGAGAAACGCGCAGAGAGCCATTCCACCCGTCGCTGTGCTGTGTAAGCGACCAAGTCGTTTCGGCTTTGGGGCCGGTTCCGAACGCAGCGGCTCGGCACGGAGCCTGATGATGTTCTGGGGATCAGAGGTGCCGTCGCCGGGTGTCGATGTCACGCAGAGCCTTGATCTTCGAGCCAGGTCATCAAAGTGCGTGTCGCGAAGCCGGATCCACCCTTCCTCACCTCGAATAGATCTTCTTCTGCGCGAGCGGTCCCGGCGATGTCGAGGTGGGCCCACGGGATGGCTGGGTCGACGAATTCCCGCAGGAAATTCGCGGCAAAGATAGCCCCGCCCCACTTGCTCGCAACGTTCTTGATGTCGGCGACATCGGAGTCGAGCTGTTTGCGATAGTCCGTGAAGATCGGCATCCACCAAAACCGCTCGCCAGCTGTTACGGATGCGGTCAATATTCCTTCGCGGAGCCCGGCATCTTCACAGAACAAACCGGCGGCCCGGAGGCCAAGCGCGATGACGATGGATCCTGTCAGTGTCGCGACATCAACGATCGCGTCGGGCTTCAGCTCGCTGGCGAGCGCCAGTGCGTCTGCTAGTACCAGCCTGCCCTCGGCGTCGGTGTTGAGCACTTCGGAGGTCTTGCCCCCATAGTGATGGATCACGTCGCCCGGTCTGATGGATCTCCCACTGATCATGTTCTCGGCGGCCGGCACGAGGGCGGTCACCTCGACCGTTACCTCCAGGTCTCGCAAGGCGCTCATCGTCCCTATCACCGCAGCTGCGCCGGACATGTCGGTCTTCATGTCTTCCATCTGGGCGCCGGTCTTTATCGTCAGACCGCCGGAGTCGAAGGTGATTCCCTTTCCCACAAGGACGACGTGACCCTGTGGAGATGCAGGGGCATATCGAAGCTGGATCAGCCGTGGCGGAGCATCAGATCCCTTGCCCACTCCGAGCAAGCCTCCGAAGCCTCTGCTCATCAGTTCGTTCTCGTCCAAGACCGTGCATTCGAGGCTCCTCTGCTGTGCCATCTCCTCGGCGCGGTGGGCCAGCGTTGTCGGATCCAGGGTGGAAGACGGCTCGTTGATCAGATCCCGGGCCAGCTTGGTTGCCTCTGCACGAATGACGCCGCGACGGACGCCTTCGTCGGAGGCCGCCAGCAGCGAGATGCGCTCGCTGAGCTGGTTCCGGGAGTTCGACTTGTATCCGTCAAAATGGTAGGCGCCGAGGAGCATCCCCTCTGATACGCCTGTCTCAGCCTGTGCACCCGGAAGACAGCGATGGAGCGTGGTGGCGATCGACGCCACACCGTCGAGCTTCTTCATGGACGCACCGGCCGCCCGTCGCAATCGCCCGACATCGATGTCGGGCTGACTTCCCAGGCCGACGATTCCAACGCTGCCGGCGGCGATCTCAGGCGAAGGCATCACAAGGAACTCACCAACCTCCGCCTTGAAATGCTGGCGGTCGACAAAGTTGCTCAGCTGCCCGCCCACGGCGCGGTCGATCTCCTGCGCATCATCAGAGAGGACCGGTGCTTGACCGTTTCGGAAAGCTCCGACTATGAGGATGTCGGAGGCGTCGTTCGTGATGCTGGTGGTCGAAGCGAGAACCTCGGGCATGTGCTGAGAGGCCTCCTTAGGTCGGGGTGGGCTCCTTTTGTATACCTTCCCTGCGGACATCCCCGGTACGAGGGCCGCGAAATATCAAGGTCATCTTCGGTCTGAGGGCCGCGAGATAGCAAGACCAGCTCGGGTAGGAGCATCGCGACGATCGGGCAGTTTCCCGTCCGGGAGGTGCGAAAACGTCGCTCGCTGCACCAGCGCGAAATCCGCGACTCTCTCAATCACGCCATGTAACGTGTGCCCCGATAACGGCTGATCTGAGGAAGCTATTTGACGATCTTGTTCCTGGCAGTTCTGGTGATGGCCTGGTTTGCACTCATCATTCCTGCTGCGTGGCGGGCACGGCAGACGGCTCCTTACTCAGCCGCTCAACGCTTCAAGAAGCGACTCGACCTGATCGCTCCCCGCACACCCCGCGCTAACGCTGAAGGTCGTTGGATCGTTGTTCCGCAGTCTCGCGATCGTCTGGAGCGCGCTGCCTTTCGAAGAGGTCAGAGGCGGCGCAGGAGGATCCTGTTTGCACTGGGGGCGGGAGTCGTTCTCACAGCCGTGACCGCCGTCCTCGTCGGCGGAGCAGTGTGGGAATTGCAGGTGTTCTTGGATATCTCGCTCGCTCTTTACGTTGCCCTTTTGCTGGTGGCCAAACGCCGGCGAGCCGAATTGGTAAGAGACTTTCGCTCCACCGAGAACCGTCGTCAAACCTCCGAGGAACCTCGCTTCTTCGAACCGCTTGGCGCTGAGGGCCGCGGCGGCTGAACGCCGGCGGTAGCTCCTCGATAGTCTGAGGAGATGGACCTCGAAGAGATCGGACGATCGATCCGCGTCGAGCTCGATGCGAAGACCGCTGCACGCGAGCGGGGACTGAGCAGTAGCCGTACATCGATCCGGGTCTGCGGCAACGCCATCCGGGCAATGCACCGTTACGAGATGGAGACTGCTGCGGGCCTTCTGGAGGAGGCCGAGAGTCATCTGAACGAAGCGCGCAGCGCTCTTGCCGCGCACGGCGACATCCTCTATGCAGGCTTCGTGCAGGACGCCGAGAAGGAACTGGCGGAGGCCCGGATCACCTTCGCGCTCGTAACCGCAGCTGCCTTTCCCACTCCGCAAGATCTGGGCCTCGGGCCGGCCCCGTATCTCAAGGGGATGGCCGAGGCGATAGGGGAGCTCAGGCGCCACATCCT
This sequence comes from Actinomycetota bacterium, assembly GCA_034667525.1. Classification (GTDB taxonomy): domain Bacteria; phylum Actinomycetota; class CADDZG01; order CADDZG01; family WHSQ01; genus DATAPE01. The sequence goes on from JAXDJO010000067.1 coordinate 26,142, forward strand.
CGACTTGATGCGTCATGGGGAGCTGGATCGATGCGAGCAGTTACTTCGGGCGATGGACGATATCTATTACACCCTCGTGTCGATGGATTATCCCGATGGGATCACCCAAGGTCTGCGACGGCTGACCGATGTCGCCAGATCCATCATCGAACGCACACGCGGGGACTTCACAACCTCGACGATCCAGAGCGCCTTGCGAGATGCACTCCAGGAACACGTCTCCACCCTGGAGAGTGGATAGGCAGCGAGCGCTGCCGTGGTGCACGATCCGCCCTTATCCTTTCCCGTTCAGGGCCAGTAGCTCAGCTGGTAGAGCGCACCCCTCGCACGGGTG